>SVOV01000006.1 GCA_015066205.1 Oscillospiraceae bacterium
ACCGAGAGCAAAGTTCCTGAAAATATATCAGAAAAAAGAGAGCTTCTGCTAAAAAACAGAATCGCACTTTGGGATGTTATTTCCTCCTGTGAAATAACAGGCAGCTCCGACAGCTCAATAAAAAATGTTATTCCCAATGATTTATCGGAAATCCTGAAGAATTCCAAAATCAAAAGAATCTATGTAAACGGAAAAACTTCAGAAAAATACTATAACAAGTATATGAGAGAAAGGACAGGAATTAACGCAGTCTGCCTGCCGTCAACATCACCCGCAAATGCAAAGTGGACCTTAGAAAAACTACAGGAAGAATGGAAAAGAATATTCATTGACTAAATTAAGCGGTATCAGCTGTAATTTGCTGATACCGCTTAAAATTATTTCTTATTATATAGGAAATTGCTCGCGTTGTGAGCAATTTATCTTATAACAAGAAACACCTACAGCCCCCAAGATTGGGGGCAGGGGGTTGATAAATCGTAAGATTATTTCTTATAAATATTGTCGCCCCTGAATACCTTTTCGGTAAAATGACCGAGATAGAGGTTTTCTTTTTCTGTCAGTGTATCGGGGACGGGATTCTCAATAACAATACCTACATTCGGCGAATCGTATTCATTTTCAGGGGCAATGAATACATTATTTTCAACAGTAATTTCAGTTGCCTGAGGTCTGAATATTATGTAGCCTCTGCTGCCGGAGTGGCTTCCCGAGGGGCCGTCGAAGATATTGTTCCTGATAATAATATTATTATGATTACAGTCGCCGTGATGGCCGATTCCGGGGAAGCCGTCACACTTGAAAATGTTGTTTTCTAAAACAATATTGCTGCAGGTCGTGTCGTCACTGCAGAAATCAATAAGCTTTCCGTCGCAGTTATATACGGGACCGTATGAGCCGTGTCTTGATAAATCAAGCTGAACCTGTTCATTAAGCAGTTCGGCAGGCTTGTAAGTATAAGTAGGTCCGTCAAAAACACAGTTTCTTATTGTAGTATTGGCAGTGCCGTTGATTTCAATAAAGTGCCAGCGAGAACAATGAACAAAACGGCAGTTCTCAATGAGTATATTGTTACAGTGAACAGTGTTGAGAAGGGTGCATTTTTCGTTGAAATTGCCGTTTCCGTCGAAGATACCTCCTGAAATAACAACATCATGAGTGCCGTCATATCCTGTCCATTCAGGCTCGGAATATGATGCCATAAGATATCTTGTAAGGCAATCGGGCTTGTCGGATCTCAGAAGAACAGCCTTATCAGAAAGCTTTATATGCTGATAAGAATAAAAGATCAGTGCACCCGAAAGAAGGTAAGTTCCGTCAGGGAAATAAACCGTACCTCCGTCACGAACCTTATCAATGCAGTCTTGTAAAGCCTTGGTATCGTCGTGGATTCCGTCGCCGTAGACATTTGTGTTTTCTCTTACATTAATAAATTTCATTTTTTCACCTCATTTATAAAACTCTGATTTAAGAATTTTCTTAATTTTCAGAGAATTTAACGGAAAATCTGTATTATCTGAATGATAATAAGCAATAAGAGCGTAATCACCGCCGTCAAAAATGGCAGGATAACAATACCCGTTTTCGGGATCATCTTCAAGGAAATATATTCTGTCGAAGCTTTTACCGTCGTTGTCGCTGACTGCACAGACCAAAGGAGTCCGTCCCCATGCCTTTTCCCCGTCACGAGTGGTATAATTGGGAATCGGATTAAAAACAGCAAGAGTCAAAGAACAGGCCCGCTTCATAAGAAGAGGGGAGTCAGGAGAAGAGAAAAACCTGTTTGGTTCAGGTATTGTCCAGTTTTCTCCGCGATCCTCAGAAAAACACTCATACTGGAATGCCATATCCGTTCGTGACAGTGCACGGATTCTGCCGTCTTCCGTTTCATAAAGCATAGTTTCCTGAAGTCCGGTATTGCTTCTGTGAGAGAACGGTATATCCTGTCTTTTTCCGATCTCTCTCCAGGTGTTACCGTCATCATCGGAGCAAAAAATTACCTTCAGCCCGTGATTATTATAATCGAGCTTACCGTTGATTTCTTTTGTGTGATAATTTGCGGGAATCAGTATTCGCCCGTTCTTAAGCTTAATAGTATGATCGTTTTCAATTACATAATAATCGGTGTAATCAGGGATAATTCTTTTAGGTTCGGAAAATGTTTTTCCTTCGTCAGATGACCTTGTGAACCACGGTACTGCATTTATGCCGTCCATCATCTTTTTGAGAAAAATTATGCCGATATCACCGTTATTCATCCTGATGAGTGACGGACACATCAGATTCCTTGCTTCTGCATCACGGGAAATAACAGCTTCAGGTGCGCTCCAGTTTTCTCCGTCATCATAAGAATAAACTGCAGAAATGCATGCAGGTGCATCATCCTCCCGAGTGCTGCCTGAAAATTTTGTATATGCAAACATAACAGCTCCGTTATTAAGTCTTATAAAACTGCCTTCACCGTTTCTCGGTGTATTCTTATTTGTATGCAAAAATAAAACATCTTTTCCGATTAGCTTATTCAAATTATCATCTCCTCTTTATAAAACATCAGTGAGAAAAATAAATCCTCAGATAAAGCTGTTATATTTATTTGTCGTTTATCATTATACCTTATAAAATTTCATCTGTAAATATGAGAATATTGTTCACTTTACACATTAATTAAAAAAACTTAAAAATATTTCAAAAAAAATGAAAAAAACACTTGCTTTTTTCAAATACTTGTGGTATTATTCTATCTGTTCCAAACAACCGGGTGTGGCGCAGTTGGGAGCGCGCTTGACTGGGGGTCAAGAGGCCGTGAGTTCAAGTCTCGCCACTCGGACCAAAAATCCTCGTTCTATCGAACGGGGATTTTTACTTTTTACCTCTTCACTATTCACTCTTCACTAACCCCGCAATCCCTTACATATCAACACTTTTCACAATATTAAACCAAAAAAATCAGACTCTGAACAAGCCTATTATACTTGCTCAGAGTCTTTTCATTTTTACCCAAATTTTCACCTTGGTGTTTATTTGGTGTGTATCATAAACATCAAGGTGCTTAGTGTAGATTTGATGTTTTAGTTTTTGTTTATTAGGCAATTGGTGTTTTGTTCTTTATTTTTACAGATGTCACATAGGTTGTCTTTTATGATTTCTCTGGATAATGAAGTAATTCCTTGTCTTAGATGCCCGTACCGAGGAAGAGTTCAGCGAGGGGCATATTGAGGGTGCAATTCTCATCCCCGAATATGAAATCGCAGAGCGTGCCGAAAAGGAAATCCCCGAAAAGGACACGCTGATTCTCGTCTATTGCAGAAGCGGCAGACGAAGCAAAATCGCATCCGATGCCCTGGTTTCACTCGGCTACACCAACGTCAAAGAATTCGGCGGCATTATCGACTGGCAATACGAAATCGTAAAATGATGCAAGAAAAATGTTGCGGATTTGTTATTTATTGTTGCAAATTGCGGTTTTTTGTGGTAAAATGAATAACAACGCCACATGCGTTGTGGTGTGGTAAGAATTAATCGGCTCTGCTGCACGGCAGAGCTTTATTTTTTTTCAGAAGGAGAGTCGTTTTTATGGCTGTCAGTTATAAAAAATTATGGAAACTCCTGATAGACAAGGATATGAAGAAAAAGGACCTTTGTGCCTTATCAGGTATCAGCCCGTCATCCCTTACCAAAATGGGCAAAAACGGTCATGTAACAACCGAAGTTCTTGCAAAAATCTGCAAAGCCCTCGACTGCTCTGTGGAAGATATTATGGAATTTGTTCAGGAAGAGTAAGCGGATATCCTTTTATAAAACTAACTATTTTATGGAGAAATAAGTATGATTACAGGTGAACTTAAAAATAAAATCGACAGTCTGTGGGATGTTTTTGCAGCAGGCGGTCTTGTTAATCCCCTTGATGTAATTGAGCAGATTACTTATCTTATGTTTATCCGTGACCTTGATGATTCGGATAATCTTCGTGCAAAAGAAAGTGCTATGCTGGGACTTCCTTATAAAAGCATCTTTGCAGGCGAGGTTATTATCGGCGAGCGCAAGGTTGATGGTAGCCAACTCAAATGGTCAGTATTCCGTGATTTTCCTGCAGGTAAAATGTATTCAACAATGCAGGAATGGGTGTTCCCGTTTATTAAAAATCTTGACGGCAAAAAGGCTAGTGCATACTCAAAATATATGGATGATGCTATCTTTAAGCTGCCCACCCCTCTGCTTCTTTCCAAGGTTGTTGATGCTCTTGACGAAATCTATGCCCTTATGGCAAAAGAGCAAGACAAAGATGTGCGCGGAGATACATACGAATACCTTCTTAATAAAATTGCACAGTCGGGACTTAACGGTCAGTTCAGAACTCCCCGTCACATTATAAAAATGATGGTTGAGTTGATGAATCCCAAGTCTGATGACGTAATCTGTGACCCTGCCTGCGGTACAAGCGGATTTTTAGTAACTGCAGGAGAATACCTTAAAGAAAACTACAAGGAAGAAATTTTCTTCAACAAGCAGAAAAAGGACCATTACATGAATCATATGTTCTTCGGTTACGATATGGACAGAACTATGCTTCGTATTGGTGCTATGAATATGATGACTCACGGTGTGGAGCATCCCTTTATTGAGTACCGTGACAGCCTTTCCGACCAGAATCCCGATAAGGACAAGTATTCTCTTATTCTTGCAAATCCTCCCTTCAAGGGCAGTCTTGATTATGATACGGTGTCAACGGATTTATTAAAGGTTTGTAAGACAAAGAAAACAGAGCTGCTGTTCCTCGCTCTTTTCCTTCGTATGCTTCGCATCGGCGGTCGCTGTGCCTGTATTGTTCCCGACGGTGTGCTTTTCGGGTCCTCTACTGCACACAAGGCTATTCGCAAGGAGATTATTGAAAACAACCGCCTTGAAGCCGTAATTTCTATGCCTTCGGGTGTATTCAAGCCCTATGCAGGTGTTTCTACCGGTATTCTTATTTTCACCAAGACAAACCACGGCGGAACGGACAATGTATGGTTTTATGATATGACCGCAGACGGCTTCAGTCTTGATGATAAGAGAAGTGAAATAAAGGAAAATGACATTGCCGATATTATCGCCCGTTTCCATAACCTTGAAGCCGAAAAGGGAAGAGAAAGAACAGAAAAATCCTTCTTTGTTCCCAAGGACGAAATCATTTCAAATGATTATGATCTTTCAATAAACAAGTACAAAAAGACAGAATATGTCCCCGTAGAATACCCTTCTACCGCTGAAATTATGGCAGACCTTCACGAGCTTGAAATGAAGATTTCTAAAGGTCTTTCCGAACTGGAGGAACTACTTAATGGCTAAAAAGAAAAGCAATCCGACGGTAGTAAACAACATTGAATCTGTTAATATGGAAATTGATTACGATAAATTAGCCGAGGCAATTGTTAAAGCTCAAGAAAAAGCAGCAAAAATTGAAGAAAATGAAGAATTAGAAAAGGTTAAAGTAACATTTTTTGAAACGATAAAAGCAATGTATATGATTCTTTGTGGCAAGAGAAAAACAAAAGGATTAACAAATGATATATTTGTAATGCTTACTTCATTACTATTTAAAATTGTCGGTTGGATAGGAGTAATTGTTTCACCTATAGTAATAGGATTTTGTTTTTATTTTGCTGTTAGAATGAATTGGACACCGGATGCATTTTGGAACAACCTGATGACCGAAATCGCATATATAATAATTGCTAGTTATTCAGGTTTAGCTTTTATGTTTTCTGTTATGCTTATCGGCGCATCACGAGAGATACAAAGAGAAAAGCATAAAAATTATATAATTGCTATTTTTTCAGGAGTTGTCAGCTTTGCTGCTCTTGTTGTGGCATTAGTTGCGTTAGTTAAAGGGGTGGCATAATGGCTCAATTAAAAGATTCTGTGATTATTCAGCCCAAATCGAGAATCAAAGCCGGCGAAGGCTTAAACAAGGGCGAATACAAATTTTTTACCTCGAGTAATACTCAATCTAAGTGGTTGAATCAATATCAGTATGATAAGCCTGCTCTAATTTTTGGAACAGGCGGTATGGCAAGCGTTCATTTCTGCGATACTCCTTTTTCAACTTCCACTGATTGTATCGTTATGTATGCAAAAGGCAATTTGAACTTAGAATATGTGTATCGTTACCTTGAATCTCATATGTATATTTTAGAAAATGGCTTTAAAGGTGTAGGATTAAAGCATATTTCCAAAGAGTATATTTTGAGTATTTCTATTCCTGAAGTCGATTCTTATCAACAAGAATCACTTATTTCGAGCGCTCGAAAAATTGATGAAATTATTTGTGCAAGACAAAACCAACTTACTAAGGTGGATGAATTAGTTAAATCTATGTTTATCCAGATGTTTGGTGACCCCAAAAGCAATCCTAATTCTTATGACATTATCCCATTTAATGACTGTGTAGAATATATGGGTGATATCGGCTCTAATGGTGCTAATAAGGTTGTTGTCGAGCATTTGGATATGAAAGATGAAGAAGATTATGCCTTGATGGTGAGATTTTTGAATTTCACTAAAAACGATTTTATAGACGATGTCAAGTATGTTTCAAAAGAAGCATATGACTTCTTCAAAAAGTCGCAGATTTTCGGCGGAGAATTGATAATTTGTAAAATAGGTAGTGCTGGTCAGAATTATGTTATGCCATATCTTAACAGGCCTGTGTCACTTGGACTAAATCAAATTATGGTTCGAATTAATAGTAAAACAATAATGCCGTACTTGTATCAATACCTTAACACAGATTACGGAAAGCAATTGATTGAGTCTTGTATCAATGGTGCGGTAACTAAAAGTATAACAAAAACAGAATTAAAAAAGATACCGGTCATCGTTCCCCCTACGGAACTTCAAGAGCAGTTTGTCACCTTTGTTAAACAGACTGACAAAGCAAAATTGGTAATTCAGCAAAGTCTTGAGAAACTTGAAACACTAAAAAAATCATTAATGCAGAAATACTTTGGATAATGGTGAGTAACATGAAAAAATACGATAAAATAAAAGCTGAAATAGATGAACTAATTAATGATGGCAAAAAATTGTATGATTCATTAGCTAATTATTGCAAAAGCGAAAAAATATCGGATTTTCAATACTTTCTTTATAATTATGAATCATGGTACACAAAATCACTTTTATTAATAAAACAAATTCTTCCTTTCAGGCTTGAAGATTTCACAATAAGATATAGAAATAGCAAAAGAAAAGAAATCAATGCAGAAACATATACTACTTCGGATGCATTGCTACTGTTAGGGAATCAAAATTGTAAAATACTCTATGCTTTAATGCCTTTGTCGCAACAAATAGAAATAGTTAAAGCTTGTAGATTGTCTTTTGAATCTGAAATATATAGCATTCAGTCATTATTGCAGGCTGATATATTTGATTCTGAAATAGACTCTGCTAAACACTTGTTAAAGAAAGGTTTTTTGCGTGCGGCTGGTGCAATATGTGGTGTTGTAATAGAGAAGCATTTTTCTGAAGTTTGTAATAATCACAATATATCCTTAAAAAAGAAATCTCCGACTATTGCTGATTATAACGACGTACTTAAGGATAATATTTATGACACAATAGAATGGAGAAGAATACAACGGTTAGGAGATTTGCGTAACCTTTGCGACCATAACAAGGATAGAGAGCCGACAAAAGATGAAGTTGAAGAACTTATTTGTGGTACCGAAAGAGTTATAAAGACGATTTTTTAGTTCAGAAACTTTTCACAGATTCTTAAAAATTCTAAACAGTAAAAAAACATTAATACAGAAATATTTTGGGTGAGAGGAAGTTAAATTTTGAATATAACATTTTTAATTGGAAATGGTTTTGATTTAAGAGTTGGAATGAAAACTAAATATACAGATATGTATGACGGATATATAAATTCTCCCACAATAGATGCCACTATTGCAGACTTTAAAGAAGACTTAGCAAGTAGCGCACCAAAATATGAAACATGGTCAGATTTTGAAATGGGAATGGCTGAATATGCTCAAAGGTTTGATAACGAGGATGATTTCATAAAGTGTATCCGTGATTTTAAGGCCTATATGATAAAACATTTGTGTACAGAAGAGGATAAATTTTTTAATGCTTTTAATAAGAGTATTGTTGATGAATCAGCTATTTTAGAGGAATTTGAACACAGTATAGCAAATTTTTATAAAAATCAAATACCAAATGTAAAAAACAGAATAAAAGATATCATTAAGTTTAACGGCTGGATAAAACATATTAATTTTATTACATTTAATTATACAAAAACACTCGAGTTTATTAAAGATAGATTTGAACTTTTTCATGAACTTGGCTCAAGCGATTTAAGAATAGAACAAATAGTGCATATACATGGAGATTTAGATAATGATGTTGTTCTTGGGGTTGATAATAAGGAACAAATTAAAAATCTAAAATTCAATATTGATAGAAAGGTAGAGAGAGCATTTATTAAACCGCGTTTTAATCATTATTACGATGAAGTTAGAGTACAATCTGCAAAAGATATCATAGAAAATAGCGATGTTATTTGTATTTATGGTTTATCCTTAGGTGAATCAGATTTGACATGGAGTAAGAGTGTTGCTAATTGGTTATTGGAAAGTTCCGCAAAACAATTGATTTATTTCGCCTATGGTACAAATAAATTTGATAGCTGGAATGTTGATGCGCAGATGGATGAAGAAGATGAAGTAAAAAATAGTTTATTAAAGAGATTGCATCTTTTAGAATCGGAAGCCGAAAAAATATATGATCAAATACATGTACCTGTTGGAGAAAATATTTTTGATATTGAAAAATTTTTGGGATATGAACATAATATAGAGATATTAAGAAATGCAGAAGAATGTGCAGCTAAAGCTTAGTTTTGATATAAGTTATTGTTATTGCATATTGTTTTTTAATTATTTTCAGAATAGGTGACACTATGACCAACTTTGATTTTTTGACAAAGGACAAGCAGTTTGAGAGTTTTTCGTCTGTTGCGGTTGCGGCGGAGAAGACCTTACATATTGATTTGTCAACCTGCATCATAAACTGCCGAAGGGCAATGGAAATGGCTGTCAAATGGATGTATTCCGTTGACGGTGCCCTTCAGATGCCTTATGATGACAGGCTCGTCTGCCTTATGAACAATGAGGATTTTAGAGAGATTGTTGGTATTGATATCTGGCGCAGAATGAAGCTTATCAGAGAGCTTGGCAATGAAGCTACGCATACGGGCAAGAAAATCACAAAAGCACAGGCAGAACTGTGCCTCGAAAATCTCTTTGTTTTTCTTGATTTTGTGGCTTATTGCTATTCTGACAGTTATACAGAAAACAGCTTCAGAAGAGAGCTGCTTGAGCTGACAACAAAAGAGGCTCTTGATTTTGTAACAAATGCGGATGTTAATCTTTCTGAATTAATTGCGGAAAATCAAGCACTCAAAGCAGAGCTTACCGCTCGCCGTGAGGAGCAACAGCAGACCTATGTCCCGAAGCCTCTTGATATTTCGGAATATAAGACACGAAAGATATATATTGATGCAATGCTTTCCGATGCCGGCTGGACTGAAGGCAAGGACTGGATAAATGAGTATGAACTCCCCGGTATGCCTAACAAGAGTGAGGTCGGTTTTGCAGACTACGTCCTTTTCGGTGATGACGGAAAGCCTCTTGCAGTTATTGAAGCAAAACGCACCTGTGTAGATGTGTCAAAGGGCAGACAGCAGGCAAAGCTTTATGCTGACCTATTAGAAAAAAGGTTCGGCAGGCGTCCCGTTATTTTCCTTACTAACGGCTTTGATACGAGAATTACGGATAATCTCTATCCTGAAAGAAAGGTCGCAACAATTTACTCGAAGCGTGACCTTGAAAAGATGTTCAATCTGCAGACTATGCGCACAAGTCTTAATTTTGTAAATGTAGATAAAAATATAGCAGGAAGATATTATCAGGAAGGTGCAATTAAAGCTGTTTGTGATAGCTTCGGCAAGAAAAACCGCCGAAAAGCCTTGCTTGTTATGGCAACGGGTTCTGGTAAAACAAGAACTGTCATTGCCCTTTGTGATGTGCTTTTGCAGCACGGCTGGGTTAAGAATATTCTTTTTCTTGCAGACAGAACCTCTCTTGTCACACAGGCAAAGAGAAGCTTTGTAAACCTTCTTCCCGATTTGTCGGTTACGAATCTCTGCGAGGATAAGGATAATTACAATGCTCATTGTGTTTTTTCTACTTATCAGACAATGATGAACTGCATTGATTCCGTAAAAGATGAAAATGGTAAGCTTTTCACCTGTGGTCACTTTGACCTTGTTATCTGTGACGAAGCTCATCGTTCGATTTACAACAAATACCGTGACATCTTCAACTATTTCGATGCTCCTCTTGTAGGACTTACGGCTACTCCAAAGGATGAAATTGACAAGAATACCTATGAGGTTTTCGAGCTTGAAAACGGTGTACCCACATACGGGTATGAGCTCGCCGATGCCGTTAAGGACGGTTATCTTGTAGATTTTATGTCGGTAGAAACAAAGCTCAAATTTATTGAGCAGGGTATTGTTTATGACGACTTATCAGATGAAGATAAAGAGGAGTATGAAGCAACCTTTACTCACGACGGGGAAATGCCTGATAGAATCGGCTCTTCTGCACTGAACGATTGGATTTTTAACGAAGATACCATTAAAGAAGTGCTGAATGTCCTGATGACAAACGGCATTAAAATTGACTACGGACAGAAAATAGGTAAAACAATTATTTTTGCAAAAAACCACCGTCACGCAGAAAAAATATTTGAAATCTTCAATAAGGAATATCCTCATCTCAACGGCTTTGCAAAGGTAATTGACAATACCATAAACTATGCACAGAGTGCAATTGATGAATTTTCTGAAGCAAAGAAGCTGCCGCAGATTGCAATTTCCGTTGATATGCTTGATACGGGTATTGACGTACCCGAGGTGCTGAATCTTGTTTTCTTCAAAAAGGTAATGAGCAAGGCAAAGTTCTGGCAGATGATAGGCAGAGGAACCCGTCTTTGTCCGGGCCTTCTTGACGGCGAAGATAAGAAGCTTTTCTATATCTTTGACTTCTGCGGAAATTTTGAATTTTTCCGTATGGGCGGAAAAGGTCAGTCTTCTAATCAGATTGCATTGCAGGGCGCAATTTTTAATCTCAAGGCTCAGATGGCTTTTAAACTGCAGGACCTTGTATATCAGACCGAAGAACTTATTGCTTTTCGCAAGGAATTAGTCGAGGATATGGTAAGAAAGGTAAGGGAGCTCAATAAGGAAAATTTTGCAGTCCGTCAGCACCTAAAATTTGTTGAGCTTTATGCAAATGAAGAAAACTATACCCCACTTACATATGCTGATACACTTCTTATGGCAGATGAATTAGCTCCTTTAATCACTCCCGATGAAGACGATCCGAAGGCTGTCCGTTTTGATGCACTTATGTACGGAATTGAGCTTGCGTACCTTGCAGGTAAAAAATACGGCAGAGCGAGAAAAGATTTATACAAAAAAGTATCTGCAGTAGCATCTGTTGCCGCAAATATTCCCGAAATTATGGCGCAATCAGAACTGATTAATAAAATTTTGCACACCGATTATGTTGATACTGCAGGAATAAATGAGTTTGAATTCATTCGTGAGAGCTTAAGAAATCTTATGAAATACATTCCTAAAGGTGGCTTAGAGTATCACACCAACTTTGATGATGAAATTCTTTCAATAGATTGGAATGAATCGGAGCTTGAAAATGATGACCTGAAGAATTATAAAGCTAAGGCAGAGTTTTATGTCCGTCAGCATCAGGATAATGAGGTTATTGCTAAACTGAAATCAAATATTCCTTTGAGTTCTTCCGATGTAAAGGTGCTTGAGGGTATCTTATGGAATGAGGTTGGCTCAAGGGAAGATTATGAAGCAGAGTTCGGCAAAAAGCCTCTCGGTGAATTTGTCCGTGAAATCACAGGTCTTGATATGAATGCTGCTAAGGCTGCATTTTCAGAGTATCTTGATGATGTCAATCTTGATGCAAGACAGATTTATTTTGTTAATCAGATAGTGGAGTATATAGTGCATAACGGTATTATGAAAGACTTGTCTGTTTTGCAGGAATCTCCGTTTACAGACAAGGGAAGTGTTGTGGAAGTATTTACCGATCTTTCTGTCTGGATGGGTATTCGTAAGACTATTGAACAAATAAATGCCAATGCATTAGTAGCATAACTTGGTGATACTTAAATAAATGATATGAAAATAAGTTTTTCTCTGATTTGAGCTTATTAAAGAAGTAGTTGTCCTCTGGATGACTACTTCTTTTTTATGCCGATAAAAAAACCACCTGCTATGCAGGTGGAATGTACGGACTTTAGTGTCAGAGACAAAAGTAAAGGTGACAAAAAAACTCCATTCTGATATAGTAAAATCGGCTACCAACCGAAAAAAACAGAATGGAGGACATTAACAATGCAGAACAAAGCTAATGACACATACAGTTTATCACATACGAGTTGGAAGTGTCAATATCACATAGTGTTTGCGCCCAAATATCGCAGGAAAGCCATATATGGAAAATTGAAAGCAGAGATAGGCGCAATACTACGTGAGTTGTGCGAGCGCAAACACGTAAATATAATAGAGGCGCATGCAATACCGGATCACATCCATATGCTTGTAGAGATACCACCGAATCAAAGAGTAAGTGATTTTATGGGGTATCTGAAAGGTAAAAGCACAATGATAATATTCGAACGCTTTTCTAACCTACAATACAAATATGGAAACATACATTTTTGGTGTAGAGGGTATTATGTCAGCACAGTAGGCGGTAATAAAGAAGGCATAGCAAAATACATCAGAGAGCAAGTGCACGAAGATCAAATATATGACCAACTAACACTAAAGGAGTACGCTGATCCTTTCAAGGAATAACGCACCCCTTTGCGGTTGGTAGCTCTAGCTTAATGCGTACCCCTTCAGGGGTAAGCCAGCATTTTGCCCTTTTAGGGCTGTTATAAAACCACCGGCTCAGCCGGTGTGATATTTATTATAAGGAAATTGCTCGCGTTGTGAGCAATTTAGCTTATAACTAGAAACACCTATAGCCCCCAAGACCCAGGGTAGGGGGGTGACAAATCGTAAGATTTTTTCTTATCGGAAATTATAATAACCGAAAATGAGCAGACCTACCATTAAAATATGGAAGAACGGGAGAACGGTTATATCTCCGCCAAAGGAAATAAGGAACTCCTTTACAGAGCTTGTTTTTTTGCGGTTTTCGATTATTCTTTGCGGACGGTAGAAATATGCAAGGTCGAAGAGAATATAGCCTACACAGTAGAAAATCCAGGTTTCCCAAAGAGTATAGCCTCTTAAAATCTGACCTACAAGTATAACTGCACCGAGTAAAATCAGGAAAATTCGTATAAGCTTGATGTTCTTAAAGTCCCAATAGCGTTCAAGTCCGTCGTGCTGTGCAATAACATAATACATTGTAAAGCAGCAGATTATAGAAGCCATTGTTGTTGAACCGAGCATAACAAGGGCAAGGGGACCGACCATATAGCAAGGTCTCTCAAGAACCTCTACAATGTTCATATCAACCTCACCGAAAGCACGGGTGATTTTGTTTCCGTTTCTGCGGTAGGGAATGATAAAAAGGAAAATTGTGAGAATTATTATGGCACAGAATACCCATGAAAGAATAGTGTCAACTGTTTCGGGAAGCATATACCAAAGCTCACCTGCTGCTTCAGCCTGTTCAAGGTTCTTTGCAGCGAGAGGCCAACCGAGAACAAAAGCACCTGCGATACCGAGTCCGTGGAAGCAGCCCTGAGTAAACTCCATAATTTTCCAGCCGTCAACTATCTTGAGCTTTTCCCACTTGCCGAAGAGCATTTTGCCGTTCTTTAAAGGATGAAGCTCCTTGTCATAGAATGTTATTGCAACAACCCAGCCGACTGATCCTGCAAGTGCGCCGCCGATCCACATTATAATGCCGAAAATATCGCGGCGTACAGCCATCATTATGAGCAAGCCTGCAACTACAACAAGATTGCGTCCCCATTCCTCGCGGCTGTCTTTAGAGAAACAGACTTTAGGCATTTTACCGTGTTCAGGGTCATATGGAGTGTTGAAAATTCGGTATCCTATTTCCTGTACCAATGGAACGAGTGCAAAGAAGATAACGAAATCATACCATTTATATACAACACCGCTCATTGCAGAAAAGCTTACACCGAGAAAGCCGGCGCCGAGTCCGCTCCAGATTGAACCCTTGAAAGCAAGAGCAAGATAGCCGAGGGAAGGATTGTATCTTGGGCTGTCGTGGTCAAGCACGAGACCCATTGTCGAACCGTAGGGCTCCATACCGCCGTAAAAATAGCCGAGAGCACAGGCTGCCGCGAACAGGAAAACATTGTTCATTAAAAGCTCCGACCCGGTATACCATACACAAAGAATACCCATAAAGGCTCCGGGCAGCATAGCACCTTTTTCACCGCCGATTGCCGAACCTCTTATGCCCCAGCCAAAGCACATTGTAATCATACTGATTGCCAGAAAAGCAAATATGTTCTGAGTTTCCATAAGCAATATCCTTTCTGATTTTTAGTTTTTATCTACGCGAACAACAGCATATCCGATTTTCTTGCGCCCGCAGGTGTAAACCATATGAAGCAGATTACCTTCTGCAACAATTGACGGATATGAAAATTCGACCTCGGGCTGAGTTTCCAGATCAATGCGGACAGGGTATGTCGCACCGTTATCATCAGAAAGAAACAGGCAAAGAGGTGTGCGGTCGCCCCAATTTTCGCTGACAGGATTGCAAATCAATCCCAGAACACCGCAATCGGTCATTGCCGCACCGATTCCGCTGTTATTATTCGGCATATCTGTAGGGCGTGCTACTGACCAGGTGCGACCGAAGTCAGTTGATTCACTGCGATATATCCAATTAAGATTTGTTCTTGCGAGCATATAGACTCTGCCGTCGTGAGACTGATCCTCCCATATCGCAGGCTGAATCAAGCCCTCACCGTCCTTTGGAAGCTCCTCTTTTCTGTTGCATATTGTACCGTCAGGCAATTCAAATGCAACGGGAGCAGAAAGCTTCCAGGTTTCACCGTTATCCAAACTGCGGTCTGTCCACGCTTCCCAACGGTCACACAGATCCTCAGTTGAACCTGGAGCGAGAAGTGCACCGTCTGAAAGCCTTATCATCTGGTTTTTTACAGGACCTCTTCCGCCGATATCACCTGCAACAAGCTCCTTTGGAACTGACCAGGTCTTTCCGCCGTCAGAGGAAACTGATTTCATTGAATACCAATGTCCCTCATCAATTCCGCTTTTGTATATTAGTGTAAGAATTCCGTTCTCTGAAAAAAGAGTAGGATTCCAGTCTGCCTCACCGTCATCGGGAGTAATCGGAACAGGAGTGCTCCAATCTCCGTCGCGGCGTGAGAACCATATGCGCACATTAGGATTCTTTTCTTTTGTGCCGCCGAACCAGGCGGCTGTAGGCTTGCCGTCGCAGACAGCAACTGTCGCTGCGTGGCATTCGCCTGTTTCTTCGTTTATACCTTCTGTTTCAAGGTATTCCTGATATAAAAGTTCTGCTTTTATCATTTTATCAATGTCTCCCATTCTGAAATTACTGTATCTGCCACAAAACGGTTATCTTCCTCACCGAGATTATAATAATAGAGAATATGTATCTCATTATTAAAAAACGCAATGCGGGGATATCCTATATCTGTGTTGACCGCATCGGTTCTCAGTGCTTTGGGCTCGCTCCAGATTTTACCGTCGCGAGTAGTTGTGATGAACAAGCCGCAGGGCGCTTGCCTTCTGAAATAAGCAAGCACAACCGTTCCGTCAGGTAATGTGCAGAGCGCAGGCGGGCTGCCTCCGCTCATATCCTCATCTATGTAGTTGAGCTTTGTTTCATAAATCCAAGTTTTTCCTTCATCGCCGCTCAGATAAACATCGAGCTGCGTAAAACCGGGCTCGTTTTCGCTTGCATAACGGGCTATTCCGAGTAACGACCCGTCAGGAAGTCTTGAGATAGCTGGCATAATACTGAAGTCACCGTAGGGCGGGTCTTCACCCATCATTCCGAGCTTTTCCCATTTGCCGTCAAAAGTAAGCTTTGCAGCAAAGGTATTTCCCTCAAGGCCGTCAGCTTTAACACCTGTCATAGCAAGAAGATAATACCCGTCGCAAACAATATAATCTGTTCTTGCGCTCACACCGACAAGACCGAAATCGGGAATATAAAACGGACCATCCCAGCTTTTTCCTGCATCGTTTGTAACCATAAGCTGGGTAAACACATTACCGTCCCAGCCTGAAGGCATAAGATACAAGCCGCTTTCGGCAGTCAGCATATCTGCCGGTAAATCCGGAAGGCGTGTTTTGTTCTCATAATCAATTGCAGGAATCTTCGGGTATTCGTGAACCCATCCCGTTTCGGGACGGAATCTTGCAAACATTCTTATCGTAGGCTTTGTCCTGTCGAGCGCGTGAACATCCGGTCCGTTGTAATGATGGATACCCTTTTCAAAGCCGACAAGTAATTCATCATTAAATTTCCATATGCCGTGATTTGCAGGCCAACCGAAAAAGTCAGTCTTGCCAATAGCCACAACATTGTGTGTTACTGTCATTTTTATCACCCTTTTGAATAATAATTATCAAAAGCCCCCAAATGAAATTTTTTCGTATTTCATTCGGGGGGATAAGCCGAATAATCAGCAGCTGTGCAATTCTTTATAAATGCGGATGACCTCCTGAAGGTCTTCCTCTGTGTCTACGCTGACAGCTTTATAATGTGCAGGAGCGGGAACGATTTTAATTTTATAGCCGTGCTCAAGCACCTTGAGCTGTTCAAGTGACTCTGCCTCGGAAAGCGGAGTGGGTGCAAGCTTTGTATAAAGATTGAGGAATTCATGTGTATAAGCATAAATACCGATGTGTTCAAAATATCTTGCATGCTCTGCGTGTCGGGGGTAGGGTATGGGCGAACGGGAGAAATAGATAGCATTGCCGTTTACATCGCTGACTACTTTAACAACGGTGTTATTGAGAACATAATCTTCATCACCCGTGATCTCAAGACTGCCTGTTGCCATAACGCAATCGGGACTGTTTATCAGGGCAGAGCCTATATCATCAATAATTTCAGGAGGAACAAGAGGCTCATCCCCCTGAATATTGATTACATAATCGCAATCATAATTACTTGCAGCTTCTGCAACACGGTCAGAGCCGGTAGGATGGTTGACACTTGTCATAACTGCTTCACCGCCGAACGCAATAACAGCATCATATACGCGCTGATCGTCCGTTGCAACAACAACCTTACTGAGTACCTTTGACTTGCTTGCATTTTCATAAACATGCTGGATCATAGGCTTTCCGCATATATCCTTAAGAGGCTTGCCCGGAAGACGGGAAGAACCGTAGCGGGCAGGAATAACACCTAAAACTTTAGCACTCATATCAAAATCTCCTTTAATTAAAAACTGTATTTTTCACGGATAGCGTTTCTCATCTTGTTGAGAGAGAACGGCTTGATTTCATCGCAGATGCGCTCACGCATCTCTTTGCCTTCATCTGTATTCTGCGGAGCAGAGGTGAATTCAAGAGTTACACCGAGCTCTTTACAGACGCGGTCAACAAAAATCGGCCAAAGCTCACCGATATCACCGATAACGGGAATGCTGTTTTCGAGGCGTGTAAATGCTGACATTTCCATACGGAACGGGATCTTTGTGAGCTTTGTCTTTGGAAGACCTTCATTGATTGCTTTCTGTATAAGCTCGCTCTGCTTGTTGAGATCCCATGAACGCTTAAGGTTTTCATCAAGGTCAAAACGGATGAGAGTCTTATCCTTGAGGCTGTATGTAGGAAGACCGTTCATTGAAGCCCATATACCGTGACCTGTGTATGTTTCAAAGGGACCGTCGTGGATTTCCTGAGTAAGAGCGACAGCAGATTCAATAATGACATCAGCCTCAGAAAGCATTTTGGCAATACGCTTGCAACGCTGGCTTACGGGAATACTGTCTGATATGCAAAGACCAACCTGACCGCCGCCGATGAGCTGGGGAACACTGACAAGGACAGGAACACCCTTGATTGCACCCGCACCGATCATTGTGTTCGGGTCAGCACCGAGACCTGCAACATACTCAAAGCTTTCTCCGAGTGTTTGTGCAGCAACCATGATTTCTGTTGAAACCGTTTCATTGAAATAACCGACAGGATAAGCCATATTGCCTGCCGCCTTTATGATAACCTTACCCTCTGCCTGTTCGCAGATTGAAACAAGCTCTTCGTCAAGAGGAAGCTCCGAACGAATTCGTGCCCATTCCTCCTCGCTGAGCTGTGTAAGCTCGTAAATATTGCCGCGGCAACGGATGTTTTCGGGACATTTGTCGCCGAGAATATCCGCATCAAAGCGTTTTACTCTGTCGAGAGTACCGCCCATTTCATGAGAAATAACAGCAGAGCTTGTTGTTACGCCGTCAATAAGACCTGCGTGAATGAGAGCGGCAATAAGAGTTGTAACACCCTCGTGAAGATTCGGTCCGCTTCCTATAACAGCCGCAACCTTACCGCCGCGCTTTTTTACTTCTATAACCTTTTCAATAGCTGTGTTTAAAAATTCTTTTGTTTCATCAGGAAGTGCCTGATAAAGCTGTTCAACCAAAGCAGGTGATGCCATAGTATATTCTCCTGTTCATAAATACTTAAACATTAATTTTTTTGCCGAAGCAAGCATCGTCGTAGTCTATAGACAAAAGTGTAAAATTATACTTTTTGTAGAAGCCCATAGCTCTTTCGTTTCTCGGTCCGCAGGTAAGACAGACTCCGCAGACCCCTTTTTTTGCCAAATGGTCACACAGAGTGTCAATGAGCTTACCGCCCAAGCCCATTCTCTGATATTCAGGTAGAATATTAATATGAAAATGGGCAGGGTATTCTTCCTTGAATCTTTCGGGAACATTGTATGCGGTCGATGCCCATTCGTATCTGTCATCGCCGTAGCTGTCCGAGCGAGGAAGATATTCACTGTCGAAGATCTTTTTGAAGTTGTCAAAGTTTTCTGCACAGATTATATAACCTACCACTTTGTCTTTATCTTCAAGAACGAAGCAGTTTTCAGGCTCATGCTCAATGTAATAATCGCAGAATGTGTTATGATAAAACAGTCCGGTCAAATAATTCGGCACTTCCTCGGGCCCTTCACTGTTATCGCACACAAAATGCATATCAGCACGATCCTTTTCCTCGTATTTTCTGATAGATACCATTATATCTCACCACCCTCAATCCGGTTTACAGGAATAGATTATCATAATGAATTAAAAAAAGCAACAAATTACTTGAAATTTTTTTGAAATAAGTGTATAGTTAAGATATACAGTTTTTGGGAGTAATTGCTATGAAATTTAAGGATAGTTTGACAAAAAAATCAGTAAAATCCTTGATAAATTTAATTATTTCAACTATGCCGAAGAGGTATTTTACAACACAGGAACGCTCGGATGAATTTATGCTTACGGGAGACAAAAAATTCCGTTCTGTAACCGGTAAAAATTGGACTGTCGGTTTCGGTAAAAAAGCATACACCCCTGATGATTATAACCAAAAGACATATTATATTGCCGGCTATGATTCTGATAATCCCGTTAAAGGGATACTTGATGACCTGTATGCAAGAGCAGTTTATATTGACGACAATACAGGTGACGGGGGTGTGATTTTCTGTGCACTTGATTGTGTCGGAATAAGCAGAAAGGATATAAATGACATAAGAAAGCTTGCTGTTGAAAGCGGAAGGCTCGGAAAGGTTAAATCAATTAACATTTCTTCAACTCATACGCACGCAGGAATCGATACTCAGGGGCTTTGGGGTAAAAAGATTTATAAAAGCGGTAAAGACAAAGCTTTTATGGATAAACTCAAAGAATCCGCGGCTCAGGCTGTCATAACTGCTTTTGAGAGCAGGAAAGACGGAAAGCTATATTATGGTTTTGCTCCTGTTGAAGATATGCAGGCTGATGTCAGAACTCCCGTAACCTATGACAAAAACCTGACAAAAATCCGCTTCTCTCCGGATGACAAATCCGGTGACATTTTCATAGTTAATTTTGCATCTCACGCAGAGCTGCTCGGAACAACATCGCTTGTCAGTGCCGATTTTCCCGCATATCTTATCAAGGAAATTGAGGACAGTGTTCCGGATGCTGATGCTGTTTTTTTCAACGGTGCCGTAGGCGGTATGATTTCTGCTAAGGAAATAAAAAAGGTCTACAGAGATTCTATCGACTGTGAAGCCTATATGAAGGACTTCGGAAGACAATTGGGCAAAGCAGTTCTTTCAATCCGAAATGAAACAGAGCTGAAGCCGATTCTTAATATAAGATCCAAGGGTGTTATTATTCCGGGAGAAAACACTGTGCTGATTCTTGCAAGATTTCTTAAGGTTCTCAATAACGATATAGGACGAACCGAAAAGAGAAGCAGGGCTTGTATTTATTCGGAAGTCGGATATATGGAATTGGGTGATAAGGATGTTGCTGTTTTTCTTGTTCCCGGTGAGCTTTTCCCCGAGCTCTATAACGGTGAATTCCTGACAGAAAAGGACAGCGCAAATCACAGAAGGGCAAGCTATAAAACGGTCCTTTCCGAAATGACAGAGTGCAAGCACAAATTTGTTATCGGCCTTTGCAACGATGAGTTGGGCTACATTCTTGCTGAAAACGATTTTCTGCTTAATGAGACCCTGCCTTATATCAACAAGGCTACCGATGATATGGACAGAGACCACTACGAGGAAACTAACTCAACCGGACCTGAAACAGGCAGAATTATTCTTGAAGAAACTGAAAAGCTGATCAGATCGGCTTATAATTGATTATAAGGAGATGTCAACAATGAAAAAGCGTTCCCGTTCTTTTATCGCAATTCTTCTTGTATTTACTATGCTTTTTTCTGTAAACTCAATTACTGCTTTCGCAAGCGGTGAACAGGACAATAATCCCGTTTATTTTGTTTCAAATATGCTCGGAGGCTTTATTGACAGCTTGATAAGGCTGTTGGGTGTTCTTGCTCCCACGCCTGACTACTCGACGGTTGAGGAATACTTTGCATCAGACAGTGAAAATTTCTATAAAGGAACGGAAAGCTTTATTGACAATGCTGCCGACGGAGCAAAATGGTCTCTCGGCTTCGGCAAGGAAAGCATTGTTCCCGATAATCTTCGTGACGGAAGCAAAGAATACTATACCGGCGGATATTTTACTCAAAAGGTCAACGGTGTTTTTGATGACCAGAAGGCTGTTGCAATCGCACTCAATGACGGGTCGGGACGCGGAACAACTGTTTTCGCTTCAATTGACGGTATCGGTGTCGCAAATGCAGATGTAAGGGCAATAAGGAGTGCCGTTGAGCTGAAACTCAGGGAAAAAGGTATTGTAAGTGATATCAATGCCATCAATATCAATGCAACGCATTGCCATACAGTTATTGATACTCAGGGTATCGGACTTGACCTGATACCGAAAATCTTTTCCAGCTTCTTCTTCGGAGCAAAACGGTCGATGAATACCGAGTTCCTTGAGGTTATGATAGACCGCACTTCCGATGCGATCGTTGAGGCATACGAAAACACGGAAACAGGCAGGCTCTTTTATTTTGAAACCGCTGAAATGGGCAAGGACGAGGAGCATGGCTTGTATCTTGAAGACGAATATCCTTATCTTGTAAACAAGAGATACTTTACCGAAAATTATCAGAATTTGTTTGCCTGCTTTAAGTTTGTTCCCGATAACAAGAATTCTGCGTCAACAATCTTAACAAATATAGGTGCTCACCCCACGCTTATTGACGAAGAAACGAAGCTTCTTTCTGCCGATTTTCCCGCATTTATGGAAAAGAAAATCAACGATGCCGGTATGAATTTTATGTTTATTCAGGGGGCGCAGGCTCCCGTTTCAGTTAATAAATGGGCTGAACTGCCCGTTAACACTGTAAGTGAGGTTGATGCAGAGATCGCACTGAATCCCTCCGCGGAGGATTATAAGACAGCTATTCTTTTCGGTTACGAGTTTGCAAGACTTGTGCTTGAGGCGCAGAATAACCTCAAAGAAATTGAGCCCATTCTCAATGTAAAGATGACGGAATATACTGTTCAGGTCGAAACAGGTCTTTTAGGATACGGAGCGACAGAAGGCTTTATCGGCACAATGATGGTTGAGGATACGGAAAGCAAGACGGGCTATTCAATTGTGACGGAAGCCGGTTACATAGAAATAGGTAATGATATTGTTCTTCTGACCGTACCCGGCGAAATTGTTCCGCAGCTTATTTACGGTAATGTTGTGACGGCTGAAGACTCATATCGCGGAACTCAATGGACTTATGAAGCAACTGCGGATCTTATACCGGAAGGAAAAACCGTTCTTGTTATGGGACTTTGCAACGATGCCATAGGCTATATTCTTCCCGATAATGATTTCGCGCACTTTATCACGGACATCATCTGGGACGCAGACGGCGCAGAAAGACTTTTTGGGCCGTACCGCAGACATTATGAGGAAATGCTTTCAGCCGGAAGTTCTGCAGGTTCAACAACTGTTTCGGTGCTTAATGAGCTTGCAAAGAGCATAAATTCATAAAACTGTTACTTAAAGTATCAGACGACGAAGGCAGTGCAGATGATCTCCGCATTGTCTCCGTTTTTTTTTGCATAAAGAAAACCGTCTCACTTGCAGTGAAACGGTTTTTTTTGAATATTCAGAATATAATGTACTGAAAATAATGCGGGACTTGTAAATTATCCCAAAGCTACCATACTGAAAACGAGAGCAAACAGTGCAACTGTTTCACAAAGACCTACAACAGTAATGTACTGGGAAAAACCCTTTCCTGTTTCGGCCAAAGCATCTGCACCTGCAGCACCGGCTTTACCTTGTACATAAGCTGAAACTGCCATTGCAAGACCTGATGCGATACCGAGACCGAAAAGAAAAGCAGGGTCTGCGGTGGCTGATTTCATCTGCTGCATAAGAAGAAATCCGTAAATAGTCTGTGTAAGAGGTGCACCTGCAAAAACAGTAAGAATGAACGGTGCAGCCTTGTTACTCATATAACACTTTTTCCATGCGCCGATCGATGCCTGACCTGCAATGCCGATACCGATTGCTGAACCGATAGCGGCAATACCCATTGCCAATGCTGTACCTAATAAACCTAAATCCATAGTAATTCTCCTTTATTTTAATCAAATTGTTCATTAAATGGTTTGAATTTATGTCCGCTCCAGGACATATCGAGGTGAGATGAAAATTCCAATGTGTTCAGTCTGATTCCGTGAACGATGACAGACAGAACATTAAGAATCATATTAAGTCCGTGTCCGAATACCAGAAGGACTATGGCAATTATCATAAACATAAAATTGCCAAGCAACGGACTTGCAAGTTCGTTTACGGTTGCGGATATCGCGGCCCCCGCAAGACCAACCGCCCAAAGCCTTATATATGAAACTATATCTGAGAAAACATTTACTACACCCAGCAAAACAGAGACAATGTTTTTCAGACTTTCAAGTACAGATTTAATAATACTGCCTTCATAATTTGCAAATATAAAGCTCATAACAAATCCGACAATAACGAGCACAAGAGCAACTGTTCCCACGGGAATACCGCCGATCACGAGTCCGAAGCTGAAAACAGCTGAATTAACAACAAAACTCAGTACTACATAATAGATACCTGCAAGCTGCAGTATTGAGCCGATATCACCGAGAATTTTTATTGATTTTCTGTTTCTTTTTGCAACCTTGAGATGAGCCACTATAAGCTGAATAAGAGCCAATGTGAAACAGAAGATCTGAAGATTCTGTGCAGTGGTCAGTCCTGCCTCGCCGTTGGTCCAGAACGGATACCATATTTTATCTGCATAGACATTCGAAATAAACGGTATTGATATCTTTTGAAGCCATTCGGGAAGCTTTTCAGCAGGAAGACCGCCCCATGTACAGGTTACCGTGCCCCAGATTATTGTTGAAAAACCAAATAGACCTACTAACAGAAATGCGGGCGGAATTTCCTTTTTAGCTCTTGCCGATTTGATAATCAAAACTGCGGCAACCGCTGAAATCAACAGTCCGTAAACTCCGTCACCGAATATAATTCCGAAGAAGATGAGTATAAAGCCTAAAAACCAACCGGAAATATCATACTCAAAATAACCCGGAACTGTACCTAAAAAGTCAGTGAGGGGATAAATAAGGCTTACAAACTTATTGTTTTTGAGCTTTGTCGGTACATTATCCTCTTCTGTGGGGTCTTCAATAAGAAGTCCCCAAGAATTAGCTTTAGCTGTTTCTTTAAGGTGCGGA
This sequence comes from Oscillospiraceae bacterium, assembly GCA_015066205.1. Taxonomy (GTDB): domain Bacteria; phylum Bacillota; class Clostridia; order Oscillospirales; family Acutalibacteraceae; genus RUG806. The sequence goes on from SVOV01000006.1 coordinate 24,441, forward strand.
AGGTTTTCTTCTTCGACATATCCCGTAAAATATGAAACAGTAGTATCGTTTTTATCGGCCTCCGACAAGCTTTCTTCTGCCATACCTGTGGCATATACCTCAAATTCAATTTCCTTTTCGCAGGCTCTGACAGTGTTCTTCAAGCTATGATTATATTCTGCGTAGCTAATTATTTTTTTATCTGTTTCTTCTACGGCTTTACTGATTTCTTCAAGCCTTTGTTTTATCTGAGCTGTGGAAAGCTGCGGCAATTCAAAACGATAGCTTTTGAGTTTTTCAGCTATTTCTTCACCCTCGGCATCAGATATGATCAGAGCAAACTTCACTGAATTTTTGGTTTTTTCTAAACTTATGGTCTTAACTTCTTCAGGTATACTGCTATATTCAGCTCCCGAGGTTTCATAAAAAGAAATGTTAACCCCTTTATTTATCAGATATTTAATGTCGTCAGGGTTGACTTCGCCCCAGCCTTTAAGGCGATCAAGCTCAGAGCTCAATAAATGCTGTTCATTCAGGTAAGCTTTCTTTTTTTCTGCTAATGAAGTTATTTCTTTTGCCGCTGAAACAGCTTCAAGGGCAGTTATGTCTTTCTGCTCAACATTTTTAGTTTTGTTTTCGCTTAACAGAAAAGATGCACTTTCAAGCAAAGATATCTGTTCCTTTAATTCATCGATTCTTTTTCCTGTGCCTTCAGTTATTTCTATGTGAAGAATTCCTGCTTTGCGAAGTTTTTTAAGAGCTTCTCTTTTTTTATCTCCCATAACTACAAGAGAGATCTTTTTCATCGGTACGATCAAACGGCTGACACCTCCGTTTCCGAAGATGCTTCATCGCGGGCGGCAATTTTGCGTTTTGAAATCTTTGAACGCACAACCGCACTGACCTGCTGGTCTGCCATATAAATTGATATCTTTTTGATATTTGCCTTTGTCTCGGGAATTTTTACTTTTTCAAACAAATTGACCCTTTGGGAAGTAGAAAGTAATTCCTTCTCCAAAAGTCTTACCTGTTCATCTAACACTTCAGCCTCTAAATCAAGCGACATTGCTTTTTCCATATGGTTAGCGGCAATATCCACCCAAAGCGGTGTTTCATAAAGATCATAATCGCCTCTGGTAAAATCCGCCCCTTCAAAGGTGGGAATCGTAACGCCGGCAATGTTTCCCGTCCCTTTTCGGATGTTGCTTACAGTTAAGATTTTGTCAGGGAAAGCACTTTCTTCACTGAAAACGGCGATCCAAGAAGAAAAACCTTTTTCTAAGTCTTTCCGTTCTTGTCTTACCGAGGATGCCTTTGCTTCAATTATTCTTATTTCCGATTGAAGCTGTTGCTTTTTTAGTGTCAGTGTAGGCAAATATCTTTGATACATTTTCAGAGCATCTTTTTGTACCTTTAACTCATTTTTAGTTAATTTGATTTTTGCCAAATTTCAGTCCTCCTTACTTTACAGGCCAGAATTCATCTGTAAGGTCTGACTTAATTCCTGTTTCATCCTTTTGGAAACATTCTGCAAGAATCTGCCAACCAAGGTCAAGTGACTGCTCAAGTGATAAATTGACCGACAGATCCATAAGCTTGTTTTCAAAAAGCTGACCGTATTTCAGTAATTTCTCATCCCAACGGTTCATAGAAAAGCCCATGTTTTTCTTTTCTAATGTTTCTTTGTAGGATGAATACAATCTTATCATAGAATCCATAAGAATACGGTGATCCTTACGGGTTTTGCTGTTGACATTCTGCTTCAGTCGTGAAAGTGAACCGAAGGGTTCAATTCTTCCGCCCTTGAGATAATACTGACCCTCAGTAATATATCCGGTGTTATCGGGAACAGGATGTGTTACATCATCACCGGGCATTGTGGTAACCGCAAGCACCGTGACAGAGCCTGAACTGTCAAAGTCAACTGCCTTTTCATAACGCGAAGCAAGCTGGGAATAAAGATCACCGGGATAGCCGCGGTTTGAGGGAACCTGTTCTTGTGTGATAGCAATTTCCTTCATTGCATCGGCAAAGTTTGTCATATCTGTAAGAAGCACAAGGACATCCTTATCCTGTAATGCAAACTGCTCTGCTACAGCAAGTGCCATATCGGGAATCATCATACATTCAACCGTAGGGTCAGAGGCAGTATGAACAAACATTACCGTTTTGCTTAAAGCACCGCCGTTTGACAGCTCTTCCTTGAAATAAAGAAAATCGTCATATTTAAGTCCCATACCGCCGAGAACGATAACATCTGCTTCAGCCTGCAATGCAATACGGGCAAGAAGCTGGTTATACGGTTCGCCTGAAATTGAAAAAATCGGAAGCTTCTGCGAAACCACAAGAGTGTTGAACATATCAATCATAGGGATATTTGTTCTCATCATTCTGTTTGCAAGGATTCGTTTTGTCGGATTGACCGACGGACCGCCTATAGGCTTCATATTATCCGTAAGTGCGGGACCTTTATCTCTGGGTTCGCCTGAACCGTTAAAAATTCTGCCGAGAAGGTCGTCGCTGAAAGAAACTCTCATATCGTGACCTAAAAAGCGAACCTCATCACCTGTTGAAACACCCTGACCGCCGGCAAAAACCTGTAACGAAACGATATCTCCGTCAATTTTATTGACCTGCGCGAGTGATTTGCCGAAACGGGTGTTTATCTGTGCAAGTTCGTTGTAGCGTATGCCCTGTGCTTTAACTGTAATAACATTACCTGTTATTGATTCTATTTTGTTGAATACCTTGTTCATTATCACTCACCGCCTTTCAGGAGAAGCTCTGCTTCACGGCCTATTCTGCCTTGACCGACAGCATACATTGAGTCTATTTCAGCCTCTGCTTTGGCAAAAGCTTCGCTTTCAAATTCGGTATAATTCCAGTCAATAAACTTCTGTCTCATACGATTAAAGAAGCTTCGGGCATCATCTTTGCTGTCAAGAGCATATTCACTGCCGAGAATATACACAAGCTTATCTGTTACATAACGCTGACGCTCTTTTGTACAGTTTGCTTCAATGGGATCAAAAGAGTTCTGCTGAAGATAAACTGAGTCAAGCATTTCTGCTTTCAGATATATGATGTAATCCTCAATGCTTGTGCCTTCTTCGCCGACGACCTTCATCATTGAACCGATTTCGTCACCGTGAAGAAGAATGTTTTTGCAAAATCCTGATTTCTCAGGGGCTGTAACAGTTTTATATTTTGACCAGGAAATAAGCGGGTCTATAGCAGGATACTTTCTCGCATCAGAGCGTTCACGCGAAAGTCCGTGGAAAGCTCCGACCACCTTGAGTGTTGCCTGAGTAACGGGTTCCTCAAAGTTACCGCCTGCAGGTGAAACCGTACCGCCGATCGTTACGGAACCGCAGCTGCCGTCAGGCAGACGCACATAACCTGCTCTTTCATAGAATGCTGCAATATATGATTCAAGATAAGCCGGGAATGCCTCTTCACCGGGAATCTCTTCAAGTCTGCCGGACATTTCACGCATTGCCTGAGCCCAACGCGATGTGGAGTCAGCCAGCATTAAAACATTGAGTCCCATCTGTCTGTAATATTCAGCAAGAGTTACGGCTGTATAAACCGAAGCTTCACGGGATGCAACAGGCATAGAAGAAGTATTACAAACAATAATTGTTCTTTCCATAAGGGAACGGCCTGTTTTCGGGTCGGTAAGTTCAGGAAACTCTGTCAATGTTTCAACGACCTCACCTGCGCGTTCACCGCAGGCAGCAATAATGACAATATCAACATCCGCATATTTTGAGGTGGTGTGCTGTAAAACTGTTTTGCCTGCTCCGAAAGGCCCCGGTGTACAATAAGTACCGCCCTTTGCGACAGGGAAGAAGGAGTCAATAAGACGCACCTTGGTTTCCATTGTTTCGACAGGTGACAGTCTTTCGCTGTAGCACTTAATTGCACGCTTGACAGGCCATTTGAACGACATTGAAACAGAGATTTCTCTGCCTCTTTCATCTGCTAATACCGCAATTTCTTCGTTGACGGTATATTCTCCTTTTTCAGCAATGGATTTTAATGTGTATATTCCGAGTAAATTAAAAGGTACAAATACTTTATGTGTGAAAGGACCTTCGGGAACGGTGCCAATATATTCACCTGCTCGAAGAATGTCCCCGATTTTTGCAGTGGGGGTAAATTCCCATTTCTTTTCTGAATCAAGACCGTCTGCATAATTTCCTCTTTCAAGAAACCAGCCTGCCCGTTCAGCTAACACCGGCAGGGGATTCTGAAGTCCGTCATATATCTGCCCCAAAAGTCCGGGACCTAATTGTGCAGAAAGCATTTCACCGGTGAAATCCACTTCATCTCCGCACTTAATACCGCCTGTCATTTCATAAACCTGAATCTGTGCGATATCTCCTCGAATTCGTATAACCTCACTCTTGAGTTTGGTGCCGTCGACATTAACATAGCAGATTTCATTCATAGAAACAGTATCTTCAAATCTTACAGATACAAGGTTGCCGTTAATGCCAACTACTTTACCTTTGTTTGCGGTCATTTTATAACCTCCGTTTTATCTTCACTCATAATTGAGTCATAGATTTTTCTGTATGCGGTTTCTCCGCTTTGCATATCAAATTTTCTCATTCGCTCCAAAAGCTTCAGCTTAAGACAATAATAGAACACAAATTCTTCCGAAAAAGAATCCATCGGTCTCAGTGTTTCCAAAAACTCAAGGCGGTAGCGATTGAGAAACCTTTCAGCCTCCAAAGGGCTTTCAATATCAACAGCAGTGTGAACTGTCTGCAAAAGTCCCGCAGGGAACGATTCCGTTGCTGTATCAAAACTCTTGTCCATCTTATCTGCACGAAGCTTTGCTAATGCAAGACGAAGACTTCGTTCACATTCATTCCATTTTTCAATCAGAGCGGATGATGAGCTTTCGTAATCTCTTGACGGAATAAGAGTTATTCTGTTTAGTTCATTAAGAGCTTTTTTGCTTAAAAATCTGCTGCACAGCTCAAAAAACTGTTTTTCGGTAACAGGCATCGGTGTGTTTTCACTTAAGCCATCCAGAGAAGGCAGTTGAGATATCAGATAATACTCAGCCATAATTATTCAGCCTCTTTCAATAACGCAGTAAGCTTAGGACTAAGATAGTTCGATAGCATATCGGTAACGGCATCTTTTGAGTAATCATAATATGCACCGTCATCGTTTATTGCAATTCGGAAGCCGCCGTCAAAATTATCGTTAGCTTTAAGAGTAACTCCGTTCAGCATTTTTGCTTTAAGCCCTGATAAAAGAGAAGCTTCAAGCCTTGCAAGGTCGTCGTTTCCTAAAATTACAGATATATCGGTTACATCAGGCTTTGATAACCAACTTTCAACAGCCTTTACAATTAGCTGTGACAGAGCATCTGAAGAATAAACGGATGAAACATTTTCTCCTATAATTGCGTTAAGCTCCTTTGTAACACTTTCTCTGAAAGAAATAAGAAGATTACGGCCTGCCTGTCGGATTGCATCTTCACCGGATCTTACGGTTCGCTCATTTTCATTTTTTGCATCAGCTAAAATTTTATTTGCCTTCGCATTTGCATCGGAAATGATTTTTTCTGCCTGTGCTTTGGCTGATTCAAGTATTGATACAGCCTGTGCTTCAGCAGCTTCAACCCCTTCTTTTTTTATTTGTTCAATGAGCTCCTGAAGTTGAATTTCCATTATACATTCTCCTTTTCAGTCAGTTTTAATTACAGTAATAAGTTTTGCAAAAAATCAAAAAGGAACCAACATCCTCTGCAGACAGCTGGTTCCAATGGTTTTATTAGAATTTATTATATAGTTGGAGCTGTCTGCTTGTCAAGATTATAATGAAAAAAATTAATGTTTTTTTAGATTTATAATTAATTTGCTTTATTTATTCTAAAAATATGGTATAATTAATATAAATTAAATTTATAAGAACCCACGGAGTATATTATGAAACTTAAAGGACTGATTATGATGCTTGGAATTTCGCTTTCAATTTTTGGTTTTTGTGCCTGCGGTAACAAAAATTCAACAGAAGAAACCACGGAGTACATAACCTCTGCCGTTGTAAGCTACGAGCAGATTTCACAGGATGAAGCAAAGAGAATAATGGACATGAAAGAAGACTTTGTTATCATAGATGCGCGAACCGAGAAAGAATTCACAGAGGGGCATATTGAAGGAGCAATTCTCATTCCCGAATATGAAATAACCGAGCGTGCCGAAAAGGAAATTCCTGAAAAGGATACTCTGATTCTCGTCTATTGCCGAAGCGGAAGAAGAAGCAAAATCGCAGCTGAGGCTCTGGTTGCTCTCGGCTACACCAATGTTAAGGAATTCGGCGGTATAATCGACTGGCAGTACGAAATAGTAAAATAAGGTGGCACTATGAGAAGCAAGCGTAGATTAATCATCATTTTAATATCAATACTTCTGCCTGTAGCTCTGATTATAGGCGGATTCGCCGTTTATTTTGGTGACTATTACAGATCGGATTATGAGGCTATCGGAGCTTTTTTGCCCCAGAACACGGGATGGAAGGAGGAGCCTGACAATACAATTGTTTTTGAACCTGAAAAACCCATTGCCGGCTTTATTTTCTATCCCGGCGGTAAGGTTGAGCACAGATCATATATCCCTCTGATGCAGGCGCTTCAGGAAAGTGGAGTACTTTGTATTATCGTAAAAATGCCCTTGAATCTTGCTGTGCTTGATGTGAATGCGGCAGATGGGATCAGGGCTGAATACCCTGAAATTGAAAACTGGTATATAGGCGGTCATTCTCTCGGAGGTTCAATGGCTGCAAGCTATCTCGGTGCACATAAGAATGAGTTTAAAGGTCTTATTCTTCTCGGCGCATACTCGACGGAAGATCTGTCTGATACCGATCTCCGTGTGCTTTCCGTTTTCGGCAGTGAAGACAAGGTTATGAACAGAGAAAGCTATGACGAGTGCAAAGAAAATTTGCCGGAGAACTTTACGGAGATAGAAATTCCCGGCGGATGCCACGCGAATTTCGGTATGTACGGTGCTCAGGAAGGGGACGGAACTCCTGCAATTTCAAACGAAGAACAGATAAGCCTCACGGCAGAATATATATACGAGCTTATTAAATGACGAGGGGAGATATCAGTAAGGGAGAAAGTAATTATACATCAGATATCACAAAAACTCAGTTAAGACAGATGTATGAGCTCGGCGCCAAAAGCCTTGTGACAAAGCCCGGAGTTACCAAAATCGGCACAAGGGGACTTTCAACATTTCAGGCTGAACAGGTTTTTATCCTTTCTGAAAGGGCAAAAAAGCTGAAAACAAATTGTATGTAAGTATTACTCTCGGAAAAATAAAAATAGAGAACATTGTCATTATTTATACAAAGATTGTATTTTTATTTCGAAAATGATATACTACTAACGGCTAAGAACAATACGAAAGGACAGATGAAATGAAAATACCTTATATTTCTGACGAATGGAAAATATTGTTTGCGCCTGAAAAATACGGAAATTATGTAAATGACCATACTTTAGTAAAGGGGCCTGACGGTCTCTGGCACTTGTTTGGTATAACAAGTCACGGCGGACATTCTTATGAAGAGCGTTATTTTGTTCACGGAAGAGGAGAGAGGCTTGATACTCCCTTTGAAGAATTCGGAAAAGCAATTGACAGAGGAACACTTGCTTGGGCACCCTGTATAATTAATAAGAATGATAATTATTATATGTTTTACGGACCTTCTCCGACTCAGCTTGCTGTATCATTTGATATGAATGAATGGTACGGCTATAATGTAAAGCTGAACAATGAACCCGTTATGGGAGCGCACCGTGACCATTTTGTATTGAAAACAGATGAAAATAAATATCTGATGTATATTATAGGTGTTCTTGATAAAAAGAGTGCAATTTCGTGCTTTTCTTCCTGTGATTTATTGTCATGGGATTTTGAAGGCTTTGCTTTAACATCGGGTGACAAAGCTCCGCTTAATCCCGGCTGGGGAGCAATGGAATCTCCATTTGTAGTTAAACGGGACGGGCTTTATTATCTTTTTGTTACTTATACCGATTGTTCAGACGAAAGCTATAATGATACGCTTGTTTTTTGTTCGGAAAACCCGCTTGATTTCGGACAATATAACGGCGGTGAAGGCGGGGCTGTGCCGATTACAAAAATAAAGGCTCATGCCCCTGAAATTGTTGAAGAAAACGGCAAAACATATATTACCACCTGCGGTTGGCGTGACAAACCTGTACCGCATAAAGGCTGTGTTTCAATAGCACAACTTGAGTGGAAATAAATAATTTTTTGTCTGTAAAATTAAATAGGTCATTTTCAATGACAAAGGAATTACTGTAATTTATTGTTAAATTAATGAAAGGGTTAATAATGCTTTTTTGCAACGATTATGTTTCTCCCATCGGAAAAATGACTATAGCAAGTAATGAAAACGCTATAGTCGGCTTATGGTTTGACTCGCAGAGATATTTTATGAATACCTTACAGGGCAAGGAATATGTGAAATCAGAAAACGAAATAATAATTCTTGCAAAAAAATGGCTTGATAAGTATTTTAATAATGAAAAGCCTGAAATAAAGGATTTGCCGATAGAGTTTTCGGGAACTGATTTCAGAATTGCAGTATGGAATATTCTGACAGAGATTCCGTACGGTGAGGTAATTACCTACGGAGATATTGCAAAAAGAATTGCGAAGCTCAAAGCTGTTGAAGTAATGTCCTCTCAGGCGGTCGGAGGTGCTGTCGGACATAATCCTGTTTCTGTTATTGTTCCCTGTCACAGGGTAATAGGGGCAAACAGAAGGCTTATTGGATATGCAGGCGGTATTGAAATTAAAAGAAAGCTACTTGAACACGAGGGTATCGATATATTATCATACATTTAATACCGATAAATGTGTAGTTTAGAGAATAATAATGGAGAAAAGAAGGCAAAATATGGAAAAGCTTGACACATTACAAATACTTTTTATAAGACACGCCGAAACCGATTATTCTGATATTGCTGACCGTGATCCGAGTGACGGTGAGCTTACTCCGAATGGTGAGAAGCAATGTATTTCTTTAGGAGAAAAGCTTAAAGATGTACCTATAGATGCATATTTTACAAGCTCCTTGCTTCGTAGCTTTAAAACAGCAGTCGGTGTTTGTAATTTGAAGTCTGATAAGCCTCTTCTTGAAATTTGTCCCGAGCTCATAGAATGCGGATGTACGCCGGGATATTTCGGTTGCAGTGAAGAGTATCTTCGTAAATACTATCAAAATACAAGAATGTGCGAAAAGCTTTTCGGTACTGAAAAATATGAATTCGGATGTGAAGCTTTCAGTGATAATGTTCTTCGTGCAGAAAAAGTACTTTCATACATTAAGAACAGATTTACATATGGCGACCGTGTTGCCGTTTTCAGTCATCACGGTTTTCTTGAATATCTTATCCCGACATCATTGGGTGTAAAACCGCATATTTTCAGATTTGCTCTTGATAATATTTCTGTCTGTGCTGTTGATTTTTGTCCTGACGGAAATGTCGTTCTGCGTTATGTTAATAAGTAAAATCTAACAGCTAAAAGTAAGATTAATGCTCTGAATAATAAATTAACCTCCCTGATCTTTAAGAACAAGGAGGTTGTGTTTTTTTTTGCAAATTGTAAACTTATTTGCTTAAAGGTTTGCAGAATTAATAAGCTTTTCCATTGCTTCAAGGAGAGTGCCTGCCGTTTTAGGGCCAACGGAATTTGTTTCCTCGTAATGCTTTCTGTTGAAAGAATCATAGGGAATGTTGAAATAGGGGAACCATTCGTGAAGCAGAAAATCGTTTTCAGGAATAATATAGCCTATTTCATCATTACAAAGGCCGATAACAAAATTATGCTCACAGCTGTTCATTGAAGCTAAAGGCTTATATTCGGCATCTGTTTTGTTTGCGGAATTGTCTGCTGTAAGGAAATTACCGCTTTCCAGTTCAGGAGAAAGCTCACCCGGAATCATATATACGCCTATCTGTTTATTGCCGAGCTCCATATAAGAAACCTCGGTTATAATAGACACATCGCTTTTACCTTCAATTGAAATATCATTATTGAGAACACCGATATATCTTGCAAGAAGAAGAGCAGTGTTTTCACATAACACACTGACAGTTTCAGTTTTTATATTTATAAGAGGATCAAGTTCTGTTTCATTATTTATATCAAGAATAAGATCAGCTACATCCTTGCCGTATTCTTTTGTATGCTCTATACATTCTGAAAGCTCACCTCTGAGAAAACTGTCAATTTCAGCCCCTGTGATGAGATTTCCGATAGCACCGTTAAGGAAAACAACATTTGCTCCGTTTGTTTTTTCACTGATTTCCTTTGACATATATGCGGGAAAATCAGCACTAACTACATTGGTTTTGCTTCCGAGCATTTCAGCGTGACAAGCGTAGTTAATGATATAAGTATCAGCACTCTTATCAAACGGAGAAAATCTGATACTTGTTATTGTTGTGTCAAAATCCACAGGGGTTCTTGTGTCAGTCTGTAAGCCCTCTGCTTCAGTTGTACCGAAATATAAATTGCCGTTTTTTCTTGTATTGTAGGCATCAATAATGGCAGCAGCTGTTTTTTCTTTAAGAGCTGTCATAAAATCATCATTTTTTCCGTCTGAGTAAAACGCCTTACCCCAAAGGCCTTGGGTGTCAATAGCAGAATGGGTGTGAGTTGAACATATATTAATTGATTTCAGTTCGGGAATTTTTCCGCTGTCGATTACAGCCTGTCTTATATCATTAATATCGGCACGGCTCATTCCGACGCAGTCAATTGCACAGATTACAACTCCGCCTCTTCCTGTGTTATCGTCAATATAAACAGCCTTTGCAAGCATATCATCAAGTACTCCCGTTGCAGGATTATTGGTGTTGTAGCCTGCTATATAATATTTATCAGAAGAAACATCCTCGGGTGTAAGTACGGTACTTGAAAAACCGACTGTCCAATTTTCACCTGCTGTTTCAGAAAATATACCGTCACCCTTTAACATATATTTTTCTTCAGCTTCTTCGGTAGTGAACATAGAGCTCGGAACAGCTATTGTTATTAATGTGAGAAGAGCTGAAATAATTCTTCTCACAAGAGCGGGAAGACCGAGAAATCTTAGTATTTCCATTAGTTTTTACCTCCATTCAGCAATAAGGTTTTCGAATGCCTTTGAAAAAGCGGATGCCGTAAAAGAACCGGTTGAAACAGTTTCTTCATAGTGTCCTTCTTCATTTGATGCTGAATAATCATTGTCGGGAACAATGTAGCCGAGTGCGTCATTGCAAAGACCAAAAACGAGGATATCGTCATCGGATGAAAAATAAGAATTGAGAGGAGCGTGGGGATAGTTTGTTTTGTTATATGCTTCATCAGCCGAATAGAAGCCGCCGTAGATGAGCTCGGGCATTATTTCTCCGGGAGCTTCAATGATTTTTATATTTTCACCGATTTCGATATATCCGATCTCACTTGTGAGAAGAACCTTACCGTTTTCCTTGAATGCCTTTACATTGCAAAGACCGGCTCTTTCTGCAAGAAGAAAAATGAAATTGTTAACTTCAAAATCTACCTGTGCATGGGCTATATTGAGAACAGGCTCCACAGGTATTCCGTTTTCTGCAAGTGTATAAAGAATGTCAGCAACAATAAGTGAATATTCCTGCATCTTTTGGAAAGCAGTAAGCTCATTTGAAATGCCGACTCTCTGATCGGTATTAATATGAATAGCTCCGCCGATAGCTCCCTGAATAAAGATAAAGTCAGCATTCTTCTGAGCTGTTACAGCCTGTTCTATATAGTAAGGAAAGTCACCGGAAAGCTCTGAATTGCTCCAATCAAGATTTACCGGATGAGCACCGAAATTTGTGATATAAATCTCTTTTCTTGTATTATCATTCGGAACAAACCTGAAAAGATGAATCTTCTCATCGACGGAATAAGGAGCTCTTCCGTCATAGAACATTTCGGGACAGGTCTTTGATGAATAATACATTGTTCCTTCGGTTTTGCTGTTATAGGCTTCTCTTATTGCTTCAGCTGTCTTTTCAATTACGGAATCAATATAAGCTTCATTTCTTCCGCTTTTCGGAATATTGCCCCAGAGACCCTGTGTATCAACAGCACTGTGCGTGTGAGTTGAACCGATGTCAATACTTAAGAGCATTCCGTCACCTGTGATGTCATTGAGCTTTTCACGGATAGCCTTGATGTCGGCATTCATAAAGCCGACCGCATCTATCCATGCAAATGCTGCCGCGCCTCTGCCTGAATTGTCATCAAGCACAACAGCTCTGACGCATAGATCATCAACAATTCCTGTTACCTCCTGTGCGGGGAATTTAAGATATCCTCCGAGAAAATATCTTGTTTTATCAATGTCTGCGGGAGTGAGGCTTTTTTTTGAAAACCCTGCTGACCACAACTCGGAAACAGCATCGTCAATAAAGCTTTCAGAGCCTTCAAGAAAATTTTTGCTGATTTCTTCTTGGGGGCGTTCATCGTAGCCTGTTTTTGTTGCGCTCTGTAAGACGGCGCTTAAAAGCAAGGGAAGTCCCATAAGGACTGCCATAATTGCAGAAAACCATCTTGTTAACACTTCCATAAAAATACCTCCGTCAGTTGAGAATTTCTTTCAGTTCATCTTTTAAGTTCACATCATTTGATATCTTTGCGGGTAAAGAGTTATATTTATCAATAATAGCCGTAATTTCGGATTTTACTGATCCTTCTCTTTTTTGAATAAACTCAAATATCTTATCAAAAAGATCGCATAGTACATAAAACTTTTCCGACCATTTCGTCAGTTCATTACATATAGGAATATCCTTCTTAAGGAAAGCTTTACTTTTATGCATTTTCTCAAGAAACTCATCGGATAACCGAGCAGCTGTTTCTTTATCACCTTTATTTAATGCCGTTTCTATTTTATCGAGTGCTTCATACATTCGCCTTGAATTAGAGTCCTTAAGACAAGATGTATAAAGGTGGTCTGCAAAAACAATAAAGGCTTCGGCATTTTCTTTTCCGATGACCTGAGCTACTGCATTTTCAAACGATTCCTCGGAGCAGTAATCTTCACTGTTCCACAGAAAATCGGAGTATGTAATAAGGGGTATTTTCGAGCATTCGGCATATTCCATACAGTTTGCTATTATGCCTTCCGAGTATTTCCATAAATCCTTATCGCGGTTAATGATGGGGGAGATGTGCATTTCGTTATACATAGAACAATCGTTTACGGGGTAATTGTCCCAGTAAAGAGGCTTATGGTGAGTTGCTTCAATAAATCTTATTGCCTCGTAACAGGTCAGTTCACGGGAGCATATATCTCTTCCTGTCCAAAATACAGATATAAGAGGATGAATATTCTGTCCGAGCTTTGAAATATAGTATTCGTCACCTTTACCGTGATAAAGGGTGGGGCAGACAGTAAGCTTAATTGAGGTGTCTATATCAAGCAGTGAAGAATACAATCTGTTTATAAGTGCAATGTGTGCTGTGACGGTTTCATTATAGAGAGCTTTGTCTTCTTCGTATTTAAGCTCATCGTCAATATCGTCCAAAAGCAACCCGAAATGCCTTGCACCGATATTATAAAGCTGCTCGCACTTTTTTATAAGGCATGAAAAGTCATTCTCATCGGAATACTTTATGGAAAGTCCCGGCGCTATGCACCAGTAAAAATCCATATAGTATTTTTTTGACAGACTGAGAAGCTCTTTCAGCTTTGAGAGTTCTTCCTCGGGATAAAGAGCATTCCATTTTTCCCTGTGGTATAAGTCATCTTTAGGTGCATAATACACGGTATTCATTCTGTTTTTTGCCATCAAAGACATTACGGAGCTGCGTTTTTCATCAGTCCAGGGAGTGCCGTAAAAGCCCTCAATATAGCCTCTTACACGAAATGACGGGCAGCATATAAATTTTCCGTTTGATATTCTGCCTTCTTTCTTGCGTTTTATAATATCGCATATGGCATAGAATGCACTTTTCTCACCCGAACATTCAATGCTGATATCATTATCGGAAATCGAGAGAATATATTTTTCATCTGTGATTCTTTTTGATTTTTCACAATATGTAGTGAGCCGTGAATCATAATAAGATATGTTTATTCTGTATTCGTTCAGTGAATCACCGAATAATTCGGAAACGGCAGGAATGCTATGCAAAAATATCACCTCATAACTAATATACAATAAATAAAATTATAATTCAATACGAAATAATATGTGTTGAATTTTTGCAAAACTGATGATAGAATCCATTATGTAAGGGGAGATCTTTATGAACATAAGACCGTATGAAATAAAGGATAAGGATGCTGTTCATTTTGTTTGTCTGAACAGCGAAGGACCATGTAAAAGCTCTTTAAGAGGAATAAATTTCGCTTTGGCTGTATACTGTGATTATTATCTTGAAAATGAGCCCGAAAACTGTTTTGTTGCGACAGATGAAGATGATACAGCAATCGGATATATTATCTGTGCACAGGATTTTGATCTGTTCAAAGAGCGTTTTGAAAGTGAATACTGTACCCGTATAAAAAAATGGGAGTTTCGCAGAAGAAAATCAGCACACAGGTCAATTATCCCTCACGAAAAATATAAAGAGGAATATCCTGCCCATCTTCACATTGATATTCTTCCCGAATATCAGCGTATGGGATTAGGTCATAAACTGACAGATGCTTTGTTAACGCATCTTTGCCAAAAAGGGATCAAGGGGATTATGCTTACTACCTGGATAAAAAATGTCAAAGGCAGAGGTTTTTATGAAAAATACGGCTTTTCTCTGCTTGCTGAAATGAAAAACTGTGCCGTTTACGGCATAAAGCTTTAAGAATACCCTGAACCGTTATATCGGTTCAGGGTATTTTGGCGGTAACATTACCAGATATGATTCCATAACAGCTTTTTAATGATCGTATTGAACAATCCGTGACCGAATGTGAAATTGTAAAAATCAACAAAGGCACGCATAAACATTGACAGATCAAATGTTGTGTAAACATCGGATGTATATTCTACACCGTCAGCCTTTGTGACAAAGGGCTGAGAATAAAGAATACCACCGGGACCTGTTAATTGGAAGCGTACATAAGAACCGATATCATATTCGTATTCGTTAAGATCAAAGGATGTAAGATCCTTGCCCTGGGCGATTATGATGCCGTTGGATATCCACTGAACATTGTCAAATTCACTGCCTTCAAAGGAGATCGTATCCGCTTCATTGTCAACATAAATTCTTGTAACGGCAGGGGGTAAGTTGCCTGTTCCGTTGAAGTCGTCGCCGAGATAATAGGTATCGACTCTTCCTACTGAAAACCATGCGCCGCTTCTCATACATTTTTCAAAAGCATCTTCCGTGAGTTCCGGCATTAACATCATTGTGAATGCCCAGTCGTTATCTTCAATATCGTGAGAATCGGAAAAAGCAATCCCCGGAACATTTCTTCCATGAGGAATTGTCAGCTGAAGTATCTGATCCCATATAACCGAATCAAATTTAGTGCTGTTGACATCAAAGGCTACACAGGAATCATAGTCAAGGAAGATGTTTGCAAATTTATTTGCATAATAAGGTTCATAGGCTCTCCATTCGTCCTCGTCGTTTCTTCCAACATATTCACCAACATGGTCAAGGAAAGAAAAGCCCCCCTCCTTGTCGCAAGCTCTTACAACAGATTCAAAATCACCGTAAACTCCCATTTTTGCCTGAACGCTTTTACATCCGAATGTGTTGATATGACAGTCATTGATCGGTGTAGCGCCGTTGGCTTCACAGGAACCTGTGATCTCCATCATACCGCCAAGCTCGTAACCGAGCTTCTCAGCGAGAGCATCACGCTCATCGCTCTTATAAGTGCCGTTGATTATAGCTTCTCTTTCTTCAGTTGAAAGTACAACGGGATCTCTCATTCCTGTACGGCTGAACTTAAAAAAGCGGTAGATGGGAACAGTCTGAGGAACCTTATCCCAACGCTCTCCGAGAACGGCGTGATCTGATATAGCAAGTATCTGATATCCGAGATCATAATGCTTTTTGACACTGTCGGCTATGCTCTGGTCGGCATCGCTTGCATCTGTGTGAGAATGTAACGATGCCTTGTACTGATTCCAGTTATCCCAATCAACCGAATCGTATGGACTTGTGACAGTAAAATTTAATTCTCCCTTTGCATCATCCGCTGCAAAGGCAAAGGAAGCAAGGCTTAAAAGCATTATACCTGATAAAACAAATGAAAAAGCTTTTTTGATTGCTGATTTCATATATATTTCTCCTCTCTGAAAAAACAGAATTATCTTTTAAGTCCGGGGAAAAATGCACTGAGCTTTACAATAAAATCGTATAAAATAAAATTAATTTTTGCGATAAGATCTCTTAAAATAAGATTAGTATCTCTCAATTCGATTTCCGGCATTGTAATCACCTTTCAAAATAATTTTGTACAAAAGTACACTATTATGTTAATAAAAACTTATCTTGATGTCAACAAGTTTTGATGAAATTTACTAAAATATCATTAAAATTCGAAAAAAATTTTCTACATAATGATTAAATAAGATAGACATTGACACTTGTTTCAGAAAAGATTATTATTAAATCAGAATTTATGGAGGTATGAAAAATGTTAAGGTTTTTGCTTAAGGTGTTAAAGACGATAGGAATTACTTTAGTATCATTTATCTCTCTGATCGTTTTTCTTTGTGTCATTACTCTTCTCTGGGGCGGTGTACAGATGTCAAGAGGAAATGTGACCGACTCTCTTCCGGAAGTCCCTGCAGATTTCGTTCCTGAAATCAGGCTTATTGTTTTTACGGACACTCATAATGAAAACGAAAATGTTGCTGACGCCATAGATACGGCTTATGAAATGTTTGATAATGATACCGTTTATAAAGGAATAGACGGATTCTTCGGACTCGGTGATTTTTCAAGCATCGGCACAGAGCCCGACTATAAAGCTTATACCGATACACTCAAAGAGCACATAAGAGAAGAAACTGTTTGTATCAATGTGCTTGGTAATCACGAATTCAAGACTGATACCTATAAAGAGCTGTTTACAGAGTATTTCGGACATGACATTAATACCGTGACCGAGATCAACGGTTTTACTTGTATAGCATTTTCAGGCGAACGTTCTCTTACGGAATGGACATTTACGCCCTCAAGTCTTAAGTGGCTCAGTGATGAAATTCATAAGGCTCAGAAGAATTCCGGAGATAAGCCTGTTTTTGTGTTTGAGCATCCGCATCCCTTTGGTACTGTATATGGCAGTACAATTTGGTGTACGCCGCAGCTGAATCCGGTTTTTGCAGGTCACACCAATGTAATCAATTTTTCAGGACATTCGCATTTTCCTATGAATGATCCCAGAAGCATTAATCAGAGTACATATACCTCTGTCGGAGTAGGAGCTATGGCAAGGTTTGAGCTTGATGAGAACTATATTCCGGGGCAGCACCCTGAAGGATATGAAGATGCCGCTCAGTTTGCCGTTGTTGAAGCTGACAGCGTAGGAAGAGTCAGAATCCGCGGTTATGATCTTTTATCGGATACATATTTCTGCGATTATTTTATAGAAAATGTAAATGACCGTGATACATTCGCATATACCTATAAAAATATGAAGGCTCACGATAAGGCTCCCGAATTTCCTGAGAATACTGAAGTCTTTACAGAATTAACAGAAGACGGAGATTACAGGATTTCGTTTACAAAAGCTGAAATGCCGGAGGGCTTTATTGTCCACGAGTACAAGGTTGTAATCACTGATGAAAATAATTCTGAGATTTACAAGGATAATTTTATTGCTTCGTATTATCTGATAAATGATGAAGCAACACAGGGATTTACCGTATCAAAGGATATTCTTACAAGCGGTCAGAAATACGAACTGACAATAAAAGCCGAAAGCGCTTACCATAAGTATTCTGATGAAAAAACAGTGTCTTTTACGGTGCAGTAAAAAATTAATGATAAAAAACAGAAAATACAAGCTTATCTTACGACAGGCTTGTATTTTTTTGCTATAAAGACAGTTTAGTTTTCTTTTTTAGAAAACTCCATAGGGTCAACATTAAGATGGGTGCATATTTTTATTATAACATCAAAAGAAGCACCTCCGATATCGCGCGAAAGGAGAGTCATCAACGTGCTGTAAGGAATATCAGCTTCAATTGCAAACTGTCTTAAGCTTTGGAAATTATCCAGTATGAGATTACGAAGCTTTTGTTCTCTGTTCATTTTTATTCCTCTGCGACAATAATTTTAATTCCTTTTTCCTCAAGCGCTGAAAGCTCTTCTTCTGCACAATCCCGATCTGTAATAAGAGCATCGAAAGCTTCGGCATTACAAACCTTAATAAAAGAATTTACGCTTATTTTGGAGCTTGGTAATAAAAGATACTTTTGTCTGCTGTTTTTGAGAACAGCTCGTTGAAAAGCGGCTGTTTCATCGGAGCCGTTGGACAGCCCGAATTCTGCGGTCAGTCCGCCGCCGGTAATAAAACAGATATCAAAGTGTAATCTGCTGATAAATTCAGTAGCTATAGTGTCAACAACAGATCCGCTTTTTCTCATTTTTCCGCCTGCAACATATACATCAACATTTTCATAGAATCTTAATTCCTGTGCCATATCAACAGAATTTACTACTGCTGTAAAACGGATGTTTTCAGGAAGCAGTGATATGATTATGTGTCCGAAGGAACCGCTTGTTATGTAAACAATATCATTCTCTTTTATTCTGTTTACAGCTATTTCAGCGATTGCTTTATAATTCGGAAAAATTACCATATCATTATATTGACGGTTTTCGGGGGAAGTTATTTTTACTTGCCTTAAAAGAATAGCACCGCCGTAAGTTCTTTTACACAAGCCCTTTTGTTCAAGAAATCTCAGATCACGCCTTGCGGATTCATCTGATATTCCGAATTTCTGAGTTATTTCAGTAACACTGATCTTACCGTTTTCTTTTATTAATTCTGATATTTTCTGTTGGCGTTCTTCCATAAACATAAGAAAACCTCCTTATTTGTTGTAGATATCGAATTCGACGGTATTATAATACAACAAAAACGGAAATAAATCAACATAAACGGTAAACGAATATTCGTATATTTAAAACTGCCCTCACAAAATATGAGGGCAGAAAACGGATTTGATGAGTTTTGTTATAAAAATAGAAACAGCTTTAATAAATATTAACGCTGCAGGTAATAAGATAATTGCTCTATCAGTTCAGATATGTATTACAGTATTCTATAAGAAGCTTATTTGCGATACTTTTGTTATCTTCGTCGCTTCCGAGGTCATGGTCGGAGTTCGGATATGAATTAAGGATATGCGTTACACCGCATTTTGTAAGCTCAGCATCAAGAGTAACTGCGTTGCTGTAGGGAACAATACTGTCCTTCATACCGTGGTTTATTACTGTCGGGACTGTGTTTTCATTTACATAGAAAACAGGAGAAATCTTTTCGAGAGCTTCTTTTGCATCTATTCTGTCCTCATATAGGAAATTTTTTCCTGATGCATATGAAAACAGCTGAGCCACAAAGTCCTTGTCTCCCATAGCATTATTGATATAAAAGCTTTCATCAGTAAAATCAGTGGGCCCGCTGTTGCTGACAACTGCGGCTGGTGTAATTGCCGCTGTTTCGTATCTTGAATATGCATAGAGAAGCGAAAGGTGACCGCCTGCGGAATCTCCCGTAAGAAGAACCTTATTGATTTTAACTCCGTTTTCCTCGCCTGTTTGTTTGATGCATTTAAGAGCAAGGTCAATATCATCAAGTATATTATGAATACTGACTTCTTCATTGATAAATCGGTAGTTTATTGAAGCCCCTGCAAAGCCGTACTCTTCAGCTGCTGCCTTGACACCGTTTTTATAGCTCTCTTTGTCGCCTGCTATCCACGCACCTCCGTGAATAAACAGTACAAGGCCTATTTCACCGTCATTTTCCTTTGGAATATTAAGATCAAGAACCTGTCTTTCGTGATTACCGTACGAAATGTTTCTGAATTCATAGCTTTTATCTTCCGATGCAAACCCGAAAAGACTTGCAAAAAAAGCAATGACAGACATAAAAAAAGCAACAATTTTTTCCCACATAGTATTCACACCTTCAGTATAGATTCAGCAGATATCTGCTGTAATTTTATGGTATCATATCAGCTTTTTTGTGTCAAACATAAATTGAAAAAAACTCCCTGCATATATCGTTGCAGGGAGATGGGCTTATGCTAAAATCTTGATTATGCCGATAGCACCGAGTATCAGACCGACGGGGATAAGCAGGAAGAAGCCGCCTACGAGTAAAAAGCATACGATAAACAGAGGAACAGCCAGTATTAAAAGTATTGTTGCGACGATCTTTGCCAGTCCCCAGGTGATTTTGAATGTAAGGCTTACGGCTTTAACTAATAAAAATACTGCTAAGACCGTGATAATTATTTCTGTCATTTTGTATTCTCCTTTTTGTTCGATTTTTTTATTTCAATACCAATATTTTTTGCATATTCGGGCATTTTGGAAATCTTTTCCGATAGTCTGATTGCTAATACTTTCTGCTTGGGTGTCATAGCAAAGCTCCTTTTCTCTTGTTGATATTATAATAACCCGAAAAATATAAAATGTGAATAGCAATAAGTGAAAAATATCGGGTACTAAGTTTACAAAAAATGCAGAATGAAAAAACGCCGGATAGATCCGACGCTATGTTTTTATTCATTTATTATCTGATTATATTTTTCGATGTTAATTTTTTTCTCCGCGAGCATTTTTTCAACCCAAAGCTGCAGGGTTTCAACCGTAACGGAAATTCGTTCAAGCTCCTTTTGTATGTAAACAAAATCTCTGATCTCGTCATCCTGAATAATCCCGTCTGCGGTGATCTCAATCAATCGTTCCTGATTTTTCTTCATTGAGTTCAGAGAAGAAAGCATTTCAAGAACGATCTGTGTTAAATCCTTTACCTTGATTTCAGGAACATATTTTTCTCCGATGGGACATTCCTTTGAACAATAATGGTTACAGAGGGCGGGTTCACCGTAAATATCCGAAAGCAACATAACCTCATAAGGTGTGATCGGAAATTTGCCGTTTTCGATTCTTTCGAGTCTTTCCGGCTGTAAGGGTGTACCGGAAGACATTGCCCTGTCTGAAACCTCATCGCGAGTAAGATCGTGTTTTTTTCTGATTTCTTTATAAACAGTATCAGCCATATTATGTTCTCCCAAAATTTTTTAATATTTTAACATAAAAGAATTATAATCTCAATATAAAAAGGCAGATTTATTAGTCGGCTTTAAATAATACTGCTAAAAAAGTGTTGAAACCAAAATAAGATGGATATATACTAAAAGATAATACAAGTCTTTTTTGAGGAGAGAAATTTATGAACAATGTTGAATACACCCTGATTGAAATTCCGATGGGCTCAAAGAATAAATATGAATTGGATAAAAATTCGGGAAGGATAGTACTCGACAGAGTGCTTTACGCTGCCATGATGTATCCCGCTGAATACGGAATTCTTGAAAACACATTAGCGCCTGACGGTGACGCTCTTGATGTTCTCGTGATATGCTCAGATCCTACATTTCCGGGCTGTGTTGTTCCAGCGAGAATTCTCGGATATCTCAGTATGCTTGACGGCGGTATGCTTGACTACAAAATTATAACTGTGCTTGACTGCGACCCGAGATATGATAATATTAAAGAGCTTGAGGATCTTTCGCCCTTTGTACTTAAGGAAATTGCGAATTTCTTTGCAAATTACAAGGTTTTGCAGGGAATTACGGTTGAAGTCGGAGAATACAAGGGAAGAGAAGAAGCTCTTAAAATAATTGAAGAATGCAGAAAAGCTTATGAGGATTCATTAAAATAAAGCATTGCATTAAAAACAGCTCTGAACATACTTTATCGGTTCAGAGCTGTTTATTATTCAGCATTATAAGCACCTCGTGCATATAATATCCATTTTGAGCGGTCAAGCGGATTTACACCGATTCTCTGATTTATATGTTTAACTGTATCTTTACATTCTCTGTAATCATAGAAATTCTGCGAAAGAACAGCTTTTCCCGATGTAATGGAAGCGAGCTTTTCAGGAAAACTCATTGAAGCGGCAACAGGAACAATAGCTTCAATATTAGTATTTCCGGAACGGCTTACGGGGGTATCAAATTCACCGCCCATCTTGATGATTTCAGAGAAGATCTTACCTGAATAATCCTCGGGTGCAGTTACTCTGATTTTTAACAGAGGTTCAAGAATTGTAGTTCCTGTTACTGTCAAGCCGTTCATAAATGCCATTGGAGTGCATACAAAGAAATCAAGAGGATGTGTATGAATTGTGTGATGCTCACCGCCTGTAAGAGTGCATCTGAAATCCGTTACCTCCCAGCCGTAAAGACCTTGTTCAAGACATCTTGTAAAGGAAGTTCTGATATGTGACTGATATCTGTAAAAGCATTGGTCATTGGGAAGCTTTCCGTGATATGAAACACCGTATCCTCTCGGCATCGGTTCTATTTTGAATTCTACAACCGCCCAGCAAGGCTTCGGCATAGTGTAGCTCGCGTGACCGATTCCGGCTTTTGACGGGGTTTCCTTATAGATTACCGTCGGCGGTGAAAATATTGCTTCTAAATTATATCTTTCTTTAAGAAGATTTGAAAGTATCTCAAGCTGAATTTTCCCTGTGGTGCTTATTGTGATCTCCTTTTGTCCTTTTGACCATTTTGCATCAATATACGGTTCTTCGTCGGAAAGCTCACTTAGTGCCGCAGCAAGAGAGGGAAGCTTCATAGAGTCAGAATCTGCGGATGTGACCTTTACTCTTAAAAAAGGATTAACAAGACTGAGGTTTTCTGTGTTTATTGAAGAACCGATATAAAAGCCGTTTTTTGCAGATGAGAGTCCGTATATAGCTGCAATATCACCGCTTTTTACAGCTACCGCATCCGTGCTCTTAGCTGCGCAGAATTTCTTTATCTGAGATACCTTTTCTTTTATGCACCTTTTATCTTCAATATCAACAGCATCGGAAACAATGATATGTTTATTATCGGGGGCAGTTAATTCGATTTCATCTCTTGTATTTATTTCACCGCCGAAAAGACGGATATAGGAGATTTTTCCCGCTGACTTGTCGTGCTCGATCTTAAAAACAATTCCGCTTAAAGTGTCGGTTGCACGGCGTCTTGAATCAGGCATAAATTTAACCAAAATATCAATAAGCTCTTTAATTCCGACTGAATATTTTGCACTGCCTGTTACTACGGGAGTAAGTCTGCATTCGGATATTTTTTCCCTTAAAATTCTTTCAGCTGTATCTTTTTCAAGAAGACGGTCTTCAAGAAAAGCATCGGCAGCTTCATCAGAAATATCGGAAAGAACTTCTGTTGCTCTGACTATGAAAGCTTCCTCTGAAAGTGCTGTTACCTCACATTTATCAGTACCTTCTCCTTTAGTTGATGTCATAACAAAAAGAGGTCCTGAGGATATGTTTTGTATTTCATCCGTAACACGGGAAATGTCAGAGCCTGCACGGTCAACCTTATTGATAAAAATAAGGCGTGGTAGCTTTGCCTTATCAAGTAATTTCAGAATATTTTCCGTATGTGCTCTTACGCCCTCAACGGCAGAAACAATTATTACCGCATAGTCAAGTGCTGAAAGCGCCCTTTCGACCTCACCTGCAAAATCTATATGCCCCGGAGTGTCAATTATATTGATAGTTGTGTCCTTCCATTTTGTTGCGGCGGTTGCAGTTCTTACTGAAATACCTCTCTGTTTTTCAACCGCAAGACTGTCGGTTGCGGCAGTTCCTGCATCAACACTGCCTGCTTTGCGTATCGCTCCCGTATGAAAAAGCAGCTGCTCGGTAAGTGTAGTTTTTCCTGAATCTACATGAGCCAGTATGCCGATATTATGAAAAATTTCAACCACAGCTTTTCTCCTCCATACTTGAATTTTCAGATATTATAGCATCTCCGACATAATAATTCAACTTTAATAAAGCATTTGTATCTCTGTTTCATTTTTTTTATTATGGAATTTACACTGTTGCTGTATTTATTCTCGAGGTACAGACAATGTGAAATGTATTGCAGATGAATAGGATTTTTATATATTGACCTGATGTTATAAAATAGAGTAAAATGTTTTTATAAATTACAGGAGGAGCCGTATGTTTGAAAAGAGTTTAACTATAATTGAAAACGGGACCGGCTCGGCTTTTCCCTGTGCGGCAGTTGCTGTCGGAACGGGACATAATGTATTTGCCCGCCGTTTTTTCGGAGCTCGTCAGATAAAACCTTTGAAGCACTTGATTTCAGAGGATACTCTTTTTGATCTGGCATCGCTATCAAAAATTGTTTCAACAACTATGATTGCGTTAAAGCTTATTGAAACAGAACAGATAAAGACGGAAGACAAAATCGGTAAATATTTGGGCTTTACGGGAAACTACTCTCAATGTGAGATAGGACATTTGCTGACACATACATCAGGTCTTCCTGCGGGGCTTCCTTTGTATTTGGTTACTCATAAAAACGGTGATGTGATTAATTCCATTCTTGAATCCGAGCCCTTATATAAAGTCGGAAATGATGTCTGTTATTCCTGTATGGGATATATAGTGCTACAGAGAATACTTGAAACAGCAGGGAACGAAAGTCTTGATAATTTAGCTCATAAATATGTTTTTACTCCATTATCGATGAATAATACCTGTTATAATCCGAACTGTGAAAATGTAGCGGCAACAGAGCTGTATCCTCACAATAAGCAATGGGCTACAGGGCATGTTCACGATGAAAATGCATATTTTCTCGGCGGAGTTGCGGGAAATGCAGGCGTATTTTCTACTCTTGATGATATGATCTCATTCGTCGGTATGTGTTCTGAAATGGGAATGACTAAAAACGGTGAAAAATATCTTAAAAGGGAAGTTTTTGAATCAGCAATAAGAAATTTTACTCCAGGAATGAAAGAAGCAAGAGGACTCGGATTTCAGCTTAAAAACGGCGTTGATTTCCCCGGCGGAGATTTGCTGTCAGACGGCAGCTACGGTCACACAGGCTTTACGGGAACGAGCTTTTATATTGATAAAGAAACTAGACTTTGGGGAGTTCTTCTCACAAATGCCGTGCATTACGGAAGAGAGAACAGGGAAGATTATTTCAAGCTCAGAAGACAGTTTTATGATATGATGGTAACTGAATATAAAATAATGAGAAAAGACGGTGAAATATGAAAAATAAGGTTTTATGCGGAGCTGACAGAATAGTCCGTGACGGATATGTATTTAACGGCAGATGCGGGCTTATTACAAATCATACAGGTGTGTTGAAAGACCTTGCATCTACCGTTGATATATTAAAAGATGTATGTAATCTTGTTGCTCTTTTCGGTCCGGAGCACGGTGTAAGAGGAGATAAGCAGGCGGGCGAAAATGTTTCATATTATACCGACCAAAAAAGTGCTTTGCCCGTTTACAGCTTGTATGGTGAAAATACTTTTGAAGCGGAAAGAAAAATTTCTTCTCTTGATACTCTTATTTTTGATATTCAGGATGTTGGAGCAAGATTTTATACATATCAATACACTTTGACCGATTCAATGAAAATATGCGCCGAAAACGGCGTTAAATGCATTGTTCTTGACCGTCCTAACCCATTGGGCGGTATGAGAGCGGAGGGAACAATTCTTGACAGCCGCTTTTCTTCTTTTGTCGGAAGATTTCCGACGCCTATAAGAAGCGCTCTTACAATAGGCGAATTCGCTATGATGATGAACGAAACCGAAAGAATAAGCTGCGATCTGTCTGTTATACCAATGGACGGATGGAAAAGGGATATGTATTTTGATGATACCGATCTTGTGTTTATTCAACCGTCACCGAATATCCCTACTGTTGATACAGCATTTTCTTATATCGGAACCTGTATTTTTGAAGGGACAAACATTTCCGAGGGCAGAGGAACAACAAAGCCGTTTGAAATGATAGGAGCCCCTTGGCTCGACAGCGGGAGAGTTATTGATTTGATGGGTAATTGTGACGGTGTAATTCTTCGTGAATGTTCTTTTACACCTACTTTTTCTGACTATAAAGATATATTCTGTCACGGAATACAGCTTCATATAACTGACAGAAATCTGTATTCACCGTTTTCAGTAGGAATTAAGCTTTTTGACATAATAAACAGAACTCATAAAGAATTTGAAATCGAGCCATTCTTATTTAATCTTACAGGAACCGATGAAATTATTAAACCTGATTTCTCGGCAGAGGATTTTATAAAAAGAGAAACAGAAAAAACAATACAATGGCGGAATTTTTCAAAAAAGTGGCATATGTATTAATTACTAAAATGCATTAATTAGTAATTTAAATAACTATAACAACGGAGTCATTATTTGGGCTCCGTTGTTACGTTTTTATGTTACTTTGTAAGCTCTTCCGATAATTTTTCGCTGTTATAATAAAGCCAATTTAAAAAGTTATTTATGAGTTTTGCAATAGCTTTATAAGTGTCAGGAATATCTACAAGTTCATCAGGACGATAATTACATATGCAAACGGTGCAGACTTGCGTTCCGTTCAGGAAATTCTCGGGTACAGCAGTGTTGCAACAACGGAGATATACACCGAGGTGACGACGAAGCGAAAAAAAGCAAGTACTTAATAAGTATAACTATAGAAATAAACTATAAATAACATATAAATATTAAAGCTATCGTAAATTTAAGAGTAATTCAATTCACTTTGCAAAAACGCTCTATTTTTCGACAAAAATGCTTATTATCCGCACAAAGCAAACTCAAGACAGAAGGTAATTAATATTAGTGTATCAAGCAAAACATAAAACTGTCATCAACTATATTATGAACAATCCAACTATAAGGTGATTTAATATCTCCAAACAAGTCATTGATTTATTTTTGAAAAATTGGTACGATACAGACAACAACAGCGCTGTTGATTTCTTTAAGGAGTTGACTAAAATGACAATCAATATTGGCGAAACAATAAAATCAATGCGTAAGAACAAAAGTATAACTCAGGAGACGCTTGCGAATTTTCTCGGTGTTAGCAATCAGAGCATAAGCAAATGGGAGCGTAATGAAACATATCCCGATATTACTATGCTTCCTGCAATAGCTTCTTTTTTCGGCACAAGCGTTGACAATCTTCTTTGTATTAACAAAATTGAACAGGAACAAAAAATTCAGTATTATTGCAATGAGTATTCAAGGCTTTGGAGTGAGCATAAATCCGATGATGTGACGGCATTAATGAAGCAAGCGGTGTGTGAATTCCCCGGTAATTTTGATTTACTTGTAAAATATCTGAACTGCCTTACAAATGCACAGCTCAATGCAAATCGTTTGCTTGAGGTCAGAGATGAGGCACAGAATATTTATGACTTAATTCAAGAGCAGTGCACAACCGATAGCATCAGAATTTGGACAAAGAAGCTGATGTGCAGATATCTGAGCAGATTAAGTGTGATTGATACAAGCGGAGTAGATATAACCCATGCCGAAAAAGTATTGTCGGGTATGCCATTAATGCAGAACTCAAGAGATATTGAAGCTATGTATATTTATCACAATGATGCAGAAAAAAGGAAACAAGCCTGTGCAAACGGTGTTTCTGAGCTTTTAAGATTACTTGGTGAAACCATGTTCAGAACTTATGAGGAGCCTACGGACTATGATGAAAAGGTTTTAGAGAGTTTTATCGATTTGCTGAAAGCTGTTATGCCAGATGAGGATTACGGAAAGAGCTTCAATCATATTATTTACAATTATGGTTATCTCGGTGTAAAGAGATATTTGAATGGTAACGAAGAAAGTGCCATCAGATGCTTTGAGGAAGAAGTGAGACTTGCCAAAGCTTTTGACAGTTTACCTGACATTTCCGTAAGTACATCGCCTGTTGTAAATGGTGCAATATTTGAAAAGACAAAAACAAATCTCGGAACGAGTAAAATGCAGAGCAGAGTAAAGCACCTTTTGACAAACAGATATCCGCTTTCAGAAGAATTCAGAGAGAAACCTGCATTCAAAAAATTGATAAACAGTATTGAGTGCTAAATGGAAAATTCGCACCGTAGCAGATTGCTATGGTGCGGATTACTGTTTATAAGAAACTCATGAAATATTGAAATACATTTCATTTTATGCTATCATTAAAATATAAAATCATAAAAGGAAGCGTTATGCTGATATGTATAAAAGCATCTTTGATTATATTGATGAAAATTTAAGCGGTGATATGAAGCAGACTGCTTTAGATTTTGCTAATTATTTACAGGATAGCTGTGTTGAGTTTATAAAAGACAACGGTTATTGGAAAGACAAAATATATTATCTTTGCAAATTTAACGGTGAATATGTTTGTTTTATAGCAATTAAAGACACGGATGAACCTGAAAATCACTGGACAATATGGTCTGAGGACAGTAATGCCTACGAAGATGTAACTGTTGATGATAGTGTAAAAATTGCAGCGTGGAAATATGTTGACCATTGCGGTAATTGTGGCTCTTGTGGTGGTGGAAAAACTAAAAATATCTTTGGTAGAGTTTTTGACGATGTATGCGGTTGCACTTTCCGTATTGATAATGCAATTCAAAATGATTTACCGTTTTTGAAGAAAATGATTGAATTTCGAATTGATGAAATTTCAAATAATGGAGCATCGCTATGAATTTACATAAAGAAAGTGAAATGTTCAACCAAGCTGCAGAGTATTATGACAAATACCGCCCCGGTTATCCGCAAGAAATTATAGAATCTTTGATATCTGTAACGGGTATAACTGAGGGCTCTGATTTATTGGAAATTGGTTGCGGAAGCGGTAAGGCGACAGAACAACTTACCGGGAATGGTTTTAACATTTTAGGTATAGATCCCGGTGAAGATTTGGTTCGTATCGGCAACGAGCGATTCAAAAATGAAAATATAAACTTTATAAAAGGTAGATTTGAAGAACATGACTTCGGTCAGAAAAAGTTTGATGTTGTGTATGCAGCTCAGTCATTCCATTGGGTTCCTCAGCCAGTCGGATATCAGAAGTGTGCCGATGTTATTAAAGAAAATGGGTATTTAGCTTTGTTTTGGAATATGTATATCCTTTATGATAACGATTTGGGCAAAGAACTGCTTGAAATATCCAAACGTTATGGTGGCATAGCAGATTTTGTTTCAGAATACGAATGCGAAAACAGAATTGCATCTATCGTATCACAAATAGTTGGTTCCAAACTTTTTGAAAAGCCGACTGTAATCAGAAAACTGTGGGAACAGAACTATACGGCTGATGAATTTTACGGTTTTGCATTAACGGGTAACAGATTTATGCAAAACTCAGACGAAGATAAGAAAAAAGCTTATAACGACATTGTTGCTTTAGCAGAAAAGAACGGAGGTATCATAGCACGCCCATATTTATGTGTTTTGTATATTACAAAGAAAAAGTAATTTGTCCATATAAATCAAGAAAAGAAATTGATTTGTTGATATCATATTTCAAGGGTGCCGTATGTTCGATTTAGAAATAGTTGTTGCTACTCAGAAATACATAAAGTTACATCATAACGATGCTGATTTCAGTATTGAAAACATCTGTCATGCCATCGGATATTCCCGCCGTCAGCTTGACAGATTGTTTCATAAATTCTTGCAGACAACTCTTTATGAATATGTAAATGCTATTGTTTTAAGTAAAAGTGCAGAGAAGCTGATTACCACAGTTGATAATGTGCTTGATGTAGCTTTAGACAGCCATTTCACTTCCCACGAAGGTTATACAAGGTCATTTGCAAAACGGTTTTCTGTTACTCCTGATGAGTACCGTAAAAGTCCGATTGCAATACCTTTGTACATCGGTCACCCTGCAAATCATTATTATATCTTGAAAGAAGGACGAGAAATGGAAAGCACATCAATCTGTACTGTAACACCTGTAAACAGACCGAAAAGAAAACTTATTTTTCTGCCGTCAAAATCGGCAACAGGGTATTTATCTTATTGTGAAGAAGTAGGGTGTGATTGGGAGGGGCTTCAGAACAGTATCCCTGAAAAGTTTGATACCGCCGCAATTCTTGAATTGCCTGATTTTTTACAAGAGGACGGTTACAGCAATATTGCTTCAGGTGTTGATGTTCCTTTGGATTATAATAAGCCTTTGCCCGACGGCTACAAAACAGCAGAACTTCCCGAATGCACATTACTTTATTTTCAGAGTGAGCCTTATGATAATCCCGATGATTTTGGCGTTTACATCGGTAAGGTTTACAAGGCATTGGAAAATTATAACTTTGAACGCTACGGTTATAAACTTGCAAACAATATCGCTCCGACTTTCAACTTCGGCGCCGAGACCGATGTCGGTGCAAGAATTGCTGTTCCGGTTGTCAGAATTTAACATATCCGATGAGAGTAAAACAGCTGCCGCAGTCCTTTGCGGCAGCTGTTTTTCAGAAACAATTATTTATATTGATACACTTTTACATAGTCTACAATGAAGAAGGAATCTTCAGCAGGCTTGTTTTCTCTTTCAGACGGGATACCGTTTTCACCGCGCATTTCAACAGAAAGAATAAGATATTCTTCATTCTGACTTACACCGCCGAAATCAGTGCGGAATGTTTCAACACCGTTGATATAGAAAATGTATTCATTTTCATTCCATTCAAGGCCATATGTGTTATAGTTTTCATAGGGGTTGTTATTGATTAAAAACTGTGTTGCACCGTGGGATTTGTGTGCTTCGTTATAGCCGTCGAAATGCAGATTTGATGTAATGCTGTGAGGCTTTCTTTTTCCGTAGCAATCGCTTTCAAATATGTCAATTTCTGTGCCGTCTTTTCCCGAGCCGTCTTCTTCATAAACGCCGTCATTCATAAGCCAGAAGGCACTCCATATATCTGCGCCCTCAGGTAATATGCAGCGGCACTCGAAATATCCGAATTTCTGGCTGAAGCCGTTCGGCGCATCTGAATCGGTATCAATACCCGCTGTGTACCAGCCTGCACCTTTACCGCCCATTCCGTCTTCAATATATGTTACCGGAATAACAAGATTTCCGTTTTCGGTATATGCAAGATTCTGATTCCAATAGCTGCCTTTTCTTGCTTCTGTTGTGTTTCCGTACTGATAATGACCTGACCATACGCTGCGGTCAAGTTCACCTGTAAATTCTTCTTCAAAAGTAAGCTCAAATACATCCATATTGACTTTTTGTCCCATTGGTCTGCAGGGGATGTCAAGTGCAACGCAGAGAGTAATGATAAGTGAGCAAATGAACGCTGTGATTCTGCTGAATAATGCTGTCATATTTATTCCTCCTATTATTTTCTATTCATATATTACAATAAATGTATTTATTTTGTCAAATTCATTAAATACTGCTTTAGAAATAATTTATTTGTTGAATTTTTTTGAAATATTAATTATACTGAAATCAAGAAACTTTAAGAGGGATCAGAATGCCGCTGCATATTGTAAGACAGGATATAACAAAAATTGAAGTTGATGCCATTGTCAACACAACAAACGAACAAATGATAGGCTACAGCGGAGTCGATAAAGCTGTACACACTAAAGCAGGTGCCGAGCTTGAAAAGGAATGCGAAAAATTACGACCTCTCGGGCTTGGTGAAGTTAAGATTTCGGGCGGATATGATCTTCCTGCAAAATACATTATTCATACATCGGGCCCTGTATGGCGAGGAGGTCTTTCGGGCGAGAAGAGCATTCTTAAGTCCTGCTATTATGAAGCTCTTAAATTATCCGTTGAAAAAGGCTTTGAAACTGTCGCCTTTCCACTGATCTCTTCGGGTGCATACGGATATCCCAAGGATCAGGTGTTGAAATTTGCAGTACAGGTCATATCGGACTTTCTCAAGGAAAATGAACTAACGGTCTATCTTTGTGTTTTTGACCGTACATCTTATGAGTTCAGCCGTGCTTTGTTTTGTGATATCACAGATTATCTTAACTCCGATATTGAAGCTGTATCAAATATATCTTCATTGCCAAAAAGAAAAAGGGCGTCTGTTTTTCCGTCGGTGTATTCTGCGGATGAATGCAGTGCCGTTCTTTCTTGCCGCGAAAGCTCAAATGATGAAGATAAGTCTTTTGAAGAATATATGAAAAATATGGATAAACCATTTTCATATAAATTATTTGATCTCATCGATAAAAGCGGAATGACAGATGTCGAATGCTATAAAAAGGCAAATATTGACAAAAAGACATTTTCAAAGATAAAATGCAATCCTGATACTTACCGCCCCTCAAAGCAGACTGCTGTTGCATTTGCTATCGCATTAAAGCTTGACCTTGATGAAACTCAGGAGCTTTTAGCATCAGCGGGACTGACTTTATCAAAAAGCTTTACATTTGATAAGATTATCAGATACTTTATTCAAAAAGGTATTTATGATGTATTTGAAATCAACGAAGCTCTGTTTGAATTCGATCAGACCTTACTTGGTTGTTAATAAAGGAGATTACTATGGATATCAAAGAATTAAAGTGGATAAGAGAGCCCTCGGAATATAAAATTTCCGAAGAAAAAATTGAAATTATTACAGAGCCGCATACGGATTTATGGCAGAGGACATATTATCATTTCAGAAATGACAATGCGCCTGTTTTACAGTGGGGAACAGATGAAAAGTATTTTTCCTTTACAGTAAAAACTGAATTTTTCTCAAAGCACAGATTCGATCAGTGCGGAATCGTAATGTATCTTGACTCCGATAATTGGCTTAAAGCTTCCGTAGAATATGAAAATGATACTTTTCAGCATTTGGGCAGTGTTGTTACCAATAACGGTTATTCAGACTGGGCAACAACAGAAATTCCCGCTGATGTAAAATCAATGTGGTATCGTTTCAGCAGAAGAGAGGATGATTACTGTATTGAATGTTCACAGGACGGTGTGCGTTTTTGTCAGATGAGAGTCTGTCATATGTTCTGCGGCGGTGGCAGTATTAAATTCGGTATTTATGCCTGCAGTCCTGAGGATTCATCCTTCAGAGCAGTATTTACAGAACTTAATGTCGGTGAATGCCGATGGGCGGAACATAACGGTCAGAAGCCTGATGATATATAATTTTTCAGATGTAAGCATCTTCGCTCTTTCAGAATAATACAGAGCTTTCTTTTGATTCGGGAAAAAAGGTCTACCGTCAAGCGACCATTTTTATGAAAATCCTTGATATAATAACGGCTGTAAGGAGAATATCCTACAGCCGTTAATTAATATTAAAAGGAGAAATGAATTATGGAAAAAAAGAATAATACTACGGAGCTTGTTTTTATCCTCGACAGAAGCGGTTCAATGGCAGGACTTGAAAAGGATACTATCGGGGGATTCAATGCAATGATAGAAAAGCAGAAGAAGGAAAAAGGGGAGTGCCTTGTTTCAACCGTACTTTTTGATAATACATCTGAGGTTATTCACGATAGGGTAAAACTTTCTGAAATACGGCCGATGAATGAAGAAGAGTATTATGTAAGAGGATGTACTGCTCTTATTGATGCTATAGGCGGTGCAATCCATCATATCGGAAATGTTCATAAGTATGCAAGAAAAGAAGATGTTCCTGAGCATACAATGTTTATCATTACAACCGACGGAATGGAAAATGCAAGTCATCGCTACAGCAGTGAGGATGTTAAAAGAATGATAGAAAGACAAAAGTCGAAATACGGATGGGAATTTCTCTTCATTGGCGCTAATATAGATGCTGTTGAAACTGCTGCCCGTTACGGTATTGAAAAAGACAGAGCCGTTGATTACAGAGCTGACAGAGAGGGTACTGCAGTATTATATTCGGCAGTTTCTGATGCAGTTTGCGAAATCAGAAGCAATAAAGCTGTATCTGAAAGCTGGAGAAAGAAAATAGAATTTGACAATAATAACAGAAAATAAGCATATAAACAAAAAAGGCAAAGAGTCCAAACTCTTTGCCTTGATTTTATATTAGCCTACCCATTTTTTTACAGCTGTTTCTACGAGATCTGCAACCTTTTCAACAATTACGCTATCCTCATCAGCGAGATTGAGAAGAGGTTCTCTTACTCCGCCGAGTTCAAGTCCGGCTCTGAGTTTAAGAGCAGCCTTTGCAGTTGCGTACATATTACCCTTTGTTGAACACATTGTGTAAATAACTTCATTTATATCATCCTGAAGTTTACCTGCGTTCTCAAAATCGCCTGCTTCAAGCATTTCATTGAGTTTAACAAAAAGCTCAGGCATAACGCCGTATGTGCCGCCGATACCGCCGTCAGCGCCGATAAGTCTACCGCCGACAAACTGTTCGTCGGGTCCGTTGAAAACAACGATCTCTTTATTGTTAAGCTTTGCCTGTCTTTTGAACATCTGAATGTCCTGAATGGGCATTGATGAGTTCTTTACACCGATAACCTTGGGGTTTTTGAGCATTTCGTCAAAAAGTGAAAGTGTAAGAGAAACACCTGCAAGCTGCGGGATATTATATATAATATAATCAGTATCGGGAGCAGCTGCGGAAATATCGTTCCAGTATTTTGCAATAGCTCTTTCAGGAAGCTTGAAATAAATAGGAGGAATTGTGGCAATGGCATCAACCCCGAGGGACTGAGCGTGACGGGCAAGCTCACAGCTTTCTCTTGTATTGTTGCACGCAACATGAGCAATTATCGCAATTCTTCCCTTTGCTGCTTCCATAACAGCTTCAAGTGTCTGCTTTCTTTCTTCAACCGTAAGATAAATACATTCACCGGATGAGCCGCCGACATAAAGACCTGCAACTCCCTTTGAAATAAGAAATTCAACTAACTGCTTTGTGCCTTCCTTTGAAACATTTCCTTCTTTATCGTAGCAAGCATAAAAAGCGGGAAATATTCCTCTGTACTTTTCAAGACTCAAAAAAATCATCCTCTTTCGTTATTTCTTGATTAATTTACCTTAAAATTATATCACAAGGATCTTATATAGTAAAGAATAAAAAACAAATTTATTGAAAAATGACATTCAGAAATCATTTGCTGTTCAGATTGATTTTTTATGCGGAAAATAGTATAATTACACTGAAACTGATTGAAAGGACTGAATTATTTGCTCAATATTGCAATTTGCGATGATGAATCTGCCCAAATTGAATATCTGACATCGCTTGTATGCGAATGGGCAAAATCATCCGGAACAGTATTTAGTGTTTCAGGTTTTTTAAGTGCTGAAGCTTTTCTCTTTAAGTATGAGGAAGACAAAAACTTCGATATTCTTCTGCTCGATATTCAGATGAAGGCGATGGACGGGATTGAGCTTGCTGAAATAATCCGTAAAAGCAACAGCAGCATACAGATAGTTTTCATAACAGGTTTTCCGGATTATATTTCCCGTGGATACGATGTTTCGGCTCTTCATTATCTTATTAAACCCGTTGAAAATGAAAAGCTGTCTGAGGTTCTTTCCAAGGCTTGTAAAAACCTTAAAAAAGAAGATAAATTTATTCTGCTTTCCGTTGACAATGAGAGTTTTAAAATCAGTCTGAAAGATATAATTTTTGTTGAAGCATTCGGGCATTCAAGCAGCGTTGTTTGTGAAAACGGAGAGTTCAATGTTAAGCTCCCGATTTCGGATATTTCTAAAATGCTTGACGAGAGTTTCGTGCAATGCCACCGTTCATACATTGCAAATCTTCAGCATATTTCAAGAATCACCAAAACGGATGTTGTCTTTGACAGTGACAAAAGCATTCCTGTTTCAAGGCGAATGTATAACGATGTCAATATGGCATTCATCAAATTTTACAGAGGTAGTATTAAATGAAATATTGGTTTATTGCGGTGATTGCAGCAGGTTTTGTGCTTATAATTCTATGTACTGTTATGCTTACAAGAAGGTATATTCTAAAGCTTACGGACAAGCGAATTGCCGAATATCAGAATGATCTTATCACAAAGCATTGTGAGGAAGTGCAGAATATTTATAAAACAATGCGTGGCTGGCGTCATGACTATAAAAATCATATTCAGGTTATGCGTGCATCTCTTGAAATGGGTAAGCTTACGGAGCTCGGTAATTATCTCGGAGAGCTCAATGTTGATCTTAATACTGTCGATACGGTTGTAAAAACGGGCAATGTTATGGCAGATGCAATTCTCAACAGTAAGCTTGCGCTCTGCAAGGCAAGAAATATCCCCTATGAGGTTACTGCGACCATTCCCGGGGAATGCAGTGTTAATGATGTAGAGCTTTGCGTTATCATCGGAAATCTTCTTGACAATGCAATGGAAGCCTGCGAAAAGATTGATGATAAAACGCAGAGATTTATCCGTGTTTATATAGGTCTTTTTAACCAGCAGCTTTACATAAATGTGACTAACTCAATGATTGGCACTCCAACTAAAAAGGGTAAGGCATACAAATCTTCCAAGGGTGAAAATCACGGCTTCGGACTTATGAGAGTTGACAGAATTGCCGATAAATATAACGGCTTTGTCAACCGTCAGTTTGAAGACGGAGTATTCGGAACGGAGATAATGTTACCTTTCGTGCAAAGCAAATAACCATTCGTGCAAAAAGCAACCTTTTAGGTTGCTTTTTTTAGTATACTCGTACTGTGAGGTGATATTAAATGAAAAAGAAAAAACCAAATCATTCTTTTTTTGATAATACGGTGTTTATGTTTAAGACCTTGAGCAAATGGGACAAAACACTTATACCGATGAATGTGTTATATGATATTTTTGTAGTTGTGGTTGAATTAGGTGTTGCAAGCTTTGCCACGACCTTGACATACTGTCTTGAAAACAATAAAGGCTTATCAGCTATTGTTTTTGTGACTCTTGCAGTTACGGTCGTGCAGATCTTTTCAAATTCAATGAGTAATATTCTGTGGCAAAAAATTCAGGGTAAGCGTATTCAGATAGAAAGAAATTTTGATGTCTTTCTTGGGCAAAAGGTTATGGATATGGATTTTGATCTGCTTGAGGGGCCTGTCGGAAGAGAAAAATATCAAAAAGCTAAAAACGCCTTGACTTATGAGGGTGTATATGCCTTCACTGAGCAATACGGAAAGCTCTTCACAATGCTTATGCTGACTCTCATATACGGCACGATAACAGTTACATTGAATCCGTGGCTGATTCTGATATTAACGGTTCTTGAAGCGCTTAAGCTTGTTTCGGTTGCATTGGAAAGCAGACTTATAAACAGCACAAAAGCTCCTATTGCAAAAGTTGACAGAAGATTAAATTATGTAAATCGGATTTCCCGTGATTTCTCTTCGGCAAAAGATATAAGGCTGTATCAGTTACGGGAGTACCTGATACATATGAGCGAGTATTTTATCGGTGAAAGAAAATTCTGGACACAAAAGATGTATTTTTATTATTTTTGCACTGATATGATTTCACTTGTTCTGAGTGTAGGTATTGAAATAGGCATATTCATCTATATTGTGTTTGCAATGCTTGACGGCAATATTTCTAAGACAGAGCTTGTTTTATATGTGTTTACCGTTACGGAATTTGCGGCATATTTGACGGAAATCGGTAATGTTGCAGTGGGCAATATTCAGGTTAATATGGAAATTGGTAATCTGCGTGAGTTCCTTGATATTAAAAATACGGCAAGAAACAGCGGCGGAAGAGCTTTGCCGAAAGAAATGCCTTATGATATTGAGCTGCAAAATGTTTCTTTTGCCTATCCCGGAAGTGATAAAAAG
This sequence comes from Oscillospiraceae bacterium, assembly GCA_015066205.1. Lineage (GTDB taxonomy): Bacteria > Bacillota > Clostridia > Oscillospirales > Acutalibacteraceae > RUG806. The sequence continues at coordinate 62,221 of SVOV01000006.1, forward strand.
GTCTTAAAAAATATCAACCTGAAGATCCGAAAGGGTGAAAACCTTGCGCTTGTAGGTGTGAACGGAGCAGGAAAAACAACGCTTGTTAAAATTATTTGCGGGCTTTACAGACCGACAGAGGGAAAAGTGCTTATAAACGGAACTGAAATATCCGAATTTAACCGTGATGATTATTACAAAATTATTTCTGCAGTTTTTCAGGATCCGAGAATTATGCCCTGCAGTATTCTTGAAAATGTTTCTATGCTGCCGGAGAGAGAAAGTAACAGGGAGAGGTTTTTCTCATGTATAAAAAAAGCAGGACTCTACGAAAAGATTCAAGCGCTTGACATGAAAGAAAACACTCTTCTTGTGAAAACCGTTAATGAAAATGCGATTGAGCTTTCAGGCGGAGAAATGCAAAGATTATTATTGGCTAGGGCAATTTACAAGGATACGCCGATGCTCATATTGGATGAACCTACGGCTGCTCTTGATCCTATTGCAGAAAATGAAATATATCTTCGCTACAGTGAAATCTCGAAAAACCGAACCTCGGTTTACATTTCGCACAGGCTGTCATCAACAAGATTTTGCGACAGAATAGTTTTGCTTGACGAAAACCGTATTGCCGAGATCGGAACTCATGATGAGCTTATGAGCCTTGACGGCAAATATGCTGAAATGTATAGCATCCAGAGTAAATATTACAGGAAGGAGAAAGCGGATAATGACTGACAAGAGTAAAAAACGCACGCTTAAGCAAGACTATAAGATCATAAGTCGTGCGTTAAAGCTGATAAATACTTCAACTCCGCACCTGCTTTTACATATAAATATATTTACTTTCTGTTATTCGGCGACATATGTAGCATCTAATTATATTACAGCGGCAATAATTGATGAGCTTGTCGGAAATAAGAGCATAAAAAAACTCATTATTCTTGTCTCTTGCTATTCATTGGAAATACTATTTCGCATTATCCGTGATAAATCATGGCGAAAAGTTCGCTCATTCCACATAATCGCAAATAAATGGGAAGAAATGTTGCTGAATGAAAAGAATTTTTCTATGGATTATAAAAATATGGAAGATTCAAGAATAAAGGCAATGCGGCAGACAATAACCGACAGCAGCGGAGATACGGCAAGATTCAGCGGTCTTGTCGGAAGGCTTGTTACATTCTTTAATGCATTCTGGCGAGGTATACTTGCTTTCGGAGTCTCACTTGAAATGTTCTTTATGCATTCAGACAGAATTCTTTCGGGCTTCCAAAGGTTTATTGATTCACCTGTTGCAACTTTGTTTTTCTTTGCAGTTGTTGCTGCATTAACTTTTTTTGATTATAAGGCAAACGGTAAATACAGTCATTTGATTGCTGACAATATGAAAAAGTGTTCTTATTCAGGCAGACTTTTGCATTATTATCTTAATGATTATCTTGATGACAGTAAGACCGGAAAGGATGTAAGAATATTTTCCCAGCAAAAGCTTGTAAATTATTCTTCTGATATTTTTTATAATGAATGGAAGAGGCATAAAAATGCATGGCTAAACAATGAAAAAAAGAAAGGTATGTGGCACAACGGCTTCTGGGTTGCCATGACTGCATTGACATATCTTTATGTCGCAATAAAGGTATATATCGGTGCTTTCGGGCTTGGAAGCTTTGTTAAATATCAATGGTGTGTGTCAAAAATTGCGTCGGCAACATTTCTCTTTTCGATGGCTGTTGCTGATCTTCGTGCAAATAACGATTTTCTTGAATTGTTTTTTGAATACCTTGATATTCCAAGTGAAATGCACTACGGCACTATTCCTACAGAAAAAAGATCGGATAATAAATATGATATTGAATTTCATAATGTCAGTTTTAAATATCCGAATTCTGATAAATATGCTATCAAAAATCTCAGCCTTAAATTCAAGGTTGGTGACAGAATTGCAGTTGTCGGTATGAACGGAAGCGGTAAAACGACAATGATAAAGCTTCTTTGCCGTCTTTATGACCCGACTGAGGGATATATTACACTCAACGGAATAGATATTCAGAAATACGATTATGAAGACTATCTGAAACTGTTTTCTGTTGTATTTCAGGATTTTAAGCTGTTCTCGTTCTCTGTTGGTGAGAATATAGCTTCAAGTGTTGATTACGATGAAGATAAAGTATGGTCAGTGCTTGAAAAATCCGGTATGCTTCAAAGAGTACAGTCTATGCCAAAGGGACTTAGCTCCTCAGTTTACAAGGATTTTGATGAAGACGGTGTGGAAATTTCCGGCGGTGAAGCACAGAAGCTCGCAATCGCAAGAGCTTTGTATAAGGATGCCGCATTTGTTATTCTTGATGAACCTACCGCTTCTCTTGATCCTATAGCCGAACACGAAATATATTCACGCTTCAATGATATGGTTAAGGATAAAACGGCAGTATATATCTCTCACCGATTGTCATCCTGCCGTTTTTGTGACAGGATCCTTGTGTTCGATAACGGTCAGCTTATTCAGGACGGTTCTCACGAAAATCTCCTAAAAAATCCATACGGCAAATACAGCGAGCTCTGGAATGCACAGGCGCAGTATTATTCTGAAAAAGCTTAAATGCAGAATACAGGCTATAACAATTTGCTGAAAGTATAAAAAAACACCCGATGAGCTTCGGGGGTTTATTTATTATTTGACAGTTACTGATGTATGCTTTCCTATTTCAAACATAAGTTGCGGGAAACGGCACGGTTTTCCGCACACCGTCACATTTTCAAGCTCAACCTGAACGGTGTTTGTATCGCTGTCGGTTCCTGCAATTTTTGAGGGAAGATAGGAGGTATAAGAAATGTTCTTGAATAATACATTCTTGATTTCGAAATTCTGTGCTTCTTCATCGTATATCTTAACGAGAATTGCTCTTCCTTCATCACGGAAAATCTCAATATTTTCAAAGAGAATACCGTCTATACTGCCTTCACACTGTTCAGCCACAACCACGAGAGAACCGATTCTGTCATTATCCCAGACACCGTCACGGTAAATAACGGCACAATCGCGGAATGTTATGTCAGATATCTTTTTGTTTACCTCACCCGTAACGCCGAAGCATCTTGCATAACCGCCCCAGGCAATACAGTTAGTGAATGTAACATTATGAGTATCCATATTTCCGCCCAAGGCTTTTACCTCAAAGGTATCATCGGCTACTCTTGCAAAGCAGTTATTAACAACAACATTATGTGAATTACAGATAGCAAAGCCGTCACAGTTACCGCGGCTTCCGATGATATCGACATTTTCGATCAAAACATCTTTACAGCAGTAAGATATAAATGACCATTCGGGGGAGTTGATAATTTTAATATCGCTTACATTGATATCAGAACAGTTTGTAAATACAACGCCGCGTCGTTCTCTTCTGTCAAGACGGGAAAGATCAATAACTCCTCTGCCGGTCAGAGTAATATTATTACAGTTGTAAAAATTTACAAATGGGTATCTTGTAAGACCGATAGAATTGTTTGACCATGCATCGGGTTCGAAATATAAGTTTTCGTCATCGGCACTGTTTATGTCGTAATGGTGAATTGCGGTTATATATGCACCTTCCCTGAGATAGATGACGAAATCCTTTAAGCCGACAAAGCTTGAATAATCGAGCTCGTGGAAGCCGCGATCAACAACAAGAACATTATCTTCGCCGTATTTTTCAATGTAGTCTGAGATTTCCTTTTCTTCATCAACCTTTTCACGGACAATAAGGGTGTAACCGTAGTACTGATCGGCACCGTTAAAAAGGAATGTATAAATACCGGTTTTGTTAATAGAAGCCTTGACAACGCCGTCCTTTGTAAGTGCCTTTACTCCGTGGGAAGCGGGCAGAACGATAGCATTTTTAAGCTGTACATCCTTTTCGGTAATCTCAATGTTGAATGAAAACTCGGTATCAGGATCAACATAAATCTCTGAAAAAGAGTGAAGTGTTCCCGTATCGTCGGCTCTTATAAATACTACAGATGCATAAACGGGAATATCAGTATCTTTGATTTTTGCTGTGTAGTAGGGCGAGATTGTGATACCGTTGATATCATCGTATCCGCCAGACTGAACATATTCGGGGAGTTCTGCAGATAATCTTCCTGTGAGCTCAGCTTCGGTAAGACCTGCTTCTTCAAGAGTTATAATTGCTTCCTCCGGGTATTCGAGATAAGAAAAATCAAAATTTTCACTCTCAGGTGCAAGTGTTGCGGGGCACAACAGGTTTGAAAGGAAGATAGAAATTACAGTGAAAACGATAAAAAACGGTTTAAGAAAAGTGTTCATACTAATTACCTCACATATTGATATGAATATAATAGCAGAACAATTGGCAAAATACAATATTCTTTTGTTGAATGTATGCGGAAATTATGATATATTAGTTAAGAAATGAGGGATATTATGATTGATATAAAAGGTTATGTTCTTGCTGCATTCGGCGGTTTTCTCGGAGTCTGCGAACACATCAAGCTTAATATTTATTCGAGGCGTGCCGTAAAAATGCAGGAAAATAACATAAGACGCCTTATGAAAAAGAATAAAAACACAGAATACGGAAAAAAGCATAATTTCGGCAGTGTCAGATCCGTTGAAGACTATCAGAAAACAGTGCCGCTTTCCACCTATGCTGATTATGATGAATATGTATGGCGTATGGCTGAGGGAGAAAAAGGACTTATTACAAATATGTTTGTCCGCCGATTTACTGAAAGCTCAGGCAGTACGGGAAAATCAAAGCTTGTTCCGCTTTCATATTGGGCTGAATGGGTAGCACAGTGCTACGGCTTTTCCGCTCCTGTCGGATGTGCCGTAAAATGGTTTTTGAAGAAAAGAAGACTTCTTCCTCCTCAGAAAGGACTTCTGACTGCTGAAACCTCCTGCCGAAAGCTCAAAGGCGGAACCGTAAGCTGTCTTTCATCGATACCTCTTTTGAATCTCAGACCTTTAGTACCGTATTTTGCAACTTCTCCAAAAGAAGTGCTTTTCCCCGAATCAGGTGCGGATATGGATATGCATTATCTGAAGCTTCGTTTTTCACTAATTAACAAAAAGACAAGCTACCTCGGAACGATATTCATTACCACTCTTGAGTCCATGTTTTTCTATATGGAAGAAAACTGGGAAATGATATGTGACGATATCGAAAAGGGAACAATTAATGAAAGTATTGTTTTGCCTGAGCATATCAGAAAAAAGCTTCTTAAAAAACTGAAGCCTATGCCCGAAAGAGCGCAAGAGCTGAGAAAAGAGTTCCGAAAAGGCTTTGATTGTTCTCCTATTGTGCCGAGAATCTGGCCGAAAGTTGAATGGCTTTACGGAATGGGCACGGGTGCACTTTCGCTTTATGCAAAAAAGCTTCGCAGATATATCGGAGAAGAAATGCCCATTCATTATCTCGGATATACTGCAACCGAAGCATTTATGGCTGTTCCCATTGAGCTTGATTCCTTCGAATATGTTATGCTGCCTCAGAATGGTTTTTATGAATTCAGACCTGTTGATTCTCCCGATTATGATGATCTTCTGACCATTAAGGATCTTGAACCGGGTAAGGAATATGAATTGATCCTTACTAATATGAGCGGATTTTACCGTTACCGTATTGAGGATGTCGTAAAATGCACGGGTTATTATCATCAGTCACCGAAAATCACTTTTTGCTACAGACTTAATCAGATTGCAAATATCAGCGGTGAAAAGATAAGTCAAATGGCATTTGATGAGATCGTTGATAATTTATCCGAATATATGGATGACATTTTCGTCGGATACAGTATTTATCCTGACCGTTCAACTTCCCCGGGGCATTATGTACTGCTTCTTGAAACCGCATCACCCGTAACTGATGAAAAGAAGAAAATCTATGATGATGCATTTGAAAAAATGCTTTGTAACGGTAATGTATCTGTTGAACCCCTTATAAAAAGCGGAGCTCTCGGACATCCCGTTGTAAAATTCCTTCGTCACGGTACTTATGATGATTACAGAGAGGTTCTTCGGAAAAGGGGAGCAAATCTTAATCAGGTCAAGCCGATAAAGGTAATTGATAATGAAGAAAAGAGGGATTTTTTCTTTTCTCATATTGAAAATATTTAACGGAAGTAATTATGGATATAATGTTTGATTTTGATAAAGAAAGACAAAAGCTTATTGATAAGGGATTAAACGATAAAAATCTTATAATAAAGCTTATTCAGTTCAGAAATGATAATCCGCATTTGCAGAAAAGTAAGTACCCTTTAGAGATGTATGACAAGGTAAATCTTATGTGCAGAGCATATATGGACCGTCTCGCCCGTTTTGAAATGGATTATGATTTTGAGGTTGATACGGAAATCTTCCTGAATACTGCAGTGTGCTGTCTTGAGAGCTTTCCTCTTCTACATTCACAGGTTATTTATCACCCTGTTTCGCCTTACTGGAAGGTCGCAGATTATAATGTAAACGATTTTGTTACTGTGAAATATACTGATGATATCGAAAAAGAAAGGGAAGATTTTTTCAGACGACGAGTACCGCTTAAAAGCAATATCCAGATGAATATAGGACTGTTTATTTGTAAAGGAAAGACATATATCTGCTTTATCTGGAACCATATGCTGATGGACGGCGGCGGCTTTAAGATGTTCTGGAGTGATTTCTGCAGGAATTATTCCGATTATGTGAATAACCGAATTGCACCCCTCGGTTTTTCTGTCGGCTCAAGAAAATATACCGATGTTTATAAGGATATGCCGGCGGAAAAAGCAAAGAGGGCAAAAAAACAGTTTGCGAACATTTCACCGAGATTAAAGCTGAGGTTTCCTTTTGAAAATGATAACAGGGAAGAGGATATCATCATTGTATCAAGAAAAATTGATTCCGATGCATTTATTAAAGCTAAAGATTATGCTAAAAATCTTGGTGCTACGGTAACCGATCTTTTACTTGCCTGTTATATGGATTCTTTCGGGAAAATAGCAGATTTCGGAACGGACGAGAGAATAAGTGTTTCCTGTGCCACTGATTTAAGACGGCATATAAAGGATTTTTCTGATATCGGATATACAAATCATGTTTCATTCGTTCACTGTGATATTCCCCGCAGAGGGAACAGCTTTAAGGAGACTCTTGAACTTGTAAGAAATAAAATGAAAGCAATCAAACAGGATGAATTCATGGGGCTTCACGGCTTACCGCTTCTTAATATTGCTTATAAAACTATGATTTACCTTCAGGCGGAAAATGTTGTAAAGCTGTTTTATAATAATCCCGTCTTTTCCGTAAGTAATGTGGGTGTAATTGAGCCTTCAGACTTTGTTCTCGGAGATAAAGGCCCGTTTGATGCATTTGTTGCGGGAGCGGCAAAAAATAAGCCCTGTGCTGTTATGACCGCTCTTACGATCAATAATAGCCTTTCTGTTTCAATGTGTCTTCGCGGCAATGAGAAGGATAGGGAAGTGCTTGAAGGATTTTTTAATGAATTTGAAAACAGAATCAGATCTCTTTGATGAAAAAATCGTTCTCGGGCAGAGAACGATTTTTTTTATATATTCAGAAGAATAAGCGCGGCAATGATAAGAAGCAGTGCGAACATCTGAAGCTTTGTCAGCTTTTCTTTGAAAATGAAGATCCCTGTTATTGTCACAGCAAGAATAGTTGCGACGGAAAAGGTGGGATAAGCGGCTACAGCAGGTATTCTTTCGAGTGCTAATATCAGAAATTTTGATGAAAAGAAATTCGGGATTCCTATTAATGCGCCAAAAAGAATGTCTGTTCTTGAGGGCTTTTCTTTTCTTATGATAACTAATATTACACAAAGAACGAAAGCTGTTATGAAAGTGAAAAATAAGAACTGGTTTGTAAGCTCTAAAGGACCGTAGAATTCATAAACCTTAGACATTGCATCTGCACTGCCTCCGAGCAGTAGCAGAAGTATAAGTGTCAAGCCGAAACGGGAGGATGAGCCCTCCTTTTTGATATTGATAATAATTATGGCGGCTACGGCAATTATAAAGCCTGTTATCTGCACGGCAGTCGGAATTTCATCAAATAACACAACGGACAAGACAAAAGGGACAAGAAGGCCTAACTTCATAAAAATCGATGAAAGTACAATTCCGTGCTTTTCTGTATTGAATTGAAGAAGAATAAAGCTTATGAGATAAAGTATACCGTTTACCGTTCCCAATGTTACGGAAGAGGATAAAGAGGGATTTTCGGGCAGTATATCGAAACGGGTGTAAATTGCGGCAAAAAGCGAACAGATAAAATAATTTGCCGCAAGCATTGTAAGCTTTCCCTTGACCTTATCGGAGCTGGATCTCATTATTACAGAAATCAGAGAGCTTGAAAGTATTGCTAAAATAAGATATAACATAGAATTCTCCGTTAAAAAAACTTAATAGCGGTGTTGCAATTTAACATAAATATTATTATACTTAATTAAAAGCGTCAGTTCAATATTTATTTATCAGGGAGCGTTGCAATGAAAAGCATTTTTAAGGGTCTTACAAATAATCAGCTTAAAATATTGGCTTGTTTTTCGATGCTTCTTGATCATGTAGGAAAAGAGCTTTTGCCGGATATTAAGCTTTTGCAGATAATCGGAAGAATTGCTTTTCCCGTCTTCGCCTTTATGATAGCCGAGGGCTGCTGTTATACCCGTAATAAGAGAGCATATTTTCTTAAAATTTCGGGGCTTGCACTCGGGTGTCAGTTGGTTTATTTTATAGCAGAGCGCTCTTTTTATCAGAATGTGCTTGTGACATTTTCTCTTGCAGTTTTAACTATTTTTGCTGTTGATTCCGTGAGAAAGCGAAGGAATGCTTTATCAGTTGTCTTGCTTTTAACCGATATTGCAGTTGTCTTATTCCTGTGCTTTGGTTTTCCGGAAATTGTCAGTGGCTTTCATATCGATTACGGAATTTTCGGGTTGATGCTTCCCGTTGCGGTATATCTTGCACCGAAAAAGTCAGTAAAATTAATAGTGTTAACTGTCTTTTTAATACTTTTAAGTATAGATCTCGGAGGAATTCAGTGGTACTCACTGATTTCAGTTATAATTCTTTCTCTTTATAACGGAAAAAGAGGTAAAATTAATCTCAAATATCTGTTTTATATCTTTTATCCCTTACATCTTGCTCTTATATATTTAGTAAAAATCTTGTTTTTCTGATTTCAGGAGGAAAATTTATGTCTTTTGTAATGCCGAAATATAATGCACCCGATTTTACAAAAATTGAATTCAGGAATGCCCCCGATGTTAAGACCGAAAGGGTTGAAGCGGACGGTGTTGCTCCCGAATATTACCACAGCACTTCTATGTATCCCGAATATTTTAAGATTAACGGTGAGTGGATTCTTGCCAAGGAAAGCAGAATGGACTCATGTGTTGTTATCGGTGACGGTGGAGAGCTTAAGGTGGTTGAAGCAAGAAACCTTAAGATCGGGGACAGAGTAATTCTCGGCAGAACCGAAAACTGTGAAGAGGGTATTTTTCTTCATCCTGACGGTTTTTCTGCACCCGATGAAGATATAGACGATAAATTTGTTTTCAGACAGGGCAGAAGCCGTGAAACATCATATTCCCGTGACTATGATAATCTTTTTGAGCTTCTGAAGCACGAAAAGGAGCACGGCAATATTGTATGGGTAATGGGCCCTGCTTTCGCCTTTGATGCCGATGCAAGGCGTGCTATGCAGCTTCTTATTGAAAACGGCTATGCTCACGGTGTTCTTGCGGGTAATGCACTTGCGACCCATGACCTCGAGGGAGCTCTTCTTCATACCGCCCTCGGTCAGGATATATATACACAGAAATCTCAGCCAAACGGGCATTATAACCATCTTGATATATGTAATAAGGTCAGAAGAAGCGGATCTATACCTGAGTTTATTAAAGAGTATGAGCTCAATGACGGAATAATGTGCAGTTGTGTTAAAAACGGCGTGCCGGTCGTTCTTGCGGGCTCTATCCGTGATGACGGTCCTCTTCCCGAGGTTATAAGCGATGTGTATAAGGCGGCAGATGCTATGAGAGGAGTTGTGAAAAATGCAACTACCGTTATTTGTATGGCAACTATGCTTCATACAATTGCTACGGGTAATATGTCACCGTCTTTCAGGGTAATGGAGGACGGAACAGTCAGACCCTTATATATTTATACAGTCGATATAGATGAATTTGTTGTAAATAAGCTTCTTGACAGGGGAAGCCTCAGTGCAATTACTGTTGTTGCCAATGTTCAGGACTTTATAACCCTTGTTGCAAAGGGCTTGGGGCTTATGTAACAGTTTTGACGGGTGTTCAGATGAACACCCGTCAGTTTTTCAGCTTAAAATGAATGTTGTGATGCTGTTTTCTTTGAGGTCGGCGCTGAATGAATTGTTAGTAATATTAATTTCTGAAAGCTTGTTCCAATGCTCTCCGTCTTTCAGGCTTCCGCTTGTTCTTATCGGAAGCGCAGTCTTAAATTCCTTTGAAAAACCGTCAAGCTTAAAGCTTATGCTGTCGCTTGTTCTTTTTGTGTTTACGGCTACTATTACCGCTTTTTGATTCTTTTTGTCGAAAGCGGCGATATATTTTTTGTCGTCGGGATGAATTATTGTCATTCCCGGTGTTATGAATTTTGTAAACTGTCCGAAAGCATAATATTTTTGAGAAAGACAGATTTTTTCATTGTCAATGTCAGCGAAGGCAGTTCCCCAGAAGCCCTTTGTAAGATCGGGGAGGGACGGCATATCAAGTCTTCCTTTTTCGTCGGGGATTCTCGAAATATATGAAGCTACTATCTGCCATATTACCCAGGCGGAGGGGGAGAGGGTGTTGAGGTCTTCAATGATTTTTTCACAAAGCCATAAGGCGGGACCCATTTCACCGCTGCCGTCACCCGAAACTCCGCTCCAGTCGGATTCGTCCATCCATATGTTTTTGCCGAGTTCCCTTGAAAGCCTTCCTATTTGTGGTGTGGCTTTTGCGTATGTGTGAACGCTTATTCTTCTTATCTCATTCATAGCCTCTTTCGAGAGCATTTTTGCGGCAATATACGCTGTGACTGTGTTTGTTTCATCACTTGATGTCAGAATAATATCATGGAGACCCTTTTCCTTAAGCGCCTGTGCCGTTGCAATAAGAATACTGCTTTGCATTTTACCGGGGGAAACGAAACAGCCCTCTTGCTTTTCGGAATATGCCTTCCAGTAGTTTGATACAGGCTCATTCATAGGCGCAAGGCTTCTTATTTTGATATTCATTTCATTTTGAATATACTGACAGACTGTTGCGAGATATTCTCCGAAGGGGCGGATAAATTCTTTTTTGAGATTATTTGTAACACCCGACTTACTGCCCGAACTGCAGCCGCTTACTGTCATATAGTAGGGCGGTGAATTGGAAAAGGCTTCTACAAAGGAAAGCTTTCCCGCCGCTTCATAACAGGCTTTAAGGGTGTTTAGCTGATTTAGATCGGTATCGGAATTAAAGACAAAATCATTTTTACTTTCATCATATTTCCACCAACCGGGCATTTCGGAATCGGTTCTTTTAATATGATTATGCTTCGGGTCGTCACCGCCACCGATATTATATCGCATAATATTAAGGGAAAGTCCTTCTTCTGAAAAGAACAGTCTTGCGCTGTCACTTATAAGCTTTTCGCTGAAGCCGATTCTGTTAGCCCACCAGCAAAGGCTCGTGCCCCAACCCTCAAAAACACCGTTATTTGTTTTTGAAGCGTTACCGAGTAAAATATTAACTCTCTTCATCCCTTGTCCCCGCTTTCATCTGAATTCTATTCTATAATTATAATAACATCTTATAATAAAATTTACAATAAAAAGACATCGGGAGAAACTTCATTTTGAAGTTTCTCCCGAAAATCTTTACCTTAATCAGGAAAGAAATGCCTGTGCTGCGCCGAGTTCAGCCGATGTGAATTTACAGTAAATGTCAATAGGTAATTGGTCTTTACAGGCTTCGGTTGCTGCAAATGAATTTTCGGTAATCTGAAGACCTGTAATAGCCTGTATCAAATCAAGGTCGGCTTGTACACTGCAGAATGCAGGTCCGTTTGCACTTACAGAGGCAGTTAATGAAATTGTAGGTTTTACATACTTTTGCATTCTCTCTTCCTCCTTTATGCAAATAATGTTTTGAAGAATCTGATAATCATATCAAAGAAGCTCTTGATTTCAGCAAGAATATCTTCAAATATGTTAAGGATGCTGTCAGAATCAGTGTTATCATCAGGAGTTTCCTGTTCATTACCTGTTGTGTCCTCTATATCGGTATTGGGTTCAATATAGGGGGGATTTTCGGGGAACTGATTTTCTGTATTTTCAGAGGTGTTGTCCGAAATTACAGGTTCTGATGCAGTCATCATCATTCTGATTCTGGGAAGGCTTGCCATCATCATTGGTGCAATAGCTGCTTCGCTGTTAAGCTTAATGTTATCAATAGACAATAAATTAGAGCCTGAATTTTTAATTGTTACAGTACCAATGCCTGTGGTTTGGTCTATCTCTAAATAATTGGTTATATCATAGTACATCTCATTTGATGTTGTTAAATCAATCTTGTTACCGTTGATAGTGGCTTGAGTTGTACCGTTAACAGCACGAAGACTGACCATAACCCTTGATGAAGCATTAGCTAACTGAACATTAAATGCAATACCATCGTTATTTCCGGGAATGAGATAAATCTCATTAGAAGGACCTGTCTTTTCATAGTTTGAAAATTCAATAGTTGACTCAGGCTGATTCTCTGCACTTTGATCTTTAACAGATTCGACATAAGCAATTCCGTTAAGTTCGCCGGTGTTAGATGTAATCTGACCTGATTCAAGAATTTTATCAATTACGCTGAAATATGACATTCCTAATTCAGAAGTAACATAATTGTCAGAAGCGAATGAGGGGTAGAGAGGATTATAAACTCTGTAACCGTCAAAATAGTTGGTAAGAACTGTAAAGTCTCTGTCAGTATCAATACCTGTGCTTCCGAAAGTGCTGATAAATGAATCAGTTTCGGAATCTTCGCCTGCACCTGTTCCGCCATTGAGAACGGAATTATTATCACAGAAAATAACCTCAATATCTTCTTCAAGAAGGTCTTCCATTTCAGCTATTACAAGAATAGCTTCTTTAGCTTGCTCTGTAATATCTCTTGTATAGAATGTGATGTCAGAGTCAAGAGCAAATGTTGAAACAGGAGAAGCGGCACCTCGTTTTCCTACTACAGATGAAAGATAAGCTGATGTTATTTCAACAGTGTAAGTTCCGATATCAGCATTATTATGATGAAGAATCGGTACTTGATTAATTTTTTCTCCGTCGGTGTAATAATTACTGTCAGAGAAATAGGTATCAAGAATGTAAGCCTTTTCAACTGAATTTCCATTCTTTATTGTAACAATATAAATACCTGTATTCTTACCGCAAGAGCCGTAAAGATCAATTGCATTACCCGTATAGGTGAATGATAAGGTATCACTTCTGTTAGAGTTATCTACGGCTTCATCGAGGTAATCGCTTCTGTAAGCGACTGTTGATGTGTATGCAGTGCCATAAGAGAAACCTGTGCCGTCAGCCTTATAGGCTTCTTCAAAACCGTAAATATCACTGTCGGAGGTAAGGCTCTGGTAGAAGGTTTTTGGAGTTCCGACAGATGTCCATTTTGTATAAGTACCGTTATTTGAAGGAATACTTATTTTGTTTTCTTCCAAATATACGTTAGAAGCGGGAAGGATATTGATCTTAAACCAGTCATATTTTCCGCTGTCACGCTTGATAAGGCAATAACCGGACGAATGGTCATAGCCGTATTCGTCATAAGTCAGACTGTTGGAGTTTTTAAGTCCGTAAATAAGGTCAAGCCAGTTGTCAGCTCTCATTGTTACATTGTTAGCATTTAAGTGACCGACCTTACCGCTCTGCTTTGTGGGAAGCTGGCTTATGGCAATTAACTCACCGTTAACATCCGTATCAAGCATTTCAATGCCGTAGTCAAGAATGTAGGTGTATTCGGGTATTGTAAAGTTTTCAGCAGGATAATACTTTATGGGGTTATTTGCTGAAAGGTAGGTTGAATTCTGATAAAGCGCCGTATTGTCATGAACTGTAATATTGGCATTATTGAATTCATAATCGGGATTTGCAAGAAGCCCCGAAATTTCAATAACTAATTTTTTACCGTTTGCCTGATTAGCCGCATCTGCTGAAACATAATTTGCTGTATAGTCAAAGCCTGTGACATCAAAAGCTTTGTTACTTGAATTGGCGACAGAAACCCAACTATATGAAAGACTGCCGTCGGTTACCGGGACGGGATTCTCGAAGGAAATTCTTCCGAGTCCGTCCGTTCTTTGTTTTGCAGTCATAAGCTTAACAGTATGATCTTGGGGGATTAAGAATAAGCTGTTGATATGTTCACGAACAATTGATGATGCATCAAGCTTTGCGAGTGCATTAACACTGTTTGATGTTATCGAATTATAGAAAAATTGCACAGTATTATCAACTTCAGTTGTGGAATTAAATTGTTGAACTGCTAATGAAAAGTCAATATTTTTTATATTCTTCTCGCCGGGGGATGAAAGACTGCTTGCAAAAAGATAGTCTGAAGAAATAAGTTCCAAAGCCTCGGACACATCAACCTCTGATGTGTCTGAATCAGTTTCACAAAATCTAACGGTGTAAATATAGCCGCCATGTGTCTGTTTTATTGATTTTGCAACATTAATAGCGGCATTTGCAATCGTGTTGGTAAAGCTTGTACCGTCTGTAAACATAACTACACAAACGCTACGGTTACCGTCGGCAAAATAGCTTGAGTCAGAGTGCTGTATAATATTTGATGCCATATTCAAACCAACAACATGCTGAGTTGCTCCGCCTGTTGCCGTAAGTCCATTTATAACATTCTTAACATCGTTAAATTTGCTGACACTATAAAAGGCATTTTTGTAATTATCTGTTGTTATGCTTCCATAGGTCTTTTTAGCATTATCAGATGCTGTATATAAACCGCTATTACTGTCAGGAGAGGAGAATGCAGCAACTGCTATACGGTGGTCAAGGTTGTAATTAGCTGCATTTTCCTGAATTTTCCATACAAGCTGATTTGCAGCAATTTGAACATTACTAAGACGAGGAGATGTTTCAGAATTTCGCTGATAACATACACCACTATAAACTATAGTATTATATCTGTCTTTTTGAGTATGACCTTTTACATCCTGTGCTTCACTATTTGTTGTTTCATTTATAGTCCAAGTTTTTGTAGATGGATGATACCAATATTTTACATTGGTCTTTGGGTGTGTGTACCAAAGATAAATCTTTTGATGATTATACCAACCCACACTTGATGTTCCATTTCCGACAGCTCGTACACTAACATTACACATAACACCATCTTCATGCTGAATCCACATATTACCTGTAAAAGTATGATCTCCTCTCCAGTCCTCTGTTACTTCAGTAGTTCCGGCTGCTGCTTGAAGATCAAAACTAGAAAATTGACGGAAACCATTGAAAAACCTGTAGTTTTCAGTGCCCATACTTGTAGAGTTATCAAAAAGTAATATAAAATCTGTAGGTCTGCTATTTACGGTCTGATACTGTATGGGGGAGTTTGCATATGTTTCAAGAGTTACTGTATATGTGCCGTCAGACTGAAGCTCAGCATTCATATCTGTATGTACTCTTGTATCATAAGTTGTTGAATAAGGATCAGGAACTTTTTTATAAATGCTTATTTCCCCGTATGATACATCGGGTACTGCTGTTGCGACATTACCGCTATTCGTTGCGTATTTCATTCCGTCAGCATGGAAGGTACCGTCAAGTTCAGAAAGATTGTCATATCTTGGCAGATAGTCAGTAATTCCATGGTTCGAATAGTACGAAGAATAAGCTTCAGAGTGAGAAGGCAAAGTACCGTCATTGCACCATAAATAACTTGCCGCATCGTTATTATTTGCATCTTTAAAAGAATAATAAATATAAAAATCTCCGTTGCCGCTTTCCAGAATACCAAGGGGATAAGCGGAATCACTCATTGAAAATACGCGTGTATTAAATGATAGATATGAATTTTTATTATAATAATAATCGCAGTTTTGTATATAGCAAGTATTACCGGAAACATTAATGTTCCATCTGATGGATTTAAGATTATCGTCTTCTTCTGTGATGTATATAATCTCATTATAGCTCTCATCATAGTCAGTTGAATAATTATCTATTCTGTGACCGATAACACCAATTGAATCACCGGTTGCAATAGGAGTTAAAGTGTTCTGTTTGGGAAGATTATAATATCCGTATCCGCCGAATGAATCTAATGCATAAATATAGTTTTTCTGAGTTACAGGATCCTTTTCTTTAGATTCGAAGACAATGAGATATTCTGATTTTTGTCCGTTGTCCTGGTCTTTAATCTGATTGAGAGATGTGACCTTTTCGTAGTAAATCGAGCTTACCTCTTCAACCGGTCTTTCTTCACCAAGAATAGCATATTGATCTATTTTCCAAATTACATCTATGGGTTCTGTACATACATCAGATGATTTTGCTCTGTAGTTATATGCTGCACCTTCACCGAAGATATAAAGATAATCATCCATAACACAAAGAGCTTCACCCATATATGGCATATCATATTCTGAGAAATTTTTACTTGTATCAACACCGAATTGATTTACTGTGTTAACGAGATGACACTTTCTTGAACGGTTATTGATGGTTAAAGATTCAGTACCGGGGGCGCTGATGTCAATATCAGCTATCGCAAGAGCTCTTGTGTGGTTGTCGCCAGCATTTCTGTCCCATGAACGGCTTATATAAATTCTGCCTTTATCGACCATAGCATACTGAATCTTATCAATATTATTATTAAAAGCTATAACATAGGAAGGATTACCGACACAATTGTGAGCATCGTTTTCATCAACAGTATAGGAATTGTGTCTTTCATAAATATGAAGATTTGAAATCTTGACATCTCTGTTAGCTGTTATATCGTCAATATCAAATCTGATATTATATGAACCGGTAACATTAGCTGATGTAGCCCAGTTACATTCGCCGAGACCTGTGCCGTCTGGTTTAGTAAGCTGAACACCTGGAGTAAAGTTAAGCTTGTAGTGCCAGGTTCCGTCGGCATTTTGTGTCACGGTCATATCCTTACCACCGATTGTGGGTCTCGTGTTTGTGTAACTGGTTGTTCCGCCGTTATACAATAAATAAAAATCAATACCATTCATTGATTTATCTGTATAGTCAAATTCAAGTGAATAATCAAGCCCTTTAAAAAGATACACAGAACCGAATGTGGGGCAGATTTCGGGTACCTTGTCGCCTGAATTCATTATTGCCTGAGCTGAAATATCATAGTATCCGTTATCATCAACATTTACAGTATAATTCAATGTGGCATTACCGACAACACCATTATTATCATAGTTTTGGGTTTGTGAAAGAGGAGAGTTTACTGCACCTTTGGGATCTATAATATTTTTGTCCTGAAGGTTATACCACTCTTCTTCTGAGGATTCACCGTGAAGCTTGAAGCCAATAAGTAAACTGTTATATTTGCTGTTTGCTTTGTTTGAATAATCAGTGTTTTTTTCGTAATAGAAATTACCGGCCCAGAGAACGCCTTCATCATAACAACAGAATGATGTGGGCGCACTTTTTTCGCTGCCACCGTATAATTCTCCTGAACAGTCAATAGAGTCCCATAAGTATATATCTTTAACAGTTCCGGGCTCCACATCCATTTCAGAAAGGGGGACATAACTGATTAAGCTTGCGGAGTCAGCATAATAAAAATTATATTCTGAAGCTGCAATACCGCCGCCATGTGATGTATTTACAGATTTATCTGTGTTAAAAATTTTGAAAAGAGCAACAAATTCTGTTGTAACGGCGTCAAGTGCATAAACAACAGAATTCTGCTTTACATGGCCTTCTGTTGTGTTTGCGTCATATGCAGAAATAAGAATCCATTCCTTTTCTTTCCAATATGTCATACCCTGAGGGGTGTAATCATCATCGGATGAAAGTCCGGGAATAACAAAATTTGTCGGCCAGTTTGTCTCTCTGCCTAAAAGATATTTGTTTCTGTAGCTTTCGTATAACGAAGCATAATTTGATATAACTCTCTCCTGAGTTATGCCACCGAGAGTAATGGCAGCCTCAGCTTCAATGCTGAACAGTGATGATAAGTCTGCTCCGGGGATGAAGACCACGGAGAAAATCATCAGAGCCGAAAGCATTAAGGCTAAGAATCTTTTGCTTGTTTTCATTTTTCATTACCTCCTGAAAACTTAAAATTCATCTTTTCGATGAAATCTGTACAAAGTTTTTTGTATTCCTGTGCCTTTTTGCAGGCGTATTCGGGAATATTGTTGAAGCTTCCTGTTTCGGCAAGGGAAACAGCTGCGCAGATATCGCAGTATTTTCTGTATTCGCACTCCGAACACTTAAGGGGAAGCTTTATATTTTCACGGGCGTCGGTAATTTCTTTCCAAGCGCCGTCAAAATCCGTTATTTTTGTCTGCGGATTTGTCATCATACCGCAGGGAAGCATTCTGCCGTCAAATGTGACCCAGAATGAGCCGATACCCGCTCGGCAGCTGATCTTTTCACCGCATTCGTCACATTCACCCGTATAAGACCTTTTTTCTTTGAAATCCGTCAGATATTTCAGAAAATCCTCATTTCCCAGATGCCGTTTCTGCCAGTTGAAATGAATTTCAGCTGCCTTTTCGGGGGGAAGCCTGAATTCTTCACCCGAGCATCGTACCGGCGGGAACATATAGCTTACAGGCTGAATGGGAACACCGAGTTCTTTTGCTATTTTATAAGCATTTTCTGCATCATTTACATTGAGCGGTGTTATGCTATAATTGATTTTGAAAGGAATATTATTATCCTTCAGCTTTTTCAGAGCCGTAATAACCTTTTCAAAAGCATATCTGTTGCCGCAGAGATTAGTGTAGGTATCGGCTGATGTGCCGTATAAGGTTACATTTATCCGTTGCGGGGGATATTTTTTGAAGAGTTCTATTTTCTTATCGTCAATTAACATACCGTTGGTATTGACCGAAACAAGAAGCCCCATATTTTTACAAGCGATGTATATCTCATCAAAATCCTCTCTTATAAGAGGCTCACCGCCCGTAAGGAGAAGCAGCAGCATACCTTTGTTTTTTGCCTGTTCGGCAAGTTCTATCCATCTTGCCGCCGAAAGCTCATACTTTTTAGCGGAATCATCATTCTCTCTTTTGTGTATGTAGCACATTTTGCAGTCGAGAGAACAGCGGGATGTCAGCTCAAAGGTACCCGCAAGGGGAGTTTTGTTTAGTTCTGCGAGAGAAAACAGACGGCTCATATAAAGGTCGTAATTAACCTCCAAGAGCTCATCTCCTGTCTGTATTAAGTTGTAATTCGTTTTCGAGGGTTATAACTGCTTTTTCATCAGGCGTGCACTTAAGCAGATAAACGGGAACTTTTGAAAGAAGGTCAATGAGAAGATCAACACATCTGAGCCTTTCCTCTGAAGCCGTAAAATCAAGATAAATGTTACCGATAAGTTTTTCTATTGCCGAAATTCCCTGAAGCCTTGTTATACTGTTTTCCTTTGCCTGTTCAAGAAGAACAACAGCAGAAAGCGGAACAGACACATTTTTACATATATCACTTGTCCCGCAAAAGGGAAGTCCGTTAGCAAAGAAGCAGTCACGAAATCTGCTGATTCCTGTTTTGTCGCCGTTTATTATTTCGGCGTTTCTGTATTTCTCCCATAAAGCAGCCTGAGTGCTTTTACCTGTTCCCGAGGGCGCGGAAAAAATAATACCCTTGCCGCCTGAATTTATGAAAGAAGCGTGAAAAAATAAAACATCACGGGGTAAAAGAAGCTGAGCCAAAGACAAAGTAAGCCAGAAATATCTGCAGTCGAGAGAGGTTCTGCTGTTTTTTTCAAAAATATGAGTTACGGAGCAGTCGGGGACACCCTTGGAATACACCGTAAGAGCTCCGTCTTCCGTTCCCATTTTGAAGAACCTGAAAATTTCATTTTCACTTTCGAAAACCGTTGTTTCGCTGTTATCTCCCATAAGCTTTTCTTTTACCACAGGAAGCTTATCAGTAAGAACACAGCTGACTCTGATATCAGCTTCTTCATCTTCGGTTAAGAACCTATCGAGATAAAAGTTCTCTTCAGGGTAAAAGGGGGAGTCAATTTCTATAACAGTCTGACAGATTTTTATCTTTTTAAGCATAGTTACCCTTTATTTTATAATTTCTTATAAGTTTAATTTAAATTTCATTAAAAGTCAATATTCAAATGTTAATTTTCTATTAACATTTTGCTTGTTGTATTTTTCCTTAAATTGTGTTATTATCCGATTAGAGGTGTTAATTGTGGATAAAATTTACAGTATAAAAAGCGGATATGTTTTCCGCGAAATCGCAGGCGAGTTTCTTGTTGTACCTGTCACTCCCGATGACGGTGTTAAGGGTATGATGATCCTGAACCCCGTAAGTGCACTTTTGTGGCAGATGCTTCAGTCAGGAAAAACTGTTGAAGAGCTCCTTAAGGGAGTAACCTCCGAATTCGATGTTGCCGATGATGAGGCGCGTGCTGATATACTCGATTTTCTCGCACAGCTTGATAATCTCGGGTTGTTGAAAACTGACAAAAACTAACACTGAAATATATTAAAAACTTACAAGCATTTTTGTTAAAAAAATGCTTGAACTTGTTGTGAAAATTTCATATTTATTTGTGGATAAATTTATGTAAAATGCCGAAAGGATAACCGTTTTTTGTAGAGTTATTTTTATATTTGATTAACTCATATTTTATACATTTTTAATAAATAATTAACATATTGATAAAAGATTTGTGAGGTATATTTTATGCTTGAAAAGAATGTAGATCTTAATAATTCCACCGTGCTTGTCACGGGTGCCGCCGGCTTTATCGGAGCTAATCTCGTTTTACAGCTGCTCGGCCGATATGAAAATATTCATATTGTCGGAATTGACAATATGAATGACTATTATGATGTTTCCATCAAAGAATACAGACTAAAGGAAATTGAAAAATGCGTATCAGAAAAATCAGGCTCTCTTTGGAGCTTTATAAAGGGTGATATTTCCGATAAGGCTATGCTTGATAATTGCTTTACGCAATTTCACTTTGATGTTGTGGTAAATCTTGCGGCTCAGGCAGGTGTCAGATATTCAATTTCTAATCCTGATGCATATATCAAGAGTAACATTATCGGTTTTTACAATATTCTTGAAGAATGCCGCAGTCACCCCGTGAAGCATCTTGTATATGCCAGCTCCTCAAGTGTATACGGCAGTAACAAGAAGGTTCCGTACAGCACCGATGACAAGGTTGACAACCCCGTAAGCCTTTATGCCGCCACAAAAAAGAGCAATGAGCTATTTGCTCATTCTTATTCCAAGCTTTACAATTTTCCCTCAACTGGTCTTCGTTTTTTTACCGTCTACGGACCTGCGGGAAGGCCTGACATGGCATATTTCGGCTTTACAAATAAGCTTATAAAAAATGAGACCATAGAGATTTTTAATTTTGGTAACTGTAAGCGTGATTTTACCTTTGTTGATGATATTGTTGAGGGCGTTATTTATGTAATGACATCAGCACCCGAAAAACAGGATGGCGAGGACGGTCTTCCTGTGCCCCCCTACAGAGTTTATAACATCGGCAACAGTTCACCCGAAAATCTTCTTGATTTTGTTGATATTCTTCAGCAGGAGCTTATTTCAGCAGGTGTTTTACCCGAGGATTACGATTTTGATGCTCATAAAAAGCTTGTTCCCATGCAGGCGGGCGATGTTCCCGTAACCTATGCCGATACTTCTGCACTCGAGCGTGATTTCGGCTTCAAGCCGTCAACTGGTCTTCGCGAGGGACTGCGAGCTTTTGCAAAATGGTATAAAGATTTCTATTGCTGACATGTATTGATCAAAAAGCAGCCCCTCGGGGCTGTTTTTTTTCTCTAATTATGAAAATAATTCTATAATTTATAATTTTTATATATTGACTTTATAATCACTTAATAGTACAATACAATGTGGCTTTATGTAAACTTTTGTCGGAAGGAGAGTTTCTATGATCGATATCCACTGTCATATTCTGTTCGGTCTTGATGACGGTGCTGAGAATATTTCAGAATCTGTCGAAATGGCAAAAATTGCCCGTGACGGCGGTTCATCTTACATAGTTGCAACTCCTCACTGTAATATGTCCGATATTTATATGAATCCGTGGGGAGAGGGGATAGCATCTAAAATTGATGCAGTCAACAAAGCACTTTCTGAAAAAGGAATTGGTCTTGAGATATTGCCGGGACAGGAAATATACTGCGGAGATCATACGGTAGATAAGCTTAAAGGCGGTCAGCTTATTACTCTTAATAATTCCAGATATCCGCTTATTGAATTCAATTTCTATCAGAATTCATCTTTTTTGTATGAACAGGTCTGGAATCTTTCAAAGGAAGGATATGTCCCGATCATTGCCCATCCCGAGAGATACGCTTTTGTTCAGGAGAATCCTGAGTCAATTTCAAGGATCAAGAGTCTTGGCGCACTTATTCAGGTCAATAAGGGAAGCCTTCGCGGAAATTTCGGAAGAAGCGCTTATGATTGTGCTGATTTTATTGTGGCTAACAGACTTGCTGATTTTATTGCAAGTGATGCCCACAGCCCTTTCTCGAGAACGCCTTATCTAGAGAGTGTCTATGAGATCATATCCGAGAATTATTCCTTTGACTATGCTGATTTTCTTTTGAAGGAGAATCCCCGATGTGTTATTGAGAACAAACCAAATATTTTATATTGATTTTTTGAGGTTGAGATATGTTTAAGTTTTTAAGAATTACCGTTTCATTGGTTTTTCTTGCCGTATTTGCGGTATTTATGGTTTTTTATGTCAAGACAAATCTTGAAACAGACAAAACAATACCTGTAATAACGCTTGATAAGGATTATATTGAAGTGTCTGTTGATGCAAATAATGATAAGCTTCTCAAAGGCGTTACCGCATTTGATGAAAAAGACGGTGATATTACATCTCAGATTATTGTTGAATCCATATCAAGATTTATTGAAGACGGTGTTTGTAAGGTTACTTATGCGGTATGCGATAATGATAATCATGTTGCAACTGCCACACGAAAGGTAATTTTCAACGATTATACATCTCCGAGATATACTTTGAATAAATCCTTGTGCTATTCAACCTATGAGGCTGTAGATGTAAAGAATGCGCTTGATGTTATTGACTGCTTTGACGGTTCTCTCAAGGACAGTGTGCTCATAACATCGACTGATTACAGCGTAGCATCAGCAGGCGTATTTTCCATTGATCTTGCTGTCACAAACAGTAAGGGTGATGAAGCTAAGCTTACGCTGCCTCTTATTGTAGAAGACAGAAGCCTCAGTGCGCCGGTAATTGAGCTTAAGGACTATCTCATCTATGTAAATAAGGGCGAAAAGGTCAACACAAAAGATAATATTATTAGTGTAACCGATTCATCCGGTAAAGATATGATGGAAGATGTAATTATCGACACGAATCTTGATGTGAACAAAGAAGGTATCTATATTGTTCACTATTTTGCAACAGATAATAAAGACAATAGGGGACACAGTACACTTTATGTTATTGTAGAGAGTGAAGAAGGATGACAAATAAAAGGATTTCTATTGAAGCATTTTCAATTCTGAAAGATCTTATTAAGAATTTCTGGATTGTGATACTGGTTGTGCTCATCGCTAAAATGGGTGTATATATTTCAATGCACAGTGTATATTTGCCGGAGTATACATCAACAGCTACAATGATAGTAACTGCAAAGGGATCGGGTACAGCATCTTACGGTAATTACACTCTTTCTTCGGATCTTGCCAAAATATTTGCAAATATTTTTACTGATCCGGTTATCAAAACTAAGGCTTCCGAGTATCTTGATGAGAGCTTTGACGGCAGAATTTCGGCTAAAGCCAGCAACGGTACTAATTTTATCAGTCTTAGTGTTACAAGCGACAATCCGATAAGAGCTTATGAGCTTCTTAATGCTGTTCTTGCTACATATCCTCAGGTTTCTGATTATGTATTTGACAATGCAACAGTTATGCTTCTGAAGCCGCCTTCAGTTCCTGTCGGACCGTCGAATGCCATTTCTGATGATAATGTTGCTCTGATAGAGTCAGGTTGTGCTATAGTTGCAGTATTTCTCATTGTTGCCTTGTCGGTTCTTCGTGATACAGTCAAAAATGAGAATAGTTTTAACGACAAGATAGGAGCAAAGCTTTTAGGCTCTATAAAGCATGAGCGCAAGCATATGAAGCTTTCTGAAATAATCAAGCGCAAAAAAAGATCACTCAGAATTTATGCCAATGCGTTTGTCAGCTTTTCTTTTGTTGAAAGCTTCTATAAAATCGCCGCAAAAATTGAATATATCAATCGCAAGAGCGGTGATAAGGTTTTTGTTGTTACAAGCGTAGCTGAAAACGAAGGTAAATCAACGGTTGCTTCCAATATTGCGATTGCACTTGCTTCAAAGGGTAAAAAAGTTGTTCTTATGGATTTCGATTTCAAAAAACCCGCAATTCATAAAATTTTTGAAATTGAAGATTTGAGCAATTCCGAACTCGGAATGCTGTTTGAAGGAAAGATCACAAAAAGCGATTTTAATTTTATCAAATATAAAAAGCTTCCCTTGATGCTTGCTGTTAACACATCGCCCTATAAAGATAGCTCAAAGTGGCTCGACAGAGGACTTCTTGAGCAGTTTGTAAAGTCAATTGCAGGTCTGGTTGATTATGTTATTATTGATACTCCTCCCTGTCATGCCGATTCCGGCGTTTCCGGAATTGTGCGTTTTGCTGATAAACTCATAATGGTCACAAGAACTGATGTTGTGAAGACTGATATTATTAATAAGTCAATTAAAACATTGACTGATGCGGGTGCTGACATTGCAGGCTGCGTACTGAATGATCTGTATCCTGATTTTGCTCCCGCCGAATTCTTCGGTGTCGATGAAAGCGGTGACTATTACAAGGCGGGATACGGCAAATACAGTAAGTACGGAAAGTACGGTAAATACAATAAGTACGGAAAATATTCAAGATATTCTAAATATTCAGAATCGCGAAGCGGTTATTATAATTACAGTCATAATGTGTCTGAAGAATAATTTGATTTAGTAGGGATTAAATGAGTAACACAAATAATACAGTTTCGGAAAATAATAAATATTTTGCTATTTATTTCACTGATTTTCTTAAAGGTTTTAAAAAATTCTGGTGGATATGTGTTGTTTTTGCGCTGATGCTGGGCGGTTACAGGTTTGTTGACGGTTACAGAAGCTATGTTCCTGTTTACACATCTTCAGCTACCTTTACAATAATTACGCAAAGCAGTCAGTCTACCATCAGCGGTATTTCCTCTTTTTCATTCTATTATGATGCCAATACCGCTTCGCAGCTTACGGAAACATTCCCTCATATTCTGCAGAGTAATATTCTTCAGGAAGCTATTTGCAATGATATGAAGGTTTCTTATCTTCCTGCTTCTCTCAGTGCTTCCTATGTTTCCGGTACTAATCTTTTCACGTTGTCAGCAACAGGCAAGGATCCGGTTAAAACATATGAGGTTTTGCTTTCTGCCATTGATAATTATCCTGATGCGGCAAAATATGTTGTCGGAAATCTCAAGTTTGAGATGATTGAAACTCCCGTTATTGCTTCTTCGCCGTCTAACAGACATAATTATATCAGCAACGCTGCTGAAGGTGCTGCAATTGGTATTATCATTGGTTTGTTTCTTGTTCTCCTTTATGCCGTTTTAAGAAAAACCGTCAGATTAAAGGAGGATGTAAAGCGAGAACTGAATCTTGAAGCTATCGCATCTATTCCGAGAATAGTTTTTAAGAAATATCAGTCCGGTAAAGACCGCGCAGTTCTTTTTACAAATGAAAAAATAGAATCGGAGTTTCTCGAATCTTACAGAGTTCTCAGAAATATTTTCGTAAATTCCACTACAGAAGATGAGAAGGTATTTATTGTAACGAGTACAGCTCCCGGCGAAGGAAAAACAACAACTGCCGTAAATTTGGCATTATCGCTGTCTTCAATAAACAAAAAAGTTTTACTTGTAGATTCTGATGTTCACCATCCCAGTGTTATTGATGCACTTTATCTTGAGGCTGATGAATATAAGCTCACAGATAAAATGAAATCTTCATACGGATCTATTGTCTATAAGCAGTTTCATTGCAAAGGAATTAATCTTGATCTTCTGACTCTTGAGATAGAAGATACGAAAAAGAATGTTAACATTGATTTTTCTGATCTTCAGGGTATTATTGACGGATACAGAAGCACTTATGATTATATAATCATTGATACTCCGCCTTGCGGCCTTGTGTCAGACGCTATGTATATTGCGCCTGCCGCAGATGCTGCAATTTATGTAATTCATCAGGATTTTGTAAGAATCTCAAAGATCAGAGCCGGTATCAATAATCTTCTGTCAACCGATACAAGAATATTCGGATGTATTCTTAACGGTGCAGAGATGTCCGGTACTCGTTACGGATACGGATATGGCTACGGCTATGGACACAAGTATGGTTCCGGTAAGCATAAATACGGATACGGTGAAAAAAAACACGAAAAAATTCACTAATAAAGGACTTCTGATTTATGAAAAAATCGGCTGGTTTTTCATCATTATTAATAAAGATGTTCAATGAGTGGAAATGGCTGTTTTCTTATATCAGAAGGTATAAATTGATTTTATTTTTATATCTTCTGATAGGAGTTCTTGCATCTGTTATGTCTCTGATCGTGGCAGTTGCTGGAAAATATCTTATAGATGCTGTTGTTTCCCATGAGAATTCTATGATTCTGAAATACGGTATCCCTGTAATTCTTCTTGCTGTATTTCAGCACATATTTCAGGCAGTAGCCTCATGGCTGATTTCTGTTGTAAGCTCAAAAGCTAATAATGAAATCAGAGAAGAGATTTATTCACATATTATCAAAGCCGGCTGGGCTGATATCAGTCACTTTCATTCAGGCGAGCTTCTGAACAGACTTGAGAGTGATGTTGCATCTGTTTCAGGCGGTGCTATCAGTTTTATCCCCGGTGTTATTACTAAATTTATTCAGTTTGCCGGAGCATTAATTATTGTATTGATCTATGATAAGGTTCTTGCTCTTCTTGCACTTGCAAGTGCTCCGTTTTTGTTCTTATCATCTAAGTTTTTAGTCAGCACTATCAGAAAATATAACAAAAAATCCCGAGAGATCAACGGAAGAGTGCTATCGTTTACTGAAGAATCAGTTCAGAATATTCAGCTTATAAAAGCATTCGATCTGACTAAAGATTATATTTCAGATTTTGCCGAGCTTTTATCTCAATACAGAAAAATCAAGCTTTCCCATGATAGATTCAGCATACTTATGACGCTTTGTCTGTCACTTATCGGAGTTTTTGTTTCTTACTCCTGTTACGGTCTCGGTATCTACCGTCTTTGGCAAGGTGCTATAACTTTCGGCACTATGACTATGTTTCTACAGTTATCGGGAACATTGACCTCATCTTTCAGTTCTCTCGCTTCTATGGTGCCGTCTGCTGTATCTATTGCAACTGCTGCAGGCCGTATTATGGAAATTACCGGCTTTGAAGAGGAAGCTGATAAAGATAAAGAGCTCGCTGTCAGTATTCGTGATAAGTCAGCTGAAACAGGTGTTAGTTTCAAAATTGACAATGTATCCTTCAAGTACAGTGACGGTGATGAATATGTACTGAAGAACATTTCTCTTGATATCCTCCCCGGTGAAACAATTGCATTGATAGGACCTTCCGGTGAAGGAAAAACAACATTACTGAAGCTGATTCTCGGTCTTATTCGGCCGACAGAAGGTGAAATCAGCATTAGTCTTGATGAACAGAACAAGCTCGCGGTTTCCGACAGTACAAGAAGGCTTTTATCTTATGTTCCGCAGACCATCAATATTTTTTCCGGAACTATTGCTGACAATCTTCGTTCCGTTAAGAAGGATGCAACTGATACCGAGATAATTGATGTGTTGAAAACTGTTGAATTAATGCCTCTTATAGAATCATTATCCGACGGCATTTATACTCAGCTTAATGAGAACGGTAATAATTTCTCTCAGGGACAGTTACAAAGAATTTCGATTGCAAGAGCACTTTTA
>SVOV01000052.1 GCA_015066205.1 Oscillospiraceae bacterium
CCGAGAGGCGAAGTTTGTTTAATATATAGGAAATTGCTCGCGTTGTGAGCAATTTAGCTTATATCAAAAAACACCTTTTCGCCCCCAAGATTGGGGGCCGGGGGGGTTGAAGCATAATGCTTTTTTATAGCATAAAACACAAAAAACGCAGTTTTTTGTCATTTTTTAAGTATATATATGTATAAAAGGGTTTCTTGAAGACTTCAAAAGCTTCAGAAACCCATTTGTTTATCTTGTTTTATGCGGTCTGCACTTTTTTTACAGCCCCATCGGTTATGAAAATAAATACGGATAAGTATTATTTAATCCTTTTGTGCATTGAGAAATAAACTGCGGCAGCAGCGAACACGGCACAGCCTCCTGCGGCGGCAATTACTGCAAGGCGTTTTACCTGCTCCATACTGGTCGGAATGTGTGTGAGAATGAATTCTCCCACAGGGTCAGAGAGCTTTTCGTCCGTAAGCTCCTCATAGGTCACTGTATATGTCTTAAAATCGGAGAGGTCGTTTTTATCAAGCTCAAACATTCTCACGCCTCTTTTTTTCTTCGGACCGTATACATTGAAGCCTGCACACTGGGTATAGATGAGCTTCATATTCTTATAGGAAGCAACGAATGAATTTATATGATCGTGGCCAACTGCAAGAGCGAGAATATTGCCCTTTTCCGAAAGTACACTGAATTCTCCCGAATTCTTATCGGGGATAGCGGGGCTTTCGCCCATAAAACCGCCGTTTTTCCTTATTTCCTCGGGAAGAATGAAGAATTTGCCTTTCATCGTCCTGAAGGCCTCAACAGCGCCTTTTGTGCCGAAGCGTACTTCCTTTAATACATCATAGAATTCGGGAACGGGGATATGCTGAAAAACAATTCCCTTTGTGTACTCTCCGTTTTCCTTTGCCTTTTCTCTTTCGGAAATGAACCAATTCAGCTGCTTTCCCGAAACAGGAAGGTATTCTCCCGAAACGGTCTGTCCGTTGGAATCTATAAGGAAAATGTCGAATATGTGTCTGCCGCCGTCGAAAAGGGGAATTCTGTATGTACCCTTGTCGTTTTTATCGGCAAAGTCACCGCCCGCATAAAGAGGTGAGCCCGAGTAAAAATCTGCCTGCTCGGAGTTGGAAAGTCCCACCTGACAGTCATGATTACCGAAGGTCACCGCAAAGGGTACTCCCGCCTTTTCAAAGGGGCTTATAATTTCTTTTATTGTGTTTTCGGCATTTTTTATCTTATCCCCGAAATAAAAAGAGGGGTGTATTCCGTAAAGCTGATCTCCCGTAAAAACAGCGAGATCAGGCTTCTCTCTTTCAATAGCCTTTGTCAGAAGCCTTATGGTATCGGGAGAGACCCTCGCTCCCTCCTGAACATCAGCTACCTGCATTATTCTGAATTTTCCGTCTTTTCCGAAACTGAGATTATTGTTATACATATATCCGATTCCTTTTGTTGTTCTGATTATATATATTATAAAGCATATTTTACTTAAAATAAAGTAAAAAAACAGTCTGAGCGTAAAAACTCAGACTGTTCGCGAATTATTCTGCTTTTGTTATTGTAAGACCGAGAAGCTTCAGCTGTTCGTCATCTACCTTTGAGGGGCAGGCTGTCATAGCTTCCGTTGCATCCTTGAGCTTGGGGAATGCGATAACATCACGAAGGCTCTCTGCACCTATCATCTGCATTACAAGTCTGTCAAGGCCGATACCCATTCCGCCGTGGGGGGGAGGTCCGAAACGGAAAGCATCAAGAAGATAGCCGAACTTGTTGTGTGCTTCCTCGTCTGAAAGTCCGAGAAGCTCGAATATCTTGCCCTGAAGCTCGGGATCGGTGATTCTTATTGAGCCTGAGGAAAGCTCGATTCCGTTAAGAACAAGGTCATATGCTTTTGCTCTTACATTGCCCTTGTCTGTTTCAAGATAGGGAATACATTCGTCAAGGGGAGAGGTGAAGGGATGGTGCATTGCCACCCAGCCGCCTGCCTCTTCGTCCCAGTCGAAGAAGGGGAATTCAACTATCCATAAGAAATTATAGCCCTCGGGAATTATATCAAGCTTCTTTGCAGCTTCATTTCTCAGTGCACCGAGAATTGAGAGAGCAAGGTTCTTCTTTGTATCGCCAATGATAAATACAACGTCGCCCTTTTCGGCACCTGCTTTTTCAAGAATTGCATTCATCTTTTCTTCCGAAATGAACTTTCCGAAGGAGGAGGAGATGCCGTCATCGGTATATCTTATCCAGGCAAGTCCCTTTGCACCGATGCCCTTTGCGAATTCCGTGAGCTTGTCGATCTCTTTTCTTGTATATACGGAAACAGCGTTCTTTGCCGTAATACCTCTTACCGTGCCGCCTGCAGAAACTGCACCCTCAAATACGCTGAAGCCGCAGTCCTTTACAATTTCGGAAAGGTCGAAAAGCTCCATTCCGAAGCGTGTATCGGGCTTATCGGAGCCGTAACGGTCCATAGCATCCTTGAATTTAAGTCTGGGGAGGGGAGTGGGAATGTCAACATTGATAGCTTCCTTGAAGAGCTTTACGATGTAGCCCTCAATCATATCAAGGACATCATCAACATCAACGAAGGACATTTCAAGGTCTATCTGTGTGAATTCGGGCTGTCTGTCGGCACGGAGATCCTCATCACGGAAGCAGCGTGCTATCTGCATATATCTGTCAAAGCCCGCAACCATTGAAAGCTGCTTATAAAGCTGAGGGGACTGGGGAAGAGCATAAAATTCTCCGTTATGAAGACGGGAGGGAACAAGGAAGTCACGGGCGCCCTCGGGCGTGGACTTCATAAGAATGGGAGTTTCGATCTCTATAAAGCCGTTGTCATAGAAATAATCTCTTGTGATCTTTGTAACCTTGTTACGAAGAAGGATGTTGCTCTGAAGGTCGGGACGGCGAAGGTCAAGATAACGGTATTTGAGTCTTGTTGTTTCCGCTGTCTGACAGTCGGGAACTATTTCAAAGGGGGTGGTCTCACTCTTTGAAAGAATACGAAGCTCTGTTACATATATTTCAATGTCGCCTGTTGCTATCTTATCTGTCTTTGCGCTTCTTTCGCGGACTGTGCCTTTTGCGGCAAGAACATATTCGCTTCTTGCCTGAGAAGCCTTATCAAAAACTGCCTTATCGGTAGTTTCATCGAAGCTCAGCTGAATAAGACCTGTTCTGTCACGAAGGTCAATAAATATAAGTGAGCCGAGATTTCTTATTCTCTGTACCCATCCGAATACGGTAACCTCTTTGCCCGCATCCGAGGCCCTGAAGTTTCCGCAATAGTCTGTTCTTTTCATACCTGCTACAAATTCCATTTTTTATAATCCTCCGTTAAAAAGACAGTTTTCCGTCAAATGAATCAAAAGAAAGGCCGCTGAAGGAATCGTGCAAAGAAAGCTGTGAGAATTCTTCTGTGAAATTCTCAACTGAAAGGACTGTTACAGTGCCCGAATCCATATTCTTTACATTGACCTTACCGCCGGTTATTTCATCCTCACCGAGAACAGCTGTGTATAATACGCCGAGCTTGTTTGCATATTTCATCTGTGCCTTGAGAGAGCGGGATGAAAGGTCGGTGAGAGCCGTGATACCGTCATATCTTAAATCATTCACTATCTTCATTGCAGCGAATGAGCACTCCTCTGACATGGGAGCTATATAAATAAGGGGACGCTCCTCCTTGGGAAGCTCCTTACCCTGAGAAGCTAATAGCATAAGAAGTCTTTCAATGCCCATGCCGAAGCCGCAGGCGGGAAGTGCATTTCCGCCGAGCTGTTCAACAAGTCCGTCATATCTTCCGCCGCCGCATACGGTACCCTGTGCACCGATGGAATTTGAAACGAATTCAAATACGGTCTTTGTGTAATAATCAAGGCCTCTAACGATTCTCGGATTTACCGTGTAGGGTATATCCATTGTATCAAGGCATTTCTGAACGCTCTTAAAATGTGTATCACATTCCTCGCATAAGAAATCAAGCACCACGGGAGCATCCTTTGCTATTGCAGAGCAAACGGGAGATTTGCAGTCAAGAATTCTCATGGGGTTTCTTTCAAGTCTTGAAAGACAGGTTTCGCAAAGCTCTCCGCTTTTTTCCTTGAAATAAGAAAGAAGAGCTGCGTGGTAATTCTTACGGCACTTCGGACAGCCGATGGAATTTATCTCAAGGCTTATATCCGAAAGCTCAAAGAAATCAAATATCTGACGGCCGAGCGCTATTATTTCCGCATCAGCCTGAGGGGAAGCCGCACCGAGATTTTCAACTCCGAACTGATGGAATTCCCTGAGTCTTCCCGCCTGGGGCTTTTCATATCTGTAGCAGGAGGTCAGATAAAACATCTTCTGAGGCAGAGGCTCATTGAAAAGCCCGTGCTCAAGAAATGCTCTTACAGTACCTGCAGTACCCTCGGGACGAAGGGAAATTGAACGGTTTCCGTTGTCGTTGAAGGTGTACATCTCTTTCTGAACAACATCAGTGGTGTCACCGACGCCTCTCATAAAAAGCTCTGTATGCTCAAATACGGGAGTTCTTATTTCCCTGAAGCCGAAATGTGAGGCTGTATCACATAATATATCCTCAAGTTTTCTTAAACTGTAGCTGTCCTGAGGCAGTACATCCTGTGTGCCTCTCGGAGCCTTGGTTAAAAGTGCCATAAATTATATCATCCTTAAAATGCTGTTTATTTTACAAGATCTCTCCAGTCAAGGTCGCCTCTTTCAAGACCTCTGACAAGGGATTCTGCTGTTGCTATATTTGTTGCAACGGGAATGTTATGCATATCGCAAAGGCGCAGAAGGTCATTGTCGTCGGGCTCATACGGCTTTCTTGTAAGGGGATCACGGAAAAGAAGAAGAAGGTCAATCTCATTGCAGGAGATCAGAGAGCCTATCTGCTGTGCTCCGCCCTGTGAGCCTGCAAGGAATTTCTTTATGGGTATTCCTGTTGCATCTTCAATTAATTTTCCGGTTGTTGATGTAGCACATAACGAATGATGGCTCAGTATTCCGCAGTATGCTATGCAAAACTGTGTCATAAGTTCCTTTTTTGAATCGTGTGCTATAAGTGCAATATTCATAAATCCACCGTCCTTAAATGAATTGTTTATATTTATAAATGAATTAATAATATACTATAATAACACATTATTATTAATTTTTCAATGGTTATTTCAGCTGCTTTAGTGTGAGTTCTTTTTTTTCTCCGAGAATTCGGGCAGAAATCCTCGAAAACGCCTTAGCACTTCTCTTTGTTTTAAGTGGCTTTTCAGAAACCGTTGAATAAACGATGTTTTTGTCATCAGGTACAATTCCGATAAGCTGAACAAGAGTTTTATCGATTATTTCATCCACAGTAAGAAGCTTACCTTTTTTTGCCGCCTTTATATCATATCTGTTTATGAGAAGCCTTGACTGTGTTATACCCTCTTTTTGAAGAAGAGCATTGACCTTTTCCGCGCCCTTTACGGAAACCTCGTCCGCAGTTGCAACTATCAGAGCGTGCGAGGCTGCCTTGGCGGCTCTCTGAAGTCCTCTTCCGAGTCCTGCAGGAGCATCAAGAATGATTATTTCATATTTTTCATCAAGCTCTTTTATAAGTCCGCTGAACTGATCAAAATAGTCCTCAGTC
Organism: Oscillospiraceae bacterium; assembly: GCA_015066205.1. Lineage (GTDB taxonomy): Bacteria > Bacillota > Clostridia > Oscillospirales > Acutalibacteraceae > RUG806. The sequence continues at coordinate 5,627 of SVOV01000052.1, forward strand.
AGAGCCTCCTTCGGAGAGGGCAGAAATGTGAGCTTTTCGCTGACCTTAAGAAGAGCATCCTTTGTTTCGCACCTGTCTGAGAGAATATCGGACCAGGTGAAATTTACAAGATGGGACACTCCGAGCATAACATCAAGAGAGGAAAGCCCCGCATCGCAGTCTACAAGAAGCGTTTTTTTGCCCGCATCGGAAAACTGAAGAGCAAGTCCCTTACATATGGTTGATTTTCCTACACCGCCCTTGCCTGATGCGGTGATTATTCTGATTGCCATGAAATACCCCCGTGGTCATAATTTATCTGTAATATATTATGACAGTGATATTCATTCCTCGCGGAATGAGTAATAATTTTACATTTTACATTTGAATTCCGCAGAGCAGAATTCACTTACCATATTACGGTGTTATCCGGCTTTATTTCTGCTGCAGTGTCGAGAGTGCTGAAATAATACTGGAATATGTCAGCTGCCACCTGTGCCGTTGAAGAACCGCTGCCGGCGTTTTCGATAACAACCGTTATTGCAATTTCGGGATCCTCGTAAGGACCGAAAGCGATAAGGAAGCCGTCGGTGCCTTCAACTATTCTGTCATCAACGACCAGCGTTTTTTCCGCTGTACCGGTCTTACAGGCGACATCATATTTGAGTGAGCCGAGATAAGGCTTACAGGAGCCCTCGTTTGCTACGAGATACATACCTCTTTTTACCGTATCGAGAGTGCTTTTTGAAACATTGGTCTCAACTGCAATTTCGGGTGAATGGGTAAAGCTTATGCTGTTATAATCGGCGGAAACAACCTTTTCTATGAGATAGGGAACATATCTTGTGCCGCCGTTTGCTATGGTAGCGCAGTAATTGTTGAGCTGAAGAGGTGTAAAAGAGTTATCAGACTGACCGATAGCCGCAAGAAGCGTTTCGCCCGCCTTCCAGCCAAGTCCCAGTGAATCTCGGTAGGCAAGTCCCGCAAGTATACCTGCGCTTTCGGAAATTTCAATGCCCGTTTTCTGACCGAGTCCGAAAAGAGATGAATATGTATTCATTTTATCTATTCCCAGCTGTCGGGCAAGCTCAAAGAAATATATGTTGCAGGAATGCTGAAGTGCCTGCTCTACGGTAATAAGTCCGTGAGCCGTTTTGTTGAAGCAGGCAAACACCTGATCTATGTATTCGTACTGACCCGTACAGTAAATCGTAGAGGAAGCGTCAATTATGCCCTCCTCAAGAGCGGCAATGGCAATGACGGGCTTCATTGTTGAGCCGGGAGAATATGTGCTTTGTACGGCTCTGTTCCATAAGGGCTTACCGGGATCGGCGGCAAGAGTATTATAGTCCTCAAAATAAGTGGAAAGAGAGAAATTCGGATATGACGAAACCGCAAGCACGGCTCCCGTGTTAACATCCTGAACAACAACTGCGCCCGCAGGCGTAAGACCGCTTGCAAGTGCCTCCTCCTCGGTAACAGCCATGATCTGATTCATAAGGGATTTATCTGCAATTTCCTGTAAGTCAAGGTCAACCGTAAGAAATACGGTTTCGCCCGCCTTCGGAATAAGAGAATAGCTTTCGAGTATCTCGTCGGCAGATGTTACGGAAAGGGTTTTTATTCCCGAGCTTCCTCTGAGAAAGCTTTCCATTGAGCTTTCTATTCCGTTTTTTCCGATCTTGTCGTTAAGACCGTAAGCCTTGTTTTCAATAGCAAGCTTTCCCTCGGGGGTGATATTCTTATCTGAAAGAGCTTCATCGGTTTTCTTTTTTTCTGCTTCATACTCCTCTGCGCTTATGGCCCCCACAACACCAAGAATATGTGAAGCGGCTGTGCCGTCACCCGAATATTTTCTTTCGGATGAAACACTTGAGTCAACTCCGGGATAAAGGGCAGAATTTTCTTTTATGATTGCCACAGTTGTTACGGAAACATCCTGTGCGAAGGTATAGGGATAGGAAACCGAAAAATACATCTTATGCATATTGTATCTTACTGAAGCGATGTTTCTCGCATCCTGAACTGAAAAGCTCTCCAGTGCATATTTTTCAATAAGCACATCAAGGCAGTCCTTTGCCGTGGCATAATCGTTTACTGCACACATTTCCTTGGATTTGAGGTATTTTACGGCAGCCACCTCGTCCTCTTTATATATGGGATTTCCGTTTTCATCAAATATTATCGGAAGAGTATCCACCCATTCTTCGCCGTTTTCAGTAAGCTTTCCGATAAGACGGTGGATCACGGTGTTTATCTCTTCATCCTCATCTGGAAATGAAAGTGCATTGAATTCTATTGTAAGCACCTGCTCGTTAAAGACCAGCGCATTTCCGCTTTTATCCAGAATCTCACCTCTCGGTGCATCGATCTTAACGGAAAAAGAGGAAACTGCGGAATCGGTACGGTAGCTGTCAGCATTTACAAGCTGTATAAAGTAAAGCTGAAGAAGAAATGCCGCAAAGAAAATACCGAACAGGAGAAATAATACCAATACTCGTTTATTGACTGTTCTGTTCATTATTGACCTCTTGAAAAAAGTTCACTGTGGAAAATGCCCGAAAGCTTCCTTATAAGAAAATATACGGGAATGCTTAATAAAGAAGCAAGAAGCACGGGCGGAATATAATGCTCCTTGAGAAGCACCGAGAACATCTCGAATGAAAATGACTCAATAAAATATATCTGCAGAATAAAAGTATAAAGAACACTCTGCAAAAAGCTCAGAATAATTGCGGTAAGAAGAGTGTTTCTTAAAAGATAATGTGTGAGAAGCCCCGCCATACAGCCCGAAAGAGCAAAAAACAGGGCAAGAGAACCGTCGGTAACAGGGGAGGCAAGATCCCATAATGCACCTACGAGAAGTCCGAAGAAAAGCCCCGAAAACTCTTTTTCAAACATCGCGATGCAGACGCTTACGGGAATAAGAAGATATACCGACGCCGAAATTCCCGCTTTGGGGAGTAATGTGAATTGTATTATAAATGAAGCCAGTATCAGAAGAACAAAGGAACCTCTTCTTAAAACAGGCATTAACAGCTTTTTATGTTTCATCTGATTCTCCGTTATCAGTTTTTACCTGCAAAATCGGTAATGATAAAAACATCGGTAAGAAGCGAATAGTCTGCTTCGGGGGTAACAAAGGCTACTGCGCCCAGTCCCATTTCATCGGTCTTTATTTCAGTAACCGTGCCGATTATAAGATCCTTCGGATATACTCCGCCGACACCCGAGGTGCAGATAAGTCCGCCCGATACGACGGGAGTATTCTTTTTAAGTCCCGAAACGGGCAGTATTCCCTCTCTTGAAAGAGCTGTATCTGCCTCAGTATAGCAGTTTTCTCTCGTTCTTATATCGTAGGCGCTGATGCTGACAGCAGGATTAAGGGGAGTGTAAACCAGACAGTTGTTTGCGTTGACGGAATGAACAACGCCTATTAAAATGTCCGAATAAATAACGGGATCACCCGCTTCAATTCCGTCCTGAGTGCCTTTGTTAAGAGTGAATGAGGAGTAGATATCAGAGCTGTCACGCATAATAATTTCTGCGGGAGTAAAGGAAAAATCGGGATTATTTTCCTTTATCTCGAGAAACTGCTCATATGCTTCAAGCTTATATTTGCATTTTTCATAATCGACAAGCTGACTTTTAAGCTCGTTTATTTCATTCTTCAGCTTATCGTTTTCTTCCTTGTATTTTTTTGAGGATACAAAATATCCGCTGAAATCATCCGCAATAAGACTTAATTCCGAAGCGAGATTCTGAATCGGGGTAGTTATATAGCTTAAGGCTGAGGAAAGGGGAGAGGAGCCGCTGTTTGAAACAGCAGCTACAAAAACACCGAGAAACAGCGCCGCAAGAATAGAGGCTGTTACCTTAAATTTTGTACCCGTAAAAAACTTTTTCATCTGTATATTTCTCCGATAAAACGGTTATTTTCGCGTTTAGCCTCTGATTATATTCAGAGTGTCCTTCTGAAGGCAGATAGCAATGCCCGTAACAACACAGTCCACGGGGTTTTCGGCAACCGTTACCTTCATACCTGTTTCCTTTTCAATAAGGGTGTCGAGACCTCTTAAAAGAGCAGAGCCGCCCGTAAGGGTGATTCCCGAGGAAATTATATCGCCGGAAAGCTCGGGAGGGGTCTTTTCGAGGGTGGTTTTTATTGCATCTGTTATCTGTCTTACGGGCTCTGTAAGAGCCTGTCTTACATCGGCGGAGGAAACTTCCGCAGTTCCGGGAAGTCCGTCAGAGAGGCTTCTTCCCTTTACAAGAATAGCACCCTCTCCGCTGTAAGGAGCGGCAGAGCCTATGCTGAGCTTTATCTCCTCTGCGGTTCTTTCACCGATAAGAAGATTGTGTTTTTTTCTTACAAACTGAACTATTGCATTGTCGAATGCATCGCCTGCGGTTTTAACTGCCTTTGCGGCAACTATATCGCCGAGTGAAATGACCGCTACCTCGGCAGTTCCCGAGCCTATGTCAACTATCATAGTGCCCTTGGGGTCTGTTATGGGAAGCCCCGCACCGATAGCCGCCGCCATGGGAGCTTCAATAAGGCTTACATATCTCGCGCCCGCAGCCTTTGCCGCGTCGTGTACAGCCTTTCTTTCAACCTCTGTAACACAGGAGGGAATACAGATAAGAACTCTCGCTCTTGCAAAAAGAGAGCCGCTGAGAGCCTTTTTAAGATAGGTCTTTAACATATCGGCAGTAACATCATAGTCTGCAATTACGGAGTCCTTAAGAGGCTTTACCGCAATTATTGAGCCGGGTGTTCTTCCCAGCATCTGCTTTGCTTCTTCTCCGACAGCCATGACCTTTGCGGGGGACATACGCACATCAACCGCAACAACGGAGGGCTCTCTGAAGATGATTCCTTTATTTTTTGCACAAACGAGGGTGTTTCCCGTGCCGAGATCTATTCCTATATCCTGTGAGAATAACATTGGTTTATTTTCGTCCTTTCAAGCTTCGGTAAGGGAGCATTTCCGGCTCCCTTACCGTAAAAATTAAATCAGAAGGTTGAGGACATATCCTCTTGAACCTGTTCAACAACGGTCTTTTTCATTTTTGAGCCGTCTATCTTTTTTTGGAGCATTTCATAGTAAAGCTCTTCATCAAGGGGAAGAGTTACGGTTTTATCAAGCCATGAGGAAAGGAATGCGGCATTTGATATTGTAAGTCCGTTGATTCCCTCTTCACCGCCCGCAACAAGGGGCTCGCCTCTTAAAATATGTGCGGCAAAAGCATTCATAACGCCTGAATGCTGTTCGTTTTTGCCGTCGGTTTCAACTGTTACCCATTCGCCCTCGATCCTGCCGAAGCCCTTATCGGAATTCTTTGTATATTCAGAGGTGGGCATATTGAGCTTATACATTCTGATCTCATCGTTTTCGCATATGATCTTTGCACTGTCGAGAGTGATTTCAAGACGGTTTGTGCCGGGACAGTCGCCTGTGGTGGTGATGAATGTTCCTGTTGCGCCGTTGGGATATTCAACATAGATGGATACATCGTCTTCAACCTCAATGTCGTGCCATTTGCCCTCGTGGCATATTGCCTTGACCTTTGAGGGCATACCGCATATCCACTGCCAGAGGTCAAGCTGATGGGGACACTGGTTGAGCATAACGCCGCCGCCTTCTCCTGCCCATGTGGCTCTCCATCCGCCGGAATTGTAATAAGACTGTGTGCGGTACCAGTCTGTGATTATCCAGCTGACACGCTTGAGCTCACCGTATTCGCCGCTTTCAAGGATTTCCTTTACCTTACGGTAGATGCAGTTTGTTCTCTGGTTGAACATAATTGCATATGTAGCCTTGCTTTCTTTTGCAACCTCAATTATTTCATTTACCTGCTTTGTATATACGCCTGCAGGCTTTTCGCTCATAACATGGATTCCCGCCTTAAGAGCTTCAATGCCGATGGGGGGATGGTCATAATGGGGAGTTGCAATGATAACAGCATCGCAAAGTCCTGAATTTATAAGCTCGGTAGCACTGTTGAAGCAAACAACCTCGGGAAGCTTTTCCTTTGCTTTTTCAAATTTCTTTTCATCAATATCCGCAACACAGGTAAATTCTGTTTCGGGCATTTTGCCTTCAATGTAATTCTGAATATGGCTCATACCCATATTACCGATGCCAATGACACCGATCCTGACTTTTTCTGACATAAGGACAACTCCTTTATTTATAATATAACAAAATAATTATAAGTTAAAGCGAATTAAAAATCAACATAAAAATGAAAGAAAATACAAAAAAACGCTTCCCGTGGGGGAAGCGTTTTCTGTAATTTATTCCATAAGCTGACGGATGACTGCCTCGCAGTCCTTTTTGTCCATGATCTTCGGAACGGGATAGAGGGGATTTCCCTCCTTGAGAGCTCTTTCAACGATAACGGGAATATCCTCTTCCTTGATCTGTGAGAACTTTGAGGGTATGCCCATTTTTTCGTTCATTTCTCTTACCTTGGCAATGAAGAGCTTTGCCTTCTGCTCGGTATTCATACCCATTGTTTCAAGACCTGCTATATCAGCAAGCTTTGCAAGCTTTTTATAAGCTGCAGGGCCGTAATAATCAAGCACATAGGGAAGAATGACCGCATTTGCAAGACCGTGGGGGATGCCGTAATGTCCGCCGAGGTTGTGAGCTATAGCGTGAACATAGCCTACATATGCTCTTGTGAATGCAACGCCTGCAAAGAAGGAGGCTTCAAGCATATTCATTCTTGCATCGAGATCCTTGCCGTTTTCGTAAGCTGTGTAGAGATTGTCAAAAATCATTTTTGTTGCTTTTTCGGCATATCTCTTGGTTGCGGGAGTGTTGCTCTTGCCGATATAAGCCTCAACTGCGTGGGTGAGCGCATCCATACCTGTTGTGGAGGTGATGTGCTTAGGAAGACCTACGGTAAGCTCGGGGTCAAGAACTGCAACACGGGGAATAAGCTTGTTGTCGTTGATAGCGTTCTTTTCGTGGGTAATGGGGTTTGAAACAACTGCCGCAATGGTGGTTTCGGAGCCTGTTCCCGCTGTTGTGGGAACTGCAAAGAGGGGAGGCAGCTTTCTGTTTACCTTGAGAACACCTCTCATCTGGGGAACTGATTTGTCGGGACGGGCAATTCTTGCACCGCAGGCTTTAGCGCAGTCCATAGGTGAACCGCCGCCGAAAGCAACAATACCCTCACAGCCGTTTTCCTTATAAATCTCGACTGCATCTTCAATGTTATCAATGGTGGGATTGGGCTGAACCCCGTCAAATACCACATACTTTATGCCTGTTTTTTCAAGAGCCTCAAAAAGACCTGCAAGGAGATTCAGTGACATAAGACCCTTATCCGTTACAACAAGAACAGTCTTCAGTCCTCTTTCCCTGATAGCGGCAGGAAGCTGTGTTACGGCGCCTGCACCCTTGATAAGGTCGGGCTTGCGCCAGTCAAGGAAAAATGTTCCTACATAAAGAGCCTTCTGATATGCTCTGCAATAGGCATTGAAAATCTTGGACATTTTCTTTCCTCCTGTAAAAATTTGTAAATATTATACAACAGTAATTTTATAAAATCAACCGTTTTTCTTAATGAGTCTTATCATATTCCATGACATAGGCTTAAGAGGGCAGGTGAGCTTCTTGCCGTCAAGCGCGGGAAGCTCCTTTCTCACGGGGCGGACTTTTTCAAGGTCCTTTGTGTTGATATCCTCCGCATCGCAGTCCTCAAGGGCAATATTTTCTGCGGGAACGAAGCCCTCGAAATCAAGAAGGCTTACCTCAAGATTTATCTTTTCGTTTATATCACGGTTTACTGCAAAGATCGTAAGGCTTTCTCCGTCTTCGGAAAGTACAGCCGCAGTGTCAACATCGGGAACATCGGAATACCATTTTGTGTCATATTTTGATATGTCCGTAACACCTTCAAGAACATAGCCTCTGCCGTATTTTGAAGCATAAAAGAAGGGATAGAAAATAGTCTGCTTCCAGGCTTTTCCTCCGTTTTCCGTCATAATGGGAGCTATGACATTTACAAGCTGTGCAAGACAGGCGATCTTAACTCGGTCGCAGTGGCGGAGAATTGAATTTATCATTGTACCCACAACAAGCGCATCCGCAAAATTATATACATCCTCAAGAATATGGGGAGCCTTTGACCATTTTTCAAAGGGAGTGCCGTTTGAATGATACCAGACATTCCATTCGTCAAAGGAAATATCTATCCTCTTCTTTGAATGGCGCTTGCCCTGAACATAGTCGAGAGCAGAAATAACGCTTTCGATGAATTTATCTGTTTCAACGCCCTTTGCGAGGAAGTTTTCAAGATAATTATCGGAATTTGAATGGTACTGATGCATTGAAACATAGTCAACATGGTCATATGCCAGATCCAGTGCGGTGGTTTCCCATTCGCCGAAGGTCTTCATATGCCAGCCCGAGCTTCCGCAGAGAACAGTTTCAATGGTGGGGTCTGTCCATTTCATTATTTTGGCGCTTTCACAGGCGATCCTGCCGTATTCGGAGGGTGTTTTTGCGCCCATCTGCCAGGGGCCGTCCATTTCGTTTCCGAGGCACCAGAGCTTTACATCATAGGGAAGCTCACTTCCGTTTTTCTTTCTCAGGTCGCTTAAATATGTACCGCCCGGATGGTTACAGTATTCAACGAGCTGTCTTGCTTCATCGGGTCCTCTTGTTCCGAGATTTACCGCCATCATGGGCTTTGTGCCTGCTTTTCTGCACCATGCCATAAATTCATCCGTGCCGAATTCGTTGGTTTCCGTCGTGCCCCAGGCAAGCTCAAGTCTTTTGGGTCTGTTTTCACGGGGACCTATGCCGTCCTCCCAGTTATAGCCGGAAACAAAGTTTCCTCCGGGATAACGGACAACGGGGACGCCGAGTTCTTTTATAAGAGCGATAACATCCTCTCTGAAGCCGTTTTCGTCTGCCTCGGGGTGTCCCGGCTCATAAATTCCGCCGTAAACACAGCGTCCGAGATGCTCAACGAAGGAGCCGTAGATGCGTTCATCGGTAAGTCCCTTTCTGAATTGGGATGCAAGGGTAAGCTTTGCGTGTTTCATAAAAATTTCTCCTGTTTATTCAAAGGCCCGTCCGTATAAAAAGCTTTCGAGCTCTTTGTTGTTTTTATCAAAATCTATAACAAGAACTGCCTGATAGTTCTTTGTTGCGTTTTCCCATGTGCCGTCTGCGGGGACTCTTGTCTGCTTTATTTCTCCCGTAATTGAGAAAAGTGCTTTTACGAGAAGGGCGGGGAAATCGTTTTTATCAATACTGCACTCAATTGTTCCCGCAATTTCCTTCGCGGTTTTTATAAGTGTTACGGGATTGGCTTTTGGAAGTCTTCCTATCACTAAGGTTATGACCTCTCTTTGTCTGCCTGTCCTGTAAAAATCATCCTGTCCCTTTCTTATTCTGCAGTATTTCAGTGCTTGCTCGCCGTTTAAGTGAATATCTGTTCCGGGCTCGACCTTAAAGCCCTCTTTTGCGAGAGCCGATGCCTCTGTTTTGTCAATTTCGGGAACGGTGACTCCGCCGACCGCGTCAATGATCTTAATGAACATATCATAGCCGACCTTTGCGAAATCGTCAATTTCCACTCCGAAATTATATTCTATTGTGTCGCATACCAGCTGGGGCCCGCCGTAGGTACAGGCGGCATTGAGCTTGGCATTTCCGATTCCGGGGATATATACATAGGAATCTCTTAAAAACGATGTGAGCTTGATCTCTCTTCTTGCCGTATCAAGGGACATCAGTATCATAGCATCGCTTCTTGAGGAATCCTCCGTATTGAGAGTGTCTATTCCCATAAGGAGTATATTATATACTGTCGGGGAATTCAGAAGCTCCTTATCTTCAATATATCTGTTTTCTTCAAATTCTGTTTTTTCATAGTCTGAAAGAACATATGACACGGCAGATCCCCCGAGAACAGCCGCCGCCGTAAAAATGACGGCAAAAAGAATAAATACCGTCAGAAATGCTTTTCTGAACTTGCTTTTTTTCTTCTTCGCGGCTTTCTTTTCCGAGGTGTGGTGAACGGGAGTATGCGAATTTATTTTTTCTCTCTCCGTTACAATATCACCGAAGGAAAGCTCACCCGGTTTTCTCGAAAGCTGATCGGAGCTTATTCTCTCGGTAAACGAGGCTTCCTTTTTCTTGTGCGCCGTTTCCTGTCTTTTTTCCTTGCTGAAATAAATATCTTCTGCCATTTTTACCACCTTCCCGTCATTTTCTTCCGGCAGAAACCACTGCTTCAATTTTACCTTTTGTTGAGAGATAATACAACATATTTTTTGAAATTAACTTAAAATTTAAATCTTTTTTCTTCGATAGTAAAAAAAACCTTGAAAAATGCAGTTCATTTATATATAATGATAGAAATCAGTTTTATTTGCGGAGTTTTAGAATGTTAGGAAAAATCGTTAGGGTAAAGGTTACAAAGCCCTGTAATTATTATGAGCTCCGTACCGGTGTAAGATATATTATCAATTACGGCATTGCCGAGATCCGGAATGAAAAAAAGAGCTTTGTTCTCGGTGCATATATTCTCGGAGTTAATCACCCGGTGCGGGTTTTTGAGGGGAAGATCATCGCAATTCTGCGTTATAAGGACAGCAAGCGTTCCGTGCTTGTGGTCGCCCCTAAAAATATGCGCAGAATCGACTATGAGATCAGAGATGTGCTTGAATTCAACGAGCCGTCGGATTCTTATACGCTCGACTGTCTGTATGAGCATTCCTGCGGTGCTGTTGTATACCGCCGTATCAACGGCGAATACCGTTTTCTTCTGATAAAAAACAGAAGAAGCAACCATTGGGGCTTTCCCAAGGGGCATATGGAAAAAGGCGAGACCCGTGAGCAGACCGCCAAAAGAGAGGTTCTGGAAGAAACGGGTATACATATAAATATTATTGAGGGCTTCTGCAAGGATTCTCAGTATAAGATCGGCTCAAGGATCGAGAAAAGAGTCGAGGTATTTTTAGGCTCGACCGAGGATACACAGACCGTGATCCAGAAGGAAGAAATTGAAGATTACCGTTGGCTTCGTTACCCCGAGGCGCTTGAAACGCTCAAATTTGAAAACGACAAGGAAATTCTTATATCCGTCAAGGAATTTATGACGGAGAATGCCCTTTAATATTTTTAAGGAGTTTTTATATGACAGAACAGATAGCACTCTGGTTTGAATCTCTTTTTCCCTCGGAAACAAGCAGGGAGCTTATTGCTTTTATAGTATCGCTTTTTCCCGTGCTCGAATGCAGAGGCGGTATGATAATTGCCCTTGCCGCAGGTGTGGAATTCCTTAAGGCATTTGTGATCTGTTACATCGGAAATATGCTTCCGATTCCTTTTATACTGCTTTTTATAAAAAAGATTTTTGCCTTTATGAAAAAGCACGGAATTCTTACAAAGATCGTGCTGAAGCTTGAGGGCAAGACCGAAAAGCATAAGGAAAAAATTGATAAATACGGTCATTGGGCGCTTTTTACCTTTGTCGCAATTCCGCTTCCCGGAACCGGCGGCTGGACTGGTGCACTCATTGCCGCCTTATTTAATATCAGCTTCAAAAAGGCTCTGCCCGTAATAGCACTCGGTGTTCTTACGGCAAATATCATAATGTCCGTGGTGACCTACGGAGCAGGTGCAGTATTCGGTTTTTAAGCCTTGAAGGGGAGAGTAAAAATGAGAAGATTTAATATAAGAAAAGGGGACAGCAGATTTCTGTTTGTCTTTTCTCTTGTTAATTTCTTTTTGTACGGTGTATGGTTTGTTTCATATATCATTTGTCTGATGCTCAGGTCTTCGGCATTTAACAGTGCTCAGGCAAGTATGGCACTCAGCGGTCAGGTGAATTATACGGTAGAGGTAACATCACCCTTTTTCGGAGTTCTGAGAGTATTTCTTTATGTGCTTCCGGTATTTATCATTGTATGGCTCGTTGCACTTAAGATATGCGATAAGAAAAGAATGGCTCTCTGTGACAATAAGCTCATCATTGCGGTTTTCGGTATTGATGCCGTTTGTGCATTGATGTCTGCATTTGATATGTTCGCTTCTCATATGATATTCTGATTATCTCTTGACAAAAGCGGTCAGATGTTGTAAATTATAACACAATATAATGCTGTGACGGGAAAAAGTAGCAAAGGAAACGGCTTTCAGAGAGCAGTCGGCGGGTGCAAGACTGCAGTACGGCTTTTGTGAATACCTCCCCGAGCTTCGCACCGAAAAGCTGACACTCAGTAGGCTGCGGCGGAAGCATCCGTTAAAGTGCAGTGCTCTTCCATAGGAGAGCCGTTAAGGGCAGTTTCGTGAGGAATTGCCGAAAAAAGGTGGTAACACGGACGAAGCCGTCTGTCCTTTTATCGGGCAGACGGATATTTTTTTTTGAAAAATTTTTTGGAAATACAATTTTATATAAAAGGAGTTTTTATTATGGGAATCTATGAAGAACTCAAGGCAAGAGGTCTTATTGCTCAGGTTACAAATGAGGATGAGGTAAGAGAACTCGTCAATAACGGAAAGGCAGTTTTCTATATCGGCTTTGATCCCACTGCCGATTCTCTTCATGTAGGCCACTTTATGGCTCTTTGTCTTATGAAGCGTCTTCAGATGGCAGGCAATAAGCCCATCGCTCTTATCGGCGGCGGTACTGCTCATATCGGCGACCCCTCAGGCAGAACCGATATGCGTTCAATGATGACAAAGGAAACAATTGAACACAACTGTGAATGCTTCAAAAAGCAGATGGAGCGTTTTATCGAATTCGGCGAGGAC
>SVOV01000053.1 GCA_015066205.1 Oscillospiraceae bacterium
GGACTTGACACCAAAAATCAATATGAATTTCCTGTAATTATGCGGTTAATGAATATCTGTATTTGTAAACCATGTGCTCGGACAATCTGTAAACCATGTCCCCCTTGACAGAAACCCCTCCCCTACGACAGGATAACCGACTCTTCATTCGGGAGGGGTGACCCCTCCCCTACGATAGAAGAACCAACTCACCCGTAGGGGCGGGGTCTCCCCGCCCGCATAAAATCATATGTAATTTCAAGCAAAGTGCCGAAGGCACGAGCGCTTATAGAGCGTAAGCGGAATAAGGCGAAGCCTTCCTTCACATTTTCCGCAGGAAAATATATCACTCATTCCGCAAGGAATGAATATCACTGCCCGAAGGGCAATATCACTCGTTTCGCAGAAACGAATATCACTGTCAGAATTTATCAGGGATAAATTCTGACTTATCTTGCTACATAGAATGTCATTCTTTCCTGAATCGTAAATGCACCGTGGCCTGTGTTGAAGCCGCCGTGGTCTGATGTTATTATGATAAGCCAGTCCTCAACGGGATAAGTAAATCTTGATTCTATGGCATTTATCATTTCCATGGCATCCTTTTCTGCTGCAGCGAATGCATCTGAATAATCGGGATTATCAAGGTCGAAGCCTGTGCCATGGCCTGCGTGGTCTGTGTGCTCAAGAATGGTGAAAATAAAATCGGAGCAATCAAGGGCTTTTATGTCCTTAAGGGTGTTTTCAACCGTACCGCTGTCATCGTCCGCATCAGAGAAAGTAACATCAAGTCCCTTTTCCTCACAATATGCCTTTTCAAGCTTATAAGTTGAGTTCTCGGAAATGAAATGGCCGTCCCAGGATACATAGAATGCACTGTCACGGACAGTTTTTTCCTCTACGAGAGAGGTAAGAAGAGTGAGAGTATCGGTGGACTTTATTATATCATTTCCCGTGATACCGTGAACATCTGCCCACTTACCTGTGAGAATTGATGCCCAGCCGGGAGCGGTTGAGGTATCCTGAGTGTTGAAGACGGGATAATTCACACCGCCGCAGTAAGAGATATATGCCTTACCGCCTGTGGTAATGAGCTTTGCTACAGCCCCGTCATCCTCACAAAGAGTAAGTGCGTCCGCACGGCAGCCGTCATAGCCTATAACGATAGCCTTTTTAATTATCTTTCCTGCAGGAAGCTCAGATTCAAAGTGGTTCTTTATTACATTATAAAGCTCTGTCTGGGGAACAGCTGTTTCAATAGTATTTTCATAGGGCTCGAATGAAGCAACATTTTCTTCATATTTTGAAATGGTATCAAAATTATTGAGTCCAGCGATAGTGCCGTAAAGCATCATAAAAAGAGAAAGAATTGCAGCAATTACAGAATAAAAAGCATTGAGCATAGAAAAACTTCCTTTCATTTTTATTTACAATTATAAAATAACATTTAACTTGAAAAAAGTCAATTTATTAATTTTTAATATTTCTGCAACAAAATACTCAGGTTTTGCGTCTTATAATATGAAAGCGCAAAAAAGGGAGGAAATGAAAGTGAAAAAGAAAATAATCATCACGGTATCGGTAATTTTGTCCGTTTTTATCATCGGAGCGGTAGTATCTACAATGCTTTTCAATAATTTAAGCATATCCGTCAGCACGGGCACTGCCCTTTTAAGTGAAAACGGCACCCTGTTTCTTGTAAAAAACAACAGTCCCGTAAGGCTCTCCTTTGATTCCGGAAAGGAATATCCCGAGGATATAGGAAACGGAGATAAGCTCCTTGTGATACATAACGGAGTCAACGAAAGCTATCCCGCATCGACCTTTGCATATTGTGTTATAAAGACCGCCGACGGCGAGCTTTCCGATATCCCCGAGGAGGTAATTTCATCAATGAAGACCCTCGGCTGGCTTGAAGACGACTTCGGGGAAGAAGACCCGTCGGAAGAAAGCCTTGAATTTGAGGTAAATTATATAAAAACCGGTCTTCCCGAAGAGGAGGGCTCATTCCCCTCATTTGTATTAATAGAGGACAGTGCTTCTCTCAATGAGTACAGCTCCCTTAAGGACAAGGGGCTGAATGAAGATTTTTATAAAGCTGTTTCTTCATACACCGATGAATTTTTCCTTGAAAGCTCACTTTTTATTGCCCACATTGAAGAGGGCAGCGGCAGTAACTCCCATAAAACAGACAGGGTAATAAAAAAGGGAAATGAAACAGCCGTTTATATTGATACCGTATCTCCCGAGGTGGGCACCTGCGATATGGCTTACCATCATATTCTGGTTGAACTGAAAAAGAGCGACATTGAAAATACCGAGGTAAGACTTTATTTCAACGGCGACAAGATCTTAGTCGGTATGAAAAGCTATACCTTTTCCGAGGATTATGCCAATTTTTCAATAAGTCTTCCCGAAAACTGGGACTATGAGGAGCTTGCGGATACTCCCGACAAGTGCTTCGGAATCAGCATTTTTGAAAAGGGCTCACCCGAAAGCACCGTCACCGTTGAATTTTCCGAAATGTTCGGAGTCTGCGGAACGGGTCTTCGCACCGAGGGCACTGAAATCGGCGGACTCACGGCTCATATGGGAATATATGACAGCAACCCCACCTTTGATTATATAGTTTTCGAGGACACTCCCGGCTTTTATGTAATAAAAAACAACGCTGACATTCTCTGGTGGAGAGAGCACAGAGAAGAGATAACGGCTATTCTGAACTCTCTTAAAATTGCCGACGGAATTATTTCCAGAAGCGAGGCGGTTGAAATAGCCAAAAAGGAAGGTCAGGGCGAATATAAGAGAGAATACTGCGACTATGACTGCGAAAACGCTGTATGGAATATAAATTTCATCAAGGAAGAAACCGAGCAGGTAGTTAAGATAGACAAATCGGGAAATATAGTAAAATAAGTATTTTATAAAATTGACATCCCCTTTATAATGTGTTATTTTATTTTTAACACATCGTAAAGGGGAATTTTTATGAAAAAGATAATCAGTCTTATTCTTTGTATTATGATGCTTGTCACCGTACTGCCCTTATCGGCAGTTTCGGCTTCGGGCAACACCTATTATATCGACTCCATAGACGGTGATAACAGTAATTCCGGACATTCACCGGAGGAGGCTTGGAAAGACCTCGGAGGCTTTACAGCCGAGGCGCTGGGAGCGGGAGATACCGTTCTTTTCAGACGGGGCGGAACATATGAATGTGCCGTAACTCTTCAGGATATTCAGGGCACTAAGGAAGCTCCCTTTGTTATTTCCTCCTACGGCGAGGGCGAAAGACCCGTGCTTCGTACAGACCTTCACGAGGAGGTTTTCACCTTTATTGACTGCTCTTATATCAAGGTTTCCGATATCAGCATTACCGCTCCGAGCGGCGGCGGAATCTGGATAGATACCATCAACAAGGAAAGCGTCGGAATCACAATAGACAATGTATATTTCTACGGTCTTCCCAACGGCAAGGTAACGGGAAGAGACGATCAGTCCCGCGGTGCGGCTCCCGCCCGTGCAGCTGTTATGGTAAAGGGACTTCCCGCAAATTCCCGTTATCCCGTAAATGACCTTACAATAAGAAACTGCGAGGTCTATGACAGTGCAAACGGCTTTATGATATGGGGCTCATGGAATGATGCACAGAATCCTTGGTGCGATGATGACGAAAAGGATCCCATCTATAATGAGGGGCTTCTCATTGAGGGCTGTTATTTCCACGAAATGGATGCAGAGGCTGTAATCATCGGCATATGCGACGGTGCTCTCGTTACAAACTGCCGTGCCATCAATACCTGTCAGGGCGAGGGTGTTGATGAGAACGGCGACATTCTCTATTTCACAGCCGCTATGTGGTTCTGGGGCTCGGAAAACAGCACCATCCAGTACTGCGAAATTGCAGGTCAGAAGAATTTCGGCGACGGAATGACGGTTGACTTTGACTCGGGCACAAACAACTGCACATATCAGTATATCTATTCCCACGATAATATGAGATTCGTCGTCAATAATGCAAAGGACGATCCCCAGAGAAATAACACGGTAAGATACTGTCTTTCCGTAAACGACAACAAGGGCAGAAGCTCAATAGCATCGGGCAACGGCGAGGACGGACTGAAATTCTATAATAACACCATAATCAACTGCGGTGAATTCCAGTTCTACCATCTTCTTAACAGCTTCGTTGCAAATAACATCATCATACCTATGGAGGGTGAGGTTATAAACTTCGACCTTGAGGACGAAATTGAGGGAAAGAACACCTACAGAAATAACTGCTATTACAACACGCTCAACCCCGGCTGCGACCTGCTCTCACTTAATACTCTCCCCGCATTCACGGGCGGCGAGGGAATTGATGCATATAAGCTTGCAGTAAACTCTCCTCTTATAGGAAAGGGCGTTAAGGTAGAAGACGGACTGAAGACAGACTTTTACGGAAATGAGATCAGTTCAGTGAATATCGGCTGTTATATGGGTGGAGGCGAAGAGCCCGAGGTACAGACCGAAAACTGCTTCATCAGATTCTTCAGAATGATAAAGAATTTCTTCGACAGAATAAAGCACGAGCTTGATGTTATAAAAAGAGAAATCGAAGAAACTGTAAACAAATAACATAACAAACAAAGACTACAAGCCTATCCTTTTTGATAGACTTGTAGTTCTTTTTTTATTCAGACTGTTTTTTTACAGCCCCAAAATTTACATTATTTTTTAAGCATCGGAGGCACAGAGGGAAGTCCCAAAGAAGAGGTTGAATCCAAGTTTACTGACATTCTGAGAATAGTTCTTGCGTCTGCCGCTGTAATTTTATTGTCTTTATAGTTGACATCAGCCCAATAAAAAGCTTTACCTGTAATTTCCTCAAGAGAAACAGAATGTCTGAGAGCAAGTCGGGCGTCTGCAGAAGTTACCTTGCCGTCAAGGTTAACATCACCCCACTGATATACAAACCATTTTGCATAAAGGGTTGTATGCTCAGCCCGGTTTGCCGGGATTTCTGTTATTTTATCCCCCTGGAAATTAACATTATTATACCAACCTAAAAATTCAAAAATTCCGTCTCCGGTATAGGGATCAGTAAGAACTACTTTCTGAGTATATTTTCTTGTCGCCGGATTGGAATTGTTAATTTTATCCTTAGGAGGAGTAAGCTCTGCTATGGTATCATGAACATAGATAATATTATAAACATTTTCTGTCCACTTTGCATAGAAGGTCTTTGCACCCTCGTCCGTTGCGGTAATATCGGCAGCCTGCTTGGTAAATGCGGCATCGGTGTACCAATTACCGAAGGTATAACCCGTGTCTGATAAAGCCTGAAGCTTCACCGTATCACCGTATGTATACTGTGAGGGATTGGGGTTATATACATTCTTCTGAGCCGCAGGCTGAATGTATGTTATGTCATATCTTGCCTTGATCCATTTTGCATAAAGGGTGATATTATGTCCGTAGCGGTGCATATTGTAGCCGTTATCGGTTTTTGTAAGGGCACTTGTGAAATCCTCATAATAGTACCAGCCGTCAAAAATCATACCCTTCATTGTCGGTGCCTTTATGTTGATATAATCATCTTCATCCTCAATATCAACGGTAAAGCTTAAGGGATTTTCGGGAGAATTTTTTCCGCCGTTCAATACATATGTAATGGTATATGTGGGAATGTTCCACTTCATATATAATGTAATGTCGCCTGTAAGCTGAGAACACTTGATTTCGGTTATTTCAGTTCCTTCCTTGTAGTCGGGAGTCGTGTACCAGCCGAGGAAGGTAAGTCCCGAGCAAGAGGGGTCTTCAAGCACCTCGTTATCCATATAGGTTGTTACAAGGGTAGGATTGGGGTTATTTACATATCTCTTCGTACCGGGAACATAGGTTACATTATATTCCGTTGCAGACCATTTTGCATAAACTCTGTGGTTCGTTTCAGCAGTCGTATCAATGCTTGTTACCTTTGTACCGTCCTTGAAATCCTCGGTTGTGTACCAACCCTCAAATTTATAGCCGTAACGGGTGGGAGTATAATCGGCACTTGTAAGGTCAATAACTACGGTTGATTCTTCGGTAAACTGCCATAAAATATCAGCACCGTAATCAAATTCACCGCCGTTAAGGTCATAATTAATTCTGTAATATCCGTCAAGAGGAATTACAATGGGCTCTGAATACTGCGATACCCAATAGCACTCAGCACCCGGCACCTTACCGTAGTCACCGTAATCAAAATCACCGATAATAACTCTTGCACGAAGATATACGGTATCACCCTGCTCATAGGCAATTCCTTCATCCTCAAAGAATTCACTTATCCAATAATTAGCAAATTCATAATCAGAATTACCGGGCCACGCGGATGTATATTCATACCACTGACCTTCATTTACCCTGAATTCATACTGTACATTTCTGTCCCAGTAGTAATTATCATCAAGGAAAATATCATACTCATCATCATAATTATGGTAAGCAGCATCAGCGGCTGCACCGGCTTTTAATAAGGTATCGGGATAGTTTATTGATATAAGGTAGTATGATGAATCGCCTGATTTTCTTGTCCTGATATGCTTAATCACAGGAGCCTCATTGATATTTCCTTCAACAGGCATTTCATAGGTAAGCCCCTTGGAGGTATTGTTGTAGGAAACAGTCTCAGACCAGGGAGAATAAAATACGTGGTAGCTTCCAACTCCGCCAACGCGGGTATAATAAGACAGACGGTACCTGGCTTTAACATAAAGAGTTTCATTGTTGAAGTTTACGCTGTAGCCTGTATCCTCGTCATTGATGTTTGTTCTGAAGGCTCTTCCCTGAGTCATATTTGAAGCAAGCTGTGCATGGTTGCTGAAATTCCACTCGTAAAATGTTGTAAGATCAAAAATATTTTTATAATCAAACCAGTCGAATGAGCAGGATGTATTAGGCAGACCATAATATGTATACTTTGAGCTGTCGTCATCATATATATTGGTGGGAAGCCAGGAGGTATCGTCGTAATCCGCATAGTCGCTGTCATTTATCCAGTTCACATTATCAAAGGAATAAGCAAACTGAACATAAGTGTTAATTGAAGCATAATCATATGAATCTTCCTCAGTGCTTATATTGAAGCCGTATTTTTTAAGATATGCTTCTTCACCAAGCACTGATACTTCCCTTGACATTTCTATAATTTCTTCGGAATTGATATAGTATGCATGTACCCGATCTCCGCTATCTCGGGCATCATTCGAGATATAATATATTTCGGGGGCTTCCGTGGGGATGGGCAAGCTCGTTTCACTGTCAACGGTATAAGCCGATGACGACACAGCAAGCACGGCAATAAGCATTAAAACGGAAAATATTACCAATAGCGTCTTTTTCATAATCTGTTTTTCCTTTCTTAAAACTAATGAGGAGCCTCACTTAAGAATCCTGAATTTTCCTATTAAGGGAAGCTCTTTTGCTTTGCCGTTAAGAGCATTCAATATACCGATAACTGCAAGCACGGTTACAGCAATACCGATAACGGGAGCAATTATCCAACCGATAACGGGAATTGCCGAAATAACAGAGGAAATAACGGCAGCAATAACAAGAAGCAAGCCCTGATTTGTGTGGAATCTTGCAAAGGGTGACTCCTTTGCGGCAATAAGGGGGATAAGGAAAATAATATAGGCAAGAACAGCCATTATTTTGTTCTTTTCAATATCCGCTTTATCAAAGCCCTCCGTTTCATCCTTTGTGTCATTAAGCTGTTTAAGCTTTTCACCAACAGCATCCTCGTTGGAAGAAGCTGTATCAACGGTGGGAGCAGCAGGCTCAGCTTTTACAGCTTCTCCGCAAGCGGGACAGAATTTCAATCCGTCTTCAAGTGCTGTTGCACATTTTGAACAGTAAGTCATTGTTGTTTCCTCCTTTAATAATCAAAAGTTAAATAAATCCTTTAAGCCTACGGACTTTTTGGGTTCAGGCTTGGTATAGTTGAATCCTCCTGCAGGTTCACCTGTCATAAATCCCAAAGACACCTGATCGCTTCCGCTCTCAAAGCAATGCTCAAAATCAATATGATAACAAACGGAGCCTGTCATTTTATATAAATGGTCATCTGTGGGGTACTGACCTGCAGGTCTGAAGCCGTTCTGCTTTGCCATACTGCGGTACTGCTCAAAGGCATTTCTTGCAGCACCGGCATTATTTCTGAAATCGGCACCGAAAACAATATATCCGTCATATTCATCTATATAAAGATTTTCTCCGCCGAAACTCCACTCGGGATACTGTGGCAATTTTTCCTGCCATTGTGCAGAAATCTCTGCAAGCTCTCTCCTGTGAGCCTCTTCCTCCATTACGGCTGACGGAAGCTTAGTTCCGCAATCCGTACAGAATTTTGTACCGATATTGTTCTGTTTGCCGCAGGACGGGCATTTTGATGTCTCGGCAACTGTCAATTCAGGTAAAGCACTTCCGCAGGACTGACAAAATTTCTGGCCTGCTTCTGCGGTTTCGCCACATGAGACACAGATTTTGATATTCTCCGCCTGCTTGGTAACAAAGCTCTGTGCCGCCTTTTCAAAGCCCGAAAATGCAGTCTGAACATCGGAATAACTCTCATTTCTTGCCTGCGTATTCCCTGCCGCATTGTCAAGCTGGTTGGCTGCACGGTTAATAAGCTCGGAGGCTTTCGGTTCAATTGCCTGAGAAATCGCATTTCCCACCGCTTTACCGATGCCCTCACTTACTCCACGCCTTATGGCACGCTCAAGAAATCCCATACTAAAAACCTCCGTTAAATATCTTTATACTTTATGAGAAGCTGCTTTCTGCCCGTCACATTCAATTTTTTATAAATATTCTTTGTATGGAAATGAACGGTAGACGCGGAAACGAACAACTCCTCAGCTATCTGTTTTTGGGTCTTATCAGACAGAAGAGCAAGAAAGATATCAAGCTCCCTGTGTGACAATTCTTTCAATTCGGGATGTTTTTGCGTTAAAGATTTAAATTCCTCTCTGGCAATATTAACAAAGTAAACAAAATTGGAGTTATTATCTGAATGGCAGTTCATTTAACATCATTCCTTTTTTCCTCAATATGGGTAGTTATACTACCCATATTGATAAAAATGCAAACACTAAGATTGATATTTTTTTGATTATTTGTTATTATAAATAAATAATAAAAGTGCAGTTTTCGGTAAATATAAACAAAATTTTATCTACAATAGGATTTTATCTAAAAAACAGGGAGTATTACAATCCCTAATGTAAGGGGTTTTTTAGGTATACTACCCGAATTTACAGGATTTTCTTATAAAGAGGGGTTTTATGAGCAACTCAATATTATTTAACAATCAACAAAAAAGACTGAATCCGCCAATGTGGCAGCTTTTGTGTTTTTCCATGTTCTGCTTCTGGCAGATGGGTTTTATCTACTTTATGGGCCCTGCTCTCAATATTGACGGAAGAACTCCATTACCTATATCTATAGATAATGTTGCAACTCTTATCGCTGTTGCTTATATTGTTTCGATTCTCTTTATGCTGATATTTCCCAAGAAGGTAGTTTTCGCAGGAAGGCTTTGCACCCTTACAGCTCTTATAACACTTTTCGGACTGTTTTTCCCCTTGGATGTAAATATTCTGAGATTTCTCATATATGCACACATATTTGTCTGCTGCACAATGATAGGCTTTGAAACATTCATTATGGTAAACTTTTTCTCTGAAAAGGCAACAATAAGACACCTTACGATAGCATACGGCGTATCTATGCTTCTGATTTCCGTCGTGCAGAACGATTTCATTCCCATAACCTTCCCCGTTTTCCGTATCGTTACGGTTTTCGCACTGATTTTTCTTTCCGTATTCTATTTCAGTATACCGACAGACAATAACAGTTTCCCGGAGTATGTCAAAAAAAATGATAATCTTACCGCACCTAAAAAGCTGCTTTCAGGAACTTTTATTCTTATATTCATCTCTTCTCTCATGACAGTTTCGGGGGCTTCTATTTCGGGAGAGGTATACAATGGGGTGTTTGTTTCATATTTTACGGCAGCAGCCATCTCAATACTTATTTATGTTCTTTATAAAAAGTTCAACATACATCCCTTCCGTTCAATTTCCGTTTCAATGGCTTTTGGCGGAGTAGGATTTTTATTGATGTACGCGGCAGCCTTTATGCCTGCTCTTTCTTATGTGTCCTGTGTTCTTATCGGCATCGGTATGGTTCCCTGTGCTATGATTCCCCTTTACTGTGTTATGATAATGAAATCATACCCGGCAAAATACCTCACTCCGGTCACTATCAGTCTTGCCCTTGTTGCTGTTCTTGTGCAAAGCTCTATGGTCGAAGTCTTCCGGGATATTCCTTCAATACTGAATCTGACTTACAGCATAATTATGGTAATCCTTGTAGTAGTTTATTTACAGCTCGAACCCCATTTTCTGTATGCTTTCAAAAGAAATATACCGGTTCCTGACTCAGAACCTGATACCGGAAACAAACAGGAAACCGATTCTGATACTGTTATTAACAATATACAGATAACAAGCACAGTTCCTGATATACAGTTAACAAGCACAGTTCCTGAAAACAGAGAAATTATTAATAATGTGGGAGATAAAACTGACGACATGCTTAAAGCACTTACAAAAAGAGAGCTTGAGGTTCTTGATCTTATAGCCTGCGGTTACAGCAATTCGGAAATAGCAAAGACTTTGTTTATTTCCGAGCATACGGTAAATGACTATACAAAAAAGATTTACAAAAAGCTTAATGTTCATTCAAGATATGCTGCTGCTCAATTTGTAAATAATAAGAACAAAGATCAATAAAAATGAAAAGGAGCTGTAAACAAACAGCCCCAAAAGAAAACGGACTACAAGCTTACCTTAAGGGGTAAGAATGTAGTCCTTTTTGTGATATAATTAACGCGCGAATAAAAACTAATATCACAAGAAAATATAATACACCGTAAAAACCGAATCGTAGTGAAAACTTTTTCATTTTTCAGCAAAAGTTTTCACTGCAACTGAAAACTTTTATTGACATAAACAAAAGTTTTCAGTACAATAATAGCATAGAGGTGGTTTTTATGATAAAAAGAGAGCGTTATCTCGAAAGGATACGGGATTTTTATGATTCAGATCTCATTAAAATAATAACCGGAATCCGCCGTTCGGGAAAATCCGTTATACTCGAACAAATAATGGAAGAAATCCGTGAGAAAACAGAAAATATTATTTATCTCAATTTTGAAGACAGAAGAATCACTGCAAGAATCACAAATGGCGAACAGCTGACAGATTATATAGAGGAAAACAGAAAAGAAGGAAAATGTTATTTGTTTTTCGATGAAATTCAGCTTCTCGACGGCTGGCAGGAGGCTTGTAAAACACTGCGGCTGTACGATTATTCTGTATTCATTACAGGCTCAAATTCAAAGCTTTTATCGGGTGAATTCACAAAAGAGCTCAGCGGCAGATATGTTGCCTTCAGAGTAAGACCCTTTGTTTATAAAGAAATAACCGAATATGCTGAAGAGCTCGGGAAAGAGGTAAGCATTACCGACTATCTCGTATGGGGAGGCTTTCCGAAGCGGTTTGAATTTGCATCTGAGGAGGCACAGCGCAGATATCTCAGCGATCTCGATGACACTATAATTATCAATGACTTATTACAAAGATATAAAATAAAAAAGGATCAGTTATTCAAAAATCTTGTTAATTTTGTACTGCGTTCAAACGGAAGAATCTTTTCTGCAAAATCCATTCGCGACTATGTAAAAAAAGAATATGAAAGCTGTTGCGTAAACACAATAATGAAATACCTTTCCTATCTTGAGGAAGCCTATATAATCGAATCCGTAAGACAGTATTCAACAAAGACAAAAAGGGAACTGAATTTCTATACCAAAATTTATGACGCAGATGTAGCATTCAATTCATTAAGATGTATGGATAACAGATATGATCTTACCCATAACCTTGAAAATATTGTATATAACGAGCTTATATATATGGACTATAATGTCTATGTATATAACAACAACGGAAGAGAAATAGACTTTCTTGCACAAAAGGGAAATAAAAAATATTTTATTCAGGTTGCATATTCTGTTGCAGAAGACAAAGCCTATACAAGAGAATTTGAAGCTTTTAAAGGCGCAGATGAATTTATAAAAAAGCTTATAATAACAAATGATGAGCTTGATTATTCAACAAGCACGGTAACACACATCAGGCTGAAGGATTTTCTTAAAATGACTTCATTAGATGAAATCTGAAAAAAGAGGCAGAATAAACAAACTGAGCGAAAAACAAAGTTTTTTGTCATTTTTTAGTATCTATATGTATAAAAGGGTTTCTTGAAGACTTCATCAAAGCTTCAGGAAACCCTTTTGTTTATCTTGTTTTATGCGGTCTGTACTTTTTTTACAGCCCCTTTTATTGATTTTCGGTCGGGGGATTCTTCGGGTTTTATCGGAGCAGCTCCGAATTCCGAAATCCGAATTCCGAATTTACTTGTACATGGGACCGTAAGCAGCGCAGGCTCTGTAGTCTGCACCCTCGAGATCCTTTGTGCCGAATGCGTTCCAGCAAGCGGGACGGAAGATCTTTTCTTCGGGAACATTGTGAAGACCTACGGGGATACGAAGCATTGAGCAGAGAGTGATAAGGTCTGCACCGATGTGGCCGTAGGAGATAGCGCCGTGGTTAGCACCCCATGCATTCATAAGGTCATAAGCTGACTTGAAGGGGCCGTCGCCTGTGCAGATGGGAGCAAACCAAGTGCAAGGCCAAGTATAGTCTGTTCTCTTCCAGAGAGTATCGGAAACCTCATCGGGAAGATTTACCGTATAGCCTTCAGCGATCTGAATTGTGGGTCCGAGGCCCTTTACAAGGTTGATTCTTATCATTGTGCAGGGCATTTCAGCACGGGTAAGGAAACGGGAGGAGTATCCGCCGCCTCTGAAATAGCCGTTATCTGCGGGAGCCCATTCGGTAGCGGCAAGCATCTTTTCGATGTCCTCTTCTGTTACATCATACCAGGGCTTCATAACGGGGTTGCCGTTTTCGTCCTTAACCTCACCGCAGGCATCAAGACAGCAGGCACCGGAGTTGATAAGGTGGATAAAGCCGCCTGCTTCCTTTGCCTTGCCTTCGATATCGTAGCCTGTAACTCTCTTTACAGCGGATTCGCTCCAGAAGGTACGGACATCAGCGAACATCTGAGCACGGTTTGTAAGAAGCTTCATAAAGAGCATTGAGATGGAGTTGAGAACATCGTTTTCTGTTGCAAGGATGTAGGGCTCTCTTGCGCCGTTCCAGTCGAAGGATGTATTGCAAAGAGCTTCACCGAAGTCACAGTTGGGATAGAAGTCTGTCCACTGTCTTTGACCCTGGAAGCCTGCCGCGATAGCGTTGTGGCCTACCATTTCTTCCTCACAGCCCTTGGGAAGATTGGGATTGCCGTTCATAAGGTCCTTGATGATAACCATCATCTTAACAACGAATTCCCAGTCCTTGTCCTTCTGCTCGCGGGACTTTCTTACGAATTCGGGGTTCTTGTCGAAGCCTTCCTTGCACTTTGCCTTTGTCCATGCAAGAGCCTTCTGATATTCAGCCTCGTCATAGATGTTTTCTGTCATTCGTCTGATGATCTCTACCTCGTCAACGGATTCAACACGCATACCGAGATATTCTTCAATGAATTCGGGGCTGATGGATGAACCGCCGATACCCATACAGATCGAGCCGATCTGAAGATAGGACTTACCTCTCATTGAAGCGGCAGCAACAGCGGCACGGGCAAAGCGGAGGATCTTTTCCTTGACATCCTCGGGAATTGTTGTATCATCGGCATCCTGAACATCGTGTCCGTAGATACCGAAAGCGGGAAGACCCTTCTGAGCGTGAGTAGCAAGAACGGATGCGAGGTAAACAGCGCCGGGTCTTTCAGTTGCATTGAAGCCCCATACACCCTTGATTGTCATAGGATCCATATCCATGGTTTCAGAGCCGTAGCACCAGCAGGGAGTAACGGAAAGAGTGATGTCAACGCCTTCCTTCTTGAACTTTGCGGCAGCAGCGGCAGCCTCTGCAACTCTGCCTATTGTAGTATCAGCGATAACTACCTTTACGGGCTCGCCGTTTGTATATTTAAGATTTTCGGAAATGAGCTTTGCGGCAGCATTTGCCATACCCATTGTCTGCTCTTCAAGAGAGCCTCTTACATCAAGGGGACCTCTTCTTCCGTCAATACAGGGGCGTATACCGATTACGGGATAATCGCCGATAAGTCTGTTTTCAGCCATAATAAAAATCGTCCTTTCGTAAGCAGTCGCTAAAAGACTGCCATATTTTTACTATTATAATATATCACAAAAAATTTTCCGATTCAATGATAAACTTATATAATAATAAGGCGCAAAATATGTAAAAAATGAACTGTCCCCGAAAAAAAGGAACAGTCCGTAAAACAAGTTGGTAAAAAGCGCATCGTCACGGGAGTGACGGATAAAAAGTTTTGGTTGAGCTTTTTCAAAAGCTCACAGAGTCAAGAGGCAGAGCCTCTTGTCGCTGTCCGCAGACAGCGAAATTCCCCTATCCTTCAAAAAGCGCAGGAGGGGAAGAAAAACAGTTCAGTGAACTGTTTTTCTCGGGGAGTCCCTCAGAAACATTGTCGCACTGCACGCCTTGGAGCGGCGCACATTGCTCTGTGTTTCTTCACCTCATTCGTGTGCCTTCCTCTGCCACCGGCAGCGGCACACTCATTCGCCCTCGCCGGGGGTTCCCCGTAAGATTTATTTCAGAGTTACAATAGTTACGCCGTTTTCGCCCTCGCCGTAGACGCCGAGGCGGAAGGTCTTTACAAATTTATTTCCCTTAAGATGCTTTGTTACGGCGGCACGGAGAGCTCCCGTTCCCTTGCCGTGAATTACGGTGAATTCACCGATGTTTGCAAGAAGCATCGAATCAAGGAAACTGTCGAGGGTCAGAAGTGCCTCGTCAACGGTCATTCCCCTGAGATCACAGCGGTTTTCGGCACTTGCCGTAAGGCGGGATTCCATAGATCCGCTTCTTGAAAGAGTGGCGGTCTTCGGCTTGTTTTCTTTCTTTTTCTCTACAAGACGGAGCTTACTTTTATCAACTCTCATTCTCATTGAGCCTGAAAGCACCTCAACCTGATTTCTCTTATCGGGAAGCGACATAACGGTAGCTTCCTTGCCCAGCTGTGTCAGAAGCACGGTATCGCCCACAACAAGCTCTCTCGGGAGAGTATAATCCGCATCCTCATAAAGAGAATTGGTAACGGGGTTTACTGTGGCATCGATATCGGAAAGACCCTTTTTCATTGCCTGCTTTGCTCTTCTTGCAAGCTCAGCTGCATCCTTGGTGGTCTTCATTTCTTTTCTCAGGGCATCAATTTCCATAACGAGCATATTTGCCTGACGCCTTGCGTTTTCGGTTATTTTAAGTGCCTCGCCCTGTGCCTTTTCATATTCCTTAAGGCGGAGATTCTCGGCTTCGGCAAGACGGCTTTCAGCAAGAGCCAGCTTTTTCTCATACTCCTGCTTTATTCTTTCTGCCTCGCTCTTTTCCTTTTCCATTGAAAGGCGGGACTGTTCAAGAGAATCAACCACATTTTCAAAGCGGATATTATCCGTTGAAACGAATTCATTTGCCCTCTCTATAAGCTCCCTGTCAATTCCGAGCCTCTCGGAAATGGCAAATGCGTTGGAGCGTCCCGGAACGCCTGTAAGAAGACGGTAGGTGGGGCGGAGAGTCTTTACATCAAATTCACAGCTGCCGTTACATACTCTCGGAGTTTCGAGAGCATAGGCCTTGAGCTCTGCATAGTGAGTGGTGGCGGCAATTTTTGCGCCGTTGAGATGGAGTCTTTCAAGAATTGCCGTTGCGAGAGCCGCACCCTCAACGGGGTCAGTACCCGCACCCAGCTCATCTATGAGAACAAGACTTTCGCCGTCTGCGTTTTTTATAATATCAACAATATTCACCATATGGGATGAAAAGGTTGAAAGGGACTGCTCAATGCTCTGCTCGTCACCTATGTCGGCAAAAATTTTCTTGAATACACATACCCTTGATTCATCTGCGGCGGGAATAAGAAGTCCGCAGCACGCCATAAGGGATAAAAGACCCACGGTCTTTATTGAAACGGTCTTACCGCCCGTATTGGGGCCTGTGATAACAAGGGTATCAAAATCCTCACCGAGAGATATATCCGTGGGGACAACCTTTTTCGGATCAAGAAGAGGATGTCTTGCTTTTTTAAGCTCTATTATTCCCTCGGTATTGAGTATCGGAACGCTTGCTTTCATTTTATAAGCAAGCTGACCCTTGGCGAAAATCAGGTTAAGCTCTGCGAGTGAATCAAAATTATGCTTAATTGTTTCTCCGTATTCGCCGACGGCTACGGAAAGCTCGGTAAGGATTCTTTCTATCTCTTCCCTTTCCTTGCCCTGAAGCACTCTTATCTCATTGTTTGCTTCAACGACCGCCATAGGCTCAATGAAAACGGTAGCACCCGAGCCCGAGGTATCGTGAACAAGACCGGGGACATCCCCTCTGTGCTCGTTTTTAACGGGAACAACGAATCTTCCGTTTCTCTGGGTAATAATAGATTCCTGTAAAAATTTCTGATAATGTGTGCTTCTTATGAGCCCCTCAAGCTTTTCACGGATGGACTGTGCCTGATTTCTCATTTTCCGTCTTATGTCCGCAAGCTCTCTTGAAGCGTTGTCAGCCATTTCCTCATCACTTAAAATTGATGTAAAAATGGTATTTTCAAGAGTACGGTTGGGACAAAGCGAGGAGAAGAAAACATCAAGACAGCTCTCCGCTCCCGGCTGTGAAAATCTCCATTCATAAAGAGAACGGATGACCCTCAGCACCTCACCGATGTCAAGAAGCTCTCTCATGGTGAGAACGCCTCCCGCCGCAGCTCTTGAAAGAGAGGAATTCACATTCTTCGCCGCCCCGAAGGAGGGACCGCCGAATTTCGCAAGAAGCGTATAAGCGGCATTTGTCTGATTGACAAGCGCCTCGGCATCATACAGCACCGAAGCGGGCTTCAGTTCAAGCGCCATCTCCTTGCTGTCCTTTATGGAAGCAAGCTCCGACAGCTGTACTAAAACCTTATCCAGCTCAAGCGCCTTAATATGTCTGTTTTCTGTCATTTTTTTCACCAAAAAAAATAAAATTGCAAATTTCTGAAAATGTGTGTTTCAGGGGGTTGCGGTGCGTTTCGCACAAATTCGGATTTCGGAGATCGGAATTCCGAGAAAGCAATACACTCGCTCGGCGGAGTGTAAATGCAAAATGCAAAGGGCAAAATGCAAAATGTTAAAGTTTCCTGTTTCTGAAAAACAGGCAATTCGGAGAGTTGTTACATCCGCAATGTGCCAACGGCACGAGCGAAAAACCTACCCTTTGTACAGATTTTCCCGTTTGACGAGAAATGTTCAGATTTTGCGGAAGTGCGCCGTTTTTCTTTGGAAAAGCGGATGCAATTCCGTGAAATATGGGCATTTATCGGAAATAGCAGACCCTACCCCCGCGCGTCGGGTAAAA
>SVOV01000054.1 GCA_015066205.1 Oscillospiraceae bacterium
CGTGCGGATGCATGATCCTAGGAGCCGAGCGTTAGACCATTTCGCCCTTCTATTATAGCTTAGGAATAAGAACGAAACGAGTACACCTGGTTTGATGTACTCGTCCCGGCAAATATATAGTAACAGAAGCCGAAAACAGAAATTTCAGCCTTGAGCTTTATGAGGGAGAAACGGCAGTAATTCTCATAACTGATGAAAAGCTCCCCTGTGAAGAGAATAAAGTCTTTGAAAACTGCTGTGCCGTCATAGAAAATTTCAGGCTTCGGCGGGACACGGAGCTCATTTTTTCCGAGGAAGGCTTCCATAATATAAAGCATAATGAAGAAGGTATTCCCGCAGGGTTGTGCGGTTGGAAGGATTTTATAGGAGAAGCTTTTTCGGGAAGCTGTATTTATGAAGCCGAATTTACTCTTCCCTCGGAAATAAAGGGAGAAGAGGGCGAAATTGACCTTGGAGATGTGCGCTTTTCAGCTTCCGTCAGGCTGAACGGAGCTTCTCTCGGCGATGCCGTTTTTCCGCCCTACAGAATAAAAATACCGAAGGGCTTACTTGAAGAAGAAAACAGACTTGAAATAAAAGTAACCAACACGGCGGCAAATCTTTATCTTAATACCGATTATTTTGATAAATACACAATAAACGAGCTGTCCCCCTATTTTATTCCCGAAAAGGAATTTGCAAGGGCATATGTGTCGGGCGGTCTGTTCGGTACGGTAAAGCTTTTTATCCGGTAATTGCTCTGAACTTTAATAAAAAGGAGATGCTTTTATGAAGAAAAAAATAATTGCGGGTGTTATTATTTCGGCTGCTTTTCTTGCGGCGGCGTGGGGTATTTTATATTATAACGGCTTTCTTGATATGGAGCTGTCATATTATAATGACCCCATTTATGAAACAGAGGGCGAATGGGTCTACAGCGTATATGACGGCTATGCGGAAATTGACAGCTGCAGAAGAATTGCCGGTACGGCTCTTCACATCCCCGATACTCTCGGGGGCTATCCCGTGAAGGCTCTCGGATGGGGCTTTATAAGTGACAGTCAGGCAAAGAGAATCAGGGAAATTACCGTTCCCGATACTCTTACATATTTTAATATGCTGAATTTTGTAACGACCGCCTGGTATGAGAATCAGCCTGACGGAATAGTTTACCTCGGAGATACTGTAATAGGTATCAAAGGGGAGCTTCCTGACGGAAAGCTTCTTATTAAAGAGGGCACAAGAATTGTTGCAGGCTGTGCCTTCCGCGGTGAAGACAGCATTACCGAAGTTGTTCTCCCCTCAACGCTTGAAATAATAAGCTATGATGCCTTCGGGGACTGTGAAAATCTCGAAAAGATCAATATTCCCGATTCCGTTAAGGAGATCGGCTCGAGTGCATTCGGAAACTGCAAAAGGCTTGACACTATAGACACAACGAACACAACGGCTTTGGTATACAGTAACGCACTATCCGGCTCAGGGTGGATGGAGAAGCAAACGGGCGATATGATATCTTTTTGCGGTACTCTTCTTTTTTATACAAAAGAGGACAGTGACGGTGAGGATGTGTTTATTCCCGATAATATCGGAAGAATTAGCGATTTTGCCTTTGAAATATGTGAAAATATGGGAATTATCCGTATTCCCGAGGGCTGTACCTATATTTCAGAATGGGCTTTTCAGGATTCCTCCTTCAGGGGCTTTGAGGTTAATGAAAAAAATTCCTCTTATATGTCGGATGATATGGGAAATCTTCTGTCAAAGGACAAAACAAGGCTCATAAGATATGCCGCCCTCAATGAAAATGAGGAATACACTGTTCCCGCTCATGTGACATATATAGCAGATGAAGCATTTTCAAATGCGAAATATCTTAAAAAGGTAAGTATTCACGAAAATGTGAAGCATATCGGTATTCATGTGTTCTATAGAGCCTGCGCCCTTGAAGAAATTACGGTGTCGGAAAATAATGAAAGCTACAAGAGCATTGACGGTGTCCTGTTTGATAAAGCGGGCAGTAAGCTTATAAGCTATACCAACGGCAGTAAGAATAAAAGCTACACCATCCCCGACTCTGTCCGAGCGGTAACGGACTGGGCATTCAACCACTGTGAAGCCATTGAGGAAATTGTAATTCCCGATTCCGTTACGGATTTCGGCTCGGTTTTAAGCTGTAAAAGCCTCAATCACAGCGGTCTTAAGTCAGAAAGAGAGGAATTTATTTCCGAAATATTCCTTCAGAACTGCGGAACAGATTATTCGGATGAATAAGAAAATTCTTTATTGGGGTGCTCTTCGGAGTACCCTTTTCTTTTTGGCGGGCGGCTATTGTTTTTTTATTCAGTTAAGGGTATAATTGAAGTCAGATCAATATTTCTTCAAAAGGAGTTTTTCGGGTGAAAGAGAAGATCAGCAAAAAGAATTGGCTTATAATTACGCTTTTCTGTTTTATGGGCGGTATTGCCTGGAATACGGAAAATATGTATTTCAACACCTTTATCACAAATGAAATTTATTCCGATGTGTCGCAGGCGGCAATTCTCGGCTCAATGGAGGCTACTACTGCCGTTGCGAGAATGGTTGCCCTCTCCGCTATAGCGGCGGTGGTTACCACCTTTATTATGGGTGCACTCAGCGACCGTCTTAAGAACAGAAGGCTTTTCATTTCCGTGGGCTATGTGCTGTGGGGCTTGGTAACCGCTGCATTCGGCTTTATAACAAAGGAAAATGTGGCAGAGCTCTTCAATCTCTCCGATGAAGCAAAAATTCTCGGCACTACCGTATGGTTTA
Organism: Oscillospiraceae bacterium; assembly: GCA_015066205.1. Classification (GTDB taxonomy): domain Bacteria; phylum Bacillota; class Clostridia; order Oscillospirales; family Acutalibacteraceae; genus RUG806. The sequence goes on from SVOV01000054.1 coordinate 2,773, forward strand.
TTATCCTTATGGATATTGTTATGACCTTTATGGGCTCGACCAGTAACGATGCGGCATTTCAGGCGTGGGTCACGGATATAACCGTTCCGAGGCAAAGACCCCTTGTTGAAACCGTTCTTTCAGTCGTTGGCACCGTGTCCTCCTTTGCGGTAACGGGTGTGGGAAGCTTCGCTCAGGCGGGAACTATAAGCTACAAGCTGTTTTTTGCAGGACTCGGTCTTATCGTGACCCTCTGCGGTGTGCTGGGCTTTATCTTTATAAAAGACCCGCCCCGCACTGTAGAAAGAGAGGATAATTCATCATATCTTGAAACTCTCTTCTACGGCTTCAGACCATCTGTAATAAAAGAGAATTCAAGACTTTATCTCTCTCTTATATCCTTCTGCTTTGCTATTGTGGCTTTTCAGGTCTTCTATCCTTATCTTCTTACATATATCCAGTATGTAGTTCTTCCCGATAACGGCGGAATCCAAAATATTTTAAGACCGGGTGTTATAATCACGGCAGTAATAGTTGCAGTTCTTGTTCTCGTTTCCATCGTGGTGCTTCTTAAAAAGTCCACCGAGAAAAAAGGGCTTTGCCTTATTATCGGTGTAGTGGTAATGTCTCTCGGCTTCCTGCTTCTTTCAACGAGCACGGGAATCTATGTTATTCTTATAAGCATTCTCCCCGTGGTATTGGGAAATGCCCTTGTAAACATTCTTTTCAGCGCCGCCGTCAAGGATTTCATCCCCGAGGGCAAGGCGGGACTTTTTCAGGGAATCAGAATGATATTTGTGGTTCTCATACCTATGGTCGTAGGCCCTGTTATCGGTGACGCGGCCTGCCGTCACGCCGCCGAAACCATAATAAACGAGGTCGGTGCCGAGGTAATAGTTCCCTCAAAGGCTATGTTCTTATGGGCGGGCGTGGTTTGTGTCTTCGGACTCATTCCTCTTTATTTCCTTGTGAAAAAAGGCTTCAATGTAAACAGTGAAAAGGAAGGGGCAGAAAATGGATAATATTAATTTTTATACATCAAAGGAAATAAGTCCCTCGGGCTGGCTTCGCCGTCAGCTTGAGATTCAGGCAAAGGGACTTAGCGGAAATCTTCATAAAATATGGCCCGATATCCGCGACAGCGCGTGGATAGGCGGTGACAGAGAGGGCTGGGAGAGAGTACCCTACTGGCTCGACGGCTTTATTCCCCTCGCTTATCTTCTGGGGGATGAGGAGCTGATAAGGGCCGCCAAAAAATATATCGATGCCATAATATCCTCACAGGAAGAGGATGGCTGGATATGTCCCTGTGAAAAGGATAAAAGAAAAGAATATGATACCTGGGCAATTCAGCTTATCTGTAAGGCCCTTAAGGTCTATTATGACTGCTCGGGGGATGAGAGAATTCCCGAGGTTATCTATAAGGTATTAAAAAACTATTACGACAGCCTCAAAAGCGGTGCGATATCTCTCTTTCGCTGGGGACAATACAGATGGTTCGAGACCTTTATTTCTCTTAACTTCTTATATGAAAAATATGAGGAGGATTGGATAAAAGAGCTTGCGCAGATCATAAAGAAGCAGGGCTTCGATTATAATACCGCGATAAAGGACTGGATGAAGCCCTCTCATATATGGCGTCTTAAGACCCATGTCGTCAATATCGCAATGATGCTGAAAAGCGAAGCGGTGTCCCACAGCCTTCTCGGGGAAAAATATACCGATAATGCCGAAAGGCTTCTTGCTGTTCTTGAGTGTTATAACGGAACAGCCTTCAGGGGATTCACGGGTGACGAGGTCCTGTCGGGACTTGACCCCACAAGGGGAACGGAGCTTTGTGCCGTGGTCGAATTGATGTATTCCTATGAGGAGTTATATAAGCATACGGGGGATAATAAGTGGCTCGAGAGACTTGAGATGCTCGCCTTCAACGCTCTTCCCGCAACCCTCAGCGAGGATATGTGGACTCATCAGTATGTTCAGCAGGTAAATCAGATAGCCTGCCGTAAAACTATGATAATGGCACCCTGGAGCACCAACGGCCCATATGCACATACCTTCGGGCTTGAGCCGAATTTCGGTTGCTGTACCGCAAATTTCAGTCAGGGCTGGCCCAAATTCGCCCTTTCCGCTTTTGCACGAAAGGGGGATACCGTAATAAGTACCCTTATGCTTCCGTCGGTTCTGACCGAAAAGGATATTACCGTCCGTCTTGAAACGGATTATCCCTTTAATAATAAGCTGCATTATTATATCGACTGCAAAAAGGATATGAGCTTCATTGTAAGAATTCCGTCCTTTGCCCAAAGGCTTCAGGTTAACGGTGAATACCGTGAAACAGGCGATATTGAATTTTCTCTTACAGCGGGACAAACGGAGCTTAAAATCGAATTTTCCGTTTCCCCCTGTTTTGAAGAAAGACCCAACGGACTTTCTGTTCTTAAAGCGGGCTCGCTTCTCTTCTCGGTTCCCGTGGAATATGAAAAAATAATGAGAGAATACACGAAAAAGGGTGTTGAAAGAAAATTCCCCTACTGCGATTATCAGCTTCAGCCGACATCCCCCTGGAATTATGCTTTCTCGGGAGAAGAGCTTAAACTTACATATCACGGCTCGGGAGAAATACCCTTTTCGCAGAAAAACCCTCCCGTAACAATAAAAGCGGATATGAAAAAAATAAACTGGGGACTGAAATTCCCCTATAGATCCGTTGCAAGAAAGACACCGAAATCCCTTGAGCCCGTAGGAAAAAGCGAAAAGATCGACCTTTGCCCCTACGGATGTGCAAGGCTTCGTATGACGGAGATGCCCGTTCTCGGAAAAAAAGGACTCAAATAAAAACAAGGAGAGATATTATGCTTCTGAAAATAGTTTCATTCATAGCATCACTGCTGTTATTGTTTGCTTCAGGAACATCTTTGCCTGAAAGCCCCGATGTTTTGGTTGAATCAAAGGAAAATTTAAGTGAAAACAGAACAGCCGATGAGATCAACGGCGCTTCGGGGATAAAATTTTATATTGAAAGACCGAAAGAGGACTGCCTTAAAACGGTCAGGGCCTCCGATTTCGGACTTTATCCCGAAAATGAGGATAATACCGAAGCCTTTCAGGCAGCACTTAACTACTGCAGGGAAAACCCCGCTGTAAAGCTGGTTATTGATAAGGGCGTATATCATTTCACGGCAGAAAACGGCCTTGATGCCCTCGGACTTCGTGATGTTCTTATCGAGGGAAACGGCGCAGATTTTGTTTTCTCCGTCTCGGGCTATAAGTTCTTTATAAGAAACAGTGACTCAGTCGAGATAAGAAACCTTAATGTGAGATGGAATTGGGAGAAAAGCCCCCTTGCATCCGTTGTTACCGTAAGAAACAGCGATAAAAAGAATCATACCCTTGAGCTTGTTTTCAGGGTAAAGGAAAACTGCAGTGAGGATATCCCGCTTGAGGCTGTAACTCAGTGCGACCCCGAAAGCCTTAGCTTCGGTGCAAAGTGCTCCTCCAAGGAGGTATATCTCTATCAGGATGTGAATTATATAAGGGCCGTCGAAAAAATTTCCGACGACACCTTAAGAGTCACTCATAACGGCTGTATGGATAATTTCCTTGACGGAGAGACCTATATTTTAAGACATTTTGTTTATGACGGTACTGTTTTCAGTGTCAGAGAGGAAAGCCGTAACATAACCTTTGACAATGTCAGCATCTTCGGCAGTGCGGGAATGGCTTTCATAATGGAGGATAATATTTCTCGTTTCCAGATAATAAATTCCTATATAGGTACTGACCCCGAAAAGAAGGCTGCCGAGTGTGTTTCAACCACCGCAGATGCAATTCATATCGTAAATACCGGCGGACTTTTCAATATTTCGGGAAATGACATAAGCGGTATGGGTGATGATGCCGTAAATGTTCACGACGGCCTCGGCTTCGTTGACGAAGTAAACGGAAATACTCTTAAGCTTACAGCCTCCGCTATGAGGCTTAAGGCGGGCGATGTTCTCGCCTTCAAGAACGAAAAATTTGAAAATACAGAATTTACTGCTGAGGTCGTTTTCGTAAAGGATATCGATTGGATAAAAAAAGAGGTTACCGTAAAAAGTATTCCCGAGGGTGTGAAAGCGGGCTTTACTGCCTTTAATACGGAATGTGACAGCGGAAACTATGTAATAAGAGAAAACTATTTCCACGAAAACAGAGCAAGAGGACTTCTGCTTCAGTCCTCGGGCGGTCTTTGCGAAAACAACCGCTTCTATAAAACACAGGCACAGGCCATAAAGGTGGTCATGGATATTGAGCCTGCCTTATGGCAGGAGGGCACCGGTGCCGATAATATCATCATAAGAAACAACAGCTTTGAAAAGTGTAATTTCAGCGACTGGGGTGCCGTTATTGAGATAGGCACGAATATCGCGGGAAAAACTGCTGAAACCGCAGTTTTCACAAATATTGAAATAAGCTCAAATGTTTTCAGAGATATGCCCTCTCTTCTTATGAAGGCTGATAATATCAACGGCTTTGTTTTTACGGGAAATACCGTTGATACGGGAAGCTTTTTTGATAAAGCTTCTGTTCAGGGAAGAACTCAGCTCGGTGAATACTGCTCCAATATCACATATTCGGAGAATGAATATCCGGACAGCGGCTTTATGGGAATAAAGCAGATAGTAAAAGCAAAAGACCCCCTTGTATGGGCTGAAGTCAATTCCCGTCTTAAATAAAAACAGGCACAGCGAAGCCGGCTTACCCGTCTTTACTGAATAAGAGGCACCTTCCTTACGGAGGGTGCCCTTTACATTTCTCTGTTTTTTTCATAAGTATTATATCTTGTATTTTTATTTTCTTATAGTATAATAAAAATAATAAAAAGTTTATTTTTGCAGCTTTTGTAAAATCAGCGGAGAGAAAATGAAGAAAAGTAAAATTTTAATAATAGCTCTCACGGGAGCGGCGATTCTTGTTGCGGGAATACTGTGTAAGCAGGAATTTTTTCTTATGCTGCCGCTTTTTGTATCCCTTTTTGTAATGGCGTTTCAGTCGGAGGCAAACCGTACGGGGCTCTTATCGGCTCAATAAATTCACTTATTTATACTGCAGCCTATATCTCTATGGGAGTTTACGGCTCTGCCGCCTCAGCTCTTCTTTTCAGCTTTCCCATTCAGCTTATGACATTTTTCAGCTGGAAGAAGAGAGCCTATAAGAAAACGGCGGTTTTCAGAGTAATGACCGCAAAGCAGCGCACCGTCTTTTTTACGGCTCTTCTCGTTTTGTGGGCAGGTCTTACGGCAGTATTTTATCATCTTAAATATGAATATGCGCTTTTAGACAGCATCAGCTTTATTTTAGGCTTTGTTGTGCCTCTTCTTACCATGGGGGCTTTTATTGAATATACATATCTTTGGATAGTTCAGGGCTTTGTCGGTCTGCTTCTGAATATTCAGATGGTAATGAACGATTACAGACAGACCACATATCTTATTTACGGTGTCTATGCCTTTTACTGTGTAATATGTGCATTTATAAATGTCCGTAAATTCTACCTTGAACAGCAAAAAACCAAAACAGCAGACTAAAGGAGACTAAAAAATGGAAAAGAAAATTGTAGCAGCCAATATCGGAATGAAATTCGGAATGTGCCATGTAGAGGGAGCTATGAGCTTCGGTGCGGAAATTGCCGCCATTTGCGACAGTAATGAAGAAAATCTTCGCTTTGCAGGTGAAAGATATAATATCCCCGAGGAAAAGAGAATTACCGATTACAGGGAGATCAAGAAAAATCCCGAGATAAATGCAGTCACCGTGGCTGTTCCCGACCAGCTGCATAAGGAGATATCCTGTGAGCTTCTTCATGCCGGTAAAAATGTTCTCTGCGAAAAGCCTCTTGCTCTCACAAGAGAGGATCTTCGGGAGATAATAAAGGCAGAGGATGAATCGGGCTGTAAATTTATGGTAGGTCAGATATGCCGCTTCACTCCGTCATTTATAAAGGCAAAGGAAATTATTGATTCGGGTATCCTCGGCGAGCTTTATTTTGTGGAGTCCGAATATGCACACGATTATATGAAGCTTTGCGACACCTGGAGAGCAGATCCTCTCCGCCACGGCGTTATCGGAGGAGGCTGTCACGCAGTTGACCTTCTTCGCTGGCTTGCAGGTGACCCTGTTGAGGTCTTCGCCTACGGTACTCACAGACTTCTTCCGCAGGTAAGCTATGACGATGCCACCGTTGCAATTATGAAATTCTCAGATGATCTTATGGGTAAGGTCTTCGTTTCAACGGGCTGTAAGAGAGATTACACAATGCGCACCTGCATCTACGGTACAAAGGGTACTCTTATCTGCGACAACACCTCACCCTCAATGACCCTTTTCACTGTTGACAGTGAGGGCGTTGTCAAGGAAAAGCCCGAAATTATTGAAGTCGAGGTCAATAACCACAATGCCGCAAAGGAATTTGAGGTATTTGCGGATGCAATTCTCAATGATAAGAAGATCCTGACCGATGCCAGAGAGGGCGCAAAAACAGTTGAGGTATGCCTTTCAATAGTAGAATCGGCAAAAAGCGGAAAGCCCGTAAGACCTGACTATAATTTCTGATAAGCTTTTGTTACCCCAAAAGCTGTAAGCTGTGTCCTTACACAAAATGTAAACTATGTGCTTGCACATTTCATAAGGTCTGCGGATGCAGACGAATAAGAAAAAATCTTACGATTTATCAACCCCCTACCCCCAATCTTGGGGGCTGTAGGTGTTTCTTGTTATAAGCTAAATTGCTCACAACGCGAGCAATTTCCAATATAATAAAAAACGGCGGTGTATTTATGAATAAAGAAAAAAGAAAGCTTTTGATTGAAGCTGTTATTACAACGGTGCTCTCGGGACTTGTGATATATGCGGCATATTCTCTGTGGTATATATTCTACGGAAAAGACAGCGGTGCAGATGTCCATCTTTATACGGTGCTATCGGGGCTTGGTATCGGCTGGGCGCTTACGCTTCTTACGGGAGCGGTGTTTAAGAATTCAAAATTGATTCCGAAAATTATCGCTTTTTTAGTCGGCACGGGACTTTTTCAGGGTATCATCTGGGGCTATAACGAAAAATTCAACCCCGTCGCAAAGGACAATGAAATTGTCATAATAAAGACCTTTACCGTTACCTTTGCGGTTCTGGCTTTTTCCTTTCTGACTGCTTTTATTATAAGAGCCGTAAGAAAAAACAGAGCTGTGAATATAGTCTGTGCCGTTTTGTTCTTTGCCCTTTTTGCGGGAGGAAATCTTGTGATAAACGAAGAAAACATCAGAGCCCTCGACTATAAAAAGAATATAGAATTCGCCGCGGCTTCTGCCGAGGATATGAAGCTGACGGCTGATGAAAAGGAAACAGCCGAAAAATGGCTTCAGGAAAATTTCTTCACCGAAAACTCAACTCTGCCCTTTACCTTCAAGGTGGACGGCGAGGTCTTTGACCCCGCCAAGTGGGAAAGAACGGTTGAAAAAACGGATAATACAAAGTATCAGAACGGCGAAACAAAAAATCTTATTTTTAAGAATGAAGAAAAGGCACTTGAGGTAAGGGCTGAAATCACCGCCTTTAAGGAAAACGCAACCTGTCAGTGGACTGTTTACATAAAGAACACCGGCTCTGAAAATTCGGGTGTGATCTCCGATTTTTATGCGATGGACTATTCTCTTCCTACAGGAAAAGCCGATATTTATTATTCCGTGGGCTCCGACACTCACTCCTCGGACTTCTCTCTTATAAAGAAGACGCTTAATAATAAGGAAAGACGCTTTTCGGGTGCTGACGGCAAGCCCACAGAAAAGAATCTGCCCTATTTCAATATCTGCGGCGAGAGGCTCTCAGCTGTGGCAGCGGTAGGCTGGACAGGTCAGTGGGAAGCCTCATTCAAGGCAGAAAATGAGAACGCACGCATAAAAGTGAAGCAGGAAAAGCTTGAAGCCTATCTTCTCCCCGAAGAAGAGATACGCTCGCCCCTTGTGTCGCTGGGCTTCTATAAGGGGGATAATGCTCTTAAGGGCTTCAATAATTTCAGAAGCCGGATACTGGATTCGGTTTATCCCGAAAATGTGACCAAAAACCATTATACCGTTATGGAGATAGCAGGTCCCGTGTCAACAAGGACCTCTGATGAGATAATTGAGATCCTTGACGGCCTCGGTGATGATATTTTCAGTGAGACCGATGCTTTCTGGATGGATGCGGGCTGGTATTCCTATAACGAGGGCTGGCACGACGGTGTCGGAAACTGGACGGTTGATACATCAAGATATGATAACGGCATCAGTGAGCTTTCCGATTATGCAAAGGAAAAGGAGCTGGGTCTTGTTCTCTGGTATGAGCCCGAAAGACTGTATCCGGGAACTCAATTCCATACCAAGGGGCTTGAAAATGAGCAGTGGCTCATTGATGCGGGCGAGGACAATATAATGTGGAATCTTGCAGATGAGGACGCATTTAATTATTACTGCGGGTATCTTCTCAATTCAATGAAGGAAAACGGAATTACCGTTTACCGTCAGGATTTCAATTTCGCTCCCCTTAAATACTGGGAAAAGGCTGACCGCGAATATTACGGCGGAAGAACGGGTATCACGGAAAATCATTATATAACAAATCTTTACCGTTTCCTTGATTATCTTACGGAAAATATAGACGGACTTATCATAGATAACTGTGCATCGGGCGGAAAAAGACTTGATCTTGAAATGGCTTACCGCAGTATTCCCTTCTGGAGAAGTGACTATAACTGCGATTTCCATACCGACCTTTTTGAGGCAACGCAGTCCCATACCTACGGTATTTCATTCTGGCTTCCCGTAACGGGCTCGGCACAGTATATGCTCAACGAGTATTCTGCAAGATCGGATATTATGCCTCTTATGCTTATGGATTTCTTCGCACACAAGAATCCCGGGTTCGGCTTATACCACGAGCAGAGAGAGCTTATGGCGGGAAACTATTTCCCCATCGAATTCGGTAATACCGATAAGACAAAAATGCATGCACTGTCCTTTAATACAAGGGACGGCAGAGAGGGAACAGCCCTTATTTATAAGCGCGCCGATGTAAAAAGAGAGGAATACACCGTAAAGCTGAACGGTCTTATTCCCGGGGAGAGCTATAATATATATGATTATGATGCTCCCGATACCGTTTTTACATTTACGGGTGAGGAGCTTATGACAAAGGGTATTACAATACCTCTTCCCGAGGGCGAAAAGGCAATTATCTTAATGTACGAGGTTATATAAGGAGAGGAGAATAAGCTATGAGATTCCGTTTCAATATAAGACTTACCGAAGAGGATTATCTGAATTTCAATATCTTTCATCTTTATAACGATCCCTCTTCAAAAAAGAATCTTCTTATTATAAGAATATGTCTTAATGTGATTCTTTTCAGTGCTTTGATCTTACAGATTTTTGTTTCGGGGGATATTGCCGCGATCATTGTCACCGCGGTGTTTCTTGTGATTCCTGTTGTTCTTCTCAATGTCTTTTATAATAAATACTGGGAATTTATAACAAAGAAGCAGATAAAGAGTATGAAAAAGAGCGGAAAGCTCCCGTTTTCCCCCGAAAGCCTTCTTGAGTTTTATGATAATTACAGTGTGGAGATTACCTCACAAACAAAAACGGAGCATAATTACTCATCCTTTGAAAAAATATATCTTTCGGAGCACAGATACATCTATATTTACATAAGCTCAGTTCAGGCTTATATCATTCCTCTTTCCGCTTTTTCGTCGGAGGAGCATTTCAACAGCTTTATGAGTTTTATCAGTACAAAATGCAGTAATATTACAGTCTGCTGAAAAGGAGAATCGATATGTCAAAAGAACCTCTTTATATTCTGACCTATGACCACGGCGGATATGTACTCTGGGAAAAAGAGGTAAAGCCGAGGCTTAAAAATATAAAGGAATGGATGAAAAAATATCCGAAGCTGAGAATCGGTCTTGATTACGAAAGCTTTACCTTTGATGAATTCAGCCGTCAGGATCCCGAGGTGGTAAGACTTATCGGGGAGCTTCTTAAGGAATACCCCGACAGGGTGGGTCTCGGTGCCACCACCTACGGACAGCCCCTGTCTTTATATATCTCCGAGGAATCAAACATCCGACAGCTGTCTTTGGCGGTAAAGACCAATCTTAAATATTTCGGCATCACTCCCGATGTTTACTGTATTTCGGAGTTTGCCCTCAATAATCAGACACCGCAGATGATAAAGCTCTGCGGCTATAAGGGTGCGGTGCTTCGCTCCCATGTTATGGGCTACGGCTACACCAAGACTTTTGACAAGGCATTCGGTCTTTGGGTCGGTAAGGACAAAACGGGAGTTCCCGCCATCCCCGTATATGACGGACAGGGAAGAGGCTACAACTGTACCACTCTCGACAACTGGATACTTTCCCGCTGGCCGCGGGATACCGATATTTCTCTTGAGGATTTCAGGGAAAGATTCAAAAAGTATTCTCCGCTTTTAGCCTCCCGCTATGATGACCTGACTCAGCCCATTGAAGAGGTCACGGCAGAAATTGAAAAGCACGATGATTATAAATATGTGCTTCTTGAGGATCTTCCCGCTCTTTACGGCGAGCCGACGGATATTCTCGATACGGACGACAACGATTTCCATTCACAGATGCCCTGGGGCTACTGCGGAAACGAGATATTCTCGGGCTGCAGAAAAGGTGAAATTGAAGCCGTTCAGGCGGAAAAGCTCAACTCTCTGTCCGTGCTTCTCGGCGGTGAAGCCTTCCGGGAGGAAAATGAAGAGGCGTGGAAATATATTCTTGCCGCACAGCACCACGATGTTACCATCTGCGGACTTTTAGACCTTGCAAGAAGATTTATCCCCTCGTCCCTGTCCCTGTCATTGTCCGTAAAGAAAAAATCTCTCGAAAATATAAATAAGTGCTTCAGCTATGGCGACTTTCAATCGGTATTTCTCTATAATCCCCATTCCTTCGCCGTCGATACGGTGGTTGAAATTCCCGTAAAAGAGGCGTATTCCGTCGAAAATACGGAAAGTGAGCTTGTGACGGATGAAAACGGAAGAAAAAGTCTTCTCATAAGAGCTTCTCTTCCCGCTCTTACGGCAAAAAGCCTGAAGCTTATAAAGGAAGAGAAGAGCGAGAAAAAATATTTTACATACGATAAGGAAAAGGGATGCCTTTCCACTCCCTTTTATGATGTGGAATTTGACTCCTGCGGCTTAAAGAAGCTTTTATCTAAAAACGGCAAGGCTCTTATAAACAACGAAAACAGCAGTCTTCTTCAGGGCTTCATTAACGGCAGCTACCGTAAAAATGAGGGCAGTGCCCAGGTCAACATCCGTTCTCTTACCGCAGAGGTGGTGTTCAGGGGAAAAATTGATACGATACCCTTTAGCTTTACTATGAGATTTTCCCGTCATTCACCTCTTATTGACTGTAAGGTGAGCTGTACGGTAAAGGAATCTGACCGTATCGGAAGAACTGACATCACCGAGGGCCGTCCCGTGCCTCTTACTCTTAACGGCCACCATCACGATGATAAGCTCTGCTTCACTATGAAGCTGGGGCTTTCCGAAAACAGAAAAATGTACCGTGACCTTCCGTTTTCCATCGCCGAGTGGGACGGTCAGCTTCGTCTTACCGAGGAATACTGGTATGAAAATGACCTTATTCTTCACGACACAAAGGTTTCTCCCGAGCAGTCTTTCAGGAATAAGACCCATCTTCAGGGCGTTTACTGGATAGCCCTTTCCGACAGCGATTCTTATATAGCTGTTATAAATAAGGGCTGTATGGGAAGCACCGTCGAGGGCAACCGCGTATATATCCCCCTTATTTATTCAAATGATTATATGTGCGGAACAAAGATCATAGACGGAACATTCGTAAATGAATTCGCACTTTTACCCGAGGACAGGGAAATTAAGCTTACAGATGTTCACAAGACCGCTATGGCTTATAACTATGCACCCGTAACGGAGATTCTTGAAAAGGGTAAGGGTGAACTCAGCGGATACTCCCTCGCTTCCTTTGAAAGTGACGGTGACGGCGTCATTCTCACCGCACTGACACCTGAAGAGGGATATCTTACCGCAAGATTCTGTAACTTCTCCGATTCGCCCGAAAGCGTAGTCTTTACTCCCCGAAGAGGAAAAATAACAGCCGAAACAGACCTTCTCGGAAACGAGCTTTCTCTCGTTACAGCAGAAAAACTCACTTTCCGTCCTTGGGAAATAAAAACAGTAAAAATAACCTTAGATTGATCCTTAAAACAGCATAGAAGCAGAATCTGTGCTGTTTTGTTTTTTAAATATGAAAGAATATGCACAAAAATCTTCAAAATCACTTGAAAATATCTGAATTTGAACAAAATGCACCCGATTTGATTGACAATTAAAAATTCATATGCTTTAATGAAATTAATTATAAGTAAAAGGAGAAATCGGAATGAAAAAAACAGTCAGTTCATTACTTGCGGTCATTATTACTCTGATGATGATAATGACATCATTTCCCCTTGCCTTTGCAACAGATTCATCGGGTGAGGAAGAGGTATCGGATGAAATCGCACATTCCCATACCCTTGTAGAATTCAGAACAGAGCCGACTTGCTTATGTGACGGAATTCTTGAAACCCGTTGTACGGAATGTGGCTATTCAAGTTTTGGCGTTTTGCCCGCTTTAGGCCACAGTATTGTTACAATTCCGGGAAGAGCTCCCACCGAAACGGAGTCGGGACTTTCTGACGGTGAGATGTGTAATAATTGCGGAGAGATAATAACGGCTCAGGTTGAAATTCCCGCCACAGGCGGTTCAGAAGAAGATCAGGAGCATCAGCACGAATATGAAATATTCAGAACAGAACCTACATGTACAGAAGACGGATATATAACAGGAAGATGCTCCTGCGGAGTTGAGACCCTGGAAATAATAGAAGCTTTGGGACACGAAATTGAAATCATCCCCGGCAGAGAACCCACAGCAGAGGCTCCCGGACTTACAGAGGGAGAGCGCTGTGCAGTCTGCGGAATAGTTCTCAGAGCACAGCAGGAAATAGTTCTTCCCGATGACGGTGAAGATGAGCATACTCACGAATATGTGACCGAGAGAATGGAGCCCACCTGTACCGAAGACGGATATGTAATCTCAAGATGCTCCTGCGGAGTTGAGACCCGTGAAATAATAGAAGCTTTGGGACACGAAATTGAAATTATCCCCGGCAGAGAACCCACTGCGGAAGCTCCCGGACTTACCGAGGGAGAGCGCTGTGCAGTGTGCGGAACAGTTCTCAGAGCACAGCAGGAAATAGTTCTTCCCGATGACGGTGAAGAGGAGCATACTCACGAATATGTGACCGAGAGAATGGAGCCCACCTGTACCGAAGACGGATTTGTAATCAGCAGATGCTCCTGCGGAGTTGAGACCCGTGAAATAATAGAAGCTTTGGGACACGAAATTGAAATTATCCCCGGAAGAGAACCCACGGCAGAGGCTCCCGGACTTACTGACGGAGAACGCTGTGCAGTGTGCGGAACAGTTCTCAGAGCACAGCAGGAAATAGTTCTTCCCGATGACGGTGAAGAAGAGCATACTCACGAATATGTGACCGAGAGAATGGAGCCCACCTGTACCGAAGACGGATATGTAATCTCAAGATGCTCCTGCGGAGTTGAGACTCTGGAATAATAGAAGCTTTGGGACACGAAATTG
>SVOV01000055.1 GCA_015066205.1 Oscillospiraceae bacterium
GTCTGGGCCGTGTCTCAGTCCCAATGTGGCCGTTCAACCTCTCAGTCCGGCTACTGATCGTCGACTTGGTGGGCCGTTACCCCGCCAACTATCTAATCAGACGCGAGTCCATCTTACAGCGATAAAATCTTTGGTATCAATACCATGCGATATCAGATACGTTATGCGGTATTAGCGTTCCTTTCGAAACGTTATCCCCCTCTGCAAGGCAGGTTACTCACGCGTTACTCACCCGTCCGCCACTAACTTGACCTCCGAAGAAGTCTCGTCCGTTCGACTTGCATGTGTTAGGCACGCCGCCAGCGTTCGTCCTGAGCCAGGATCAAACTCTCTAAAAATTGTATTAATCAGCTTCCGCTGCATTAACCATTTCTTAAGAACTTGTTAGCTCTTTTCGTCTTCTGACGTTTAATTCAAGAAATCTCGAATTTACTGTTCACAAGTTGTACTTGTTAAACTCAAATTAATCTTCAAGGGTTTCATTTTTTGTCGTTGTTTAATTTTCAAGGTTCGTATTCTTTTCGCGCCCTCTCTCAAGAGTGCCTTGTGATTATATCACACCGCTTTCCCTTTGTCAAGAGGTTTTTTTAAGTTTTTTGAAGAATTTTCAGATTTTTTTCTGAAGCTCTTCTGCACTGTTCTCTCGTTCAGTGCTTGCACATCTTATCACAAAAAAACACCCTTGTCAACACTTTTTTTAAACTTTTTCATAAAAATTTCAAAGTTTTTTTGTGCATACTATATATTGTGTTTTATGTCAATTTTTTACCCAAATTACAAGATGTTGTTATGTGTATTTTCTGTTTTTGTGAAATAATACTTATTGTAAGAAAAATGAAAACAGAAAGAAGTGTTATATTTCAGCTTATGGGTTCTTTATTAAAAACAACAGCGTTTCGTGCAGCTGTTTCCCTTATTCTTTGCATTGTGACGGTGACAGGCGGGCTTTATATATATAATGAAAAGGATAACAGCGAATATGAGATGACACTCTCCTCCTTCGGCTCCCGCGGAGAAGAGGTACGCCGTATCCAGAAGAAGCTCAAGGAGCTGGGCTTCTATACGGGCTCGGTTGACGGCATATACGGCGCGGGAACCAAAAATGCGGTTACAGCCTTTCAGCGCTCCTGCGGGATCAAGGCAGACGGCATTGCGGGGCCGACCACGCTTTTATATCTCGGCATCTCCTCATCCTCGGGCTACAGCTCCTCTGATGTATGGCTTCTTGCAAAGCTGATAGCGGCAGAGGCAAGAGGTGAAAACTACCGAGGTCAGGTGGCTGTGGGCGCTGTTGTCCTCAACCGTGTTTCCCACGCCTCATTCCCCGATTCCATTTCGGGTGTTATCTATCAGAAGGGTGCATTTGACTGTGTAAGAGATTCCAACTGGAATGTTTCCCCCGGTGACACCGCCAAAAAGGCGGCGGCCGAGGCTCTTAACGGCTGGGATCCCACAGGCGGAGCAATTTATTATTACAACCCGAAGACCGCCTCCAACGGATGGATAAGAACAAGACCTGTTCTGACACAGATAGGAAACCACATTTTCTGCGCCTGAACGGTGTATATAATGTATATATATAATATATAAGCGGAACAGCCTCTCTGTTCTGCTTTTTAACCTGTCTTTAACATATACTTATCAAAACGGAAAACAGGCTTTGCTAAATTTAATAATGGGGTGAATTTATGAAAGACATCAACACGGTTTATGAGCTTCTTTTGTATGCGGACAGGCATTACGCTGAGCGTGACTTCTGCCGTTTTATCAGGGACGAAGCTCTGATGAGCCGTACTTATAAGGAATTTATCCGTGATGCCGTATCTGTTGCACGGTTTATCCGCTCCCGCGGAAACAGACATATCCACATCGGCTTTGCGGGAATTACAAATTATGAATACATAGCCTGTCTTACGGGGATGATATTAAGCGGAAACACCGTAATTCCCTTATCCCCCGCATCAGACGAGGCCGAAGCCTCTTATCTTATAAATGACGGCGACATTGAGATACTTTTCTGCGACGGTTCATTCACGGGTACTGCCGAAAAAATAAGGGAGCGGTGTCCCGCTCTTAAAGAGATCATCTCCCTCGGCGACCGCAGCTTCTTTGAGGGCATATTCCGGGAATACAGAACGGAAGGCTTATCCCCCGAGGAATTCTCCGTTGACCCCGACAAGTGCGCTCTGATAATTTACACCTCGGGCACTACGGGAAACAAAAAGGGCGTAATGCTTTCAAACAGAAATCTTGCTGTAAACAGCACATACGACACCTACAGAATGTCAGAGGGGGATGTGAGCCTCTCCATACTCCCTATGCACCATATATTCTGCTACGCCTGTGATGTTCTGAAGACCCTTTATGACGGCGGAACGCTGTGCCTTAACGGTGAGCTTTCCGAGCTTTTCAAAAATTTTCATATTTTTGAGCCTACCGTTATGAGAATCGTTCCCGCAATTGTAAGAACCGTTCTCACGAGGATAAAAATTGCACAAAGGAGAAATCCCGACTTTACACCGAGGCAGGCTGCCGAGAGCGTAGTGGGAAAAAATCTTCGTCAGATGATAGCCGGCAGTGCCTTTTTAAGCGCGGCTCTCATTGACGAAATGTCAAAATACTCCATCACCGCAAGGCAGGGCTACGGAATGAGCGAGTGCTCCCCGAGAATCACCACCTCGGATTTCTCGGACTGCTGTAAGTATTCCAACGGAATACTGCTGGGCACGGACGAGGTGAGAATAAGGGACGGCGAGATTCAGGTAAGAGGCCCGTCGGTAATGCTGGGCTACTATAAAAGAAAAGAGGAGACCGAGGCGGCATTCACCGAGGACGGCTTTCTTCACACGGGAGATATGGGCTATATCGAAAATAACCATATTTATCTTACAGGCAGAAAGAAAAACATCATCGTTCTTTCCAACGGAGAGAATATCTCCCCCGAAACCATTGAAAACAGCTTCTCGGACAATACCGAGATAAAAGAAATTATAGTCTTTGCAAAGGATGACAGAATCTGCGCAGAGATCTATCCCGAAAGGGATGTCACGCGGGAGAGAATTGAAGAGATCATTCTGTCCGTCAACAGGCTCTCCCCCGCCCATATGCAGATAGAGGAATTTTTCATAAGAGAAACTCCCTTTAATAAAACATCAACGGGAAAGATCATAAGACAGGAATTTTTATATAAGGAGTAAAGCTATGATAGAAAAAATTCTTTCGGACGGTACAAAAGTACAGGCATACCCCATTTCCATACCACAGCAGTTTATGTTTTATATGTCTGCCCAATACGGTGCATCCTACCCCGTAAACAACATAGGTATGGCATATTACATTCACGGTGAAATTGACGAAGCAAAGATGGAGGAAGCCATAAAAGAGGCGGTCTCAAGGTGCGACACCATGCGGCTTCGCTTCTGCCGTGACGAAAAATACAAAATTCTTCAGTATGTCACGGAAAAAAGTGAGCTTGTCATAGAAAGGGCGGACAAAAGTGATATTCCCCTTGAACAGGCAAAGGCAGAGCTCCTTTCGGTTTCACGGGAGGAGATTCCCACCTATGAATGTGAAATTCATAAAATTATGCTGGTAAAGCTCGAGGGCGGTATCAACTGTATTTTTATAAGGTTCCACCACTTTGCAATGGACGCCTATTCAGTAAAGGTGTTCCTGAATGACATAATTGAGATTTATCTTCATAAGACCGAGGGCGCACCCTATCCGAAGCCTATGAGACCCTATATTCCCGAGCTTCTCCGTGAGCTTTCATATATGTCCTCTCCCCAAAGGGAGGAGGACAGGGATTTCTGGTTCCGTACGCTGAGCACCACCGACGAGCCTGTATTTACGGACTATATGCTGAATAACCGTTTGTATGAGCAGAGAAAGCAGTTCCCCACTCACCGTTTTGCGGATATTCATTCGGGCTCACCCGAAGCGGGGCTTTTCGTTCACAGTATGTCAAAAGAGGACACGGACAGAGTTCTTTTAGTATGCGAGGAAAAGGGACTTTCCGTCAGCTCCTTTCTTTCAATGGGTCTGCGCACCGCCCTTTCTGTCTTCAACAATAATGAAAAGGATGTTTCCTTTAAGATGATAGTAAACCGAAGAGGTACTCTCAGTGAGAAAAAGTCGGGCGGTATCAGGATAAACTATTTCCCCTTAAGAAGCATCATTCCCGACGAAATGACATATGAGAATGCTGTCAGAAAAATATCGGACATTCAGAACGAAATATACCCC
Organism: Oscillospiraceae bacterium; assembly: GCA_015066205.1. Classification (GTDB taxonomy): domain Bacteria; phylum Bacillota; class Clostridia; order Oscillospirales; family Acutalibacteraceae; genus RUG806. Next base: position 4,246 of record SVOV01000055.1, read on the forward strand.
CACTGCTCCCTGAGTTTCCCTGAAATTCTCTCTGAAAGGCATAAATCGATGCCCGCCGATGCAAAGCCCGATTCCACCTATGACAGCATAGGCTTCTCCTATCAGCCTCTGACAAAGGGAGCAAAAATTCCCGGTGTATATCAGGAAAGCGAATGGTTCAGTAACGGTGCATCAATGATACCCCTTTATCTTACGGTAAAGCACCGCACCTCGGACGGCGGCTTTGATCTTATTTTTGAATACAGAAAAACTCCCGACCCCCTGAAAGATATCGGCATTTTCTCAAGAAAGCTTGAGGGTGCGGTAAAGCTTGGCGCGGAAAATATAAATATAACGGCGGGCGAGCTTCTCGAAAGGCTTCGTCTCACCGATGAAGAAAGGAATTCCTGAAATGAAAGAATTTACGGATATACTCTTAAATTATGTTGAGGCAGAGGATATTAAGGCCTGCGACGAATTCAAAAAGGATCTCGGCCTTGCTTCCTTTGACACAGTGTGCCTTTCGGCAGAAATAAACAATACCCTCGGGGTAAAGTGCGAGCCCGCAGATTTCATAATGCACAGGACTGTGGGAGAATTTTATAATAATGTAATTAAAAAATAAATTCGTGATAAAGCTGCATCCCGCCTGAAATTTTCATTTCGGCGGGGTGTTTTCCTTACTCTGTAATTAATTGTAATATTTGTGAGTATTATATTAATTTTCCGGGGGCATTTTATTACAGTTTAGTCATAATTTCTAAAATTATTGCATTTTCACTATTTTCTGTGTAAAATAATTACAGAGAAGATAAAGGGAAGTGGACGGCTGTGAAGCATTTTGGCAGAATCTTATTGATAATACTTGCAATTTCTATGGTCTTACAGCCTTTTTGTGTCTTCGCATCAGAGCCGATTCAGGGAGATATGAACGGTGACGGTAAGCTCACCGCTTCCGACGCGAGAGAAATTCTGATACTGAGCGTTACAAATGAAAAGCAAAAAAGGGCCGTTACATCAAAAGCCGACATCAACGGTGACGGCGTTATCGGTGCTCTTGACGCGAGAGCGGTGCTTCGTATCTCCATAGGCCTTTCCTATGAGGGCAGGCTTAAGGGCTATACCGAAAAGGGCTATCCCGTTTATGAAAAGGACGGGCTTACCTTTATTGACGGCGTGCTTATTGCAAATAAGACCTATTCTCTTCCCGAGGATTACGCTCCCGACGGTCTTTTAAGTGAATGTGAAAATGCATTTTCTCTTATGAAAAAGGATGCCGCCGCAAAGGGTCTTTCGATTTATATAAGCTCCGGCTACCGCTCCTATTCTTATCAGGAGAATTTATACAACCGCTATGTAAGGCGGGACGGCAAGGCTCTTGCGGACACCTATTCCGCTCGTCCCGGACACTCGGAGCATCAGACGGGACTGGCTATTGACCTTAATACCGTCACAAGAAGCTTCGGAAATACAAAAGAGGGCAAATGGGTTGCCGCCCACTGCCACGAATACGGCTTTATAATCCGCTACCCCGAGGGAAAGTCACATATCACAGGCTACTCATACGAGCCCTGGCACTTAAGATATGTGGGAGTTGAAACGGCAAAAAGAATCACCGAATCGGGGCTTTGCCTTGAGGAATACTACGGAATCACATCGGTCTATTCATAAGCTGTCAAAAGGGAGATTTTATAACTGCCGTCGGAGTTTTCAATATAAACCGCCTTTGTACGGAAGAAAAAAAGGAAAAAATGCGGATCATCAGAGGATTTTCTGATGATCCGCATATATTGATATTATTTATTTCAGCTCCATTTTTCGGAGTCCTCAAGGCCGACGGAAGCGCGTAAGATTAGTCTTGCATCGGCGGCGGTGATTCTTTTGTCCTTATCGATGTCAGCCAGTGTTATCTCTTTTTCCTTAAAGGACTCAAGACCTACAGAGGCACGAAGCACAAGGCGGGCATCGGCGGCGGTGATCTTTTTATCCTCATCAAGATCGCCCATCATTCCCTTTTGTTCATTTTTGAATGAGCATACACTGCAGATGCCGTTTACAAAATTATGCTCTGTCAGAGGTATTTCATCGGAATAGATAAGACGGCAGCCGCTGCAGGTATAGGTTACACTGCCCTTTTCAATGCAGGTTGCTTTCTTTGTAATTTCTGATGAATAGGAATGAGTATGGCTGTGAAGAGCCCATTTCTGTGTGGGAGAGCCGTTGAATTTATATGTCCACACATTGTCGTTTACGGTGTAGTCCTCACTCTGAATGTCAACAAAGCAGCCGAGCTTTGATTTTATGTAACAAAGACCGTCTCCCGCATCAAGGAACTTAAAGAGCTGTGCATCGCTTTTTGTGAGAACTCCCTGCTGAATGTTAGTGCCGGGAGCTGCCATGGAGTCACAGACCTCCATTGCAAAACCTGTTGCGATATTCGTAATTGTATACCAGCCATCGGAAATGTGGGTGAATGTGAAATACTGACATCTTACACGGGTGGAATCTCTCAGGCCGTCAAGGTTTGTACGGACATGGATATTATTGTCATCCTTTGAGAAATTGACATAGTCATAGTCCTCTCTGCCATTCTCACGGTAGGAGGATGTTATTTTATATATACCGTCCTCGGGGAAAATCACCGTTTTCGGCTCTGTCTTTATATCCTCATAGGCGGGAACACCGTAATGGGTTATCTTCTGCCAGCTTTCCTCGTGGGACCAGTCGGAATAGCCGTCTTCTCTCGTGTACTGATATCTTACCACGGAATTTTTAACATTTCCCTCAATGGTATAAATGAAGTCCTCGTCAACATCCGTTACAAGACCTATGTGTCTGCCGTTTTTGTTGAGCATATAAAGAATATCGCCTTTTTTTATATCGGCTGTAGGAGAATATTCATAATAGGGTGTATTGAAGCTGTTGACACCCGATTCGGCACTTCTTTTTATGATGCTGTGGGGGATGCCGACCTGCTGTGAGCACCAATAGACGAAAGCGGCACACCAAGGCCATTTGTATGAGCCGTCAATTCTGCCGAAGGCATATGTATATTTATTGGGACAGCCCGAAACTCCCTCCTGAGTGAGAGCAATTTCCACGATAGCATCCCTCTGGGAAACAGTCTTCGCTTCAGCGGGAAAAGCGAAGCCCGAAAAAGCGGACATAAAAACCCCGAAAACGAGTAAAATACATACAAACCATTTTAAGACCTTTTTCATTATATGAACCTCAAATGTTATAGTAAATAAAGTCTACATCATTGTTTTTTTATTGTCAAGGAAAGTATTCAAATTGTCTGATTTTTCAAAAAAAATCCCCTGAAGCAGACAAAAAGCATCGACTTCGTCGATGCTTTTTTCTGCTTCGGGGGTAAAATCAAAAGGGGGCAGAATTACAGCATATAGGCATAAACTCCTATGAACTGGATGATCGTCCCCGCAAGAACGAAGAAATGGAAGACGGCGTGGAAATATCTTTTCTTTTTTCCGATGCCGTAAACGGCGGCGCCCAGCATATAGACTACTCCCCCGATCACGAAAAGGGCTATGATTATTTTTCCCGCATCGTAATTATCGTAAATAGTCTTCATAGAGAAAAGAGCGAGCCAGCCGAGGAAGATATACATTACCATCTGCACCTTTTTGAATCTTTCCTGATCCATAAGAGTAAGAAAGATTCCCGTAAGAGCTCCCACCCAGGAAAGTATCACAAAAACTATTGCCTGAGTCTTGTTGTGGTTAAATACACCCAAAAGGAAAAAGGCGGAAAGTGAGCCCGCTATCATAAGAAATACATTTGAATGGTCAAGGACTCTTGCTACCTGCTTGACAAAGCCCGGCTTCAGCCCGTGATAAAAGGCAGAGCCGAAATACAAAAGCAGCATACATCCGCCGTAAATGATGATTCCCGCTATCTCGGCAGGTGTTGCCCCATCCTTTATCTTAACGGCAGACAGCACAACGGCAAGCACGCTAAGCGGTATGCCCAGAGCGTGAGTAACGGAATTTATCCTGTCTTCAAGCCTTGTATAATCAGGCAGAGGGACTTTTTTGAAATCAAACATTTTTATCACTCCGTTATGTGTTTTCTTATTTTTATATTAGTCTCAAAAACACTCTTTGTCACTCTATTCGGACATTTTTGGCTCTACCTGTATAAAAAACCTCTCTCCCGAGAGTAGAAAAAACTGCTCTACTACGGGTAGAATCCCTTATTTTTCAAGGGATTTCAGCCCATATCACGGTATTTTCTATTGAAGAACGGAAATCTTTGTGCTATAATCTTGCCTGAATATTTTTTAGGGTGATATATTATGAATTACGATATGTATAAGTCAATGGGGCTGAGCGAAGAGGTGCTCTCCTTCTGCGAAAAGATACTTTGCTCTCTTGAGGAGCGCTTTAAGGATATTGATGAAACAGCTGAATTCAATCAGGCAAAGGTGCTCAAAGCCATGCAGGACAACCGTGTTGATGCCACCTGCTTTGCGGGAACTACAGGCTACGGCCACGATGATAAGGGCAGAGATACCCTCGAAAAGGTATATGCCGATGTGTTTCACACCGAGGCGGCGCTCGTCCGTCCTCACATAACCTGCGGAACTCACGCTCTCGCAATAGCTCTTTCCGCAAATCTTCTCCCCGGCGATGAGCTTCTCTCCCCTGTGGGAAAGCCCTATGACACTCTTGAAGAGGTTATAGGCATCAGAGAATCCGCCTGCTCTCTCAAGGAATACGGAGTTACCTACCGTCAGGTGGATCTTCTCCCCGACGGCACATTTGACTATGAAAATATAAAGAAAGCCATAAACGAAAAGACAAGGCTTATTACTATTCAGCGTTCAAAGGGCTATCAGATGCGCCCCTCTTTTTCAGTAAAGCAGATAGGTGAGCTGATCTCATTCTGTAAGTCAGTTAAGCCTGATGTCACCGTTATGGTAGATAACTGCTACGGTGAATTCGTTGAAGAAAAAGAGCCCTCTGATGTGGGTGCCGATATGATAGTAGGCTCTCTTATAAAGAATCCCGGAGGCGGCCTTGCTCCCATAGGCGGATATATTGCGGGAACAAAGAAATGCATTGACCGTTGCCACTACCGTCTTTCAGCTCCGGGAATCGGTCAGGATGTAGGTGCAAGCCTCTCTCTTCTTACGAATTTCTATCAGGGCTTCTTCCTCTCCCCCACCGTGGTTGCGGGTGCTCTCAAGGGTGCAATTTTTGCCGCAAATGTATATGAAAAATTAGGCTTTAAGTGTGTTCCCGATTCAAAGGAATCACGCCACGATATTATTCAGTCGGTGCTTCTCGGTTCCCGTGAGAGAATGCTCGCATTCGCAGAGGGTATTCAGAAAGCCGCCCCCGTTGACAGCTTCGTTACCCCCATTCCCTATCCCATCCCCGGATATAACTGTGATGTTGTTATGGCAGCAGGTGCCTTCGTTCAGGGCTCATCCATAGAGCTTTCAGCCGACGGCCCCGTAAACGAGCCCTACGCAATATATTTCCAAGGGGGACTGACCTGGTATCACGCAAAATTCGGTATAATGATGAGCCTTCAGAGAATGTACGAGCAAGGCCTCATCGAGCTCGGGTGAATAAAATGCAGTTAAATAAAGCTGTTGCCGAGAGAATAAAAGAGCTTATGAATGAGCGGAACCTGACACAGTACGCTCTTCACAAGCTGTCGGGGGTTCCGCAGTCAACACTCAGCACAATAATCAACTGCCGTTTTCCAGGTATGAAGCTTCGTATTATTTATGAAATATGCGAGGGGCTTGAAATAACCCTTGAGGAATTTTTCAACTCTCCCCTTTTCTCAAGAGAAAATATTACCGACTAAAAGGGGGAGCTGTAAAAAACGAAAGTTTTTTACAGCTCCTTTTCAGGGGCGTGAAAAAAAAGAGGCAGAATAAACAAACTGAGCGAAAAACAAAGCAATGCTTTGTTTTTTCGGTTACCCGAAGGCGTACAAAGGTACGCCGAGAGGCGAAGTTTGTTTAATATATAGGAAATTGCTCGCGTTGTGAGCAATTTAGCTTATATCAAAAAACACCTTTTCACCCCCAAGATTGGGGGCCGGGGGGTTGAAGCATAATGCTTTTTTATATCATAAAACACAAAAAACGCAGTTTTTTGTCATTTTTTAAGTATCTGTATACACAAAAGGGTTTCTTGAAGACTTCATAGCTTCAGGAAACCCTTTGTTTATCTTGTTTTATGCGGTCTGCACTTTTTTTGCAGCCCCTTTTATCATTTGTGGTTTATTATCCATTTTAATATTCCGTCATAATCACAGCTTGAGTCAGCTACGGAAAGTCCCAGTTCAATAAGCTCCTTTTGTGTATAACTTATTTCAATGCCGTTCAGCTTCAATGTCATCAGCATAACCAAAACACCGATTCTTTTGTTACCGTCTAAAAAAGCGTGGTTGTTTGTGAGAGAAAACATAAGCCTTGCCGCCTTTTCTTCAACAGTGGGATAACATTCCTCATTGAGAAAGGTGGCGAGAGCGCTATAGACCGCCGATTCGAGAAGATTCTCATCTCTCATACCGTCACTGCCGCCTGTTTTCTGTATAAGCTTACTGTGCAAAGCTTTAATTTCATCAACTGACAGAAGAATCATTTTGCAAGCTCCGTGAAGGCTTCGAGGTTTTCCTCGATTATTTTATCTACAGTACTTTCAATTTTTGTTTTTCTCATCTGCAAGGCATTATTAATGGCATCGTATTCGGAGAAATCAACCACAATATATCTCGGCTTGTTATTCTTAAGGATAACCGCCATACCGTTTTCATCAACGGTATGCACGACCTTTGAAAAATTCTGATTTGCTTCTTTCATTGAAATAAGATTATCGGTATTGACTAACATAATATCACCTCTGATATTATTATAAGCAAAAGATAGGATAAAATCAACCTATTTTTTATTATTATGAAGAGAATCTTATTATAATGAAGAAAGGAGCTGTAAAAAAACGAAAGTTTTTTTAAAGCTCCTTTGGTTTTTTATGCTGCTGTTGTTTCTTCTTCTGCTGTTGTTTCTTCTTCGGGAGTTACTTCGGGAGTGTCCTCTGCGGGGACATCCTCTTTGCCGAGGAGCATCTGAAGAGCTTCCACGAGCTGTCCTTCGGAAGCTTCGTCAATAGTAACCGTAATTGTGTCACCGATATCGAAAAGAACTACCATATCAGCTACATCGGCTGCGACATAATAGTAAACATCGGAGTTATCAAGCTCAATATAGAAATATGTGTTGCCTGATACAACTGTGGTTCTGATATCGCTTACAGTACCTGTTATCTTTGCAAGGCCTGTGGAATCCCCTGTGCCGTCTGCGGGCTTGTTGCCGGAAACATCGAAATTGACATCGATGATTACGGAGGGGCTCAGAGCCTTTAAGCCCTTGATATATTCACTTACTGCAGATGTAAGGTCGGCATTTTCCTCTGTGGGAATTGCAACAACATTGTACTGCTGAACATTAACCATAGCATAGGATTTTACGATATTAGCGTTGTCCTTGAGAGCCATAAAGTAGGTAGCCTCACCGTCGATGTTGAGAAGGATGGGGAATGCTGCCTTCCAGCCCTTATCGGAAACCTTACCCTGTGCGGAAAGCTGTGCTGCAGCTTCTGTAGCACCTGTGGTGTTATAGAAGAAGCCTTCCTTGGTTCTCTGGTTAATGAAGAAGAAGCCGAGGATAGAGTCGTCGGAGGTAACGGAGGTTACACCTGTGTAAAGATAAACGTCGTCGCCTACTGCGATGAATGAATAGCCCTGTGAAGCCTGCTTAACGCCTGACTGACCGATGATGGAGTTCCAGAAGCCGCCTGCATACTTACCGAGATAGTTATACTGCTGAACAAGAAGGTCAGCGTCATAAGCCTGATCGATCCAAGCGATCTCGGAGTTGTCTGCACCGATCTCCTCTGCTGTATAATAGATATCCTCACCTGTTACGGCATCAACAAGGATAACACCTACAACATCGTCACCGCCTACAAGACCGACGGTCTTTTTGATGTGCTCAACTACCCAGAAGGGCTTGCCGTTATCGTCAATTTCAAAGGATGTGTCACCGAAAATGTAGGTGGGGAACTTGAAACGGAGATGTCTTTCAAGATATTCATTGAAATGCTCTGCAGTAGAATACTTGATGTCAAATTCAGTAACAAGCTGTGCTTCCTGTGTGTTGAGGTTAACTCTTACATAGCCGGGAATACCTTCATATTCGTCACCCATTACGGAGTTTGTGAACCACTTGAACACATCGCCGTACTGAAGAGGATATACTCTGTAGGGAGAGCCCTTGTAGTTTATCTGTGTGGAGTCATTTTCAAGAATTTCAAACTGGGATTCAAGACCGAGAGCGGAGAAATCACCGATGGTCTTGTCAGCGAGAGCTCTTGCAGCATCCTTATCGATAAGAGGAACCTTATCAAAGTCGGAAATGCTGTCGATAACTGAAATAGTGTTATCAAATTCAGCATTGTCAATGGTAAGTATCTCTGCATAATCCTTTGCTCTGAAGAAAGGACTTGATACGAGATATCCGATACCTACAACAACAGCGAGAACAAGTCCGAGAGCTACGGGAACAATGGACTGTCTTCTGACATAGGGAACATATTCGGGCTTGATGAATGCGCCGGAGGTTAAAAAGGCAGAGCCCACATATGAGGCAAGAACTATTGCCCAGTAGATGTAAAAATCATAGGACTGTAAATTCATGGGAGGAAGCAGGAAATAATATGCAGCTACAGCAACGATTAGTGTGATTATGATGTTGATAACTATTTTGAGACCTGCTTTTTCGGGGGGAATAAGCACATCCTTCATGCTTTTCTTCTTACCGCCGTCTGAAAACTCAACTTTAATAGGATCCATTTTTATTCTCCTTTTGTTTTTTATTTACTTAACAGGAACAATTTTGTCTTTTCCGCCCATATAAGGACGAAGAGCCTCGGGGATGTTTACACTGCCGTCCTCATTGAGGTTATTCTCAAGGAAGGCAATAAGCATTCTGGGGGGAGCAACAACCGTGTTATTGAGTGTGTGTGCAAGGTACTTTCCGTCCTTGCCGTTGACTCTGATTTTGAGTCTTCTTGCCTGTGCATCGCCGAGATTTGAGCAGGAGCCGACCTCGAAATACTTGCCCTGACGGGGTGACCAGGCTTCGACATCTATGGACTTTACCTTAAGGTCTGCAAGGTCGCCTGAACAACATTCAAGAGTTCTTACGGGAATATCAAGGCTTCTGAAGAGGTCAACCGTATTCTGCCAGAGCTTGTCAAACCACATTTTGCTGTCCTCGGGCTTACATACGACGACCATTTCCTGCTTTTCAAACTGATGGATTCTGTAAACGCCTCTCTCCTCGATACCGTGAGCGCCCTTTTCCTTGCGGAAGCATGGTGAATAGCTTGTAAGCGCCTGAGGAAGAGCTTCCTCGGGAATGATGGTATCAATGAATTTACCTATCATTGAATGTTCGCTCGTTCCGATAAGATAGAGGTCTTCACCCTCAATTTTATACATCATAGCTTCCATTTCTGCGAAGCTCATAACGCCTGTAACAACATCGCTTCTTATCATAAAGGGAGGGATGCAGTAGGTAAAGCCGCGGTCTATCATAAAATCTCTTGCATAGGAGATAACAGAAGAATGGATTCTTGCGATATCGCCCATAAGATAATAGAAGCCGTTACCTGCAACTCTTCTTGCGCTGTCAAGGTCGATTCCGTTGAAACGCTCCATAATATCGGTGTGATAGGGAATTTCAAAGGCGGGAACAACGGGCTCGCCGTATTTCTGAACCTCAACATTTTCGCTGTCATCCTTACCTATCGGTACGGATTCGTCAATGATGTTGGGAATTATCATCATTATTTTTTTGATCTTTTCCTGAAGCTCGGCTTCCTTTTCCTCGGCGGCGGCAAGAGCGGCGGACTGCTCATTTACGAGCCTCTTCATTTCCTCTGCCTCTTCCTTTTTGCCCTGACCCATAAGGGCGCCTATCTGCTTGGAATATTTGTTTCTTGATGCACGAAGACCGTCTGCCTCTGTCTTGTTGCGTCTGCTTTCAACATCAAGTGCTAAAACCTCGTCAACGAGGGGGAGCTTGCTGTCCTGAAATTTCTTTCTGATATTTTCTTTGACAGCTTCGGGATTTTCTCTTAAAAACTTAATATCTATCATAATATATTCTCCTTAAATTAATCTTCAGAAAAAAGCTTTGCAAGCTTCTGCAGGTCATCTGTATCGAAAAACTCAATTTCAAGTCTTCCGCCCTTGCCTGAATTTACAACATTTACCTTTCTTGCAAGCACACCCGAGAGAGCAAGCTCAACCTCATCGAAGAACTTATCTCTGGCTTTTTTTGGCATTTTTTCCTTTTTTGGCTTTTTAAGTGCCTTTACAAGCTGTTCTGTCTGCCTTACGGACAGCTGTTTTTCAACAATTTCCTTTGAGATGTCGGAAATTAAATTTTCATCATCAAGACCGAGTAAGGCTCTTGCGTGACCCGCGGAAATCTTTCCCTCTTCAAGAAGCTTCATAGCATCTTTGGGAAGAGAAAGAAGTCTTAAGGCGTTTGTGATTGCGGGACGGGACTTTGAGAGCTTTTCGGCGGCTTCCTCCTGAGTGAAGCCGAATTCCTCAATAAGCTTTCTGATACCTGCCGCCTCTTCAATGGGGTTAAGATCCTCTCGTTGGAGGTTTTCTATAAGAGCTATTGCGGCAGCTTCCGCATCCGTAAGGGATTTGATTATTACGGGAACCTCTGTGAGCTCTGCTCTTCTTGCCGCTCTCCAGCGTCTTTCACCTGCTACGATCTTATAAGAGCCGTCTGACATGGGACGGACGAGAAGCGGCTGAAGAACGCCGAATTCTCTTATAGATGCCTCAAGCTCCGAGAGAGCCTCCTCCGAGAATTTTGTTCTCGGCTGTCCGCGGTCAGGCTCAATATCTCCTATAGGGAGCATTACAGAACCGCCGTCAGACAGAGCATCTGATGAATTATCAAGAAAAAGACTGTCGAAACCTTTTCCGAGACCGCCTTTTTTTGCCATTATATTACCTCCTGTCCTGCTTTGATAAGAACTCATCAGAGAAATCAATATATGCCTCTGCACCCTTTGATCTCTTATCAAAATATATTATGGGCTGTCCGAAGCTGGGAGCCTCGGATAATCTTACATTTCTCGGTATGGTTGTGGCATATACCTTTTTGGGGAAGAATTTCTTTACCTCTTCAACAACCTGCTGAGTGAGATTGAGTCTGCCGTCATACATAGTAAGAAGCACGCCCTCAAGCTCAATATAAGGATTATAAAGTCTTTTTATGTTTCTCACAGTTGCCATAAGCTGTGAAAGTCCCTCAAGAGCGTAGTATTCGCACTGAATGGGAACTAAAAAAGTGTCGGATGCGGTAAGCGCATTAAGAGTAATAAGACCGAGAGAGGGGGGACAGTCAAGGAAAATGTAGTCATATTCCTCCGAGACCCTTGCCAGCTGATTCTTAAGCAGGGCTTCCCTGTTCTTTATATCAATTATCTCAAGCTCCGCACCTGCAAGGTTCATATTGGAAACCATAAGGTCAACACCCTGAAATTCGGTGTGAACGATAGCCTCTTTTGCCTTATTGTTTCCGACAAGCACATCATAGGACGAAACCTTAATTGCTCTTTTGTCTATTCCAAAGCCGCTTGTGGAATTTCCCTGAGGGTCAATATCAACCAAAAGCACCCTCTTACCCTTTGCACCGACACAGGCAGCAAGATTGACAGCAGTAGTAGTCTTACCTACACCGCCCTTCTGATTAAGCACAGCAACAGTCTTCGCCATCAGCGGCTCCTCCTTTATATATATTATTTAAAATATTTATAACAGTATATCAAATAAATATAAAAAAATCAATACAAACCAACCAAAATTAACCAATGAAATAAACAAAAGTATTTTATACATAATAACCAAGATATGTTTCACGTGAAACAATACACTCCGCCGTGCGGAGTGTAAATGCAAAATGCAAAGGGCAAAATGCAAAATGAAAATTACAAATCTTAAATACGGGAGGGGTGACCCCTCCTCTACGATAGACGAACCGACTCACCCGTAGGGGCGGGGTTTCTGTCAAGGGGGACATGGTTTACAGATTGTCCGAGCACATGGTTTACAAATACAGATATTCATTAACCGCATAATTACAGGAAATTCATATTGATTTTTGGTGTCAAGTCCG
>SVOV01000007.1 GCA_015066205.1 Oscillospiraceae bacterium
TGATGGTCGTGGCATCCGCAGTCACAGTCTTCATCATGCTCGTGATGATGGTGCTCATGATGATGCTCATGGCATCCGCAGTCACAGTCTTCATCGTGCTCGTGATGGTGATGCTCGTGGTGATGCTCATGGCATCCGCAGTCACAGTCCTCATCGTGCTCGTGATGATGGTGCTCATGATGATGGTCGTGGCATCCGCAGTCACAGTCTTCATCATGCTCGTGATGATGGTGCTCATGATGATGCTCATGGCATCCGCAGTCACAGTCTTCATCGTGCTCGTGATGGTGATGCTCGTGATGATGACCGTGTTCTTTATGCATAGCATCAAGAACGGCATTAAGAGTATCTTTTCTTTCAATTGCTGAAACCAAAACCTCAGGCTCAAGATCATTTATTGGTGTTGTAACAATTACAGCAGAAGGATTTTTCTCTCTTACAAGCTCAACTGCAGTTTTAAGCTTTTCTTCCTTTACTGAGTCCGCGTGACTCATAATAATTGTGCCTGCGTGCTCTATCTGATCATTGAAAAATTCACCGAAATTCTTCATATACATCTTGCACTTACCTGCATCAACTACAGTTGTGAAGGCATTAAGAACAACCTTTTCATCAGCAACACTCTCAACAGCCTTAATAACATCGGAAAGCTTTCCTACTCCTGAAGGCTCAATAAGAATCCTGTCGGGAGCAAATTCATCAATAACCTTTGCGAGAGCAGTTCTGAAATCACCTACAAGACTACAACAGATACAGCCTGAATTCATCTCGGAAATTTCAATTCCGGAATCCTGTAAGAAGCCTCCGTCAATTCCGATTTCACCGAATTCATTTTCAATAAGAACTAACTTTTCACCCTTGTAGCAATCAGAAATAAGCTTCTTGATAAGAGTAGTTTTTCCGGCTCCGAGAAAGCCTGAATAAATATCAATTTTAGTCATTTTATCAATCCTTTATATTTTATCTATATAATTTTACCACTAAAAAAAAATATTACAAGACCTTTTAATGAAAAAAAGAGCCCGCAGGCTCCGTTTTTCAATTATATAGCTTCGCAAGACCGCCTTCACTCGTTTCTCTGTAATTATTGTGAAGATCACGGCCGGTTTCATACATAGTTTTGACAACGAGATCAAAGGATATTTTTCTTGTGCCTGCGAGAAAATTTGCGAGATTAACGGCATTTATGGCTCTCATTGCAGCGACGGCATTTCTTTCAATGCAAGGAATCTGCACAAGCCCCTTAACCGGATCACAGGTAAGACCGAGATGATGCTCCATCGCAACCTCAGCAGCGTATTCTATCTGATCCATATCCATTTCATAAAGCTCTGCAAGAGCAGCGGCTGCCATTGAACAGGCACTACCGATTTCGGCCTGACACCCCGCTTCTGCTCCGCTTATTGAAGCATTAGTCTTTATTATATTACCGATAAGTCCGCCCGTTGCAAGGGCACGGAGAATATCGGAATCAGAAAGCTTTTTCTTATCCTGTGTGTATTTAAGCACAGCAGGCAAAACTCCGCTTGCCCCGCAGGTAGGAGCTGTTACAATTTTACCATCGCAGGAAGCATTCTGTTCGCTGACTGCAAATGCATAGGCACAGACAAGTCGATTTTCTTTAGTTTCAGCAAGTTCATCCATATGTCTGTAGCTGTAAAGCTGTTTTGCCTTACGAAGAACATTAAGACCGCCGAATATTTCCCCTTCAGCCTGAATTCCTTCCTTTACGGAATTTTTCATACAATCCCATACAGACTGCAGAAAATCCCATATTTCAAAGCCCTCAACCATTTCAACATATTGCCAAAGGCGCATATCCTTCTTGTGACAGTAATCGGCAATATCACTGAACGAGGATAAATTATAAGGTCTCGGAGGCGGAGTAACATCCTCACCAAGGAATCTTATAGCTCCTCCTCCTACACTCATTACCGTAAAATCTGCAGAAATATTTCCGTTTTTTACTATCTGAAACCTCATAGTATTGGGATGGGGCAGATCAATTTTTTCGGTATCAAAGATTATTTCTGTCTTCTCTTCAGATAAAGTTTTTCTGATAATATAGTCTGTTCTGTGACCGATACCGGTTTTTGCAAGTGAGCCATATAAGGTCACAATAAATTTTTCAGCATCAGGATATCTCAGAGAAATGATCTTTGCAGCCCTTTCAGGCCCCATTGTATGAGAGCTTGACGGCCCTACTCCGATCTTATATAGCTCCTTAAGAGATTCCATACCTTTAATATTTTTTACATCATCCATACAAATCACCTTATCAAGTATTATCTAAATGATAATACAAATAAGGCTTTAATTCAAGGTATTTTTAAAAATCAGCCATCAAAAGCATAATATCATTTTCAAGAATATCAGCGGTCACTGAATTGTTCTTCTTGATACTTTCAATATGCACCTTGTTTTCCTTTGCTATTTCCCAGACCGTTTCACCTTTCTGCGCGAAATACAGAACTATTTCGGAATTTTCTTTTTCAAGAGCACAATCCGTCATAACAACATCTGTCAACAATTTTACTTTACAGCTTTCTTCTGTTTTTATTGTTACATACACATCAGCAGCAAGATGAATCTTACTGTCATTACCCTGTAAAGCAGAACAGCTTAACACTGAACTTTCGAACGAAATAATGCTTACATCATCTGATATTTCTGAAACCGCAAAATCAGCGGTAGCATTTCTGCTGATAAGTCCCATATTACCGTTTGAATTCTTAACCAATGCATTAAAATCACCGCTGACAAAAAATCCTGAGCCGCCTTTGTTTTTCTCACTGATAACTCTTATATTTTCAACAAAGCAATCTTCAATATTAACATTTTCATTCTCAAAAATGTCAGCATCAAGACTCATAGAAACCGTTTTATTGATTGTGCTTCGTTTCTTTCTTAATAATATATCCTCAGATGCTGCTTTAATCTCTTCTTTTACAGAAAACATATCCGATATGTAGAAAAACTCTTTATTAACAAACGAAATAATCTTAAGTGACAGAACTACTCTTACATCAAAGCTGTTTTCTTTATCTGAATTAATATTATTCACAATAATATTTGACTCCGCAATTTCGACTTCACATACTGACTGTTCATCAACACCGTAAAAATCAACAACCTCTGAAACGGGAATGGATAACAAATGCTTATTTATACTATTATCTTTGTCACTTAAATATGTTATCTCTATCTCTGTATTACCGCTGAGATAAAGCTTATTGCTTATCGGCTTCACTTCTGTAAAGATCGTATTAGAGCTTTTACGGAGAATTACCCTCGGAGAAAACTCATCCTGAAGTCTTGCGACTGTTGAAAGTGAGATTTCTCGTACCGCAGCATTAACAGGACAGAAATCACTGAAAAGGTTTTTCTTTATTTCAATATTATCATCAATAATTTCAGAAATAAACTCAGTATTGTTGTTTTTAACGATCTCAGCCGTGATTCTTATCTGACCGCGTATTTCAACTCTTTTGGGTCCTAACACCTTGTAATTCACAGATATCATTTCCTGTCTGATACTGATACAATCTGTTGCTTCCATATTTTCATATCTTATATTTTTTGTATATTTAATACTGTTTTCATAATTATAAAGCTTATTATCTTCACCTGTATATAAAAACGATATTTCAGCACTTCCCGCCACACTTATTTTATCAGAAGCAATATTCACAGCCTCTGTAACGGGAATTACACTGCATTTAAGAAGTTTGCCTATCGTATCATAATAATCAGGCAAAACAAAATCCGATTCAACACTCTGTTGTGCATTCAGATACTGAGGCTCGCACAATGTACCGATCATCATTTTTTTTATTTCCATAATATTCACTCCTAATTCTGTTATCTGTAAATATTATGAATACCCTGTCCGCAATATTACAAAAAAAAATGCACATCAGAACGATGTGCATTTTTTTATTATATAGGAAATTGCTCGCGTTGTGAGCAATTTAGCTTATAACAAGAAACACCTATTCCCCCAAGATTGGGGGCAGGGGGTTGACAAATCGTAAAATTTTTTCTTATTTATATGCTTCAACTCTGTATATAGGCATTCCCATAGAAGAAAATCTGTGTTCATATTCAGTAATGATATTACCCTCAAAATCGCTGTTATGCAGATCAAGAGAAATGTTTTTGAGCTTGAATCCGCCGAGGGTATACTGCTCAAGTGAATATTCAAAGAAATGCATATTATCGGTTTTCTGATGGATTTCGGCACCATCCGCAAGAATGACGCTGTAAATATCAAGAAATCTTACATTGGTAAGCCTTCTGTTTTCATAAGCATTCTTAGGAAAAGGACAGGAAAAATTAAGATACAATCTTGAAATAAAACCGGGACGGATATACTTTTCAAGTATCTCTGCTCCGCAATGCATAAAAACTATATTAGTTAGTCCCGCATCCTGAGCCTTATGACAGGCATCGCAGATAACATTTCTGTTGACCTCAACTGCAATATAATTGATATCAGGATTTCGAGCAGCAATCTCTGTAACAAACTGCCCTTTGCCGCATCCTATTTCCATATGTACGGGATTGCTGTTTCCGAAAACAGTGTTAAAATCGATATATTCTTTATCTTTAATAACATTTCTGTAATCATCCGTTACAGGCGGTATATCAATAAGATTCTTACATTCAAGAAGCTTTTCATCAAGATGCTTCTTCTTACGCATTCTCATAGTTTTCTACCTTCATTTCATTTAAAAATTCAATAATTTTTTCAGCTGTTGCAGCTACCTTTCCCTGAACCAAAAAACCTCTTCCGCCGCCTCGTCCTCCGAGAAAATTGTTAAAATCACGGACAAAACGGTTAAGATTCAGTTTTTCGGACATAATACTGTAGCAAAACCCTTCAGCATCGCTTCCGGAAAACAGCAAAGCCAATCTGCATTTTGCCTTCAGATTATTATTTATTATCCGAAGATCATCAAGAGAAAAACTGTCAAAAAATTCAACAATTATATCTTTTTCTTCAATTGCTGATGATACATAATCAAGAAGCTTTATATTCAGCTGATCCTTATCATATTTAAGATTCTTATTAGCTTCAATAAGCTCTGCAACAGCGTCATCTGCTTTATCATATTCAGAGCACAGTAAAGCTGAAATCTTCATAATCTGACTGTATCTTTTTTCAAGCTCCTCAAATGCCCGCTCTCCGCAAATCAAAGTAATTCTTACGCCGCCTCTATGACTCATAGAAGAAAGAATTTTAATAACACCGACCTGCCCTGTTGTATTGAGATGAGGAGCGCAGCAGGCACACCTGTCAACATCATCAATTTCAACTATTCTGACATCATTTTCAAACTCTAATTTGCTTCTGTAATTGAGCTTCTGTACATCGCAAACAGAAAAAACATTTGCTGAAATTTTCAGATCCCGCATTACACATTTATTGGCTTCGGCTTCAATAATATGAAGCTGTGATTTATCAAGATATTTATTAAAATCAACAGTCATCAAGGCATTTTCATCCATATGAAAGCCAACATTATCTACGCTGAAAAGCTTATGGGCAATACCTGAAACAATATGCTCTCCGGTATGAGCTCGCATTCTCTCAAGTCTTATTGAACTGTCTACCTGAAGACAAACATTATCACCAACATCAAACGAGCAGCTTTTTTCTGAAAGTCTATGATATACAACGCCGTCTTTTTCAAAGGCTTCAGCAATAATTACGCCGTTGACATTACCTTTATCTGAGGGTTGCCCTCCGCCTCCCGGAAAAAACGGTGTTTTATCGAAAACCAATAAAATACTGTCTTTATCTTTTATGACCTCAAGAATTTCAGATCTGCATTCAAATATATAGCTGTCATTTAAGTAAATCTGTTCAGTCATAATAACCTCAAACCGTAAATCTATAAATAAATTTATCTGACTTTACATACCAAAATCCGTTAGCTGTAATCTCTAATGAAAATTCACCGTTTTTATAGGGAAAATCAACTGACAGCTCAATTCTTTCAGGCATATAGAATCTGTAATATGATGAGCTTACCTTTTTCTGTGAAAGAATAACTCCGTCCGAATTGCGCAAAACAACCGAATAACTGTTTACACGGTATCCGTATGTTTTAGCCTGAGAAAAAGAAATGTTCAGCTTTTCATCGACAATTTTATGTTCACAAATAAAGCTTTCATCAAAAAACGGCTTCTTTTCGCAAGCAGCTCTGTCTTCGGTATAAACAAAGCTATCAGGCTCCCAGGGGGTATTAATCATAAGTCCGTCATTAAAAAATCTGCCGCTTAACACATCAACAGGAATAATTCTAACCTGATTACTTTCACTAACTTCAACAATATAAAATTGTGCACATTCTTTACAGTCGGGAGGCACGGTACCGTACATATAGTCAAATTCATCAAGCTCAAAATAAAGTAATGAGCCTGTTCCGAGAGATGTAAAATACTTCTGATGAATGCTCCTCGGATCATTAATCGGCGCGTGTGAATGTCCTGAAAAATCTATAACCTGAGGATAGTCTGTAAGGATCGAAATTATATCATCGTCACCCCAGTTAATGCTTCCGTATACAGTATCTGTCAGATGAGGATGCTGAAAAACAAAAAAAGGTCTTTGTCTGCCTTTTTCAGCGGCATCCTTGAGACAAGAGCTTAACCATTCCTGTTTTTTATCTTTAATTCTGCATCCGTCTTCGGTCGAAATGCAAAAGAAAGGACATCCGTTAATCTCAAAATAATTGTCAGGCTCCTGAGAGAAGATTTCAAAAAGGAGTTTTTCTGCATTTTCCTGACCTGCGGAATGGAACTCATGACTTGCAAGCATCAGAACCTTTTTTGTTTCGGGGGCAATGCATTTATCCAAGGAAGCCTTGAATTTCAGCATTTCTTCTTTTTTACCGCTGTTTGCAAAATCACCTACAGCAAAAAAAGCATCTATATTCTTATATTCACAAGAAGCGGCATAATCATATGCCATTTTCATTCCTTTTTCAAAACGATCTTTTGAAATATCTTCATCCGTTTTATAATGAATATCACTTGTTACAATAAATCTTAATTTAGGCAAAAATTCCATAACAAATCTCCTTATTTTATTAAATAAATTGTATCACTTTATATCTGGAAAATCAACAAATAAAAACGGGCAACCTTGCGGTTGCCCAAAGCTATAAATTTGAATTAATCCTTAATACCGAAAAGGTCTCTGAACCACTGACCGATCTTTTCAAAGAATTCAACGATCTGATCCCAAATCGACTTTGCTTCATCCTTGATGATTTCGCCGCCGGCATCAACTACATCCTTAGCAGTATATTCAGGATATTCTGACTCAATAAATACATCATTGAAGGGAACATTCTGCATTGCTGCACCGTTTGTATACTTGTACTTGGGAGTGCCTTCTACTTCTGTATCAAAAATGATTCTTGCATTACTTGTAACTTCAACATCAGTGAATGACCAGTCATTTACTGTTCCGTCATCAAGGAGTTCCTTATGAATAAGAGTTACATAACCGTTATTTGTACCGGAAAGTCTGATTCTTGCATCGTCATAAAGATACATAACCTTAAGATAATCATCACCGAAATCAGAGTAGATTGTCTTGAATACACCGTATTCATTGCTTGTAAGCTTTTCAACGCCGTCCTCAACAGTATAGAGAACACTGTTGTCAGCATCGAGAAGATCTACAGATACGGGACAGTAAACATAGAGAGAATCCTTGATAAGTCTGAATTCGGAAGGATCGAGATCAAACATCATATTTCTCATTATTTCAAGACCGGCAATATTAACTAATGTATCTTCGCAAAGAGTACCGTGAAGCTGATTCTTAACTCTGCCTACAGCTCCGCCGTTATCAGCATTCTTAAAGTTTACAAGAGCCTCTTCACAAACCTTTCTTGTTGTCATAAGAAGGTCAATAGCAAAGAAGGACTTTTCGGCTTCTTCCTGATAAT
Source organism: Oscillospiraceae bacterium (assembly GCA_015066205.1). Taxonomy (GTDB): domain Bacteria; phylum Bacillota; class Clostridia; order Oscillospirales; family Acutalibacteraceae; genus RUG806. The sequence continues at coordinate 7,968 of SVOV01000007.1, forward strand.
AAGCTTCTGCAGCCCAGTCAGATGCTGCATCCTGGAAATAGTAAGCAGCAAGAACAGTTTCCATATGAGGATATACTTCGTTTGTGTTCCAAAGGAAATCAGCAACACTTACAACAGCATCATAGATCTCAAGAACAGTTGCTGTGTAAACATTGGAATTAAAAGCAAGTTCAGCAAGTCTTGTAAAACCGAGTGAAACACCGTCCATAACAGCATCCTGAAGAACTTCATCAACAACAGTCTTTACATTAGCGTTCATATCTTCAATAAGATTTGTAGCTGCCTGTCTGAGAATGTCATAGGGAGTTGTATCTGCGATATGCTTAAGAAGGTCAAGATAGTACTGGTTAGCAAGCTGAACAGAGAGAACCCTTGAATACTCTTCAACGAACTGATCTCTGTAGGTCTGATATGCATGAGCTATCTTTGTAACATCACCGATAACCTTCCATGTTGTACCCCATGCTTCGGATTCGATAACCTTTGTGAATTCTTCAGCCTTGATGATGTCTGCAGCTTTTTCAACGATACCTGCAGCATCCTGAGCAAGCTCAAGCACATCAACAAATTCATCAACATAGCCGTCATCGAATTCATAGTCAGCTTTTTCAATAAGAGCAAGAAGAATAAGCTCAGCCTGCTCAATGCTGATATGATGAGTAGCATAGTTTCTCCAAGCTTCATCATAGAGAGCTAAAGCTGTCCATGCTGTCATTGTGTCCTTCATAGCCTTTTCATTGATTTCAACATATTTCCAGCTTGTAAAGCTATTGTCATCAAAAAGGTGATCAAGGAAAAGATCATAGTTAGCGTTCCAACCGTCAATTCTCTTGTCATAATCGTCAACTTCTTCAGCGAAAGCAACTGCTGAGAAGCAGGACATTGCCATTACGAGAGCAAGGATAATTGAAACAATTTTAGTTGTTTTTTTCATAAAGACACTCCTTTTGTAGATGTAGATAATTTATTTATCTTTTAATATTTTATATTTTATCCACTTTTTAGTCAACGGTCAAATTAATAAATTTTACAACTGCTGATTGGTAAATTTAAACAAAATACCAAGACAATTTATATCGATTGAATATAGTATGCAAATTTTTTAATAAGTTTATGAACAGTTTATTAACGCCCTCTGTCATTGCAATTTAATAGACAGTAATACTACTATATGTTGTAAATCAACGGTAAATATAATTTAATAATTCTTTTTTCCGTTTTGGAATAATCATCAGGGCTTTTAATGTTATTATCTCAAAAAAAGACAGGAGAAAATATAATGAAAAAGGTAATAATTGATTATAAAAACAGAATATTATCGAATGTATCGAAAGCTGAACTGATTTATTGGTGGATTCTTCGAGGTCTGATGATATACGGAATTGTTGAATCACTCATTTTCGGAGATGAATATCTCGGAAGCAACCAACCTTTACAGATGTTTGCAAATCTTATGGGTATGTTCGGATATGAAATAGCTCAGATGCTTCCTGCTAACAGCCGTCTTCGTCTTTTATCTCCAAAATTCCAGAACATAACCGCACTCGGATTTTTCCTCGGTTCCTTCGGTGGCGCTTATCTCAATTTCTATTACATTCTTCCCGGTTACGACAAGGTGCTTCACGCTCTCGGAACAGCAGAAGCTGTTTATATAGGATATGAATACATAGCTGCAACACAGTTAAAATTCAAAAAGACCTGTCCCCATCAGATAGCAAATCTTACAGCACTCGGCTTCGGCTTTATTCTTTCCAGTGCATGGGAATTATTTGAATTCATTTTTGATCAGTTTTTCGGCGGTGATGCTCAGCATTGGAACTACGAAAATGCACTTGCAGTAGCAGGCGGAGACCCCGAAAAGATTTTCCACCTCTTCCCTGTCGAAGATCCTATGCGTTTTGCACTTATGGATACTATGGGAGATATCGTTCTTAACTTTATCGGAGCTTTCATCATGTATTGGATCTTATGTATCATCCCCTACAGACACAAAGGTAAGAATGATGTTAACGCAATAATAGTTAAATATAACAAAGAAAACAATATCGAAGAATATTCAGTTAACTGACAAAGAAACCTGCAGTAAAAGCACTGCAGGTTTCTTTCATTTTATCACAAACGGGCGCTAAAAACATCTTCAGCAAAACTAACGGTATCAAGAGCATCCTTTGCATACTTATCAGCATTTATCGATCTTGCAAACTCTTCAGTAACAACCGCACCTCCGACAATAACCTTGCAATCCGGAATTTCTTTTCTTATAAGAGCAACTGTTTTTTTCATTGAATCAAGCGTTGTTGTCATAAGAGCACTGAGTCCGACCATCCCGACTCCCGACTCCTTTGCTCTGTTTACAATGTAATCAGCAGGAACATCCTTGCCGAGATCTATAACATCAAAACCGTAATTTTCAAGCAAAAGCTTCACAATGTTCTTACCAATGTCGTGTACATCGCCCTCAACAGTTGCGAGGATTATACTGCATTTTTTCTGCGAAGATGACGATGCCTTACTTTTAATCACATCAAAAGCGGCACCTGCAGCACGAGCACTCATAAGAAGCTGCGGGAGATACAGTCTTCCCTCCTGATATGCTTTTCCTGTCTTTTCAAGGGCAGGTATTATTTTTTCATTTATCACAGACAATGCATCCGACGATTCAAGACATTTTTCCGCAAGTTCTGATGACAGTTCAATTCTGCCTTTATATACAGCATCTGATAAATCTTCGGCTCGTTCGTTCGAGATTCTTTCAGATGTGTGCACTGCATTATTATCGCAATATGTTATATATGAAGAAAAACCGTCATCTATACCGTTAAGAGCACAGAAGGAATGATACACATCTGTCATTTTTTCAGAATAAGGATTCATAATAGCAGCAGACAAGCCCTTATTCATTGCAGACAGAAAGAATGCACTGTTAAGCAGTTCCCTGTTCGGCAAACCAAAGGAAATATTTGATACACCAAGCGATGTTCTGCAACCGAGCTCATATGTAATTCGTTCAATACACTCAAGAGTTACCAAAGCACTGTTTTCATCAGTACTTACAGCCATAGTAAGCGGGTCAAAAATAATGTCCTTCTTATCAACAGAATACTCTGCTGCCTTGTCAAGTATTTTTCTTGCAATATCAAGCCTTTTTTCAGCAGTATCAGGGATTCCGTTCTCATCAAGAGTCAATGCTATTACACTGCCGCCGTATTTTTTGATAAGAGGAAAAATGCTTTCCATAGATTCTTTTTTACCGTTTACGGAATTTACCAGCGGTTTTCCTTTATAAATACGCATCGCTCTTTCAAGTGCAGTCGGATCGGCAGAATCCAACTGTAAAGGAAGATCGGTAGCTATCTGCAATTCTGTAACAACCTTTTCCAGCATCGCGGCCTCATCTATTCCCGCAAGCCCGACATTCACATCAAGGACTTCAGCACCTTTTTCCTGTTGATTTATACCTTCCGATATGATGTAATCAATATCATTTTCGAGAAGAGCCTGCTTAAATCTCTTTTTTCCTGTAGGATTAATTCGTTCTCCGATAAGAACAGGTCTCTTGCCGAATTCGACACACCTTGTGTTTGAGGTAATAACGGTCCGTTTATTATTTTCCAGCACGACCGGAGCAAAACCTTTAGTCTTTTCCTTTAATGCCGCAATATGTGACGGGGTTGTTCCGCAGCAGCCACCTACAAGTCTTACGCCGCTGTCAAGAGCCGAAGCTATTACACTACTGAACGATTCTTCGTCAATATCATATTTTGAAATTCCGTCCGAAAAAACGGGAAGACCTGCATTAGGCTTCATAATTACAGGTAAAGATGTGCTTTTAAGAATCTTCTCGATAACAGGCAGCATCTGCGCCGGTCCCGATGAACAGTTTGCTCCGACAGCACAAGCCCCCATACTTTCAAGAAGCTCCGCCATTATTTCGGGAGTAGCACCGGTAAGAAGTCGTCCGTCTTCAGAATAAGCATTCGTTACAAATACAGGGAGAGAGCTGTTCTCTTTACAGGCAAGAAGAGCGGCCTTAGTTTCGTAAAGGTCATTCATGGTTTCAATAAGAATAAGGTCAAAACCGAAATCAGAGGCTGCGGCAACAGATTTTGAAAATATCTCTACAGCCTCATTGAATTCCAATTCGCCAAAGGGAGCAAGAAGCTTTCCGAGAGGTCCGATATCAAAGGCAATGAATTTTTCCTGTTTCCCAAGACTTTGGTTTTTAGCTGTCATACAGTTGTTATATGCCTTTTCTATCAGCTCTTTCATTTCAGACTCAGAATAAACAAGAGCGTTTACACCAAAGGTATTGGAAGATACAATATTACTGCCTGCATCAAAATAAGCTTTATGAACAGCAATAACACTTTCGGGATGAGTCAGATTCCACATTTCGGGACGCTCGCCTTTGCCGAGTCCCTCAGATTGAAGCATAGTTCCCATTCCGCCGTCAAGGTAAGTTATGTTATTGTTAATGTATTCAAGTATTTTCATCATCTCACCTTAACCTATAACTGAAGAAAGATTTGAAATAATTTTTTGAGCAACAATGGGATTATTCATTGAATAAACATGAACATTCTTTATACCGTTTGCATAAAGGTCAATAATCTGATCGGTGGCATATGCGATTCCGCACTGAAGCATAGCCTCGGGAGAGCTTCCGAACATATCAACAAGTGCCATAAAGCGCTGAGGAATATGAGAGCCTGAAAGCTGTACGGCTCTTTTTATCTGCTTTCCGTTGGTTATCGGCATAATACCGGGAATTACAGGAACAGTTATTCCAGCCTCCCTTATTTTATATAAGAAGCTGTAAAGAAGATTATTATCAAAAAACATCTGTGTTGTAAGAAAATCACATCCTGCATCAACCTTTTCTTTAAGATACAAAATATCGGTCTTTCTGTCCTTGCTTTCAGGATGAATCTCAGGATAACAGGCACCGCCGATACAAAAATCATAGCCTGAATCCCTGATTTCTCTGACGAGCTCCACAGCATGGTTATATGCCCACAGGCTTCTGTCTTCATCCCGTTTGCTTTCGGGAATATCTCCTCTTAATGCCATGATATTTCTTATACCGGCACTATGAATATTCTCTATCTGCTTTTTTACGGCAGTTTTATCAGATGAAACACAGGTAAGATGTGCCAAGGACGGAACATTAAACCTGTCATTGATATCCTTTGCTATCTGCAAGGTATATTTACTTGTGCCCCCGCCTGCTCCGTAGGTAACACTCATAAAAGAGGGCTTAAGCTCTGCAATTTCAAATACAGCATTACGAACAGATTCAAAGGATGAATCCGTTTTCGGAGGAAAAACCTCAAATGATAAAGACAGCCTGTCAGAATTCAACATTTTGGTAAGCTTCAAATCAAATCATCTCCTAATATATGCATTATACAACAATTCATACTGTTTTCAAGCAATTTTTTCATAGAATGGCAAATTACTCTTGATTAAGATGAAAATTGTAATTATAATATTAATAAAAATAATGGAGGAGATATAAATTTATGGAGATAAATTCAGCTCCCGAAAAAATATTTTCACTCGAAATTATCAATGAAGTTGCTGAAAACCGCAGATTCAAGGCTGCCTTATTCGATTTTGACGGCACACTCAGCTTAATAAGAGCTGGCTGGCAGGATGTAATGATACCTTATTTCTGTGAGGAGTATTCCAATGCACTTCCCGACAGAAAAGAATCTGACAGCGAAGTAAAAGCCTTAATTACTTCTTTTGTTGATGAATTGACAGGCAAACAGACGATCTTCCAATGTCTTCAGCTGAAAGAGGAAATTGAAGCAAGAGGCGGCACGGCAAAAGAAGGTATGGACTATAAAAACGAATACCTCAGACGCCTTTTCCTGAAAATTGAGGGAATCAGAAATTCTCTTTCAGAAAAAACCGTTTCACCCGAAAACTATCTTGTTACAGGTTCATATGAGCTTCTTAAAGCCCTTAAGGAAAAAGGTATTGAGATTTACTGTGCAAGCGGTACCGATCAGCCTCAGGTCAGAGAAGAGGCAAAAATGCTCGGACTTGACCTCTTCTTCGGCGATAACATATTCGGAGCTCTTGACGAACAAGTCCAGCAGTGCTCAAAAGAGCTTGTAATAAACAGACTGCTTGAAGAAAAGAATATAAGCGGCGATGAGCTATTGTCCTTCGGCGACGGCTTTGTCGAAATAGAACTGGTTCACAATGTGGGCGGCTACACCGTAGCTGTTGCAACAGATGAAATAAAAGGCTTCGGAATAAATCAGGACAAAAGAGAAAGACTGCTCAGGGCCGGTGCTGATGTTGTTGTTCCCGACTTTTCCGATACTAAAAAACTTATCAATCATTTAATAAAAGGGAGATAAATTATGAAAAAGTTTATTATCAAGTACAAGGCAGGCAACAAAATTATTTCCACCAATGAAACAGAAAACAGCTTCTACTCTCTTGATATCACAGACACAAAAGAAAGATTTACAGTTATACTTAAGCCTAAGAAAACATTTGAACTCGTTGATATATCTGTTGAAATGGCCTATACATTCAATGAGGGTGACAGATTTTTCGCAGCAGGTTATCAATCATGGACAAACACACGCGAATACACAAAGGATGAAATCAGAAAAGGCACAATAAAATTGGCAAGAATTCATAAACAGCTCGAGCACATCGCAAGTATGACAAGCGATGAAAGAATTGTCAGCTACTCCGAAAAGCCCGGTGAATTCCACAGCCACGGCTATACATATATCAGAAACGGCGAAAATATGAAGCTCTGGGGCTCTCTTTCAGAAAACACAGGCTATACATATTTCAAGGTAAAAATGAATGATAATTTCTTATCATTCAATAAGGATGCACTCGGAAAATTCGTTACCGAAGAATGGAAAGTCTTTGATATAGTTTACTTTGAAGGCACATATGAAGAGGTGTTTGACAATTACTTCTCTATGATGGAAATGCCCGAAACCAGAAAGGGCTCAATGAGCGGATATACATCTTGGTATAATTATTTCCAGGATATCAATGAAGAAATTATTCTCAGAGACCTTAACGGACTCGACTCCGTAAAGGAAGAGGTTTCTATTTTCCAGATTGATGACGGTTATGAAACCTTTGTCGGCGATTGGCTCGATCCCAACCCCTCAAGATTCCCCAACGGCATGAAATATATTGCAGATAAGATTCACGATAAAGGATATAAGGCAGGCATCTGGCTTGCTCCCTTCAGCTGTCAGAAGGTTTCACGAACAGCAAAGGAGCATCCCGATTGGTTGGTCAAGGATGAAAACGGCAAGCCTCTTCAGGGTGTTCTCGCATGGGGCGGTGCTTATATTCTTGATATTTATAATCCCGATGTAAGAAACTATCTGAAGGAAGTATTTGATACCGTTCTGAATGTATGGGGCTTTGATATGGTCAAGCTTGATTTCCTCTACAGCCAGTGCTTATATCCCAGAAACGGTAAATGCCGCGGTGAAATTATGAGAGAAGCCATGGAATTTCTCAGAGAGCTTGTGGGAGATAAACTCCTTCTCGGATGCGGTGTTCCTATGAGTGCCTGCTTCGGTCTTGTTGACGCTTGCAGAATCAGCTGTGATGTAGACCTCACTTACACGGGCAAGATATATAATCATATTCATGTATCCAATGAAATGCTCAGTGCTCAGTCTGCCATCAACAACTCCATTTTCAGAAGACATCTCAACGGCAGAGTATTTATGAACGACCCTGATGTTTTCTTCCTCAGAAACACTAATCTGAAGTTCACAAAGGAACAAAAGCTCCTTCTTGCAAGAATCAACAACCTCTGCGGTAATGTTCTTTTTGTTTCTGACAATGCAGGTGACTTTGATGCTGAACAAACAGAGCTTCTCCGTAAGTTCTTTATCAAAACTGATGAAAAGATCCTTTCGGCTGAATATATCAAAAAGGATATAATTTCAGTAAAATCTGAACTCGACGGTAAAATCAACACTCTTACATTTAATCTTAAAACAGGTGCTATTCTTAATCAGTAAAATTTCAGAGGCAACAGCAAAATAAGCTGTTGCCTCTTGATATTTGATGATTATTTCATTTCTTTTTCGGCATCATTAAGAACCTTTACATAGGGCATAAGCATACCCTCGTTCATCTTATTGCCCATTTTTGATTTAATCTTATCACTTGAAAGCATTGCTCCTACAAGATACATTGCAGCTGACATAACCTTATGCTTTTGGGGAAAATCATACTGATTATGTTCTTTATAGAATTTATGGTCAGCTCGCATCATTCCTCGCATCTGATATACAAGGTCTCTGAAAATCTTCATTCCGCCCACACCGAGGAAATTTGCAGGCTTATTGAAGTTATTACATATCGCAAATTCGAGATTTTCAGCCATTTTATCAATATTGAAATCGGTGTCTCTTTCATCACAGGCAATTCCGGCAAGAAAATTACCGCCAACCTCACTTCTGCCCTCAAGAATCATTCTGAGATTATTTTCTCTTGAAAGATTTCCGCTGACAAGATATCCCACGGGACTTCCCATTGTTACACTTCTGTGTCCGTTACAGAACTGTCTGTCATCATACATCTTAAAAAGAGGGCCCATTGAATGATCCTTAACGGTAAATGCATATACAATAGCTTCAGAGGTCTGTATCTCTCTTCTTAAAATCTCACTGAAGCCGTCCTTGTAAACACATTCTCCTGTTACTGCACAATTAAAGCAACCGAGACAGCCGCCCTTGATATTAATATCATTCAGATTAAGAGTTCTGACATTTCTTTTTGAAACAGCCTTGAAGCGTTCAATCATTCTGAGAAGATTTGTATCATCTGAAGCAGCGTCGGTAACTACAATTATATCGCCTTTTTTCTGACCGGCAGTTTCAGAAGGAACAGTTGCTTTTACAGGCTCAGTTACTACAGGCAAAACAGGAGGAATTTCAGAATACTTATTTTCAATACTCCAGAGAACAAATCTGAAAAACTCTTCAGCGTCCTTTTGTCCTTGCGCCTTTGTAAGGTCATCCATATCAGCAGACAGACCCTTGACATAGTTTAATCCGAGATCGAAGCAGTTTTCTTCAACATATTTATGTGCGGTAACATCATAAAAATGTTTGGACGTTGTAATCTGTGTTGCCCATTTTCCTGCAAGCTCGATTCCCGATGTTTTCATAAGTTCAATAAATTTATGAAGCTGACAGGGTGCGATAAATGTATAAACGGGATAAGAAAAGATCAAAAGGTCAGCATCCTCAAGAAGTGCTTTGGCCTCAGAAAAATCTTTTGTTATGCTTCTTATCTTCTGCCCTACATCAAGATAACTGAACCGGTGCTCGGGAAATTTTATTTCAAGATATTTACATGTCTGAAGAGTAATACTGTACTTTCCTTTCGGACTGCCGTTCAATACAAGAATATTCATTATTTTATCCTCCGAGAATTCATTTTCTGTTTATTTATTATTCTATCACACAAAGACATAGCCGTCAATATTCGACAAAACGGGAAATTTTAATAAAAAATGATAAATAATGAAAATAGGTATTGTTTTTATTTTTATTTTATTATATAATGTTCGTTGATGGTTTTTTACCAAACATTAAACAAAATGAAAGGTGTTTATTATGGCAAAAAATGAAAATCAGCTCGATTACCGTGCTGAAAGAAAAAAAAGATTAGCAAATAATGCTAAGAAATCATCGAAGAAAGGCATTGACTCCGTTAAGGTAGTAACCTGGGTCGTAAGGGCAATTGCAATTGTACTTGCAGTAGGCATTGCTGTATTTGCGCTCTATCAGTTCGGTGTACCTCAGAAGTTTATGCCCGCAGTAAAGGTCGGCGACAGAACCTATTCCGTTGCTGAATACAGCTACTATTATTCTTCTGTTTTCCAGACATATGTTGAGCAGTCAAATTCCCTTCAGCAGTCTTACGGCTACACACTGTTTGACTATACAAAAGACCCCGCTGTTCAGACAACAACTGATGAAGACGGCAACAAGATCACTTATGATGAGCTTTTCAGACAGCGTGTTCTTACCACTCTTGAAACAGCAAACTATTATCTTGACAAGTGTGAAGCAGAAGGTATTACACTTTCTGATGAACACAAAGCTGAAATAGACGAGCTTATAGGTTCAATTGCATCAAGCGCTGAAGCAAACCATTTCTCTGCTTCAAGATATATCAGCTATGTTTACGGCAAGGGACTCAACGAAAAAATGTTCAGAGAGCTTCTTGAAGAGCAGTATCTTGTAGCTCAGTATCTTGAAGATGTTGAAGAAGACTGCTACAGCTCCTTCACAGATGAAGAGCTTGAAAAGGCTTATGCTGAAGATCCCGGTGAATTCCAGGCTGTTGACCTTCGTCTCTTCGGCTTTGAAGTAGAAAAGGAAGAAGAGAAGGAAGAAACAACTACAGCTGCTGAAGAAACCACAGCCGAAGCAACAGAAGAAACTACTGCAGCAGAAGAAACTACAGCTGCAGAGGAAACAACAGCTGAAGAAGAAACCACTGAGGCTGTAGAAGAAGAAACAACAGAAGCTGTTGAAAAAGAGCCCTCAAAAACAGAGCTTCTTGCTGAAGAAATGCTCGGCAAAATTAAAGATGAAGCTTCCTTTATTGAGCTTGCTTATGAATATGCAGCCGAAAAAGATAAGGAAACCTTCAAGAATGATACAGCTACTCTTGCAAAGAACATCAAGAGAGCAACTGTTAAGGATCAGATCGGCGAAGATCTTGCTGAATGGCTTTACAGTGCTGACAGAAAAGTCGGCGACAAGAAGGTTTATCCCACAGATGATTATGTTTATGTAATCTATATCATCAAGACAGCATACAGAGCAGAAGAACCCTTAGTTGATGCAAGACATATCCTTGTTTCATTCGACAGTGTTGCAAGTGAGCTCAAGAAGACTGACGGCAACAAGATCGATGTTGAAAAGAAGGAAGATCAGGAAGTTAAGACTGCAACAACTGAAGAAGAGATCGAAATCACAAATCAGGGCACAGGCTACTCCATTGAGCTTGTAACAGAAACTTATAAGCAGGCAAGAGATATTTATGACAAATATATGAGCGGCGAAAAGACTGAAGAGGCTTTTGCAAAGCTTGCTGACGAATTAAGTGATGACGGCGGTGAAAACAAGAACGGTGGTCTTTATGAAGGAATTGAAAAGGGCAAAATGGTTGAGCCCTTTGAAAACTGGGTATATGACAAAGACCGTAAAGCCGGTGATGTTGACCTTGTTATGACTGAATACGGTTGGCATGTAATGTATTTCGTTAAGCAGCACGAAGAACCCGCATGGAAGGTAAGCGCAAGAGAAACTCTCGGCTCTAAAGCTTATGCTGAGATAGAAGAAGAGGTAATCAAGGAAACAGAAGGTACAGCTGTTCCCGCAGCTTTCCTCGGGTTCGCAGCAAGCGAAGCTTGCAAGAACGCTGATAAGCTCTATTAATTAAAAAAATGCGGAACTGCTCATTGAGCAGTTCCCTTTTTATAAGAAAAAGTCTTCGATTTATCAACCCCCGGCCCTGGGTTTTGGGGGCGAAAAGGTGTTTTTTGATATAAGTGAAATCTCTCACAATGCGAGCAATTTCCTATATATTAAAATTAGCCGTTGCAAAGCAACGGCATTTTATTATTTATCGAGAACAGGCATTTTGACAAAGTTTACTATGGGCTTCTTAAAGCCCTCAAGCTCGAGAACAACTATCTCATTTGCACCTTTTTTTAAGAAAGGTGCCGGAAGATAGCAGGTCAATTGAGGTCCTTTATCCCAGTATCTCGAAAGAAGCTTTCCGTTTACCCATATAAGACCTTTCTTAAAGCCGTCAGGCTTTACAAATGTATCACAGGGCTCATCCTCAATATTAAGAATTCCTCTCATAAATACAGGCTTATCTCTGAATTTAACCTTAAGCTTTCTTTCAAAGCTAATATCGGAAATATTATCAAATGGCAGACAGTAAGTATCCCAGTGATATAAAAGCTGTGCACCGAGCCTCGGTGTTGAAACAAGGCCTTTATTATCCTTAAGATAAGGTCCGTAATTTATACGGCCCATATTTTCAACAAGAACAGTAAGCTTGAGTCCGTCGGCCGGAACAGAAAACTTAATTCTGTTTTTCCTGTCATTCCTGTACTGAATGCCCTTAAATTCATTATTTATATAAACATAAGCTCTGTCATGAACCTCAAGATGAAGATCATTTGCTTCTCTCGGTCCTTTTATGAAGGTTTCATAACAAATGAAGCCGTAGCCCTGACCGAGCTTTTCCATAGGTAAAGGAGTTGTTGTTGTTTTCTTTTCGCTTATAATATCAAGCGTATCAAAAAGTCCTGCCGTTTCATTGAGAGAAACAGAGGGATAAGAAACAGTAACAGGCTCCGCCACCTCAATATCCGACGAGAAACCGTATTCGGAAAGCACATTTTTATACTGATAATACTTCTCTGTAAGCCCCCCATATTCATTTATGGGCGCATCGTCGTCATAGCTGTTAACTGTAGGCTGAAACTCCTTATCGGTACAGTTCGCACCGTTCATAAAACCGAAATTCGTCCCGCCGTGCATCATATACACAGAGATATTTCCGTTCTCAGCCAATACCTCTCTGAAGCTTTTCACAGCATCACTTATATCTCTCTTATGGTGTTTTTCTCCCCAGTGGTCAAACCAACCATTCCAGAACTCAGCACACATAAGGGGCCCGTCAGGTTGAAATTTTCTGAGGTTGGCAAATGCCTTTTCTGCCTTTGAACCAAAATTAACCGTCTTGAAGATCTCCGGCACGGTTCCGCCCGTAAGCATAAAATCACAATCCCCGTCAGAGGTAAAGAGCTCACAGGTGATTCCTCTTATTCTGAGAGCTGATGCAATATATCTGATGTACTCTGAATCATCACCGTAGCTTCCGTATTCATTTTCTACCTGAACCATTATTACACTGCCGCCATTATCGATCTGACAAGATGAAATAATCGGAATAAGCTTATCAAAATATGCATCAACCTTACTGAGATATGTATCATTCATGCACCGAAGCTCAATATCGTCATACCTGAGAAGCCACCACGGAAATCCGCCGAACTCCCATTCAGAACAGATATAAGGACCGGGACGGACAATAGCAAACATACCGAGCTCATTAACAAGCTCAAGATAAGCCTTGAGATCAAGATTACCCGCAAAATCGAATTTACCTTCCTCGGGCTCGTGCATATTCCAGGCCGTATATGTTTCAACTGTGTTAAAGCCGCAAGCCTTGATCTTAAGCAGTCTGTCACGCCAGTATTCTCTCGGAACTCTGAAATAATGCATTGCCCCGGAAATAATTCTCACAGGCTCGCCGTTTAGCATAAAGCTATTCTTACCGATTATAAATTCGTTCATTTTTTACACCTCTCAATTACAGAAACCGCAACATTTTCTTTGCTGTCCACATAGCTTTTTACAACAGAAAAGCTTTTATCAGAGCAAGCCATTGATGTACCCTCAAATTCAAAATAATAGTTTCTGCGGTCTGAACGGATTCCTCTTCCCGAAGCATAAAAATAAGCGTCCTTGAGGGAAGAAAATACTGCATATTTTATCATTGCGGACTTTTCTTTACATAAAGGCTGTTTTATTATATCACTGAAAGAATAACCCGACTCTGAAAATACTGCACGAATCTCCGCGTCAGTCAGATTTTTCTGGGCATCCTGAAAAGAAAACGGCATTATGGGAGAGATCCCCACCCCCACATAATCATGCGATGCGGCACAGGCTATAAAATCTCCTGCTGAGCTTATTGAAATTTCCGCATCAAAATTTCCGACTGCGCTTTTTGAATTGGGATTACACAAAAGTGAAAATGAAAACTCCGGAGCATCACATAATTCACTCAGGCACTGCCTTGCGAGAATTTCACTGCAGAAGGCTATGTTCTTTTCGTTAAAATTGCTCATCTTAAGGATTTTTTCTTTTTTTGCATCTGTTAACAGCGGAAAATAATGAGCCGTCATATCCTCACTCAGCTCATTAATATTCATTGCCCTAAAAACCAAAATTACACCGCCTTATTATTTATAGATCTTAAGTATCTTATTAGTTTTATCAAGTATAAGCTGTTTCAGCTCTTCGGGATAAATTACCTCAATTTTATCTCCGAACTGCATTATCCAGGAAGCAAGACCGTCATTCACATACAGCTCATCAACTACATTAAACCAACCCTCATCAACCTTATTAATGGTGATTTTTTCACCGAAACGGTCGATCATTTCCTCCAGTATTTCATTTTTACAATGAAGCTTTGTCATCTGCGGTTTACCGCTGAACATATTAAAGGTCTTTGAAACATAATCTGCCGTATCGAAAACAGTTTTATATTCTGAAACCTCAGAGAAATGACGGAATCTTTCTTCAAGCACTTCAACCTTGCGGATCCTGTCAATTCTTATATTCATAATATTGTTATACTTTTCATTATTTGCAACAAGATAATAATGATCGTTGGACCACACAAGGGCATACGGGCTGAGTATAAAATCTCTTTGCTCATTTTTTGCGACAAAATTGGAATCGATTTTTCTCCTGCTGTACTTTAGTCTGACCTTTTTTTCAGCCTTAATTGCCGAATCGAGAGCATCAATATTATAGAAAATCTCTTCATTTGTGCATTTGTTAGAATTATCAATAAATACCTGCTTTTTAAGTCTTGCCGATTGGTACACGCTTAAAAGGTTATCTGTCTTTTTCAGGAGCTGAACAGTCTTTCTCTTGGAAACAAACCTTGCAGACTGAATGGCATCATTAAGAAGTCTCAGCTCCGCAACCTCAAATTCTCTTGAAGCGAGAAAATATCCCGTTTTAGGCTTATTTGTCTTGATTATATCAAGACCGTAATCTGTCAGAATATCAATGTCCTTATAAATAGACTTTCTTTCACATTCAATTCCGTATACCTCAAGCTTTTCGGCTATATCAGCGGCATTAAGTATATGTTCCTCATCAGTATATTTTTCAAAAATTTCCTTAAGGTATAAAAGCTTAAGCTTTGAATTCTTCTTTCCTGCCATAACAATCCCGCCTTTCCTGAATTGTTTATATTATAATCGAAAATAATTGACAAATCAATAATTAGTGATATAATAAACTTAAATACTTCGGGGCGAGGTGAAATTCCTCACCGGCGGTAAAAGTCCGCGAGCCATTCGGCTGATTCGGTGAAATTCCGAAACCGACGGTACAGTCCGGATGAAAGAAGTAGTTTACCTTTTTGCCCCGATTTTTATCGAGGTGTTTTTTTATGCAAAAAAAATCAAACAAATCCGTAAAAGTACTTGTAACAACAGCAATGATGAGTGCACTCGCCACTGTTCTTATGCTGATTGTACGCTTCAGTATTCTTCCCGGCGCCAAATTTCTCGAATATGATATGGGTGATATCCCCGTAATTCTTTCAACTCTTTTCCTCGGACTTCCCTACGGCTCCTTTGTCCTCGTTTTTGTTTCACTGATTCAGTCTCTCACAGTCAGTGCCGCCAGCAGCTGGCAAGGCTTTATTATGCATGTTGTGTCCACCGGCTGTTACATTATCATTCTCAAGCTTTTTATGAGAAAGAAGGACGATGCAAAGCATCTTTTATACGGAGTTATCACAGCAACAGCAGGACTTACTCTTATAATGATACCGCTGAATCTTATTTTCACTCCGCTCTATCTTCATACAACGGTCGAGGCTGTTGCCGAGCTTCTTATACCCGCTATCATTCCTTTTAACTTTATAAAAGGAGTAATCAATTCAGTGCTTACCTTTGTTATTTATAAGCCTTTGAAGGACGGATTAAACAAATCAAAACTTCTGACAAAATAAGCGATTCTTGTTGACATAATACATATTTTGTAATATAATATAAAAGTATTCATAATCCTTATGAAGAGTGGCAGAGGGAACGGCCCTGTGAAGCCCGGCAACCTGCAATATGCAAGGTGCCAAATCCGCGGTTAAGCCGAGAGATAAGGTATTTTATTTATTGCTCACGGCGTCTGCCCGTGAGTATTTTTTTTGGAGGTAAACAAATGGCAAGACACTTTTTCACATCAGAATCAGTTACAGAAGGACATCCCGATAAGGTCTGTGATCAGATTTCGGATGCTATCCTTGATGCAATGCTTGAACAAGATCCTTATTCAAGAGTTGCCTGCGAAAGCATATGTACAACAGGCATGGCTCTTGTTATGGGCGAGATTACAACAAAAGCAAATGTTGATATTCCCGCTATCGTAAGAAAAGCTATATGCGATACAGGATTTAACTCCCCTGATGCAGGCTTTGACGGTAACACTTGTGCAATTCTTACAACAATAGACAAGCAGTCACCCGATATTGATATGGGCGTCAGCAAATCACTTGAAATGAAGAACGGTGAAGAGGATTCTTATAATCTTCACGGCGCAGGCGACCAAGGTATGATGTTCGGCTACGCTTGCGATGAAACACCTGAGCTTATGCCTCTTCCCATTACACTTGCTCATAAGCTTGCAAAAAAGCTTTCCGAGGTAAGAAAAGACGGTACTTTTGACTATCTCCGTCCCGACGGCAAAACACAGGTCACCGTTGAATATGAGGACAGCACTCCCGTAAGAGTTGATACAGTTGTTCTTTCAACTCAGCATAAGGCTTATGCAGATCTTGAAACTATCAGAAAAGATATGATAGAAAAGGTTATTCTCACAACCATTGACAGCGATCTTATTGATGAAAACACAAAGTTCTACATCAACCCCACAGGAAGATTCGTAACAGGCGGTCCGGAGGGTGACAGCGGACTTACAGGAAGAAAGATAATTGTTGATACATACGGCGGATATGCTTGTCACGGAGGCGGAGCCTTCTCAGGTAAGGATCCCACAAAGGTTGACCGTTCAGCCGCTTATGCCGCAAGATATGTTGCGAAAAATATCGTTGCCGCAGGTCTTGCAAAGCGTTGTCAGGTTGAGCTTGCTTATGCTATCGGTGTTGCCCGTCCCGTTTCCGTACTTGTTGACACATACGGAACAGGCACAGTAGCTGATACGGTAATTTCAGAAGCTGTTTCAAAGGTATTTGACCTTCGTCCTGCTGCTATTATTGACAATCTTAAGCTCAGAAGACCCATTTATCACGATGTTGCGGCTTACGGACATATAGGCAGAACAGATCTTGATTTAACATGGGAAAAGACAGACAAAACCGAGGAGCTCAAGGCTGCAGTTAAATAATTAATAAAGGCTTGATAACTTTTATGTTACCAAGCCTTATGTCTATACTCAGACATCCTTATTATCAACAAGCACTTCATTTTCTCTGAATAATAAGGAAATGCACCATATTCCGGCAAGCGCTACTACGGTAAAAATGATTCTGCTGATTATCGCAGACTGACCGCCAAAGATCCAACCAACGATATCAAACTGAAAAAGCCCGATAGCACCCCAGTTTATAGCACCGATAATCACAAGTATCAATGCTAATTTATCAAGCATATAATTCACTCCTTTTGTTTAATCGCTATTATTATTGACATCATTTATTTGCATATTCAAATTTCAGAGGGTAAATTATGAAAAATTCACTTAAATTTGATAATAAAAAATTCAGAGTTATGCTCGTCGGAGATCCTCACGAGTCTTACAAAAATTCTACTGAAAAAGAAAAGGCCGTAATTAAGGACTATCTTAATCTGCAGTACGCAGCAGTAAAAGAATTAAAGCCTGATCTTGTTATTCTTATGGGAGATAACGCAAGCGGACGAAATGAAGAAGAGCTTCGTGATGTTCTTCTTCGTATCACTGCTCCTTATGCCGAAAACAACATCCCCTTCGCATTTGTTCTCGGAAATCACGATCTCGAAAAAGAGGTCAAAGACCTTTTTGTGCAGTATAAAATTTACAGATCTCTTCCCTGCTGTATCCTTCCCGATAAAGATGAGATTAATGAATACGGCGACTACAATATAGCTGTAAAGAATTCCGAAAACAGCGATACCATTCTTAATTTCTGGCTGATGTATTCGGGTAGCGGTGCTCCGAAAGAATACTTCAGTACTTACGGATTTGTAAAGAAAGAACAGATCAAATGGTATGAGAATAAAGCTAAGGAGATTCAGGGACAAAGACTAAATCCTGTTCCCTCTATGGTCTTTCAGCATATTCCCGTGCCTGAAGAGTTTGAGCTTCTGAAGGAACACTCATTTTTAAAAATGCTTACTGACGGCGTAACGGGACAGAATGAGCAAAAAGGCCGATTCTATGCTCTTGATAAAACAAAAGCTGTAGGTTATATGGGTGAAGCACCCTGCACATCGGGATACAACAGCGGTCAGTTCAGTTCATGGAAAAAAACAGGAGATGTTATGGCTGCTTTCTTCGGTCACGATCATATGAACGATTTTGCAGGTGATGTTGACGGCATAACGCTCGGTCAATGCAAAACTGCAGGCTTCAATGTCTATGGCGACGGTCTTATGCAGGGTGTAAGAATTATTGATTTCAATGAAAATAATGTCAGAAGCTTCAGCACAAGAATGGTTTATTACAGAGAGCTTATCGGTTCTGACTGCTATTCTGTGAGCGGAAGCGAAAAAATCCTCCGCGACAGAACAAGCGTTAAGCTTGATGTTATAAAGGCCGCGTTAAAGTATACAGCCCTTCCAATTGCATTAGGCACCGTTACTGCAATTATCAGAAACAGAAGAAAATAAGTGCCAATGGATAATACAGAAAACAATAAACAAAAAGAAACCGAAGAGAAAAAAGAAAACTATAAGATATCTGATAAAACGGCTATCAGACTCCTTATCGGTTTTATTGTAGTACTTCTGATTTATATTTTAGGACAACAGGCCATTGATATTATTGGTACTAAGCTGCTTGAAGAAATTACCATACAGGAAGAAACAGCAACATCAGAAGAGCTCTCCGAAGAAATAATTAAAATTAATATCAACAGTGATAATATATATGAGCTTACAAGCCTTAAGGGTATCGGCCAATCAAAGGCACAAGCAATTATTGAATACCGAAAAGAAAACGGCGATTTTATCTCTGTTGATGAGCTGAAGAATGTTCCGGGAATCGGTGACACCCTTTACGAAGAGCTAAAGGATTTTATTACAGTTGAATAAAAAATACAGGATGCACAAAAAACAGTGCATCCTGTTATTTTTATTTCTGTCCTGTAAGATAGGAATATGCGGTCTTATACTGCTCATCTTCTGAGAAATCCGAAAAATCAAGCTGATTTTTAAAAGCTTCGGATGTAATAACCTCCATATCGGGAGAAATACCGACACCGTCGAAGCTATCGCTGATATAAGGAAAAATCTCTGCAACGGTAAGCATTACTGCTCCGCCGTCTTCAAGCTCAAACATCTTCTGCATCGTACCGCGGCCTGATGTCTTCTCGCCGACAAGAACAGCTTTACCGAAATCCTTAAGATCACATGCCAAAAGCTCTGCAGCACATTCCGTTCTTGAATTCATAAGAACAACGATGGACATATTCAGAGCAGATGAATCAGAAGAGTAAGTTGATATAATCTCACCATCTGCATTTTTTGCAGTAAAGATCGCGCCTGACCCCTCACTTGCAAGAGGAACAATTGCATCTATTATTTTTGCAGCTGAAGTATAATCTGTTCCTATGCAGTTCCTGATATCAATAATCAGAGCACTGATATTGTTAGTCTTGAAATGTTCAACTGCATCAAGGAATTCATTAATTGTATCCTCATAAAATGAAACAAAATGAACATAACCGACATCATTATTGATCTTATATTCACACGAAGGACTTCTGTAGCCACAAGAAAGCTCAATATCAGAGCTATTCTCGCTGTCTGCGCTTTCAAGATAGGAAACAGTTATCTTCTTATCAAAACCTTCTGTAAGAGTCTGGATAAGCTTTGAAGAATTTTCAGCAGTAACATCATTACCGCCAACACAAGTAATATAATAACCTTCTTTAAGAGAGGATTCAAATGCAGGAGAAAAGGGATCAATAAAGCTTATGATAAGATATCCGGTCTCACTGTCATAATAGGAATTAATTCCTGTTCCGTAGAATTTTCCTTCAAGATAATCGGTATACGGCTTTATATTTTCTGCGGAGATATAATAGCTGTAAGGGTCATTAAGACCGTTTATAAAGCCTGATACAAGACCGCTGTTTATAATATCGGAATCGATCTCTCCGTAAAACTCATTACGGACAAGCTCATCAATATCGGAAAGCTTGTCATATTGCTGTGCTCTTGCGGGAAGATCAACAAGAAGAGAATCGTACCTGTTGAGCATAACAAAAACGGTTATTATGCTTGAAGCTGCAACCGCAAGCACAAGAAGACATATTGTTATACCCAAAGAAATTTTTTTTGTCATAAGAATCAACTTTCAAATTAATTAGGCAATGAGGCATAGCCTGTGGGATTAACCTTTGTACCGTTTACACGGACCTCAAAGTGACAATGCGCACCCGTAGAATAACCCGTTGAACCGGCATAAGCAACAATATCACCTTGATTTACATGCTGACCGACAGACACATTAAGAGAGCTGTTATGAGCATATACGGTTACAATTCCGTCGCCGTGATCGATACCGACATAATATCCGTAAGCGGAATGCCATGTAGAAATAATTACAGTACCGGATGCAGAAGCTCTTACAGCCTTACCCATAGTACCGCTCCAACAACAGGTGTCTGTTCCGCCGTGAAGCTTATAAACACCTGAAATGGGGTCATATCTGTAACCGTAGGATGATGAAATATAAACATCACTGTACTGCAGCGGCCATATAAAGCCGCCGGGCTTTGAAGCAATATTTCCGTTTCCGTGGGATGCATTATTTATTATGCTGTCTATTTTATTCTCGAATGCCTTGATATCAGCCTCATAGCTTGCAACAAGCTTTTCATATGCTGCACTCTCGGCATTAAGCTCTTTTATATAAGAATAAGCTTCTTCCTGAAGATCAATAAGCTCGTCCTGTGAGTCCTCAAGACTGGAACGGGCAACAATAACCTCATTTTCCTTGAGATTATATTCATCAACCTTTACCTGATGTTCATCGCGCTTTACAGATATTTCATCAATCATACGCTCATATTCTTCAATAAGCATATCGATTTTTGCAATATCCTCATTAAGACTCTGAACCATATTCTCATCACTTTCAGCTCTCAGCTGAAGGATCTCAAGCATAATGAGATATGTTGAAAAATCGCCGTTGCCGTCAAAGTCAAATAAGAGCTCAAGCTCTGATGTTGCACCGTTGACATAGGTTTCATAAAGCCTGTCCTGAAGCTTAAGATAAATATCAGCAATTTCAGCCTCGGTAGAAGCTACTTCAGCTTCATTTTCAGCTATATCAGACTCAATATTAGCAATTTCTTCGTCAAGTGCGTCAATTTTTTCCTGAATAACAGCCTTTTCAGACTCAAGAACATCAATTTTATCATTCAATAAATCTATCTGAGCCTGAAAATTTTCTATCTGAACGGCAAGCTGTCCGGCATAAACTTCTTTATCTGCTATATTATCCTTTAATTTATCTATTTCAACCTTAGCCGCATCAATCTTATCCTGAAGAATTTGTTGCTGCTTTTCGTATTCATCAATCTTATTCTGATCTTCCTGAGAAATTTTCGCAAAAATCTCAATTCCGAATGAAAAACAAAGTATAAAAACCAGAATAACACTGAGGAGTTTTTTTAAAATATCAGCTTTCATCTAAAACAACACTCCCCTGTTCTTTCAGATATTTGCGCATTGAAATAAGACTTCCGACTGCACCTGTAAGCACACTTACAACAAGGAATCCTCCAAGAAGAATAAGGGCATAATCCCAGAAACTTACAACTACATTTCCTAAAAGGCCGAAAATGGAAGAGAACGGACCGCTCAGGAGAGAATACAAAAGAGCAAGAACTATAAAGGAAACAAAAGATGAAATAATTCCCAGCACTACACCTTCAACAAGGAAGGGCCAGCGGATAAACCAGTTTGTAGCACCTACAGCCTTCATAATGCTTATTTCAAGCTTTCTGGAAAACATTGTAATCCTGACGGTATTTGCAATAATAAACATTGAAACAATAAACAGAACAATAATAACACCGATACTGATATAAGTAACTGCGGATCTTATTTCTTCAAGCTTAGAAGCCAGATCACCATTCTGCTGAATATCAGCTATTGTTTCAACTGCAGTTATTTTTGCCACTGTTTCATCAAATAATGCCATATCAGTGACAGTTACTCTGAAGCCTGCAGGTAAAAAGCTGTTGTCAATATTATTTAAAAGCTTGGAATCTTCATCAAATGATGCTTTGATAAGTTCAAATGCTTCTTCCTTTGATACAAATTCAACAGATGTGATATTATCTATCTGTTTCAGCTTTTCGTCTGTAAGCTGAATATCCTGTTCGGTTGCATCAACCTCGCAGAAAACCATAACAACATTCTGTGCTTCGATGTGCTGTAATAAAGAATCCACATTAAAAAACAATAAAACAGCAAATCCTATGATCACAAGGCAGGACATCAGAACTGCAACAGATGCAACAGACATCAGTCTGTTAATTCCGATATTTCTTATACCCTCATGAGTAAGGTAACGTATATTTCTGTTTTTCATAAACTAACCTTTCGATAAGAATTGACAGGATGATCAATCGCTGACAGTTTCGGAAGAATCTGCAGAAGAGGTATAATTATCAAGAAAGTCTTCAATTTCAACATCCTCAAGAGGTGCTTCATAAAAAGCATTGGGTGCCGTATCAACACGCTCCTCAACAGCGGAAGCTACAAGCTCAGGATGATCGGTATCGGAAACCACGGTACCGTTATTAATTGTAATCATTCTCTTATTATACTGCTTTGCGAGATCAACCTCGTGAGTAACCATAATGATTGTTGTCTTTTTATTAGCATTTATATGATTCAAAAGATCAACGATCTCCTTGGACATTTCAGGGTCAATATTACCTGTGGGCTCGTCAGCTATAATAATATCAGCCTGATTAACAAGTGCCCGTGCAAGTGCGACTCTCTGCTGTTCACCGCCCGAAAGCTCATTCGGGAAGCATTTCGCTTTCACACTTAATCCGACAAGACTGAGGGCATATGTAACGCGTCTCGAAATATCCTTGTTTTTTGCACCGATTACATGCATAGCAAAAGCAACGTTATCATAAACCGTTCTGTTCGGAATAAGTCGGAAATCCTGAAAAACGATACCGAGCTTTCTGCGGTAATACGGAATCTGCTTTGCCTTTAATTTATTGAGTTCAACACCGTCTATGACGATAGAACCGGAGGACGGTACCTCTTCACGCATGATCATTTTAAGAAAGGTACTCTTTCCGGCTCCCGATGAGCCGACAACAAAAACAAATTCTCCCCTGTCAATATGAAGACTGAGATCAGTCAACGCTTTTGTCCCGTTCTGATATGTCTTTGACACATCTATAAAATCTATCATAAATTATTATCCTTTATTTGCGAATTAATATTTGATGGGAGAAGAATCAAGATACTTCTTAACCATAAGTGCTACCTTGAAAACAATGGCATCATCAAATTCTCTGAGATCAAGACCTGTAAGCTTTCTGATCTTTTCAAGACGGTAAACAAGGGTATTTCTATGAACAAAGAGCTTTCTTGAGGTTTCGGAAACATTAAGATTATTCTCAAAGAATTTCTGAATAGTAAACAATGTTTCGTGGTCTAATGAGTCTACAGGACCAACCTTAAAAACTTCTTTAAGGAACATATCGCAAAGAGTCGTGGGAAGCTGATAAATAAGGCGGGCAATACCGAGATTTTCACAGCTGATGATGACCTTTTCAGTATCAAAAACCTTGCCGACCTCAAGAGCAACCTGAGCTTCCTTGAAGGACTTTGCAAGATCCTTGATGCTCTTTACAGCTGTTCCGATACCGACGACAGCCTGACCGGCAATATCAGAACCGAGAGAATCAATAACGGAGCGAGCAAGCTTTTCAAGGTCTTTACTGTCTGTTGCAGCAGCTATATCCTTTATGATAGCTACATCATTCTCATTTACACTGATAACAAAATCCTTATTCTTATCAGGGAATAAAGACTGAATTGTATCAAACATTGAGGATTCGCATACATCGCTGAATCTTACGAGAAGAACAACTCGTACTGCATCATTATTGAAATGAAGCTCTCTTGCTTTAAGATAAATATCACCGGGGAGAATATTATCAAGCATTACATTCTTTATAAAGTTGCCTCTGTCATATTTTTCGTCATAATACTGCTTGATGCTTGAAAGGGAAACTGCAAGAATACCTGCATATTTATCTGCAAGAGTATCACTTCCTTCAACAAAAACAGTATATTCGGGTTGCATAAGAGAACCGAATGCGCGATATGTAATTCCGTTAACGCATGTTGTTGTATTAAGGGCAAAAATTTCCGATACACCGATGGTTACGACATCGCCTACTCTTGTAAGCTCCGTACAGGCAACAATTGTACCTGTTTCATCAATAACACCAATGGTTCTTCCGACTGCATCCTTCATCTGATGAAGTACGCTCTGAAAAAGACGGTTTGACATAAATTTCATCCTTTCAAAATAATACAAATAATTTAATCGGGTCGCTATTAGACAAAATCACAATATAAAACACTGTAATTATACACTTTTTTATGTTTCAATGCAATAGCTTTTAGAAATTATTACAAATTTTTTTGTTTTTTTTATTCAAATCGGTAAGAATTGACCATTTAAATAAATAAAATACACAACAGAATGTTCGTTTTTTTGTCAAAACGGCTGTTGTGTATTTTCACCAATTAAAGTGTTAAATTGTTACGGAAGTATTTTTTTAAGTTCAATTTCTGTTATTTCTCTTGCTTCACCGGGCTTAAGAGCAGAATCAAGAGAAAGAGAACCCAGGTGAGTTCTTCTCAATTCAATAACAGGTTTTCCCGTTGACGCAAACATTCTTTTTATCTGATGATAGCGTCCTTCGGTAATCTTGATCTCGTAATAATAAAGCTTATCTTCATCCGCCCTATAAAGAAATCTCAGCTTTGCGGGTCTGAAAAGCTCACCGCCTATTTCCATTCCTTCGAAAAAGCGTTTTTCATCCTCGGGTGTCACCTTTTCTTCTATACCGACCGTATAGGTCTTTTCTATATGATGGGCAGGCGACAGCATATTATGGGCAAAGGCTCCGTCATCAGTTATCAGCACAAAGCCTGTAGTATCCTTATCAAGCCGTCCCGCGGGAAACAGACCGTTTCTTCTGAGATGCTCCGGCAGAATATCAAGAACGGTAATGTCACGCCCGTCCTCAGTAGCAGAAACAACACCTTTCGGTTTATTCATCATGATATAGATGTATTTCTTATATACTATTTCTTTTCCGCTTACGGTAACGGAGTCTTTATCGGTATCTACAGATATTTCGGCTTTTGATACAGCTTTCCCGTTTACAAACACCGAGTTCTGACGAAGAAGCCGTTTAGCATCAGTTCTCGAAATATTCATTTGTGAAGAAATAAATTTATCAAGTCTTAATTTCGCCAAGATTATTTTTCACTCCCCTGATAAAGCCGTCAACAGACGGAGAATGTATATCAGCACCGATAATTTCACCGTTATAGGTAAAAACAACCGCTAAAAGAAGCCTGTTATCCGCTGAGCTTTCCTGACATACTTCAAAAGTGTATCTTTTGACTGCCTTTCCGATATAGTCCTCAAGATCAAATCCGTTTTCCTTCTGGATATCGTTATAATCAGCAAACACCTCTTTATCATCATCGGAAAGAATAATGCTCTCAACAGTAAACTCATCTGAAACCGATATTCCGTTATAGAAAAGAAAATTCGAAACATATTCCTCTTCAGGTTCAGCTGACGCGATTTTTATAAAAGAATCATACTGAAGTATCAGAAGAATCAGAAATACACAAAAAAGACATATCAGTAAATCAGTGATTTTATTGCGCGGATATCGGAAAACAAACATCTTCATAAGAAACACCTCGCACAAAATGTATGCGAGGCATTAATTAAAAATAACAGAATTAAAGAATTACTGTCCTGCTTTTTTGACGGTAACTGTTTTTATCTTACTTGAAGCCTGTCTTACGCTGTTAAGATTTCTTGTAAGATCTTCCATTGTTTTGGAAAGGATCTCATCGGATTCTTCCATAACAGTTTCAACAAAATTACTTGCTCCGTTTCGAAGGTCAGTTGCCCATTTCTGAGCATTGTCAACGATTTCATTGGAATTAGCCTTTGCCTTTTCAATGATCTCGGCAGCCTGCTTTTTAGCATCTGTAATAATCTGAGAAGCATTAAGCTGTGCAGCCTTTGTTATTTCGTGTTCTTCAACCATCTTGCGAGCCTGGGCCTCTGCCTGACGGATCTTAACCTCTGCTGAATCATTGGCCTGTGCAAGAATTGTCTTTCGCTCTGAAGCGATCTGTCTTGCCTTAACGACCTCATCAGGTAATGCAACTCTTAAATCATTGATTATTGAGCGAAGAGCATCAGCATCAACCTTGACCTTTGAACCGCCGAAGGGATATTTACCTTCCTCTAAAATATCTTCGATCTGATTAAATAAATCATCAATTTTCATTTTATACGCACCTTTCTCTTATTCTGTCTATTATATCCTGCTTGATCTGAGCAGGAACAAAGTCACTTATATCTCCGCCGAAGCTGCAGACCTCTTTAACAACACTTGAACTGAGGAACATATACTCGGTATCCGTAACCATAAAAATTGTTTCAACATTTTTAGCAAGCTTTTTATTTGTAAGCGCCTGCTTGAATTCATCTTCGTAATCCGAAAGGACACGAAGTCCCTTTACAATGGCAACAGCACCCTTACTTACTGCATAATCAGCAAGAAGACCGTCATAAAAATCAACCTCTACATTAGGTATATCGGATGTACATTTCCTTATAAAATTAACTCTTTCTTCAAGCGTAAACAAACCTGAATTCTTCTTTTTATTAATCATTACAACGACAATGACCTTATCAAACATTTTTGCCGTTCTTGAAATGATATTTATATGTCCTATTGTTATGGGATCAAAGCTTCCTGGACAAATCGCAATTGAATTCATAAAAATCACCCTTATTCTGACACACAACGGAAAACAGTGAGTTTTATTGAAGAATAAACATATTCTCTGTCAACAATCAATCTTCCGCATTTTTCAGGAAGCACCTCATCTGCTTCTGTTTCACAGATAACAACAGCCGTATCATTAACACAGTTTCCGAGAAGCTGTAATGCTTCATCGCAGAGCTTTTTATTGTACGGAGGGTCAAGAAGAACGATATCAAACTTTTCCTTTGTTGTCTTAAGATAAGTAAATGCATCAGATAACACTGCAACCGAAGAGGATGAAAATCTGCACATATCTATATTTTGCTTAACTATATCAAAAGATTTACGGGAAGAATCAACAAATACACACTTTTCTGCCCCGCGGCTGAGAGCTTCAATACCAAGCTGACCTGAACCTGCAAATAAATCGAGAACAACAGCACCCTGAAGCTCAAACTGAATAATATTGAAAAGTGATTCCTTAACTTTATCCGTGGTAGGTCTTACATCCCGTCCTTCAGGTGAGATAAGACGCCTGCCTCTTGCCGATCCTGTTATAACCCGCATAATTCTCTCCGTAAACAGATTTTCAATATATTATCACATTTTATACGAAATTTGTCAACTGTTTTCAGCAATTAATTATTATAACATTCTTAAATATTTATAAATAATTTCTGCTGTAGCTTCACTGATCCCCTGAACCTGCATCAACTCTTCAACATCAGCTTCCCTGAGCTTTGACATAGAACCAAACTTAAGGAGAAGCTTTTTTGCTCTTTGCTCACCCACACCGGGAATCTGCAGCAGCTGTGAAGAAAAAGTATTTTTTTCCTTAAGCTTTCTGTGATAGCCGATAGCGTATCTGTGAACCTCCTCCTGAATATCAGAAACCAGGGTAAACA
Source organism: Oscillospiraceae bacterium (assembly GCA_015066205.1). Classification (GTDB taxonomy): domain Bacteria; phylum Bacillota; class Clostridia; order Oscillospirales; family Acutalibacteraceae; genus RUG806. The sequence continues at coordinate 36,032 of SVOV01000007.1, forward strand.
CACTCCGATTATCATTTATGGATATTTCACTGCCGACAGAGGTTATGGCTCTCGTCCGATGCTTTCCGTCCTTTACCATACCAAAAACAGGAACATCAAAGCCCATTCTTTTCATCACCGGTTCAACTGCATTGACCTGACCGGCTCCGCCGTCAATGAGTATAAGATCGGGCATAATTCCGAAAGAATTATCAGTACCTTTGTTCTCGCGGTACTCATTAATTCTTCGCTCCATAACCTCAGCAAGCGATCTGTAGTCATCCTGACCGATAAACCCCTTGATTTCAAATCTTCTGTATCTCTTCTTGTCGGGTTTTCCGTCAACAAAGGTTATCATTCCGCCGACATTCTCACTGCCGCTCATATTTGATATATCATATGCTTCAATAACAGACGGAATTTTCTCAAGACCTAAAAGCTCTTTAAGCTCAAGAAGAACAGCTCTCTTCTTATCATGGGCTGTCAGAACTCTTGATAGCTTTTCGGATGCATTTCTTTTCGCAAGCTCCATAAGACTCAGTCCCTCGCCTGCCTTAGGTGAATATATTCTTATCTTTTTTGATGAAAGGCTGTCCAGATATCTGAAAAGCATTTCTGTATCCGATATCTCTTCTTCAATGCAGATTCTGTCGGGAAAATCCGTCCGTCCCGAATAGTAATTGGCAAGAAGCTGAATAAGCTCCTCTTCACCGTTTTCAAGTCTGTCAGTAATGTAATTTTCCGTACTGACTATCGTACCTTTTCTTACGGTAAGAACATTTACACAGGATTTATCTCCGATGCTCTCAATTCCGAAAACATCTTGATTTTTATATTTAATATCAACAACATTCTGTTTTCTCGATATTTTTTCAATTGACTGAATTTTATCACGGAGCTTTGCCGCTCTTTCAAATTCAAGTGACTCCGCAGCCTTATTCATTTCAGTCTTAAGCTCATTCAGAATTTCATTTCTGCCGCCGAGAACAAATCTTAAGGCTTCATCAACATTTCTGTTATGCTCTTCCCTGCTTATGATCCCTGCACAAGCACCTGAACATAATTTTATATGGTAGTTAAGACACGGTCTCCCTTTTTTTCTGATATCCTCGGGAAATCTTTTATTACAGTGAGGCAACTGAAAAATATCCATAGCCTCCTTAAGAGCAGAATTTACCGTATCAGATGCCATATACGGTCCGTAATAAGAAGCATCTTCATCATCTTTTCTGAATACGGAGGAAATGCTTTTCCAAGACTTATTTCCGACCTTTATATATGAATAACCCTTATCGTCCTTAAGAAGAATATTATATTTAGGGGTATGCTCTTTTATAAGTGAGCATTCAAGCACCAGCGCCTCAAACTCACTGGAAACAATAATATAATCAAAATCAAAAACATTTTCAACCATTCTTCTTACCTTTGAGGGATGGTTATTCTGAGAACCGAAATACTGGCTGACTCTGTTTTTCAATATTTTGGCTTTTCCTATATATATAATATCGCCATCGGCATTTTTCATTATATAAACACCCGGTTGCTCGGGTAAAGCCATTGCTTTTTTTCTGAGTTCTTCAAGTTTTGACAAAATATCACTCCAAAAAAAGCGGCATATCGGAAAAAACCAATACGCCGCAAACTGCATTTGCTTATTCTGCAAATCCTGAAACAATAAGCTCTTCAAGCTTTGCCATTGCTATTTCTTCATCAACACCGTCTGCAACTATCTTGATAGTTGTTCCGCCTTTAATACCGAGAGAAAGAACACCGAGAAGACTTTTAGCATTTGCTCTGCGCTCTTCCTTCTCAACCCAAATGGAAGACTTGAATTCGTTAGCTTTCTGAATGAAGAAAGTTGCAGGTCTTGCGTGAAGTCCGACCTGATTCTGAACTGTAATTTCTTTAGTAATCATTATATTGATCCCCTCTCGGATAACTGAATTTATAATATATTATATCACAAACTTAATTCCAGTCAATCAAAATCAGCAAACAAAAAAACAATTCGTTTGAAAAACTAAATCAAGTCAAATTAAAAAGACCTCTTTTGTGCAACTTTACTACAAAATTTTGAGGAATTACAGCAATAACTCCAAAATAATCATTCATTCTTGATTTTGTCCAGAATTTTCCTGTCATTATTTGTAAGTTCTGCTGTTTCAAGAAGTTCGGGCCGCTTATTAAATGTCACTCTTAATGACTGTTCACGCTTCCACTTTTCAATATTGGCATGATGTCCTGAAATCAGCACCTCAGGAACTGTTTTTCCGTTCCATTCATAAGGCTTTGTATACTGCGGATGTTCGAGAAGACCGTTATAAATGCTTTCGCAAGAAAAAGCCTCTTCATTGGGAAGAACCCCGTCTATCATCCGACCAACAGCATCCGTAACCACAAGCGCAGGAAGTTCACCGCCCGTAAGAACATAATCACCTATAGAAATCTCTTCATCAACGATTTCAGAAAGAACTCTTTCATCGATTCCCTCATAATGGCCGCAGAGAAGAATCAGATTCTCATAATGAGCAAGCTCTTTTGCCTTATCCTGAGAAAACACCTTTCCCTGAGGAGAAAGATAAATGACATAAGGCTTTTTTCCTGTTTGCTCACAGACATATTTGTAACAGTCATATATGGGCTGAGCCTGCATCAGCATACCCATCCCGCCACCATAAGGAGTATCGTCCACTCTTCTGTGCTTATCAGTTGAGAAATCTCTGATATTATGTGAAAATATTTCAAGAATACCTTTATTCTTTGCTCTACCGATTATGCTTTCCTCATAAACAGATCTGCACATATCGGGAAACAGAGTGAGAATATCAATCCGCATCTTCAAAAATTCCTTTCAGAGGTCGGATTCTGACAAAATTCTGCTCAACATCAACCTGAATTACAACTTCTCTTATCGAAGGAATCAGATATTCATTGTTTTTTTCATCAGTAATATGCCATACATCATTAGCACCTGTAACAGAAACATCAGTAATCCTTCCGTATCTGGTGCTTTCGTTATCGGCATCAAAAACCTCACAGCCGATAAGCTCTTCAATAAACCAGGTTCCTTTAGGAAGATTTGCATCCGCTCTTTTTATGTACAGCATTTTATTGCGAAGAGCTTCAGCCTTTTCCATTGTATCACAACCCTCAAGCTTCATAAGAATAATGTTTCCGTGAGCTCTGGCTGCTGTTACCTTCACTGATTTTTTTCCGTCAGGATCAAAATACACGGTTTTGAATTTTTTTGCAAAATCGGGAGAATCGCACCACGGATTGATGCGAATCTCCCCTTTAATACCGTGTGTTCCGACTATCTGACCGAGTTCAAGATAATCTTTAACCATACTTTTTAGATTTCGGGAATTTCAACGGTTACTTCTCTGCCGCACTTTGCAGATCTTGAAATACCGTCAATAATAGCCTGATTATAAATGATCTGACTTGAAGGAACGGGAGCTGTACCGCCATCCTTGACAGCATCAATGAAAAGACGGATCTTACTGTAGAAATTGTCTTCCTTTGTTGTTCTTTCGGGAACAACTGTTTCAACATCGCTTCCTGCAATGGTTCTGTATATCTTAAGAGGTCCGCCGATGCTTCCGTTCCAGCATTCGGTTGAGGGAATACGAAGACCCGCTTTTGTACCGAGGATAATAGTATCGCCGGGAGTGTCGAGATTCATTGCCCATGAAATACGGAAGTCAAGAATGATTCCGCCCTCAAGTCTTACGAATGCAGCTGCAAAATCATCAACACCGAAAAGCTCAGCATATTCGGGATGTCCGGGGAAAGTTACGGGATCCTTTCCGAAGAAAGCTGATGTATAGCCTGATACAGTAAGAGGCTTGGGATAGCCGACAGCATTAAGCACCATATCAAGAGAATAGCAACCGATATCAGCAAGAGCACCGATACCTGCGGTCTTATCTTCGATAAAGCTTGTGCCATAAGGAGTGGGAATACCTCTTCTTCTGCCGCCGCCTGTCTGAATATAATAAACATCGCCAAGCTCGCCTGATTCAACTATCTTCTTGACCATCTTCATATTTTCATCAAATCTGGGCTGGAAGCCGATCGAAAGAATCTTTCCGCTCTTCTTTTCTGCACGGCAGATAGCAACAGCCTCATCAAGAGTTACGCACATAGGCTTTTCAAGAAGAACATTAACGCCCTTCTCAAGAGCATATATCGTACATTCAGCATGAGTTCTGTTATATGTGCAGACGCTTACAGCATCGAGTTCTTCAGCATCAAGCATTGATTTATGATCGGGATAACATCTTACACCTTCGATTCCGTTATCCTTACAGAATTTTTCAGCCTTACCGGGGATAAGATCAGCGGCAGCAACGATTTCAACATCGGGGCATCTGAGATAGTTAGCAACATGAGCCTCGGCGATCCAACCGGTACCGATAATACCGACCTTAACTTTCTTTGCGGTGTCTACTACTTTTTCTTCAGCAGCACCTTCCTTGAAGCGATCAAGAATATTTGACATAATAAAAACCTCCGTTTTATTTGTTATTAATTAAAGCTATGAGCTTTTTATAAACATTTTTATTAGAGCATACAACAGGTCCGGGGGCAGAAAAACCTACCGGCTCTCCGGAAAAATCAGAAACAATACCGCCTGCTTCTTCAATAAGAAGAGTTCCGCCTGCATAATCCCAGGGAGAAAGAATACATTCAAAGAAACCGTCAGTTCTTCCGCAGGCTACATTTGCCATATCAATAGCGGCACTGCCGCTTCTTCTGATATCGGCACAATGCATAAAAATATTATGTGCAATACTAAAGCCCTTACAACCGTACTGTTCTTTTTTATAGGGGGTTGTTCCGAACGATATAACGGCATTTTCCATTTCTCTGTCAGAAACAGATATCTTTTTTCCGTTGAGATTCGCGCCCTTTCCTTTTATTGCAGAAAAAAGCTCTTCGCGATACGGATCATATACCACCGAATAAACTATTTCACCGTTATAAAGCATAGCTACGGATATAGAGGAAGCACCGAGAGAGTGAATAAAATTAGTTGTACCGTCAATGGGATCAATTACAAAGCAGATTCCCTCTTTGGTGTCTTCAGCAAAATTATCCTTTTCCTCGGCAAAAAACTTTGCCTCGGGAAAAACACAAAGAATACCTTCAATGAGAGCCTTCTGAACACTTTCATCAAAAACGGTAACAAAATCGGCATCACCGCTCTTTTTCTTGATATTAGAAGTATCAGCTTCTATATCATTTGCTGAAAGCATAATTTTTCCGCATTCTCTGACAAGGCTTTCAATTCTGAGAAAGCTTTCTTCAGTAAACATTTCCATCATTCTTCAAAATCCAACGCCATCGCGTGTCCCATTTTTGTAGTTATAAGATCTTTAAGCCCATTCTTTTTATAAAAATTAATTGCATTGATATTGTCTTCACCGCAAACCATCATCATTCCGTTTATGTTCTTCCTGCTGAGGTGGTCTTTAAGTGCGGAAATAAGAAGTGAGCCGAGCCCCTGTCTCTGGTAATTATCATCAATATCGATATGAAAATGTGCACTGTAGCTGTTTTTGAACATAGAATGTGAGAGAAGATCAAGCTTTGCTTCAACATATCTTTTGGGACTTATTGCAGCACACTGATTAAGATATATCTCTTTAAAAGTCTTTTCATACTTTTCATAGTTCTCTGCGCAAATTATATATCCTACAGCTTCATCCTCATCATTGACGGCTACAAAGCAATTTTCAGGCTCCTGCTCAATGTAATAATTACAGTACATTAAAAGAATATATTTCTGTGTCTCCTCGGGAGAATCAAGACATTCAGCATTTGCAAGGCAGATGTCCTGAACTCTTTTTTTATCTTTTTCGTTGTAAGGTCTGACAGTTGCCATATTGTCACCTCCGTATTTTTTTATATTATATAACTAATTGCAAAAAAAGTCCACTAAAACTATATGTTTTTTTCAAATTATATGTTATATTAATAAAAAAACTTATGGGAGCGTTATATGAAATTTGCAACTGTCGGAACATCCTGGATCACTGAAAAATTCATATCATCGGCAAAAACCGTTGACGGAGTATATCTTATTGCAGTTTATTCAAGAGATAAAGATAAGGCAGAAGCCTTCAAAGAAAAAACCGGAGCAGTGCTGGCTTTTGATTCACTTGAAGAAATGGCAGAATCTGATGCTTTCGACAGCGTATATATTGCAAGCCCCAATGTATGCCACTATGAGCAAAGCAAGTTTTTTCTGAACCACGGAAAAAATGTAATCTGCGAGAAACCTGCAACAACTACCCTTGAACAGATGCAGGAGCTTATTTCTCTTGCTGAAACCAATAATCTTTCTTATACGGAAGCTATTATGACGATTCATACAGAAGGGTTCAATATACTCACGGATAAAATGCGTGATATCGGAAAGATCCGCTCTGCTCATTTTGATTTTTATCAGCTTTCCTCAAAGTATCCCTTGTATACCGAAGGCAAAAATCCGAATATATTCAATCCTGATATGCATACAGGCTGCCTTATGGATATAGGAGTTTATAACCTTTATCTTGCAGCTGCACTTTTCGGAAAGCCCGAGAGTATCATATCAGATGCAGTGAAGCTTCCTAACGGCTGCGATGCTGCGGGCACGGCAATACTTAAATATAATGATTTATCGGTTGTACTTAATTACTCAAAGGTCGGACAGACTTATTCTTATTCTGAAATTATAGGTGATAAAGGAACTCTGATGTTTTCTTCCGTTTCACAGCTTACGGGAATGTATCTGAAAACAAAGGATTCTTCAGATTCTCTTATTGAAGAAGAGATAAGCCGTGATGAAATAATGAGCGGCGAGATCAGCTTCTTCAAAAATCTGACCGAAAACAAGGATTTTAACAATGAAAGATATGTTTTCACAAAAAAAACAGCTCTTATCGTCAGAGAGATATGTGACAAAATAAGAGCTGATAACAGTTTTCCTTTTTAAATAAATTTTTCCTCTATAACTGAAATAAGATGTGCAACAACTCCGTCATCCGAGCTGCAGAGAATCTCTTTTGCAGCGGATAGTGCCAGCGCATCTGCACCCGACGGACAAAATGAATTTACAGCTTCGGATAACATATCAACATCATTTGAACCGTCACCTACAGCAAAAATGTTTCCGAAAGGGATTCCGAGATGATCGGAAAGCTGATGTAAAGCTTTCCCCTTTCCGGCTTCTTTAGAGAGAAGCTCAACATATGAGCCAGTACACGGTATATATTTTATTTTTCCGAGATCAATTGTTCTGAGAAACTCCTGTACCTCAAATGTTTTTTCATTAACTGAAAGCATTATTTTCACTGCAGGAAACATACTTTCACTGATACTGTCTGCAATTTTATAGTCATCAATCCGAAGCCCCTTAAAATGACGGAAGCTTTGCTCATTCGGATTCAGCACATAGGAATTCTTATCACAACTGAAAAACTCGACGGCTATCTGAGGAAATGCGCTGACGATGCTTTCAATGACGGATATTGAATCTGCCTCAACGGCATTACTGAAAATGCTTTTATTCTCAAGATAATCAAAAGCATCTGCGCCGTTTCCGAGAAGCACGGGAGCATTGATTATTTCAGGAGAATAATTATGAAAGCCCTTGTATGTTCTTCCTGTAGAAACGGTAAATCTTCCGCCTCGACGGATAAAATATTTGATTGCTTCAATATTTTTTTCGGGGATTATTCCGTCTGTACCTGTAAGAGTACCGTCAAAATCAGAAACAATTACAAAACCTTCGAATCTGTTCAATGAAATCACCTCCCTGAAATATTAACACAAAAAAGGATATAATTCAATATAATGCGTTATTGACAAAACAAAAAAATGCTTTATACTGAATATATAAAATTAAAGGAGCGTTATTATGATCAAATCCATTCCCGACGGTGTATATCCTACAATGATAACACCTTATACAACTGATAATAAAATTGATTACAACGCAGTTGAACAGCTGCTTCACTGGTATCACGAAAGAGGTGTTGCCGGTATATTTGCAATATGTCAGTCAAGCGAGATATTCTTCCTTTCATTTGAAGAAAGACTTGAACTTCTTAAGTTTATTATGGCTCACAAACCCGCTGATATGACAGTTGTTGCAAGCGGACATACCGCCGATGACCTTGATGTACAGATACGCGAAGCCAAAAGCTTTATCGACTGCGGAATTGATGCCTATGTTTTTATTGCAAACCGTTTTGCAAAAGCTGACGAAAGCGATGATATTCTTCTTAAGAATATGGAATATGTTGCTTCCAATCTTCCCGAAATCGGCCTTGGTGTTTACGAGTGTCCATATCCCTACAAGAGGGTTCTTACTCCCTATCTTCTTAAAAAGATGGCGGAAACAGGAAAATATCAGTTCCTTAAGGATACCTGCTGTAACATCAGCATGATCAAAGATAAGCTTGATGCAATCAAGGGTTCAGAGCTCAAGATCTTTAATGCTAACTCCGCAACACTTCTTGATTCGCTTAAACTCGGTTGTTCCGGCTTTTCAGGTGTTATGGCAAATTTCCATCCTGAGCTTTATGCAGAGCTTTGCAACATCTACAAGAGTGATCCCGAAAAGGCACAGAAGCTTCAGAACTTTGTCGGTTTCTTCTCTGTTGCCGAATGTCAGTGTTATCCTGTCAACGCAAAGTACTATCTTTCTCTTGAAGGTCTTGATATCAACATTGACAGCCGTGCAAGAAGCAAGGCAGAATTTGCTCCGAACAGAATGGCTGAAATTCAACAGATGCGTGAACTTACAATAGATTATAAGAACAAAGTTCTTTTATAATACCTGAAAACTGCTATTGTTTTCAACAAAATACACATAAAAGCAGCGGCCACGAATGTGACCGCTGTTAATTATTTTTTTATCACAAGCCGCTCTCCGGTATCTTCAATATCAAAGAACACAGGCCTTTCGTCAAGAGAGCTGTTTGGGCAGTGAAGTGTAAGTTTGAGATTATTGCCGAGATCCTCAAAAAGCATTCCGTGACCGCCGTCTTTGGTAAAAATAGGTTCAAGCTGTTCCCAAGTACCGTTTATTTCACCGTTTGATGAAACAGCAAGACACTGATAATACTGACCGTTAATTGCGCTTGACCATATCATATAAAGTCTGTTATTTTTTCCTCTGTACATAAACGGTCCGTCTGTTACATAACGGTTGCCCTTAATTCTTTCGGCATATTTTGCATCCCATCCGCTGAACATATATATCGGTTCGGAAACGGCTTCAGAAAGCTCCGAATTGAGCTCTACATAACATACCGTTCCGTTCATTATCTGAACATGCTCGTGACAGAAAACAAGATAGGGCTTCCCTTCACGGCTTATATATAGTGTTCCGTCAAGACACCACCATCCGTCAGGAGTCAGAGAGTTCTCCGAGCATTTTACAAATTCACCGTCGGGAGAAGCACTTACAAGAGAGTATGTCCCTCTCATTCCGTCCGGCTTTTCAAAGGTTGCAAGCATATAATATTTGCCGTTGAACTTATGTACCTCGGGCGCCCAGTTAGAATTCTTATTAAGACCGAATTTTTCGGAATCAAAAATCATTTCAGGCTCAGACCAGTTTTCAAGATCGGTTCCCTTATAAACATCAAATCCGCCTGTTTTCTGACCGAAATTCTTGCCTCTTGTTCCGTAAAGATAATAAACTCCGTCTTCCTTCAGAATGAACGGGTCTCTGATATTGATATCCTGATTTTTCATCAGACTTCTCCTTTAACAAGAAATTTATCCCTGAGAGAATTCAGCATATTTTCATCAATTCCGTATTGCTTCATAAAAAAATCTTCAATACTGCAGAATTCTTTATCGATTTTTAAGAATAATCTGTCCATATATTCACGCTTTACGCCCATAAGGATAGCAAGACATTTTCTGAGCCGTCTTTCTTTAATAACAAGCGGGGCAAATACCCGTGTCTTAATAATTTCAGCCGATGAAAAACGGTTCGTTGCAAGAAAATCCTCAATAATAGTTTCTCTGTCTATTCCGAGAGCAAGAAGAATCAGCATTGTTGTAACGCCGACTCTGTCCTTACCCGCACTGCAATGCCATAAAACCGCTTCTGCGTTGTCTTCAGCAAGAATTGAAAAAATCTGTGGGAACAAAGTTTTTGTTCTTTCGCCGAAAACAAGCATTTCATACATATCATAAAACACATCCTCCGGGCGGCGCGAAGCATCGGAAAAGATATTGAACCAGGTTTTGATAGAATATTCGTCTCTTGTTATACCGAGATATGCCTTATCGAGAAGAGGAATATGAATATATCTGACACCATCAATCTCAGGATCAGGCTTTTCCTTGATTTCGGCTTCTATTCTCAGATCAATAATCGTGCTGAGATTATATTCATCACAAAGCTTTTTGAGATCATCCTCAGACGCCTTAAAAAGGCTTCCGCTTCTTATAAGCATCTTATCCCTGATTACTCTTCCGTCTGAAGAAACATATCCTCCGAGATCTCTGGTGTTCTTTAATTTCTGAAATTTTATCCGTCTGATTTTCATTATGTATTATTCCTTATAAAACAATCTGAATATTTTCCGTAAAAAAACAGGACTGCTGAAAACAAATATTCTCATATACTCCCCTCCTAACAAGATCTGAGCAAAAACACACCGGCAAAGATCAGCATAACAGCCAGTGCAATTACAAGTATCTTTACAGGGAAACATATGCCGAGAAATAGTCCAACACCAAAACTGATAACAATAAATCCTTTAGAACTGTTTCTCCTTTTCATACTGCACCCCGAATTATTAATTTACCGTACAAAACGGTACACATTAAATAATACGGGAGAAAAAGAAAGTATGTGTATGTCCTGTTATTTTATTCTTCCCATTTTTTGAAATTTTTTACTTCGTTATACATCCTGACATAGCTTTCATGGCGTTCCTTTGCAATCTCTCCGTTTTTGACAGCCTCAAGAACAGCACACCCCTTATCCGTTACATGTGAACAGGACAAGGAAAACTTACATCCGTCAGTAAAAGTCCTGAATTCAGGGAAGCAATCAGGAAGCTCGTCCTTATATATCCTTTCGGTGGAAAGCTCAAGATCTATCGAAGAAAAACCGGGAGTATCGGCCACATAACCGCCGCAAAGCTTATACAAGCTTACTATTCTTGTTGTATGCTTTCCTCTGCCGAGCTTTGAACTGATAGAAGCTGTGGGAAGTTCAAGCTCCGGAGAAATTGCATTAAGAATACTTGATTTTCCGACCCCTGAATTTCCAGTAAAGGCGCACACCTTTCCCGTAATCAGTTCGCGGATACTGTCGATCCCCTCGTTCTTTTCACTGCTGCAGCAAATAACCTTCATTCCGCTTTTGTTATAAATATCAAGAAAGCATCCGGCATCCGCAAGATCACTTTTGGAAAAAACAATGATCGGCTCAATTCCGTGATAATTTGCGAAAGCTGTAAGCTTATCAATAACATAGAGATTGGGCCTCGGATCATCGACGGACGCTACAATAAACAAAATATCTATATTTGCAACAGGCGGGCGAACAAGAGAATTCTTTCTGTCGAGAATCTCTGTAACAGTTCCCTTTTCATCGGCCGTTTCAATTATAACATTATCACCAACAAGCGGTGTTATGTTCTTTTTTCTGAAGCTTCCCTTTGCCTTACATTCAAAAACCGCATCAGCGGCTTCAACAAAGTAAAAGCCGCTGATAGATTGTATAATTCTGCCGTTTAATAAAGCCATATAATTCTCCTGATTTTGCTTATTCAACAGGAACTTCAGGGTCAACGGGAGACGGCTGAGGGGCGGCAGTTGTCTGCTCTGCAGGAGGCAACGCCCCTGTTGTTTCCTCGGGAGGCACAGGACCGACGCCGGTTTCACCCTCAGGAGGAAGCTCTGCTGAGCCCTCGCTTACGACTATAGTTATAATGGTAGCTGTAGGATACTTTGCGGTTTCACTGTATATCGGTGACTGTGAAATAACATATCCTGCAGGAACGGTTGCACTTTCTTCCGTTTCAACCTTATATTTGAAGAAGCCTGCACTTTCAAGAGCAGATTCAGCCGCACTCTGAGTCATACCGACAACATTGGGTACGGATTCCTTTGTTGAAAACTGATATCCGTGGACATTGGAGAAGGTGGGCGGTGTTGTTGTAAAGTCAATATTACCTGTATAAATAAGAACCGCATCACAGAAAATGCTGAATTCATTGTCTTCGCCCGAGCCTGTAAAGCTGAGCTTATAGCTCTGACCGTTAAGGCTTACACCTGAAATTGTGTCATATGCAACATCATTAAGATAGGTCTTAAGTGTACTTGATGAGTTTGCACCGAGAGTAGGAAGCGAAACTGTAAAAACAGCAGTATTTGTTGCGGGGATACCGTTTCCGACAACAAGATTAACATTTACACCTGCGTTTACTGCAGTACCCTTATCGGGAGTCTGGCTGATAACAAAGCCTTCAAGAGAGGGAGCGCTTGCGCCCTGAGTAACTGCACCGACCTTAAGTCCTGCAGCAATTATCTTCTGCTTTGCGGCTTCAAGCTCATAGCCCACAACATTGGGCACCTTTGTCTGACTGATACCGTTGGCACCTGTTGCATAATAAACATAAACCGTACCCTTATAGGCAGTATATTTATTTGCGGCAGGCTCTGTATAGATGACCTCGCCCTCATCTCGGCTTGCATCAACAACAGGGATAAGCTCAACCACAAGACCTGTTGCCTTGAGCTCGGTTTCAGCCTTTACAGCCTGTTTACCTGCTACATCAGGCACAAGTACCATTTCGACACTTGTTGCAACAGTAAGCTTGAACACGGTATCCTTTGACACCTTGTCCCCCGCATCCGGATACTGGTTACATACATAGCCGTCCTCATAATTTGAGTTATATTCATACTGAGGAGGATTCTCAATGGCAAGGTCAGGATATTCTTCAAGAATCTCATCGAATTTCATATTAATAAAATTCGGAACTTCAATATCATCCTTGCTGAAAATACCGAAAATGTCAAGTTTGTCAAAGAAGCCTTCCGAATCAGAGGATGAGCCGAAGGCTGAGCTGCCGAAAACAGTAAAAACAATTATTCCGACAACAAGTACAATGGCTGCAGCAACACCTGCAAGAACGGGGAGCATATTATTCTTTCCGCCGTCCTCCTCTTCATCATATTCATCATCATAATCATCATATTCCTCTTCAGGAGAAGCCGGGAGCTCATCTCTTGTTCTATTAGTAGGAATCTGCTTTGTAGGATCCTTATCAATAAAATATTCATAATCAAAAACCATACCGGGATTGATTCTGAACTCATCAAGATCCATAATAAACTCTGCTGCAGACTGATATCTTGCAGAGGATTTTTTCTGTATAGCTTTAAGAGTGATCTGCTCCATACCTACAGGAACTGAAGGATTGATCTGTCTGGGTTTTTCGGGGATGCTGTTGATATGCATTAATGCAATTTCTTCTTCTGTTGCAGCATCAAAGGGAGGCTTACCCGTAAGCATTTCATAAAGAACGATACCTACAGAATAAATATCGGATTTTTCATCAGTATAATCACCCATTGCCTGCTCGGGGCTGACATAATGAACAGAGCCGAGGGCCTCATTACCTGAAGGATTTCTGATCTCTCCGCGCTTGAATGAGGCAATACCGAAATCCGTAACCTTGATGGTTGCATTATTAAGAAGAAGAATATTCTGAGGCTTTATATCACGATGAATAACTCCCTTATCGTGGGCGTGCTGAAGAGCCTTAAGAATCTGTATGGTGACAACAAGAGCTTCCTTCCAGTCAAGCACCTTCTGACTCTCAATAAACTCCTGTAAGGTAATACCTTCAACATGCTCCATTACGATGTACTGAAGATCCTCACCGAAGCACACATCATACACCTTAACAACATTGGGATGATTAAGAAGAGATATTGCACGGGATTCGTTTTTGAAACGAATACGGTATTCATCATTAGAAAGGTATTCATCCTTAAGAATCTTAACTGCAACTATGCGGTCATCAACTCTGTCATAAGCCTTATAAACCTTTGACATTCCGCCGACACCGATAATTTCTTTTATTTCATATCTGTCATTGATAATATTATTTACAAAAATATCCAAGCTGATAAACTCTCCTTATACATCATTTTGAAAAAACAAGAGCAGTAATATTGTCACCGCCGCCGTTTTTGTTTGCTGTATCAATGAGCTCGGCCGCAAGCTCGTTCACGGGCACATTTGTTAAAAGATCAGAAATTTCCGTTTCTGAAGCAAAATTAAACAAGCCGTCAGAACAAAGAAGACATATATCGTTCTCTTTCAAATCAACAAAAAAAGTATCAGTCTGAACAGTCGGATGAGTTCCGAGTGCTCTTGTGATTATATTCTTATAGGGGAAATTCTCGGCTTCCTCCTCTGTAAGCTTACCTTCATCTATAAGCTCCTGAACATAAGAATGATCCTTGGTTATCTGCTTAAGAGAACCGTTAAACATATATGCTCTGCTGTCACCGACATTTGCAACAACAAGCATACTATCAAGACAAAACGCTGCAACGACAGTGGTTCCCATTCCTTCATAATCAGGATTCTCACAGGCCTTGGAATAAATCTTTGTATTAGCCGCATTTATGGATTCCACCAATAATTCCTTTGCATCATTAAGAGAGATTTTATTGCTCCATCCCGAAACAAATCTTTCGGTTATTACCTTTACGGCAATATCTGATGCAATATCACCGGCTTTAGGTCCGCCCATTCCGTCACAGACAACTGCAAAACATGCGTTATCGTCAAACACAGTCATAAAACAGTTATCCTGATTCATACTTCTGACAGTACCCTTATCGGTTTTCATAGAATAGACCAATATTATATCTCCTTTCTGTCAATTATTCTGTACGCTGCGCCGCAGCTGACCGCACGCGGCATTTATATCGGCACCGAGCTCTCTTCTGACAGTAACAGCAAAGCCCTTTGATGAAAGAATATCTGCGAAACGCTTGACTCTTTCCGGGGAACTCTTTTTGCACCCTGTTTCATCGACCTCATTTACGGGAATGAGATTAATGTGACAAAGCATACCCTTAAGGAGCTTTGCGAGCTCTTCGGCACATTCCTTTGTGTCATTCACACCGTAAACAAGTGAATATTCAAAAGAGATCCTTCTCGATGTATTTAATGTATATTTACGACATGCCTCAATTAATTCCTCAACGGGATATTTTTTATTAACGGGCATCATCGATGTTCTCAGGTCATTGTTGGGAGCGTGAAGAGAAATTGAAAGGGTAAACTGCATATTCTCTTCCATTATCTTATATATCATAGGAATAATTCCGCAGGTTGAAACGGAAATATGCCTCATACTTATATTGACACCGTTTTCATCGGTTATCATTTTCAAGAATTTCAGAACATTATCATAATTATCAAAGGGTTCACCCATTCCCATCATAACTACATGGGAAACACGAATAGAATTATCTCGGGAAATAGCATATACCTGAGATAAAATTTCAGATGTACTAAGGCTTCTTACAACACCTGAAAGAGTCGAAGCACAGAATGTACAGCCCATACGGCAACCGACCTGAGATGAAACACATACCGTATAACCGTATTTATACTTCATAAGAACGGATTCAATATACTCTCCGTCATGAAGTCTGAATAAATACTTTATTGTTCCATCATACTCGGAAATCAATTTTTTTTCAATAGCACACTTAAAAATGACAAAATTGTCATCAAGAATACGCCTTAATTCCAACGAAATGTCGGACATCTGACTGAAATCGTCAACAAAAGCCTTATGTAACCAACGGTAGATCTGTTTTGCCTTGAATTTAGGCTGACCGAGTGCAACGATTTCCGAAGTCAGTTCCTCAAGTGTCATTGAAAGAATATCTTTTTTCATAAATCAACCTCTGATAAATTTTGCAATGAAAAATCCGTCACCGCCGTTTTTTTCGGGAAAAACGGTAAGAAATCTGTCTGTGCAGCTGCGATATGCATCATCGTCACTTATTCTGAAATCAGAAAACGCGTTCAGGAACTCTTCGCACACAGCCTCATTCTCATTTTTATTCAATGTACAAGTGGAATAAATGAGGGTACCGCCTTTTTTTACCATTTCGGCACAGGAAAAAAGAATCTCCTTCTGAAGCGCGGGAAGACCGCTGAATTCATCTTTTCTTTTATATCTTATTTCAGGCTTTCTGCCTATCACCCCAAAGCCAGAACAGGGCACATCACAAAGAACCTTATCTGCCTCGGAATACATGTTACTTAATTCCCTTGCATCACAGCAGACAGCTTCAATATTTGCAATTCCAAGTCTTTCAGCAGTTTTTCTTATAAGCTCAGTTTTATGAGAATGAATATCACAGGAAATAATTCTACCTGTATTATTCATATATTGTGAGATCGTAAATGATTTTCCGCCGGGAGCGGCACAGCAATC
The DNA here is from genome assembly GCA_015066205.1 of Oscillospiraceae bacterium. Classification (GTDB taxonomy): domain Bacteria; phylum Bacillota; class Clostridia; order Oscillospirales; family Acutalibacteraceae; genus RUG806. The sequence continues at coordinate 52,516 of SVOV01000007.1, forward strand.
TATGACAGTATCCCCTGCTTTTGCGTCAAGCAGTGAACAACAAAGCTGAGAGGACATATCCTGCACATAAAAATACCCTTTTCTGAAAGCATCAAGCGAGGTTATATCACCTGTGTTTTCAACCGAAAAACAACCATTAATCGAAGTAGGAGTTACCGTTACACAAGAATCTTTCAATGATTCAAGAAGCACGGTTTCGGTGCATTTATGGCTGTTATGACGGATATATATGGGGCGTCGTCCGGAAAAAGCAGAAAAAATATCTTCAGCTCTGTCGATTCCGTGATCTCTTATCACGGTATCGACAATATCAGCTCCGACAGAATATTTTATGCTTATATTTTTATTGATACTTTCTGTTTCGGGAAGAACAAGTCCGTTTTCGGCAATTCGTCTGAGAACGGCATTCACAAGCCCTGTTGCAAACTTGGCACCGAGAGCCTTGGTAATTTTTACAGACTCATTGACAGCTGCACTCTGCGGTATTTTATCAAGAAAAAGCAGCTGATAAGCACCGACTCGGAGCGTATTTCTTACATTGCTCTTAAGCCTTGCTGTTTTATCAGAAAGATAAAGAGAAATATTATAATCAAGAGTAAGCTTTTTTTCGAGAACTCCGTAAACAAGAGATACCGCAAAGGCTGTATCTCTCGGGTCGGAGAAATGAATTTCTTTCAATGCCTGAGTAACTGCCAATGAAGAATACGAAGCATCTTTCTGAATCTGCATAAGCAGTTTAACGGCTTCTAATCTGGGATCGGGCATAAAAAATGACCTTTCAATAAATTAATCGCGTCTGCGGGTAAATATCATAACAAATCTGAGAAGATTTGCAAGTGCAGTAATAAGAGCAGCAACATATGTGAAAGCGGCGGCTCTGAGTACCTTTTTTGCACCTGTAAGCTCGGCTTCATCGCGAAGAAGCCCCGTATCCTGAATAACCGAAAGAGCACGGGAGCTTGCATTGAGTTCAACAGGCAGTGTCACAAGCTGAAAAAGCATAATAAAAGAGTAAAGAAGAAGACCGATAAAAATCAATGGCTCAAAGCTTAACACCATACCGAGAATAGCAAGAGGAATTCCGGCATATGAACCTATCTGGCACACAGGTAAAATTGAATTTCTGATTTTTATGGGAAGATAAGCTGATGCATGCTGAGCAGCGTGACCTGCCTCGTGACAGGCAATACCTATAGCGGCAATAGAGGTTGAGGCAAAAACACCTTCGGACAACCTTATAACTTTGTTTTTAGGGTCATAGTGATCGGAAAGCTTTCCCGAGCACTGTTCAACTCTTACATCGGTAATTCCGTAATAACGAAGCACTGCAAGAGCCGCTTGCGCACCCGAATAACCGCTTTTAGAATAAACACGCGACATTTTCTTATATGCACTTTTTACTGCTATCTGAGCCGCTATTGCAATAAGAAATGCGGGAAGAATCAGATAAAAATAGCTTGCATCATAATAAAACGGCGAACCGATATATAAATTTAATGGCATATTTTTTCCTCCTTAAAAAGAGAATCCGTCTTCAAAAGAATGTCCGCGCAGAAAATCCTGCGATGACATACGCTTTGCTCCCTCAAGCTGAAGCTCATCCACAGACAGCACCGTCCCCATACCGCAGGTTACAAAAATCGTGCCGTTTTCAGCTGAAACAGAGCCTGCCGGACGGTTGCTTTTTTTGTCAAGAACAGTCGTTTTGAATACTTTAAGAAGCTTACCGTTATATTTTGTTCTTGCAACAGGCCACGGATCAAGACCTCTTACAAGATTATGGATAGTATCAGCAGTTTTTGTCCAATCTATTATTGACATTTCTTTGCTGAGAACAGAGACATATGAGGCGGCATCATTATCCTGCTTAACAGGAACAACACTGCCCTCTTCAAGTCCCTTGAGAGTTTTTATAAGAAGCTCGGGGCAAAGCTCGGAAAGGGCATCAAAAACCTCACCTGCAGTTTCATTTTCACCGATGACCTTTTCAGAGGTAAGAAGAATATCGCCTGTATCAAGACCGACATCCATAAGCATTGTTGTAACTCCTGTAATCTTATCTCCGTTAATTACACTCCACTGTATGGGAGCGGCTCCCCTGTATTTAGGAAGAAGAGAGCCGTGAAGATTTACACAGCCGAATTTCGGAATATCAAGAATTCTCTTCGGCAGAATATTACCGTAAGCGGAAACAACAATGAAATCCGGGCACTTTTCTCTAATAATTTCAAAGGTATCATCACCTTTGAGATTTTCAGGCTGATATATTTCAAGGCCAAACTGTAAAGCAAGTTCTTTTACAGGAGATGGGGTAAGAATCTGTTTTCTGCCTTGAGGTCTGTCGGGCTGTGAAATTACAAGCTTTACATCATATTCATCAGATTCTGCAAGAACTCTGAGAGCCGGAACAGCAAAATCGGGAGTTCCCATAAATACTACGGATTTCATCAAATCACCTTATTCATAATCATTAGTGAAAAATGCTTTTTCACCGGGAGCAAGCCTATCAAGATAGAGCTTTCCGTCAAGATGGTCAAGCTCGTGGCAGAAGCACCTTGCTTTAAGATCGGTGCCTTTATAAATACACCAATTACCGTTTCTGTTCTGTGCTCTTACAGTAACAGTTTTGGGACGAAGAGTTTTACCCGCTTTTTTAGGAACAGAAAGACAAGCTTCTGCTTCTATCTGCTGACCTTCCGTTTCAATAATCTCGGGATTAATAAGCTCTATAATTTTATCATCAAAATTCACAAGAACAATTCTTCTTAAAATTCCGATCTGATTAGCGGCAAGACCGATGCCGCCTGATTTTATAAGAGTATCTCTCATATCTTCAAGTATAAGAAAGAGTCTGTCATCAAAATTTTCAACCTTGCGGCAAACCTTACGAAGAACGGGATCCTCTTCAGTTCTGATATTTCTGATTGCCATACAAACCACCAATATTAATTAAGATTTTCAGGATTCATGTCAGCATAAACCGTAACATCCTTGAATGTTCTGTCCCCGAGAATATACATCAGAGTTTTATTGACAAGTTCTCTGAAGCCCGAGGAATTTCTGCATTTTATCAGAATCCTCATTCTGTATAAATCATTTATTTTTGATACTTTAGGCGCCATAGGCCCTAAAACAATAACCTTCTGTTCTGAAAATTCACTTTCATTCAGCTTAACGAAGTGCTCAAAAAACGCATTTGAACATCTGTTGACCTTTTCCTGAAGCACACCGGAGAAGGATATTTCACACAAATCACAGAAAGGAGGAAAAACAAGAGCCTTTCTGAGATTGATCTCATTCTCAAAGAACTTATCGTAATCCTGCTTTGCAGCTATTGAAAGTATTCTGTTATCGGGAACGAGCGTCTGAATAACAGCTCTTCCCTTTCGCTTTCCTCTGCCTGCTCTGCCAACAACCTGAGTTATAAGATCAAATGAGCGTTCAGAGCTTCTGAAATCATTATTATAAAGTTCCTTATCTGCAGAGGTTATTCCGACGAGAGTAACATCAGGAAAATCAAGGCCCTTAGCCACCATCTGCGTTCCGATAAGAATGTCATATTCACCTTTTGAAAAGGCATTTAAAACTTTTTCATGCGAATTCTTTGCAACCGTTGTATCAGCATCCATTCTGACAACCCTTGCGTCAGGGAAACGGATCTTAAGCTCCTGTTCAACACGCTGTGTGCCGAACCCTGAATAACGGATATTTTCAGCAGAACAAGACGGACAGTTTTCAAGAAAAGGAACAGAATAACCGCAATAATGACACATAAGCCTGTTATTGGCAGAATGATAGGTCATAGAGATACTGCATTTGGGACAGCTGACGACCTTTTTACAGTCCGAACATACAACAAAGGTGTTATATCCTCTTCTGTTCACAAGAAGAATAGACTGCTCTTTATTCTGCAGATTCTTTTCAATTTCATCAGCCAATGGATCGCTTATCGCAAAAAAACCTGATGTGAGAGACTTATCACTCATATCAACCGTATAAACATCGGGAAGAACGGCAGTTCCGAAGCGTTCCTTTATCTCACACAAAAGCATCTGTCCGTTTTTCGCCTTTGCAAAGGTTTCAACCGACGGTGTAGCCGAAGCCAATACAAGAAATGCATTATTATATGCACCTCTGAACCTCGCAACTTCCTTCGCGTTATATCTCGGACTCATTTCTGATTTATAGGTATGCTCCTGTTCCTCGTCAATTATAATAAGACCGAGATTCTCAATCGGAGCAAAAACAGCACTTCTTGTTCCGATAACTACCCTTACTTTTCCCCCTTTTATTCTTTTCCATTCATCATAACGCTCACCCATTGAAAGACCGCTGTGTAAAACAGCAATATCCTTTCCGAAGCGGCCTGAAAAAATGGAGAAGGTCTGAGGTGTCAGGGAAATCTCGGGAACAAGAACAATGACATTCTTTCCGTCAGCAAGCACTGCATCAATGAGCTCAAGATAAACACTCGTTTTTCCGCTGCCCGTAACTCCGTATAAAAGTGCCTGATTAAAATCACGCTTTTTATATGAATCAAAAAGAGAATCAAAAGCTTTTTTCTGTGAAGAAGATAAAACCGGTTTTTTATATTCGCCTTGAGGAAGCACAGGCTTTACTTCCCTTGTGACCGTAGCTGTAAAGGTTTCACAAATGCCTTTATTTATCAGCGTCTTAATTACCGAATCGCTGACTCCCGAAAAATATGTAAGCTCCTTTGATGTTGCAGCACCGATATCGCGAAGAACACCTACAACACTAAGCTGTTTATCTGTCAGACTGAAATCCTCAGAACTAAAGCCGTCGCAAAGTGTTATCATCTGTGAAGTCAGATCATTTACTCTGTGAAAAGCATCGGTACTTTCCGTAAGATAACCGCGCCTTACCATTCTCTTAAGAATCAGGGACTCCTTTGAAAGCCCTGCCTTTTTCAGGATATTTGTTTCTCTGACATAATCCTTCTTTTTTCTCAGAAATTCGATAATAAGCCTTTCATCATCTGAAAGTCCTGATAAAATATCAGGCTCAATATCTGAGGCACAAGTATATATCTTTTCTGTTTTTAGACACATACCGCCCGGAAGCATCGCTTTTGCGGCTACAAAATAGGAACAAAAGCATCTTTCTCTTACCCAGAGAGCGAGCTTCAGCATTTCTTCTGACAAAAGAGGAGATGAATCAAGAATAGAATATACAGATTTCAGCGCTACTGATTCTTTTTCATTATCTTTATCGCAAAAACCAAAAACAAAGCCCTGTCTTAAGGATGAGCCTCTGCCGAATGGGACAAGAACCCTCATACCGGCAGTCAGCATATCGCTGAATTCATCAGGAACTACATACGAAAAAAGCTTATCAAAGCTATAGGCACAGTTCTCGACAGCAACAAGAGCTACTGTATGAGGCATTAAGCTCATATTCAAATAGATTCCTCGCCGGTAAATACAGGCTCTTCAGAAGCTTCAGCTGCAGCTGCATCCTTCTTTGAAGAATAAACAATGTCATATTTGCCGTCAAGATATTCGTTGACAGCAAGAGTAACAGATTTTTCAGTGCCGAAATCCTTTTTATCGGAATCTGTCTTTACATTCTTCTTTCTGTTTTCATTCTCTTCTGTTGTTATCTCTGATGCCCTTTTAGCAACACCGATAACAAGAGCATATCTGCTTATTCCGCTTTTAAGAAGAGAATTCATATTAATGTTGATCATAGTAAATTACCCCTTAGATATATTATTTATTATATTATAAACCTCATTAACGCAAGTATCCAGATCATCGTTATAGACACAATAATCATAATCGTTCATTAAAGACATTTCAGATACTGCAATCCCGATTCTTGTCTGAAGCTCCTCTTCGGTATTCTCTCCTCTGAGTCTGATTCTTCTTTCAAGCTCCTCAACAGAGGAAGGAACAAGAAAGACAGATTTTGATTCAGGGAAGGCTTCTCTTATGCGCTTTGCGCCTTCAACCTCAATAACAAGAATAACAATATTACCGTCAGAAGCCAAACGCTCGACTTCGCTTTTCAGTGTCCCGTAATAGTTTTTGCCATACTGAACATATTCAATAAACTCATTGTTATCAATAAGCTTTCTGAACTGCTCTTCAGTAACAAAATAGTAATCGACACCGTCTTTTTCATTGATTCTCGGTGCTCTTGTTGTTACGGAAACAGTCTGAACAATTTTATCACTTTTCTTTTTTATCTCATCATAAACAGTATTCTTGCCCGCTCCTGAAGGACCGGATATTACAATAATAGAACCTGCCGCTTTGCTCATAATCAGTCCTCCGGATGTTCGTTTTCTTCGTTAAATTTTTCCAGAACCTTTTCAGGCTTCATATATGAAAGGATAACATGCTCACTGTCAGTAAATACAACAGAAAGAGTTTTTCTTCCCTGTGTCACATCAATAAGTCGGCCTGCATCCTTTGCATTCTGGATAATTCTTTTAACAGGGGCTGAATCGGGTACAACAACCGCAACGACCCTGTCCGCATTCACAAGATTACCGAAACCGATGTTTATCAGTTTCATAATATCCCTCTTTTATTCAATATTCTGTATCTGCTCACGGATTTTTTCGATTTCGGATTTGATGGCAATGACCTTTCGGGAAATCTCGATATCGGAAGCCTTTGAGCCTATGGTATTAGCTTCACGGTTGAATTCCTGAATAAGGAAATCCATTTCCTTGCCTATGGGCTTTTCGCTCTTGAAGAAAGAACGAAGCTGGTCGACATGGCTTCTGAGTCTGACGGTTTCTTCCGCAACTGCAACCTTATCGGCAAATATTGCGGCTTCTGTCAGAAGTCTTTGCTCATCAACATTTGCATCATTTAGAAGCTCACTGATTCTCTTTTTAAGCTTTTCGTTTCTTTCTTTTACGGTTTCGGGTGATCTTTCTTCAATGAATGCAACATTTTCAAGAATCACATCCGCACGGGAAAGAACATCATTCATAAGCTTTTCACCTTCAACGGTACGCATTGAAACGAAGGCATCAAGTGCAGATTTTGTAACCTGACTTACTGCTTCCCATATAGCATCCTCATCTGCGGGAGCCTTATGAATAGTAAAAATATCGGATTTACTTAAAAGAAGCTCAAAGGTATCGTCGGGTTCAAGACCGTGCTTTTCGGAAATCTCCTTAAAAGCGTTAAGATAACCTGACACCAAAGAATGGTTTACCTGAACAACACATGCCTCAGATTCTTCATTCTCGATCTGAACAAAGCAGTCTACCTTACCTCTTGATACTACACTGTTTACAAGAGCCTTGAGCTTATCCTCAATAAAAGAATACTGTCTGTAAACCTTTGAATTGAATTCAAAATATCTGTGGTTTACACTTTTTATTTCAACGGTAATAGTCATACTGCCGATGGTTTCAACAGCACGGCCGTAACCTGTCATACTTTTTACCATTATTTCACATCCTCAAATATCAATAGCATCCTGACTGTCTTTTAAGAAGACTGACCTCATCGTGGGTAAGCATTCTGTATTCACCGACCTTGAGACCGCCGAGCTGAAGCTGTCCGATAGCAAGTCTTTTGAGTCTTGCGGTATCAAGCCCCGCTTCTTCACAAAGACGCCTTATCTGACGGTTCTTTCCCTCATAAAGAACAATTTCGAGAGTAGTTTTTTCCGCTTCCTTATTAATTACTCTGACATCAGCGGGAAGAGTCTTCTTACCGTTTATCATCATTGAAGAGGTAAGAATTGTAAGCTGATCTTCTGTAATCGCGGGCTTTACGGAAACTCGGTATGTTTTTGCTATATGATGCGACGGATGAGTGAGAGCATTTGCAAATTCACCGTCATTCGTAAATAGAAGCAAGCCTTCGGAATCTCTGTCAAGACGGCCTATAGGATAAATTCTTTTTCCAACATCACTAACAAGCTCAGCAACACATTTTCTGTCCATCTCATCACTCATTGTCGTAACATAGCCTCTGGGCTTATGAAGCATAAGATAGATATAATTCTTATCCTGAGATAATTTTCTGCCGTTTACGCTTATAGTATCCTTTTTAGGGTCAACCTTATCTCCGATGGCGGCGATTCTGCCGTTGACCTTAACCTTACCGGCGGCGATAAGCTCTTCAGACTTTCTTCTCGAAGCAACACCGCAATCAGCCATATATTTCTGTAATCTGACTAATTCTGCCATAAATAACCTTTCCTGATTCTTATTTTATAAAGCACTATTAAGGCTGGTGAGTTTCATTTTTCAATGAAACTCCTCAACCTTCGTTCATAATCTGTAAGATAAATCAGTTAGTGCCGGACTTAACCTTTGAAACAACGCTTGAAACCTTATCTATAACCTCAGGAACCATATCAACAAAACGCTCTGCTGCATTATCATTGGATGTGATATGCTTAAGAGTTACCTCACCGTCCTTGAGAATAAGGAAAGCAACGGGATTGATCGTGATACCGGCTCCTCCTCCGCCGCCAAAGAGCTGAGTATTGTTCTTTGAGGGGAAATCGGAACCGCCGGAAGCAAAACCGTATGTAACCTTTGAAACGGGAATAACGGTAATCTCATTTGATAAGGCTATAGGCTCACCGACTATAGTGCTGACATCTACTAACTGACGTACTTTTTCAATTGTTGTGGAAAGAATTCCTGCTGCAGACTGATCCTTCATTTTTAATCGCTCTCTTTCATTTATTTTACATCCGATTCAGAGGAATCGGTTTTATTTTTATTTTCTGCCACTTTCTGTTTTGATGGAAGAAAACATTTTACTAATAATCTCAGTATTACCTTAAAAAGCATCTTAAAGACAAGCGCCATTGTAATACCGACTACATAAATAGGATATAAATGCATAGAAACCGCAAAGGAAGCGGACGAGGTTTTTGCAAGAAAATCGGGGTAAACATTTATATCATATTTTCTGACCTTATACTTTGTAATTAAAGCTCCCAGCATCGGAAAAAGACCTGTGCATACCTCACCGTAGTATATAGCGGTTGATGCTGCATCATTTCTCGTACACATTACATCGATATACAATTCGTCGATTACCAGTGAATGCATAAGATCACCGAAAAATGTACCGACATAACTGAAAACTCTGTGTACAAGAAGCATAAGTCCGTCTATACCGTGAGCATCATATAAGGTTCTGAGAAAATTATTCTTTTGTTTAGGCTGAGTAGCACCCGCTGATGCTTCAGAATCAGATTCTGCCGTCTGAACAGTTTCAGCTGATTCGGTTGCATCCGACGAATCCGTCAATTCTTCAGAAGCTGCTGTCGGAGCTTCTTGTTGTTCTGCTGTCGGAGACGTACTCTTTGCCTTCTTCTTTTTACCTGAAGAAGCCCCGTTACCTGACGGATAAAGCGGAATTTTCAGAAACAGCCATTGCACTCTGACATTTGTATCAACCTCAGAATACTCTATAAAAATTCTGACCTTGATACTTAAAGCAATAATAACCAGAGCCAGTATGCCGAGTAGTACAAAGCCGATTATTTTAAGGACTATCATAATTCATCCTCCTTTATCAGAGAATTGACATCTGTCCGCTTGAAACACTGTCATCCTTCTGTATATCCTCAAGTGCCTGAGCGGCAGCCTTTGTATCGGGTATTTCAGGAAGCTCTGCAAGAGTTGTCATAGAAAAGCATTTCAGGAACTCTGTTGTAGTACAGTATAACAAAGGACGGCCCGGCAAGTCAAGTCTGCCGCATTCCTCAATAAGCTTACGCTGACACAAGGTGTTTATAACACCGCTGCAGTCAACGCCTCTTACCTGCTCAATGAACGCCTTTGTAACAGGCTGATTATAAGCAACTATTGCAAGAACCTCAAAGCCTGCCGAGGACAGGGGCTGATTTCTCTTCATATCAAGCACATTACGGACAGCCATTGCGTATTCCGGACGGGTTGCAAACTGAACATCAGAGCCGAGAAGAAGAAGCTGAACGGCACTGCCGCGCTCATCATATTCAGCTGCGATTTCGTTAAGAATAGCATCAAGTCTTTCGGGACTGCAACCGAGGGCCTCAATAAGCCTTAATCTGTCTATAGGTTCACCGGAAGCGAAAACAATTGCTTCTACTGTATTTTTAAGGTTAATTGCATTTTCAGTCAAAGTCCAACTCTCCTTCCGGAACTTTTATAAGTTCAATTTCTATATTATCTCCCTGACCGCTGAGAACTACATGCTTTGTTTTTGCAAGCTCAAGTATGGCAAGAAACGCCGCTACCATATCAGAACGGCTCTCACTCATAAGAATTATATCAGAAAACCTGTTCTTTTTTCCGTTTGAAAGTACAGTTACAAGACTCTTAATCTTTGATGAAACGGAAACGATCTTTTTCTGAACTATAACTCTGAATGAATCAAGGGGCGGCGGAATTTTTCTGAGTCTTTTTCCCACAACTCTGAGATATGCATTAAGAAGCTCAAGAGATTCGTGAATTCTCGTATAGGTCATATCGACCTCATAAGCCTCCTGAGGTCTGCCTATACAATTAAATCCTTCAGTCTGAGAAGAAAGAAGCTGAGCTACGCGTTTACATTCTGCATATTCGATAAGCTCACCCGAAAGCTCTTTCCTGAGCTTTTCACCCTCATCATAGACAGGCAAAAGTGAAACTGTCTTAATATAGACAAGCCTTGCCGCCATTTCAAGAAATTCGCTTGCGACTTCAAGATCGGCATCCTTCATCTGCTCTACATAGCCGAGATACTGTTCAACAAGTTCCGATATAGGAATGTCATAAATATTCAATTTGTGTTTTGAAATAAGATGAAGAAGCAGGTCCATAGGGCCTTCAAATACCTCAATCTTATAATTTATCGCTGACATTTTATACTTCCCTTTTATTAATAATCAAATACCTAACAAGCCTAAAATCCAGGTAAAAATCACAGATAATACATTTCCGATCCCTGTATAAAGTGCAGATGTAATATAGCTTAAGGGAGAAAAATCAAATACTCTGTTGAATAAGAACATCAAAGCAAATAAAGCATAGAAGAAATATCTTTCATAGCTCATCAATTTATAGTAAAGATTGTCGGGAAGAATCATAGTAAGGATTCTTGAGCCGTCAAGAGGAGGAAACGGAATAAGATTAAAAACCGCGAGCGCTATATTATAATAGGCTACATTAGCAAAAAACGAGCTTGCAATTTCAAGCACACCGCCGGTCTGTCCCATTTCTGTAGTGACATCACCGCTGCCTGTTCCGTTAATAATTGAAATTACTGTTACTGTAAACGAAACAGCAAGGAAGATCACAGCAAGTATAAGGTTTGAAACAGGACCTGCAAGAGCAGTTATTCCGAAATACAATTTTCTTTTCTTGAAATTTCTGATATTTACGGGAACGGGCTTTGCATAGCCGAAGCCGAAAATCAGAAGCATAAGCGTTCCCGGAAGAGAAAGATGTGCCATAGGACTGAGATTGATTCTGCCCTTAAGCCTTCCTGTAGGGTCGCCCAGCTTATCAGCCATCCAGGCGTGAGCACATTCATGAACGGGAAGGCAGCAGATGGTAACAAAAGCCATAACACATATCATAGTAAGAAGCGACACCGTATCAACATCGCCGCTGAAATATTCCAATAAATAAGTAAGCATTCAATTCACTTCCTTACTGAATTTTTGTTCCGTATATAAATCTTGATACACCGTACATATCAGTTTTTTCACAGCACTCATATTCAGGTGCAAAAATATCGCAGATAAGACTGCTTTGTTCTTCACCGCATTCGAAGGCAACCATTCCGCCGCGATTCAGTTTTTCAGACCATATATTTTTTATCGCGCGGTAAAATACCAGTCCGTCTTCTCCGCCGTCAAGAGCAGAAACAGGTTCTTTAAGAACCTCCGATTGAAGAGTGCTGATAACATCGCTTTCTATATACGGAGGATTAGAAACAATAATATCAGCATTATCCCCGTCAAACAAGTCAGTTGATAAAACATCGTGCTTAAGAATCTTTACATTTGTAAGCTTCAGACATTCGTGATTTTTTTTCGTGTATTTCAATGCATCATCATAATAATCTATCAGATAACAGGTAGTTTCGGGGCATTCCTTTGCAATGCTGAGACCGATACATCCGCTGCCTGTACAAAGGTCATAAACCACTCTGAAATTATTCTTTTTTATCAGCTTAATCACATAGTCAACAAGCTCTTCGGTTTCAGGTCGGGGAATGAGTACTCCCTCTCCGACAAAAAATGTACTCTTATAAAAATCCCAGCTTCCGAGAATATACTGAAGAGGCTCTTTATCGGCTCGCCTTTTCAGCATTGAAAAATATACTTCTTCAACTTCCGAAGCTACATATTCAGAGGATTTCAGACAAAAATACGAGTAATCGCCGTCAAAAAATGTAAGAATCAGCTGAAGTGCATCAAACTCATAATCCTCAACATTATTATCGGAAAGATAAGCTTTACCTTTCATTAAAAGCTCACGCCATGTAATCATACGAGCTTATCATCCTCGGGATTATCTGTTATAACAGCCTTAATTGAGGTAATTGCAACCTCTATCATATCATCCGTGGGCTCTTTTGTCGTCACTCTCTGCATCCAGAGTCCGGGAGCAGAGAATATCTTTGTAACTATATTATCGTGCCTTCCCGCATATCTTATGAGCTCATAGCTGATGCCTGTAACAACGGGAAGAATTGCAATAATTTTAACTGCAGTCCAGAGAAGTCTGTAATCGGGAGAATTGAGGATCGGGAAAACAAGAACGGTTACTGATGAAACAATAACACTTGTTATAAGAACAATAAAGATAAAGCTTGTTCCGCATCTCGGATGAAATCTCTTGCAGGTACGGACATTCTCTACAGTCAATTCAAGTCCTTTTTCATAACAGAAAATTGATTTATGTTCAGCACCGTGATACATAAAAACTCTTTTAATATCATTCATCTGAGATACAGCAAGCATATAACAGACAACAATTATCATTTTGATAATTCCTTCAAAGAAGGGATGAAAATCAGAAATTGCACCGCCGAGAAGCTTTGAGTCAACAAGGTCAACAAGATATGTCGGTGCATAGAAAAATAACAGCATACATACGCCGACAACAATAACAGACATCACAGCAGTAATTGCAGTCACCATTTTCGGACCCAGATGGTCATTGAGCCATTTGTCAAGCTTTGACATATCCTCGGTGTTTTCTTCTGCCTCGAGCTGTCCTGATAACTCAGCTGAACGCATAAGGGATTTATAGCCTATTACCATTGATTCGATAAAATTCACGATTCCTCTGATAAAGGGCCAGCCGAGAAAGCTGAACTTGTCCTTTATATGTTTAACTTCATTCATTTCAGTTTTTATACTGCCGTCGGTATGTCTTACAGAGATGGCGGCACCCTTGGGACCGTTCATCATAACCCCCTCAATAAGAGCCTGACCTCCGACAGATGTTTTATGTATGACCTTATCTTTGCTCATTAACTATCTTTCCTTTCAGATAAATTAACAGGAAGAGTGGGAAGAGTTATATTGACCTCTGTTCCCTCCCCGAGAACGCTTGAAATTTCAAGAGTTCCCTTATGAAGTGTAACAATTTCATCACAAACGGCAAGACCGATACCCGATCCCTTTGCTGAAAGGTTTGCCTTGTAGAATTTTTCTTTAACATGAGGAAGATCCTCGGGGGAAATTCCGCAGCCTGTATCAGCCACTCTTATTCGCACTTCATCGGAATAAATCATAGCTACAATAGATATTCTGCCGCCTGCGGGAGTATATTTTATTGCATTATCAATTATATTTACAAAAACCTGCTTGATTCTGTCAGGATCTGCATTTACAGGAGCGGGAAAATCGGGAGAGCTGTAAAATATTTCTCTTCCCTCTCGGGTCGCTCTGTCTTTAAGAACATAAACTGCATCATCAAGCTCTGCAATAATATCTATCTTCTGTAAATGAAGCGTCATTCTTCCGCTTTCCATTCTTGAAAAGTCGAGAAGATCTTCAACAAGAGTGTAAAGTCTTTCAGTTTCATTCTGAATAACCTTAAGACCGTTATTGATGGTTTCATCCTCTGATTCACTGATACAAAGAAGCGTTTCCGTCCATCCCTTTATTGCAGTAAGAGGAGTTCGAAGTTCGTGAGATACGGTTGAAATAAACTCATTTTTCAGCTTATCTGTTTTATCTATTTCATCCGTCATATAATTAATTGACTCTGCAAGCTCTGCAAGCTCGTCATCATATTTATTTGATAAAATAATTTTTTCGGAATAATTACCCTTTGCAATACTTCTTGTTGCGGCATTGAGATTTTTTACAGGCACAACAATAGATCTTATAAAAAACAGTCCCGACAAAACAACAAGCATAAGAGCAAAAAGACTTACCGCAGATACAACTATAGTTACCTTTACTATCTGAAGATCAACGGGCTCAAGAGAGATAATGTAGCGGACGGCACCGTTGCTGAAACCGTTTGTTTTCGGAAGAAGAACAGACAGTGCCATTACCTTTTCTCCCGAGCTCATCGTTCCCTGCCAGAAGGCTCTGCCCGATACGGAATCAAGAGCCTCAAAATAATCGGGATAAACCTCATTTTCAGATATAAATCCCGTGGATGTAACTATAACATTACCGTATTTATTTATCACCCAGAGCTCTGCAACATTTATATCCTGAAAATTATCAACATATTCCTGCGCACGGGATGAAAAGGCATCAGAGCTTGAAGAAAGATATGAGCTGAAATAATCAGCAATAACACCGCTTTGACCGAGGGACTGAAGCTTGTTTTCTACAGTGTCATAATAATAATTTCGGAGAATGAGAACGATTGAACCGGAAATACATGTAAGAATCAAAGCTATAACAAGAATAGTAGTCAGAAGCCATCTTACCGTAATACCGCTTTTCAGCATTTTTCTCACCTCTTAAAAGAATTTATACAAGCCATTTATAGCCTACGCCCCATATGGTTGTAAGATGATGGGGGCTTGAGGGATCGTCCTCAAGCTTCATTCGAAGGCGCCTGATATTCACATCAACGACCTTGTCGTCGCCGTAATACATATTCCCCCAAACATGGTTCAGTATCTCACTGCGTTCAAGTGCAGAATTGGGGTGATTAAAGAAAAATTCCATGATCTGGAATTCAACCTGAGTGAGCTCAATCTGCTCTCCTTTTTTTGTCAGAGAACGACTTCTGAGATCAAGAGAGAAATCACCGAGAGTGATCACACTGCCTTTGTCCTTACTTTTTTCGGCATATTCCCTGTTAAGTGTAACTCTCCTGTAAATTGCATCAACACGAGCCATAAGCTCCGACGGAGAAAAGGGCTTTGTGACATAGTCATCAGCACCGACAAGAAGCCCCGTAACCTTATCCATTTCCTGTGTTTTCGCAGTAAGAATAATAATACCGAGAGTGCTGCTCTTGCCTCTTAACTGCTTACATACTTCAAGTCCGTCAGTACCCGGCATCATTATATCAAGAAGTGCAATATCAAAATTGCCGTTATATTCTTCATAAAGCTTCAGAGCAGTATCGCCGTTGTCAGCCTCAACCACCTCAAAGCCGCTTCTTTTCAGATTTATAACAATAAACTCGCGTATAGATTTCTCATCTTCTGCAATAAGAATTCTTTTCATTTTTTCTCCTTCCTTATAAATCTTTAATTAATGATTCAATAAACTCTTCAGTTACATAAAGACTTTCGCCGAGTGCAGTAACAGTTATATTAAATTCCCTGTCATTTCTGTGTCCGAGAAAACCATCACCGATCAGAATACCTGTATTTTCTTCAGACTTTTCAGCACTTACAGAAAAAACTATGTTGTTCTCGTCAGCCGAATCTCTGAGTCTTACCTGAACAATATTGTTGACCTGATCATACACGATATAATGATATCTGACAAAGTCATCAAGCTTCAGTGCAAAGGAATCCTTTTCATTAATAAAGTATTTTCCTAAGGTCGTAAACTCTCCGTCTGAAAAAGTCATCCATTCTATTAATACAGGCGCCTCGGAATTATCATCATCTGAAATGACATATGAGCCTTCAATTTCAACAGGTATAGGAATATCCAGGAAACCGTCTTCATTAAAGTCAGTGCAGGAAATAAAATTCCGTCTTGCAGTGAGCTCTGAAAGAACTGCATTTTCAGGCTGAGGAATAAACAAGGTCCCAAGCTCTTTGCTGAATACGAGAATCTCCGTAAACATTTCGTTGTCGGGAGAAATACACTCGAGATAAATCCTGAGCTCCTTGCCGTCACTCTCATAAAGAATATCGGAAATTGAAGAAACAAGGCTGTTAAAAGCAATATCACTTAATGGAACAAAAGCCTTTTCAACAGAATCAAAATCAAGAAGACGGGCATTGAGAGAATAAGTCTGCTCGGAGCTGTTATAATAGAGATATAAAAGCTCATTTGATTTATCGGAATCGACATCAAAATAGACATAATCCGCTATCTGTATGGTTGCCATTGAAACAAGAGCATTATCAACAGAGCTGTCAAGTGATGCAATTTTATATACAGAGAGAGTTTTTTCTCTCTTTGAATCTTCAACAGACCAGATAACAGCGATTTCAAGATTCTTCAGGTTATCAACATTATAGAAATCAACCTTATATACTTCCGTTCCCGAGCCTATGACATCAAAAACAGAAAACCATTCTCCGTTTTTCTGCGAGAGAAGATGCATATGAACAACAGAAGAATTGGAATTCAGCGAATAGAATACTACAGCCTCATCAACAGAATCAGAGTTTGCATCAAAAAAAATGTATGATGCACGGTGATTGCCCGAAACAGGAGAATAAAGACTGATGTCTTTTCCGACAGTATTCTCAAAAACCTGCTGCAATGCGGCATTTTCACCCGTAAGCTTCGGAGGTCTTATAAGATTCTCCGCTGCAAAAAAATCAGGTAATGAACAACCGCTGAAAATAACAGCAAAAAGCATTACGACTGAAATTGCCGTAAATATCCTTTTTTTCACGGTTGCCACTCCCCTTTCTTTTTTATTCTACCTCAATTTCAACAGTATAAGATGTTCCGTGAATCCAGCTGTCCGTAAGAGTTCTGAGTATTATTTTTGCGGGAACCGTATGCTTACCGCTTGTAAGCTCGATACCGTCAAGAACCGGTACTGCATACGCAGCTGTCTGATCAATTCCCATTACAGATGAAGCAGGGCCTACAATCTGAACAGATTCAACAGATTCAGATAAAACCTTTACGCCTTCAGGTAAATTGACAGATGATACATCGACGGGAATCTCAAGCCAACGCTTTGACATTGATGACATATCTATAGTTACCGTAAACTGCTTTACATCGGAAGCAATATCTTTGTTTACGACAGTAATTCTGTTCACAACATTATTGATCTTGTTAAAATCTATTGTTCCGATAAGAAGCTTATTGCTTTCATCAAGAACGGTTTCTCCCACACCTGTCTGAACAGAAAGATCTACCTGTGAGGGATAAACATTATATTCAATACCGTCTGTTCTGTAAGCCTGAGGCATTCCGATAAAATCAACTGCGGTTTCATAAGTTCCCACCTGACTTACCGGAATTGTAATATACACAGGGTCGGTGATTTCAAAAGTAAAGTTAGCAAGATCTACTGTACCGTTTGCTGATTCTGCAACAATTTCTGCCTCAAGATTAGTTGTCACGGTAAGCTCTTTATCAAGCTCAGCCACAGCTTTAAGGGCCGTTATTTTTCCCATTTCCTTAGCAGGCCCCGAAAGAGTGAGAGAATCGACACTGAGTCTGGGGTTCTCTCTGATAAAGCCTTGCTTAAGAGAATAACCCTCAAGCTCCTTGATTTCTTCAGTAAGAGCAAAGGTCTTTGAAACTCTTTCATCAAAGGATACCTTAACCGTGTTTGAAGAAAGCTTTACAACCTCCACATCACCTGAAACACCTGAAACTGTTGCACTGACAGGAAGATCGTATGTTCCTGCGGCCGTTACGGAGGAACAGGAAGCTGTTACATTGATGTTTTCATTTGTAAACGCGGGATCATTAAGAACATAGCTGAATCCGTTTACCGTAACATCAACGGAAAATGTCTGATTACCGAACATTTCAAGGCCGTTATTCTTTGCGATACTCTCATCAACATTGATATTAACGGGAACATCCTTGAAGGTTCTTTCGATTTCTGTTGTCTGTGACATAGAAACAAGCGTCCAGCAGATAACCGCAATTACAAGAGAAAGAACAAAAACAAATTTATTATCTGACATAAGGGATGAAAAGGAAATGCTTTTCTTTACCGAATTAATCTTATTCTTGCTCATCGTTTACATCTCCTTCGTTTGTTAATCCGTCTGTATTTTCATCAAGAGTATCGTCAAAGGGAGCTTCAATTGAAACAGCCTCCTCTGAAATTTCGGGCATTTTATCTTCCGCTGCTTCAACAGATGCTTCTTCTGCATTTTCAACTATTGCGGCCTGAGCTTCAGCCTTCTTTTCTTTTCTCTGACGAAGCTTATTCTTTGAAGGCTTCTGTGTGAGAAGATAAGAGCTGAGCTTTTCTCTGAGCTCGGAATCGGTAAGACCTCTTATAAGCTTACCCTCAACAGCAAGAGAAATAATACCTGTTTCCTCACTTGTAACAACCACAACTGCATCGGTATTAAGGCTTACCTCAATAGCAGCACGATGCCTTGTACCTACATTTTCGGTGATAATTCTGTCATTCTTCATGGGGACAACACATCTTGCAGCTATGATTCTGCCGTTCTTAACAACTATTGCACCGTCGTGAAGAGGAGCATTGGGATAGAAGATACTGCAGATCATTTCAAAGGTTGTCTGAGAATCAATAGGAACTGCATGCTTGGTAAGGTCGCCTAATAATGATTCTCTCTGGAACACAATTATAGAACCGACCTTACTGCGGCTCATAGCACCGCAGGCTCTGCATACGGCATTGATAGCCTCAACCTCATCTTCATCGTTTGATGATGAAAAAAGAGAATACTTGCCGATCTTCTTTTTTCCGAGATTTTCAAGAGCATGTCTGAGCTCTGTTGAGAAAAGAACTACAAATATGATAATGATATCGGAAAAAAGCTTTGAGAATATGAATTTACTGGTATCCATTTCAAGAAGATTTACGATACCGTAAACAAGGACAACAAAGAAAAGACCTTTTATAACCTGAATCGACTGCGATTTTCTCAGCTGCTTGATAAGAGCACAGACAAGAACTGCAACAAGAAGAATGTCTACAAGATCAGGAAACAGATCAATATTCGCAAAAACATCAATTATCTGCATAAATACAGTTCTGATTGATTCTAATAATTCCATAGATTTACACCGCCGTATCTTTTTTTATTAATAAAGCAACCGCGTGAGCTGCTATTCCGAGGCCCTCCCCGGTAAAACCGAGGCCCTCTTCCGTTGTGGCCTTAACGCTCACCTGCTTTTCACTTAATGAGCAAGCAAGACTGATATTATTTCTCATTAAATTAATATACGGAGCAAGCTTAGGACGCTGGGCGAGAACAGTTGCATCAATATTTGATATTCTGTAGCCGTTTTCCGTAACCATACTGCAGACTTTTCTGAGAAGAATAATGCTGTCGGCATTTTTGAAGGAGTTATCCGTATCGGGGAAATGTACTCCGATATCACCGAGAGCAAGAGCTCCGAGAAGAGCATCACACACAGCATGTACAAGCACATCAGCATCAGAATGTCCGAGAAGACCTTTTTCATAGGGGATTTTTACCCCACCGAGAATAAGATCTCTGTTTTCAACCAGCTTATGAACATCATATCCGTGTCCGATTCTGAACATCAGTTTGCTTCCTTTCTTTTATTTATTTTCCAAAAGCTCTTTACAAGCTGCTATCTTAACTGCAAGACAAATAATTTCAGTTGCAGTTTTAAGCTCTTCAATTTTGGGACAGGAGGGAGCAAGCCTTATATTCTTATCCTCAGGATCTTTTTTGTAAGGATAAGTTGCACCGACTCCGGTAAGTGTAAGTCCTGCCTTTTTACAAAGCTCTCCGACAAGACGAGCAGAGCCGCCTGTTACATCAAGAGATATAAAATACCCGCCTTTAGGCTCATTCCACTGCGCAATGCCGAGTCCCCCGAGCTCTTTTTCAAGAATTTCAAGAACAGTGCTGAATTTGGGACGGAGAATATCGGCATGCTTTTTCATCTGGGCTTTTACATCTTCAACTGTTTTATATATTCTGCAATGCTTCAGCTGATTGATCTTATCATAGCTGATAATCTGAAGCGTAAGACGCTTGCTTATTTCCTCAAAGTTTGCATCGCTTGCTGCCATTGCAGATACACCGGCGCCTGCAAAAGTTATTTTAGAGGTTGAGGTAAAAGCAATAAAGTTATCTTCATTTCCGTATTTCTTTGCTTCATCAAAAATATTAAGAAGAGTATCGCCTTCGTCATAAAAATCGTGAATAATATACGCAGCATCCCAGATAACCCTGAAATCACGGGCAGCAGGCTTCATTGCGGCAAGACGCCTGACTGTTTCATCCGAATATGTAATTCCGTCGGGATTCGAGTATTTCGGGACACAGAACATTCCTTTAACATCGGGATCTCGGATAATTTCCTCAATCATATCCATATCGGGACCCTCGGAGGTCATGGGAACATTAATCATTTCAAGTCCGAAATATTCAGCTATCGCGAAATGTCTGTCATAGCCCGGCACCACGGCAATAAACTTTCTTTTTTCATTGAGCATCCACGGTTTACAGCCGCCGATACCCGCATAACAACACTGAGCAATATAGTCAAACATAAGATTAAGACTTGAGCTCCCGCAGGCTATGACATTCTTTTTATCCACACCGAGAAGATCCCCGAAAAGCTTTCTGCACTCATCTACGCCGTAAAGCTCGCCGTAGTTTCTGCAGTCTGTTCCGTTTTCAGAAAAGGGACTGAATTGCTCTCGGCTCATATAGAGAAGCTCATCCGACAGATCAAGCTGTTCTGAAGAGGGCTTTCCTCTTGCCATATTTATCGAAATGCCTGCACTGACATAAGCATCGTATTTTTTCTGAGCTTCAGCTTCAAAAGCCTTCAGCTGTTCTTTTGTAAAATCTTTTAACTGCGCCATTATTACCACCTGATAGTTAATTTATCCTGAAAAAAACAGAATATTTTAAATAATTATTATAATTCAAGTTATTGTATCACATAAAAATAAAATAATCAATAGTATTATAATATTTTATTATATTAATAAAGCTTAAATTTCTGTAAAAAAACCGTATGACCTGAAAAAGCCATACGGTAAAATTCAGTTTTCTCCGCGCTCACGGATAACAAGTCTTGTAGGAGTTCCCTCAAGACCGAAAACTTCTCTTATCTGATTATCGATATATCTCTGATAGCTGTAGTGAAAAAGCTCCTTACTGTTAACAAATGCAACAAATGTCGGCGGTCTTGTTGAAGCCTGAGTCATATAATATACCTTAAGACGCTTACCCTTATCCGTGGGAGGCTGAACACGGGCCTGCGCATCGGCAAGAACCTGATTCAGGCGCCCCGTGGGAATTCTGACAGCATTCTGATCATCAACATACTTTATAAGCTCATAAAGTCTGTCAAGGCGCTGTCCTGTTTTTGCTGAAATAAAAATTATGGGAGCATAGGACATAAATGAAAAATCATTCATCAGTTTTTTTCTGTAGGTATCCATTGTTTTACCGTCTTTTTCATAAGCATCCCACTTATTAACGGCAATAATACATGCTTTTCCTGCTTCATGGGCAATACCCGCAACTTTTGAATCCTGTTCAGTAAAGCCCTCAAGTGCATCTATCATAATAACACAGACATTTGCTCTTTCAACAGCTGCAACGGCACGCATAACAGAATACTTTTCAATCTGATCGTCCACCTTTGATTTTCTGCGAAGACCTGCAGTATCAATAAACATAAAATGACCGTGCTTATTATGAATTTCAGTATCAGTTGCATCACGGGTCGTACCTGCAATATTTGAAACAAGCATACGCTCTTCCCCGCAAAGAGCATTGACAAGAGAGGATTTTCCGACATTAGGCTTACCGATAACGGCAACCTTTATTGTATCATCATCCTCATCCTCAACCGTTTCTTCGGGAAGGAATTTCAGAACCTCATCCAAAAGATCACCCGTACCGTGTCCGTGAACGGAAGAAACGGCAACAGGATCGCCGAGACCGAGGTTATAGAATTCATAAAAGTCAGCGGGAACAGCACCGAGGGAATCGCACTTATTAACACAAAGCACGATGGGTTTTCCGCTTTTAAGAAGCATTGAAGCCACTTCCGCATCAGTAGCAACAACACCCGTTTTAACATCACAGACAAAAATTATGGCATCAGCTGTTTCTATAGCTATCTGTGCCTGCCTTCTCATCTGAGAGAGAATTATATCATCGGAATAAGGTTCAATACCACCGGTATCAACGATAAGAAACTTTCTGTTAAGCCATTCGCAGTCAGCATAAAGACGGTCTCTTGTAACACCCGGTCTGTCATCAACTATAGCAAGTCTTTTACCGCTGAGTTTATTGAACAGAGTTGACTTGCCGACATTGGGTCTGCCGACGATTGCAACAATAGGTTTAGCCATAATACACCTTCCCGAAACAAAATTCGGCCTTTCAGTATACTTAAGTTTTATAAAAGCTGTCGAACAATGCGCTTCCGGCACATTCACTGATTACAATTTCAGCATTAAGCTGAGCTTCAGCATCTTCGACAGTAACATCATCAAGGAAAATTCTTTCAGCCGGAGATTTAACCATAACAGATGGAAGCAACAGCCGTCCTCCCGTAAAACCGTTTTCCTTAAGCTGTGATATCAGATCAGTTCCCGTAATTAGTCCTGCAACTGTCACCTTTTCTCCGAAAAACCTGTTTTTTATACAGTACACCTTGATATCCGAATTCGGAAACCGCGACATAAACTCATCGGACAGTTTTTTAATAAGAGGATAAGCCGCAACACCGGTAGCAACAGAAACACTTCTGTTTTTATCATCAGAAGCTTTTTCATACAACGCCGATCTGAATTCATCTGCAGTAAGAGCATACATACCTACACCGTTATCAAGCTGTGAAAAATCTCCGTAATAAGAAACATCGGGAATCTCTCTCTCCGAAAGTAAAAAGAATTCATCAGAGGGAAAAGCAATTTTTTCTCTCCCCTGTTTTTCAAGCTCCATATTAAAAGAATCGATCAAATCAATAACAGCCGCCGCCGAGTCCTTATTGTAGGATTCAAGCGGATAAAGACCGTCCCTGAATTCGGTCATGCCCACAGGAACAGCTGCCACACTTCTTACAGAATCGAGTTCAGAAAGCTTTCGTAACGAAAACAGAAGCTCATCACCGTCATTTATACCGGGGCAAAGAACCACCTGAGCATTGATATCTATACCGGCATCAGAAAAACGCTTAAGATATGTAAGCACTCTGCCGGCAGAGGGATTGCGCATCATTCTGACACGAAGCTCGGGATTCATAGTATGAACGGAAACATTGACGGGGCTGATACGCATTTTGATTATCCTGTCAACATCTGCCTCGGTAAGATTTGTAAGAGTGATATAGTTACCGAAAAGAAATGAAAGCCGTGAGTCATCATCCTTAAAATAAAGGCTCTTGCGCAGACCTTTCGGCAATTGGTCGATAAAACAGAATATACAGGAATTCTTACAGTGTCTGTGCTTATCCATAAGAAATGTTTCAAAGGATATTCCGAGCCTGTTACAGGTATCAGCAGAACTGAGTTTAATTGTTACCTTTCTCTTATCTGCACAAAGAAAAACTATTTCGAGTCTTTCACCGAGAGTATAAAAACGATAATCAAGCACATCATTTATCTCGTGCGAATTGACAGAAAGGAGCAGATCACCCGGTCTTATTCCTTTTTTACCGCATATTCCGTTTTTTGCTACAGAAAAAACCTTAACCGACATTTATGCACCACCAATGTAAATAGCAAAAAGGCGGGGAAGCGTTTTCTTCTCCACCTACGCTATAAAGTACAAGATTCTACGCCATTTTTCAGACGGCAGGACTTAAAATCAGTCCTCGACTGCAACTACCTGACGGCCATTGTAATAGCCGCAAGCAGCACAAAGTCTGTGAGATCTCTTGTATTCGCCGCACTGAGGACACTTCTCAATAGCGGGAGCAGACATCTTCCAAACGTTATTACGTCTTTTATCTCTTCTTGCCTTTGAAACTCTTCTTGCAGGAACTGCCATTTTTTATTTCCTCCTAAAGGTAATGTTATTCACTAAATAAATCTTTAAGGGCATCCCATCTGGGATCTGCCGGAGCACTGCAGCTGCATTCACCGAAATTAAGATCAGTACCGCAGATACTGCACAGGCCTTTACAATCATCTTTGCACAAAAATCTTGAGGGAATTGAAAGGTAAATATCCTCACTCACCAATTCATCAAGTTCAAGTCTGACACCGTCAAGGATAATAAATTCATCATTATCATCACTCTCGGCGTGAGTAAGCAAAACATGGCGCACAGGCACATTTGCGTGTCGGAGTAAAGGCTTATTGCATTTGGCGCATGAAGTGGAATAATCAAATCGGGCATTCGCCTCTAAATGCACAATACCAGTTTTATTATAAACAGAGCCTTCAACTCTTACCGGTGTAACAACATTTTCATCATCAAGAGAAAACTCATAGCTTATCTGCAAACTCTCACCGTCATTATTGAATACAGCATCAAGCTCAAGATACACTTTATTTGTCCTCCTGAAAAATTACATAGTTACCCTTAAACAAAACGCAACCATTATTATATAGGCAGATTTCCCGTTTGTCAACAGGAAATCTGCTTTTTTTGGATTATTTTTAATCAGTTCAGCAAATTTCTTCGCAGCATTCAAAAATGCTTGCGGGAAGATTGCTCTTTTCTGTGGAAACTGTAAATGTGAAATCTGTTCCGGTAAGCTTGCTGAGGTTAGCAACCTTCTTAAGGAATTCGGCAACGACCTCATAATCTCTGCCTGTGATCTTAAGAGTAGCATCAACAAGAATATCAGTTATATCATGGTCACCTGCACAAAGTCCGCTGAGGAAACCGTAGAAAGCGTCAGCGTTTTCAATGCCGTAATTGCTTGCGGCGAGAAGTCTTACCTTATAGCTGATCTGATATCTGAGAAGATCATCTTTTTCTACACATACAACATGACCGTTTGATGCTTCGAGAGCAGCATTTACACAATCAATAAGCTTCTTTGTTTTGCCTGTACCTTTTTCACCAATTAAAAGTTTAACCATAAATAATCAAATCCTTTCAAATTTATATATCTGTGATTTTTTACATTAAACGATTTTTAAGCTCCTCTGCCAGCTCTTCATAACCGGGTTTTCCGAGAAGAGCAAACATATTCTTTTTATAGCTTTCAACACCGGGCTGATCAAAGGGATTTACTCCGAGAATATAACCTGATACAGCACAAGCTTTTTCAAAGAAATAGATAAGCTCACCGAGGTTCTCTTCATCCATCCTGTCGAGTTCAAGAACGATATTGGGAACACCGCCGTCCGTATGAGCGAGAACAGTTCCCTCAAAGGCCTTGCGGTTTATATAAGACATTCCCTTTCCTGCAAGGAAATTCAGACCGTCAACATTTTCGCTGTCTTCTTCAATTATAAGCTCTGTTTTGGGCTCATTAAAGGTAACAACTGTTTCAAAAAGCATTCTTACGCCGTCCTGTACATACTGGCCCAATGAATGAAGATCAGTTGAATAAATAGCGGAAGAGGGATAAATACCCTTGTTGTCTTTTCCTTCACTCTCTCCGAAAAGCTGCTTGAACCATTCATTCATAAGGGTGAAATCAGGTTCGTAGGACACTATCATTTCGACAGCCTTACCGCTTCTCAGAAGAATATTTCTTATTGCCGCATATCTGTAGCAATCATTCTCTTTAAGCTCGGGATTATTATACTTTTCAACAGCTGCCGCAGCACCCGCCATAAGCTTATCGATATCAATACCGGCACAAGCAATAGGCAGAAGACCTACAGCCGTAAGAACGGAAAATCTTCCTCCGACATCATCGGGAACTACGAATTCTTCATAACACTTTCTGTCAGCAAGGGACTTCAGAGTACCCTTTTCTTTATCTGTTGTTACATATATTCTTTCAGCTGCTTCCTTTTCACCGTATTTCTTTTCAAGAAGAGCCTTAAAAACTCTGAATGCTATTGCAGGCTCTGTTGTAGTGCCTGATTTGGAAATAACATTCACAGAGAAATCACAGTTTTCGCAGATAGAATAGATCTCATTAATTTCTGTGGGGGAAATACTGTTACCGAGGAAAAAGATCCTGGGATTATCCTTAGTAACGATATTATAGTTTTTGGACTTGACGAATTCGATAGCAGCTCTTGCTCCGAGATAGGATCCGCCGATACCTATTACAACGAGAACCTTTGAATCGGAAATTATCTTTGCTGCACACTTTTTGATCCTTGCAAATTCTTCCTTGTCATAATCCAGAGGTAATCTGAGCCATCCGTGGAAATCATTGCCTTTTGCCTGAGCGGAGTTCTCATTGAGTAATCCGTGAGCTTTTCTGACTTCCGGCTCAATTGCGAGTAAATCCTCTTCACTTACAAAGGTGCTGAGATATTTACCGTTTAACTTCAATGACATTGCCGAAAATATCCTCCGAGTTTGTATATTTTTTTCTATTTTACTATATAGCCAATGATTTTTCAATAAGATTTTGAAAAAAATTTACAAATTACGGGCAAATGAGCGCAGTAATGAATATACGGCATTTCCGAAAGTCATTATTTCACTTTCCTGTGCGGT
Organism: Oscillospiraceae bacterium; assembly: GCA_015066205.1. Taxonomy (GTDB): domain Bacteria; phylum Bacillota; class Clostridia; order Oscillospirales; family Acutalibacteraceae; genus RUG806. The sequence continues at coordinate 79,374 of SVOV01000007.1, forward strand.
TTTTATTATACACTCTCCTATTATTTCATCACCGAGTGTAAAAATCACCTTTCCTACATTCTGACCTTTTTTCACAGGTGCGGCTACCGATTCTTCAACTTGCGTTTCAAAAGCTATTTTTCCGGCAGCACCTTTTTTGATAACAATGCTGCTGCAGTTTTCGTGTGTAAGTTCAACATTCTGTAGCACACCGTGATTTACCTTTACAGTCTCGGGATACTTTTCTGTAGCATCGGGTGAATATATTTCAAAATTTGAAAATCCCCAGTCAAGAAGTCCGCTTGCGGCTTTGAATCTCTCCTTACTGTTATCCGCTCCGAGCACTACAGCAACAAGCTCCATACCGTCTCTTGCGGCACTGGCACTTACACAGCAGCCTGCCTTTGATGTCGTACCCGTTTTAAGTCCCGTAGCCCCCGGATATGTTCTTATGAGCTTATTTGTATTTATGAGCTGTGTTTCTCCGTTTCTGAGAGTATCCATCCAGATTCCCGTGTAATTACGGATCAGCTCATATTTCAAAAGCTCTCTTGACATAAGGGCAATATCATACGCCGTTGACAGATGTGTCTCAGTATCGTCATCAAGCCCGCTGCAGTTATCAAAATGAGTATTAGTCATTCCCAGCTCCTCTGCCTTCTTGTTCATAAGAGAGGCAAAACCCGTTTCGCTGCCCGCAACGGTTTCAGCAAGAAGACAACAGGCATCGTTTGCACTATATACAACTGTAGCTTTCAGAAGCTCGTCAACGGTCATTATCTCCCCTGCCTCAAGCCATATCTGCGAGCCTCCTTTTTCAGCCGCACTTTCCGAACAGGTTACCTTCATATCAAGAGTGAGCTTTCCCGTTTCTATTGCTTCCATAACAAGAATAAGGCTCATAACCTTAGTGATCGATGCAGGATAAAGCTTATTATGCTCATTTTTTCCCGTGAGCACAGTTCCGGTGCTTACATCCATAAGAACACAAGCCTTTGCATTGATCTCAAAGGGCATTTCATTTGCCGCCGTGAGAACAGCATCATCTTGAGAAGCTGCCGCAGTAAGCGGCATCAATAAAACAAACAGCACGGCAATTAAAGAAACAATTTTTTTCATATCCTTTTCCTCCTTACAAAAATACTATGTAAAAAGAGTCCGGATAATGCTAAAATATCATTGATTCTTAATCACAAAAAGCATATAATATATTTTATCAAAACAAAGAGGTTGACTATGAAAGCAGCTGTTTACACCTTAGGATGTAAGGTTAATCAATATGAATCACAGGAAATGATATCCTCCCTGAAAGAGGCAGGATATATTGTGACCGATCACAAAGACAAAGCGGACATATACATAATCAACTCCTGTACGGTAACCGCTGAAAGCAGCAGAAAGACCCGTCAGGCGGTCAGACGCTTCAGAAATGAAAATCCCGAAAGCATCATTGTTCTTACCGGCTGTTTCCCTCAGGCGTTCCCCGAAGAAGCAGAAGCACTCACGGAGGCTGATATTGTTTTCGGCAACAAGACAAATCAGATGCTGATAAGCAAGATCTCCGAGTTTATCAAAAACAGACAAAGAATTTCAGCGGTTGAAAAGCACGAAAGGAACGATTCATATAAAGGCCGTGAAATTGATTCCTTTGATGCTCACACAAGAGCTTTTATAAAAATTCAGGACGGCTGTAACAGATATTGCTCTTACTGTATTATCCCAAAAGCAAGAGGCTTTTCCCGTTCAAGACCGCTTGACGATATAAAAATTGAATTAAAAAAGCTTGCCGAGGCAGGTTATAAAGAAGTGGTTTTTGTAGGGATAAATCTTTCCTCTTACGGACTTGACAACGGAACAAGCATATGCGATGCGCTTGAGCTTGCTGAAAAAACCGAGGGAATCGAAAGATTCCGTTTAGGCTCTCTCGAACCGGATCACATCACCGATTCGGTCATTAAAAGGCTTGCTTCAATGTCAAAGTTCTGTCCTCAGTTTCACCTGTCACTTCAGAGCGGCAGTAACACCATACTTAAAAGAATGAACCGTCATTATACTGCTGAGGAATATCTTGAGCTCTGCAAAAAGCTTACAGCCACATTTGACGATATATCTCTTACAACCGATATTATTGTCGGCTTTCCCGGAGAGACTGAGGAGAATTTCAATGAGACCCTTGATTTTGCGAAAGAATGCGGCTTTATGAAGGTGCATGTTTTTCCGTTTTCTCCGAGAGAAGGCACACCGGCATACAATTATCAGGATAAAATACTTAACAGCGTTAAAAATCACAGGTGCTCTGTTCTTCAGAAAAGCTGTGATGAAACAAGAGAGAGTTTTCTTAAGGCATATATCGGAAAAACTGTTGAAGTATTATTTGAAACTCCGAAAAACGGTATTCAGCAGGGCTACACAAAAAACTATACTCCCGTTGCGGTTTTTTGCGATAAAGACATCAGCGGTCAGATCCTTCCTGTTGAAATTACTGAGCTTTATGAGGACGGCGTCAGCGGAATACTTAAATAAAAAAACAAGAGAGAGTTCAAACGAACTCTCTCAGCTTTTTTATTTAGTACCGAAAATCCTGTCACCGGCATCACCGAGACCGGGAACTATGTAGCCGTGATCATTGAGTCTTTCATCAAGAGCCGCACAGAAAATATCGACATCGGGGTGAGCTTCACTGAGCGCCTTGAGACCTTCGGGAGCTGCTATTGTGCACATAAATTTGATGTGCTTGGGGCCTCTCTTCTTTATCATAGAGATAGCATCAATAGCACTGCCGCCTGTTGCGCACATAGGGTCAACAACAATAACATCGCGTTCTGCAATATCTGCGGGAAATTTGCAGTAATATTCAACAGGCTGAAGAGTTTCGGGATCACGGTAGAGACCGATATGACCTACTCTTGCAGAGGGGATAAGCGCAAGGATACCGTCAACCATACCAAGACCGGCTCTTAAGATAGGAACAACAGCGAGCTTCTTTCCTGCAAGATGCTTTGCTTTTGCAACAGCAACAGGTGTTTCAATCTCAATCTCTTCAAGAGGAAGATCTCTTGTTGCTTCATAACACATAAGCATTGCAATTTCTTCAACGAGCTCTCTGAAATCCTTTGAAGGTGTATCCTTATCTCTGAGGATCGAAAGCTTATGCTGAATAAGAGGATGGTTTGTAATAGTGATATTACTCATATATATACGTCCTTTCAGTGAAATTACATATTTTCTATTTCAGTTATCTGATCTACTCTTCTCTGATGGCGTCCGCCTTCAAACTCGGTATTGATAAACACATCTACAAGCTCAAGTGCCGAACCGACTCCGATAACTCTTGCACCAAGGCAAAGAGCATTAGCATCATTGTGAAGTCTTGTATATTTAGCACTGAAATAATCCGAGCAACAGGCTGCTCTGATTCCTTTTACCTTGTTTGCCGCCATAGAAATACCGATACCTGTTCCGCAACAGAGAATTGCCTTGTCGCATTTTCCCGAAACTACAAGGTCACAGGCCTTTTTAGCCTGATAAGGATAATCCACACTGTCTGTGCTGTACGCACCGCAGTCTTCAAATTCAATTCCGTTTTCGATAAAATATTCCTTTATTGCCTCTTTAAGGGGAAAACCTGCATGGTCACTGCTTAATGCTATCATTTTTTATCAACTCCAGATTTTTTTAATTCTCTTTCAGCCTGTGAAAGTCTCAGATAAGACGGGACAAGTTCAGCTGCCGAAATGAATTTCTCTCCCTTATTATAGTGCCTGTAAGCAGTAATTGCAACTCCCGAAGCATGCTGAAATTTAAAAATTTC
>SVOV01000056.1 GCA_015066205.1 Oscillospiraceae bacterium
GATGTGCCGTCTGAATATGTAGCTTTTTGTTTGCGGTAGCTTCCGAGGAACTCGTGCTTTAACATTTCCTTATTATAAAGTCGTCCCTGCAGCTCGCATAGAGGTCTGATTCGTTCAAACTCTTTCTTCAGGTCTTCATCACTCATCATATCTATGTCAGCAGTACGGTTGTCAGTTCCTATTTTACGAAGAGAATTTCCGTAAGGGTGAATATAAGGCATACCTGCGTTTAATGCACCGTACAAATCACCGTCTTCACCTTTAGGTATACCCCAGTTGTTAAACCAATTCCAAGGAACCATAATACAATCGTGATAAACAAGATTTCCGAGAGGAACAGGTATTCCGACGGCATCTCCGTTTTCCTGCGGACGAAGCGCGTGCGGTCCGTGATGAACAAGAGCAAGGTGATTAAGAAGCTGCATTCCGGGCTCCTCAGAAGACATTATGAGACCTTTTTCATTAAGATAATCAAAGCAAGCGCCTCGGTGTCTTATGCTTTCTTCTCTTGTGATTCTGTGTTCTTCATGGAAACACTCGTCTCCTTGCATAATTGAAAAAACATCAAGATATGCACCCTGCACATCCACACCGTGTTCTTCAAGCTCAGTATAAGTTCTTTTTACGGCATCAAGCGCAAATTCAGAGCAGAGGTAGCTGTGCTCACCGCCATCCCATATTGAGCAATACGGATTTGTGCCGTCAATATTTGTCACGGCTTTTTCTTTGTCAAAGACAGGGCTGTCGTAATAATAATCTCTGTATTGGTCGTGCAATGCAAATACGAAGCCGAGCTCACGGCAAGCTTCAGAAAAGCTCTTAAAGCCCTCCCAGCCGCCTGCTTCTTCACAGGGCGGAAGAATATAGGGATGCTTGTTATCGTATCCGTCCTTGCCCCAGCCGTCAGTATGAATATACAGCTTTTTAAGACCGAGAGCTTTCAGCCTTTTCATTTGCTGTGCACGCTCACCGAAGGTGGCACAAAGAATTTCATTTGTGCCCTTTTTGTCATAGAACTGCGATTTTTCATTGATTTTTGAGAATATTTTGTGATGAAGAACGGGAGCACCGATGATCTTTTTTATATTGGGATTTTTAGCAATTTTTTCATCTATGGTAACAAGCTGATTTTTCTCAAGCAAATAATTGCGGTAATCCTTTGCAACAGTATTGTAATCACCGTTTTCGTGAAATATAAAACGGAGTTTTCTTTCATAGGACAGCTTTCCGAGTGATGACTGCCAGTAAACTGAATTAACAAATGCCCTGTGCTTTCCGAAGGATGAAAACATTGAAGCATCATAAGGAGTATCAACAACAGCCGTAAACATATGCCCGTCGCAGACTCTGCCCCAGACAGGCATATAGCAATCGCCTGTGTTTATCGGGCGTTTTATGTTTGTATATCCGAAGATCGTCGCAAAATTCTTTTTATATCCGTCAGGCAGAATAAAGCCCTGACGCATAGGGTCAACATGATAAGAGTTTTTTATTTTCTTTTTTGAATTAAACGGTGCGGGGAAATAGACCGCCTGAATGTCATATCCTGATTCATTTTCTGCCGTCAAAGAGAATTCAACTGTATTTTCACCTGTTATTTCAGCAGTGCAAACAAGAGTAAAGGGCAGTTTTTTGCCGAATGCAATAAAGTCAGAATAACGGGTAACAATTCTCCTATCAGAAAAATCCGTTTTCTTTTTTAATGCAGACCATAAAGGACGGGATACGGCGATGTACCTTTCCCCTGCTTTTTTCCGTATAGTGATATAAGGCCTTCTTCCATCGCTTATCCAGGAAAAGCCGTTGTGAATAATTTCATAATTTCCGCTGAATGTGCTGTAGTTTAATTTAATATTATTACCGGTCATCTCAAGCCTCCGAATTAGCAACATTATGATGGTTGCTCTTGTCTGTAAGATTCTTTGCGTAAAATTATTCTGCTCAATGGATTATTCTCAGTAAAATTGTGTATATAAAATATTATAGCTTTCCCGTATTGTTCTGTCAACTGACTTGTGAAGTCGGTTCACCTTTCGCCAAATGTGAAAAATTTTCGTAATTGTATTAAAAATATTGACACCGAAACCTAATGTCCGTATAATAGAAAGGTATTATAAATCCCTATATGTCAGATATCAGAGATTTTAAGCAAAAAAAAGCAGAACAACAAAAATTTTCTTAAAGGAGTCTTCAACTATGGAAAAGAAGCTTGTTTACACAGGAAAAACTAAAAATGTCTATGCTCTTGAGAACGGCAACTGCCTTCTCAAGTTCAAGGATGACTGTACCGGTAAAGACGGTGTATTTGATCCCGGCGAAAACTCTGTCGGTCTTACCATCGAAGGTGTCGGTGATGTCAATCTCCGTATGTCTATCTATTTCTTTGAAAAAATCAACGCTGCAGGTATCAGAACTCATTATGTAAGTGCAAATCTTGAAGACACAACAATGGAAGTTCTGTCTGCTAAGGTTTTCGGCAAGGGACTTGAAGTTATATGCCGCTATAAAGCAGTCGGTTCATTTTACCGCCGTTATTCTGATTATTGCACAGAAGGACAAGACCTTCCTGCATATGTAGAAACTACCTTTAAGAATGACGAAAAGGGAGATCCGCTTGTTACAAAAGACGGTCTTGTTGACCTTGGCGTTATGACTGCAGAGCAGTATGACTCTCTGAAGGCTCAGACTCAGGCTATCACCAAGATCGTTGCCGATGACCTCAAGGCAAAAGGACTTGATCTTTATGACATCAAATTTGAATTCGGTTATGATGCCGACGGTAATGTAATGCTTATAGATGAGATAGCTTCCGGTAATATGCGTGTCTATAAAGACGGTGAGTATATTGATCCCATGACTCTCAATAAGCTCTTCTTTGCCTGATAAACGGATTCTTCGGTGTTAAATCAGAACGGGGAACGAGTGCCGAAGGTAAATAAAAACTATATATTTTGAAATATTTCAGGGGTTCTTGCAAGTATCGGACTTGCAAGAACCCCTGAGTTTATGTGCTTTTAAAAAGTCTTCATTTTTTGGTATCGCATTATATTCAAGTAGGCTTTATTGTAATGTCAAAAAATCAGTCATTTGCTGTTTTCAATGCATTATCAATCGCTCTCAGTAATGAATCCTCGTGTGATGAAGGAAGATCGCAGTTATAATGCCAGATCATAACTCCGCCGTAACCGTAATTATAAGCAAACAATGTTTTCTTTTCTATAACATCGGTGGTATTAAACCAGAAATCCTTATCTGTAGCATCGCAATGATACCATCCGTTTTCATCAATCCCCTCGCAGCATCCGTTGTAAGCGTACCAATACGAAGACATATCCGTCGGGCGTGAGTAAAACGGAAGTCCGATATTCACTTTATCAGCAGGTATTCCGTGAAAGCCGAATTTTTTAACGATCTCTTTTATGTCTTCAAATGTTGCATGCCTGCCTTCACTGTCAACAAAATCATAGACCATCAGCTCAAATGTATCTATAGCGCCTATTGCGGCAGTTGAAAACTCAATATTCCAGTCACTTGCAGCAACTCCGAGAGTATATTCTCCGAGCTTCTTATCAAGTGAAACAAGGAATTTATTGTAGCATTTCCACGCTTTGGATGAAAGCGGATATTCATAATCAAAATGAACACCGTCAAAGCTGTATTTATCAAGAACGGCAATAATATTATCTTCGAGAACACCGCTTGTGAAGGCTTTGTTATGTTCATCGCTTTGTGCTTCCATCTGTTCTTCCCATATCTCAGAGTCAGTATTTCCTCGGGGACCAAGAAGATTAAGCGTTATGCTGACCTGCCTGTCACCGATTGCGGCTTTTATATTTGAAAGTGCAGTTTCAAGCTTTTTCTCATCATAAACGATCTCACCGTCACTATTAAACGATGCACATTCAAACAGAATAACATCGGTAATTATATCAAAATCCTCCGGATAAAGACTGTCAGGTGCTTGAACATAGTCCCCTCTTATATATGTTGTCACCCTAAAATCGTCAGACTTTTTTGCCGGCTCATAGTCTGCACCAAACCAACCGGCAATAAGTGTTATAAGAGCAGTAAGATAAGCAATTATTCTTTCAACAAAAACCTGCATTTATAACGCCTCCGTTCATAAAAAATACTAAAGAAAAAACAATCAATGTCCGCAAAACCGAATATCCATAAACTGCTTCTCTTTTAACAGAATAACATAATAATTTAATTGATGTCAATAGAGTCTTAATATGTATCAATATCTGTATTCCATTCAGAAATACTTAATTAATATATCTTTAGATCTGTCAGCTACGGCTCCAAATACCCGTTTAACACAAAATTATGCAGGCACTTGTTTTTTGCGGTGTATTGAACTATAATTTAGATAATATAATTTTTAATTCGACATTAAAGGGAGATAATTGTTGTGAATTTTAAAACTGTTTTCGGTCCGGGGACGGGCGGTCCGTCAGATTATTACAGAATACCCTCAATGGTTACAACAAAAAACGGTATTGTTGTAGCCTGTGCAGATGCCAGATTTTTTACAGGTGCAGATAATCCTAACAGAATAGACAAGGTTGTCAGAAGAAGTATGGATTCAGGGGAAACCTGGGGGGATTATCAGACTGTTGTTGAGGAATACGGCGAAGAAAAAAACCTTTCTTCTGCTGCTATTGATCCCATTCTTACATATTCAAACGATACGGGACGAATTTTTATGCACTACTGTCATACTCCTGCAGGAGTGGGTATACTTAACTGTAATTCCTGTGTCGGCGAAGACAAAGAAGGAAACAAAATCATCAGCCGCGGACTCAGAAAGTACATATTAAAAAACGGTGCTCTTTATACAAAAAAAGGCAAAAAGACCAATTATTATGTTTCTGAAGACGGTAAAGTCAGCGACGGCACCGCAGAGTTCGGAAGCATATATACGGGCGGCACATTCAAAGAAGCCCATACTGCAACGCTTATGATGTGCTACAGTGATGATGACGGTCTGACCTGGTCAAAACCTGTTTCCCTCAATTCTCAGATAAAAAAGAAATATATGAGCTTTATAGGCCCCGGCCCCGGCTGTGGGATCGTTATGAAGCACGGAAAATATAAAGGAAGAATTATTGTTCCTGTCTATTACGGTGTCAGAAAATTCCCCTTGGGCTTATCCTGCTGTGTGATCTACAGTGATGATAACGGTAAAACCTGGTCAATGGGTGAAACACCTAACAACACAAGGAAAATTCACGGCATCAAGGCAAATCATCACTTTATCATTGAACAAAATATGCTCACGGAATCACAGGTTATTGAAAAAGAAGACGGAACTCTGAAATATTTTATGAGAAATCACGCCGCAAAGCGCTGTGTTGCAGTTGCATACAGCAAAAACGGAGGTGAAAGCTGGGAGGATTTCACTCACGACGAAAGTCTGCCTCAACCTATATGCCAGAGCTCGGTCATTAAAATCGAAAATGCAGAAAAGCCATATGTTGTTTTTCTGAATGCTGCAGACAAAAAAGCAAGACAGTGCGGAACGGTAAGACTTTCAGAGGATGACGGTGAAACCTTCATATACAGCCGTGTGCTGAAGGAAGATTCTTTTGTTTACAGTTCCATGACACAGCTTCCCGACGGCAATATAGGTGTATTGTTTGAGCCTGATTTAGAGTGTCAGAACATCATATTTACCAAATTTTCTTTGGATTGGATAAAGGGCAAGGAATACTGATAAGGTCAAGTGACATAAAAAAACAAGCAAAAAAAACAGGAAACAGATATAATGACAGCACTTCTTTTTATCATTTATATAGTTTTTGTATCCCTCGGACTTCCCGATTCTCTTTTCGGCGTCGCCTGGCCCGTTGTTCATACGGATTTCGGAGTAGACGAAAGCTTTGCTTCATTTTACAGTATTATAACAGCACTATGTACGGGCGGAGTCAGCTTTATTGCGGGCACTCTTCTCAGAAAATTCGGAACGGCAAGGGTTACATTTTTTTCAACAATTCTTACAGCTATAGCCCTTATAGGAATAAGCCTTTCTCCTAACATTATTGTTATGATGCTTTTCTCCGTTATTCTCGGCTACGGTGCGGGAGCTATTGACACAGGACTTAATAATTTCGTATCTCTTCATTATGAAGCAAGGCATATGAATTGGCTTCACTGCTGTTGGGGGCTTGGGGTTACAATAAGTCCTCTTATAATGTCACTTTTTCTGTCTGAAGAAAGCGGCTCCTGGAGAAACGGCTACAGAATCGTTTCTTTGCTTCAGCTTCTTATAGCGGGAATTGTTTTCATATATCTAAAAAAATGGAACCGAATTGAAAAAGAATCAAAAGAAAAAGCCGAAGAAGAGATATCCGGCGGCGGCAAGCTTCTTGAACTTCTTCGCATTAAAGGGGTACTGCCATCAATTCTTTCTATGGGACTTTACTGCGGAATGGAATTTACTCTGGGCACCTGGGGTGCCACATACGCCGTAAATACATTCGCACTCTCCCCCGATGAAGCGGCAAAGTGGGTTTCTCTTTATTATTGCGGAATTATGGCGGGAAGAATAATCGCAGGCTTCGTGTCCATCAGGCTTTCCGATAAGCTTCTTATAAAATATTCAATAATTGCAGCCTTTCTCGGAATAGCAGTATTCGCTCTTCCGATCGGAAAAACTTCCCTTATAGGCTTTCTTCTTATCGGCATAGGATTTGGCCCCATTTTCCCCACAATACTCCATTCTGTTCCCGAGCGCTTCGGCAAAAAATATTCAGCAGACCTTACAGGCTATCATATGGGCGGTGCGTACGGTGTAGGCTTTTTCATTCAGCTTCTCTACGGCTTTGCCGCAACAGGAATCTCATTTATCATAACGCCCTTTGTTCTCCTTTTTATATGCATAGGTGTTTTTATTGCAAACGAAACGGCTGAAAGAAAAACAAAAAAGTAAGAAAAAATCTTACGATTTGTCAACCCCCTACCCTGGGTCTTGGGGGCTGTAGGTGTTTCTTGTTATAAGCTAAATTGCTCACAACGCGAGCAATTTCCTATATAATAAAATACAGCCCTCGAAAAAGAACAAGAATTCTTTTTCGGGGGACTTTTAATATATAACAATCCCCTGCACTCTCCCAAGACAGGGTCTGCAGGGGAAAAATCGCAAGATTCTTTTATCGGTTACGGGGTATAGCTCATATAAAATCTGAGCTTTCCGCCCTCGAGGAGCTGCTCGTGAGTAACATAGGGGCCTTCAAGCTCAACCCCGTTAAGAGTTACCGAATGAACATATACATTCTCTTCACTCTGATTAAAGGCTTCAATTTCCAGAGTCTTACCGTTACCGAGCCTTACGGTTGCACTGTCGATACAAGGAGAGCCTATCCAGTATTTATCGGTTCCGGGAAGAGGATAGAAGCCCATTGAGGAGAACACATACCATGAGCTGATTGTACCTCCGTCATCATTTCCGTCAAGACCGTTTATATCGGTACTGAAGCGTTCTTTGAGAGTCCAACGAACCCATTTCTGAGTAAGATCCTTTCTTCCTGCATTACTGAAAAGATAGGGCGTGTGGATATCGTGCTGATTTCCCACCCAGAAGCCGTGTCCGGGGTCAATAGCGGCACGGTTGAGAGAAGCATCCTTCATAAAGTCTTCAAGCTCACTTACAAAGTATTCTTCACTGCCGAAGAGCTCTATCATACCGTCGATATCCTGAAGCGCATTCCATCTCCACTGTCTTGCAGAGCCTTCACAATAGCAGTCTGCAAATTTTTCTATCATAACTGCATCATAGAAGGAGGTTATATAAGGACTGAAATTCCATACATATCCGCCGTCGGAGTTTCTTGCCTGAAAATACTTTGTTTCGGGATTGAATGTATTTTTATAATACATTGATTTTTCATAATATTTTTCGGCATCCTCAGAGTAGCCTAATGCCTCTGCAAGAGTAGCTAATGCACCGTCTTCCCAAGAATACTCTATTGTTCTTGCAACAGATTCATCTGCGGGAGCGAGGTCATCGGGAACAAAGCCGTACTGATTATACAGATCAATATAATCTCTTCCGACCTTGGTATCCTTGATTTCGGAGGAATGCTTCATATAATAATAAGCTGTTTCGACATCAAAATCGGTAAAGCCCTTGAGATAGCTTTCGGTTATGACGATGTTTGCAGGGTCACCGAGCATTGAGCCGGCATAGCCTGCGCCCATAGGCCATCTGGGAAGAGCACCGCCTGCCTTTGCCATTTCAACAAGAGAAATAAGGCAGTCGTTCTGAATCTCGGGAGCTATCAGAGTATACAGGGAATGAGTTGTTCTGACTGTATCCCAGAGGGACATATCCGTTCTGTAGGTAAAGCCGTCTGCAGTGTGAACCTCTTTGTCAAAGCCGAGATATTCACCGTTAACATCCGTAAAGTTTGTGGGCATTATCATACTGTGATATAAGGCTGTATAAAAAACCGTTTTCATATCACTGTCTTCGCTTTCCATATCAATAACGGAAAGAGCCTCTTCCCAGTCATTAAGAGCGTTCTTTCTGACATCGTCAAAGGTAAGCCCGTCGGTTTCGGCAATAAGGTTTTCAAGAGCGTTTTCGGCACTTACAAAGCTTATGCCGACTTTCATTTCAAGAGGCTGACCTGCAATATCACCGAAATTGATATCAATTCCGAGGTCGTTTTCGTCACCTGTTATTTCATAAGACTTGATAGGCTTATCCGCAACAGCAACAAAGTAAACGGGAAGTCCCTGATATCTGTCGGAAAACGCACCGTGAAGCTCTGCAAAGCCTGTAATCATACCGTTTTCATCTACCGAAACATCTGCTTTTCGGGCAGTTGTTTTTCCTGCTCCGCTTGTGATATCAATAAAAAGACGGGCATCGGAGGAAGAACCGAAGGTATATCTGTGAACACCTGTATGAATATCTGCGGTAAATTCTGCAAGACAGTCCAGAGTCTGAAGATATACTGCATAATAACCGGGAGCTGCTGTTTCATACATATGTGAATAAGGCATTACACCCGCTTTTTTTGTTCCGACTGCGGGAGTTACACGGAACATCTGATAATCCTCCGCGCCTGTTCCCGAAAGTCTTGAATGGCTGAAGCCCTTGATATGGGCGTGTTCATAGTAGTATCCCGAGGTATTGGTCTTTACTATATAAGCTCCTCCGATAAAGGAGGTATCCGCACCGAGTCTTACCGAACCGAAAGGAACGGTCGCGGCAGGACTGAGCATTCCCGCAGTCCAAGGAGTACCGCCTGTTCCGATAAAGGGATCAACATACTGAGTATATTCCCCTGTTTCAGCTTCGGGCATCTCAACATTTTTTACCATTATTCCGTTAAAAACACCCGCAAAGGCTGTTTCAAGAATAATGAACATGGAAACCATAATTCTGATTAACGGCCACAACATAATTATCTCTCCCTTTTACATATATATAATAAATATATCTTATCATAGAAAAATTGTCAATTATTACAAATAGACGAAAAACAACACGGATGCCTGTAGATAATGACATCCGTGTTTTTATCTGTTTATCTGAGACCGAAGTTTTCGAGAACATAGTCCATATCCTTATCGCCTCTGCCGGAGAGGTTAATAAGAACTGAGCCGTGCTCCATGGTTTTTGCAAGCTTCATTCCGTAGGCTACGGCGTGGGAGCTTTCGATAGCGGGAATGATACCCTCAAGACGGGAAAGCTTGAAGAAGGCGTCTATTGACTCTTCATCATCTATTACATCATATTTTACTCTTCCTATCTCCTGTAAGAAGGCGTGCTCAGGGCCTGAGGACGGATAGTCAAGACCGCTTGCTACGGAATATACGGGAGCGGGCTCACCGTTTTCGTCCTTGAGCATAATTGAATTGAAGCCGTGCATAATGCCCTCTGTTCCGTATTTGAGGGAAGCGGCGTGGTCGCCGAGCTTTTCTCCTCTTCCGAGAGGTTCAATTCCGTAAATATCAACAGGATCATTAAGGAAGCCCGAGAAAAGACCTGCCGCATTGGAGCCGCCGCCCACACAGGCTACAATTGCCGAGGGAAGATGGCCTGTCATTTCAACAAACTGCTCTCTTGCTTCAATACCGATAACACTCTGAAAATCTCTTACCATCATAGGGAAGGGATGAGGACCGAGAACTGAACCGATACAGTAGATCGCTGTTTCATATTCCTTGCTGTATGCATCAAAAGCGGCATCAACAGCCTCTTTAAGAGTCTGAAGTCCGTGGGTCACCTCTATGACATTTGCACCGAGAATCTTCATTCTTGCTACATTGGGAGCCTGCTTTTTGATATCAACAGCGCCCATATAAATATCGCATTCAAGTCCGAAATATGCGGCAGCGGTTGCAAGAGCAACACCGTGCTGACCTGCACCTGTTTCTGCTATGACCTTTTTCTTGCCCATATACTTTGCCAGAAGAGCTTCACCCATACAGTGGTTGAGCTTATGAGCACCCGAATGGTTCAGATCCTCTCTTTTTGCATAAAGCTGAACCTTACCGCCGAGTGAATCGGAAAGTCTTTCAAGATGAGTAACGGGAGTGGGTCTTCCCTGAAATTCCTTTCTGATTCTTCTGAGCTCCGCAATAAATTTTCTTGACTGGCATATTGAATAATAAGCCTGTGTGATCTCGGCCATTGCTTTTACGAGCTTTTCTTCAACAAAAACACCGCCGTACTTTCCGAAATATCCGTTTACATCGGGATAATTATTAAAATAGGTATCAAAATTTACATTATTAAACTGCATTATATTTTCCTCCGCTCAATTAGTTTTTATTTTGTCTTATTCATTTTTCCATGCGACGCCATCGTTTTGTAAGTAACATAATATTTTCCTCCGAAAAAAAATAAAAGCCCTGACAGTAAATACTCTGTCAAGGACGAATAAGCTTATCCGCGGTGCCACCTTGATTCACGGTTTGCCGTGCTCTTACAGGATACTGACATATCCCTGAAAACTGACGCATTTCATCGCGTTGCAGAATACTCTGTGTTCAGCACACATTTGACTGCACCCTCGGCGGCCCATTTGATAATAGGTTTCTAACCTGTATTCCAGCACCACAGGCTCTCTGTGTAGTCCTTTATTACCTTTACTTCCGCTTCAACGGTTTAACATATTAAATATATAGTATATGATACCACTACGATTTTTTATTGTCAACACTATATTTCTCGGCAAAAGCATAAAAAATTACCGTAAAAACATAGCAATTATGACGGTTGACACTAAAAAACAGGGGTGATAAACTTAATTTACAATATTTAGGGAGGAAAATAAATTGAAAAAAACTTATAAGCTCATAGCGGTATTACTTGCAGTTATTATTTGCCTTTTCAGCACATTTACCGCGTCTGCGGATTTCGGAAACCACTCTCTTACAAAAGAACAGTGGCAGAAGGTCTACGATGAAAAGATATTGGAAAATACTCTTCCGACTCTTTGTGTCGGTGCGGACGAAACCGAGCTGAATCTCTGCTGGCATGCACATAAAGACACTGCAGAAGCAAGGGTGCTTGTTTCAAAGAACAGCGATATGACCGAAGCTATAGAATTCACCGGAGAGATCACCCCCGCAGAAAATGATGAGCAGGTCGTTTGCAGAGTTACAGTTAGGGGAATCGAAGAAAACAGCACATACTATTATAAATGGTACTCCGATAACGGCTGGAGCAACGCATATAAATATGAATCAAAGTTCTTTGACAGCTTCAAGATGCTTGTTGTCGGCGATATTCAGATAGGCGGACAGTCTTATGACAATCCCGAGGAGCAATCAAGAATAGGCTATGTATGGCAGAGCTTACTTGATGAAGCACTTACAAAGAATCCCGATATAAGCTTTCTTCTCTCCCCCGGCGACAATACCTCCACAGGTGAAGCTGCAGACGAATGGCAGACACTTTTAATGCCCGAGTATCTCAGAAGTCTTCCCATGGCTCTTGCTATAGGCAATCACGACAAAAAGGGAATGATGTATGAATACTATACGCATATGCCCAACGAATTTTTCGGTAAATACTTTGAGGGACTTGACAGAGATTTCTGGTTCCGCTACGGAGATGTTCTTTATCTTGTATTTGATGCCTGCTCCGGCTCTGCTGCTGACCACAGAGTTATGGCAGAAGAAGCAATAGCCCTTAACGGCGACGCGAAATGGCGTGTGGGCGTAATGCATCAGGGACTTTATGCACCTGGTATTGCAATGCTTGAGCCTGAAACAAATATTCTTCTCAATGCTGTTTTCCAGCCCATATACGAAATGTATGATCTTGATATCGTATTTACGGGACACACCCATATGCAGGGCCGCTCAAACTTTATCAGCGACGGTGTTGTTGTGGGCGAAGCAAAGTCAGGTGAAACTTATAAGGATCCCTGCGGAATAATTTATCTCAATGTAAATGCCTGCTGCGATCAGGGAAATGCAGGTTATTTATTCCCCTACACGGCTTATGCCTTTGAAAATGCAGATGTCACAACCTACACAACAGTAGATTTCACAGAAAGCACAATGGAGATAAAGACCTTCCGCGGTGACAATTCCGAGCTTCTTGACAGCATCACCATAGAAAAGACAAAAGACTTTTCAGACAATGAGGTCAGCGTGTTCTTCCGAACTGCACTTTATAAGCTGGTTGAGCTTCTCGGTCTTATCTATATGAGAATAGATGCCGTTATTGTGGCAATAAGGGGCGGACACTTCTGATAAAAACAAATTTTTCGGGCAGGAACTTGCTTCCTGCCCGATTTTCTTTGTATAAAAAGGAAAAAACTTGTGTAATGATTTATCATTATTGACAATTTATATAAAATTTTTCAATTAAACTTGCAATTATTATATATTTTTATTAAAATGATTTTATAATCTTATTAAATGATTGGAGATGACACTGTGGAAAAGGACAATATCCCTTTAAGTGAACAGGAGCTGTTATATGATCCCATGTTCGCAAAAAATCCCAATACATTAATTGAGGATGATAAATCGAAAGGTATTTTAGGAAAAATAGTCCTGAAAAAAGCCGCATTTATAATTGTGCTTGTATTTTTCATCAGCCTTTCAATGTATTTCAGCTTCCGTACCGTTTCAAAGGATGTTTATACATTTGAAGAAAACGGGACATTCTCTGACGGTGAAAAAGCCTATATGCTCACAGAGTATCACGGTGACAGCAGAGAAGTTCTGGTCATTGATTTCGTAAGAGATGAAAAGGATGTGCCCGACAGCACAAAAAGGATACGGGAAGTCAGAAAATATGCTGTAAACTGTAATGAGTCATTGAGTCTTATTTACATATCCGATACTGTCGAAATAATTGATTCAAAAGCATTTTACACCTGCAAGAATCTCAAGGCTTTTATTGTTGATGAGAATAATCCCAATTATAAGTCCGTTGACGGCGTGCTTTACAGATGCGAAAACGGTATTCCCGTAGAGATCATGTTCTTCCCTGTCAAAAATCCCGAATATAAGGCCGCTCTGAAGCTCGGGCTTGAAGCACCGCTTGATCACTCTGACAGCAAGGCTTTTTTAGTAAAACTCCATGATCTTGAAAATGAAAAAGGCACTGCGGAAGAGGACGGCGCAGAAAAGAACAGACTGCAGAGAGAAACCGAAAATAACACATCCTCATTCATTATTCCCGAAACGGTTACGGTAATAAATGAGCTTTGCTTTGCAGAATGTCAGTCTTTGAGAAATGTAGAAATAAACAATAATATAACCGATATTGAGAATCTCGCATTTTTCAAATGCTCTAATCTTAAAGAGCTTAATATCCCCGATTCCGTAATCAATATCGGCTCGGATGCCTTTTCTTACTGCCACTCGATTACCGATATTTTTATTCCCTCTTCCGTAAAAACGATCGGACACCACGCTTTTTATGACTGCTCTGCAGTTGAAGCCGTGAGAATGGAATGCTCGGAGGCGGAAGCAGAGGAAATGGATCTCGGCAGTGCCTGGCGTCCCGAACGCCGTAAGGTTGTAATGCGTCCCATCGGGGTTTTATATAATGAAGAAAGGGAGGTAAAGTGATATGTCAAAGGTAAAAGCTTTTATAAGCGATGTAAAAGCTCATTGGCATGAGCCCGACAGAGCGAAGGGAAATTATGTTTCCTTCAAGGAATATCTTGATATTTTCCTCGGCGTAAGCTTTAATTATGCCGCTCAGTCACCTCTCGGCTATATAGGCTTCGGTGCAGGCTGCTTCCTTATAATGTACCACTATGATCTCCCCTATCTTGCCTTTTCTATAGTAGGACTTATCGGAATTCCGCTCAGCTACCTCTGGAGTATTGTAGGCTGGATAGTTAACGATAACCTCGGTTTTATGGAAAAGAAAACCGAAAAGATAATTTACACAATATATTTCACTGCAACGGCACTGGGAATTTTACTGTTAGTGACGGATATGACTGTTCTTTTCCCCGAGAATAATCCTCTTATTGAAACTCTTAACGGACTTGCGGGACTTAATGCTCGAAGCTTTTTCAAGATAATAGGCGTTCAGCTTCTTACAAGCGGCTTCGGCGGAGCAAGAGGAATTTTCTGGAGAAAGAAGCTTGTTCCCGTATTCGGAAGATATAAGTATAATCTTTATTCAAGCGTTATTCAGAAATGTATCCTTATCATACTCATCGGCTGGCTTCCCATTTATGAGATCAATGATGTTAATGAACGATTCTGGATAGCATATCTTCTTTTCAGCCTCTTCGGAATGTATGATTTCTCGACAACCACAGAGCAATGCACACAGACAATAAGCCCAAATCCTCAGGAAAGATTATGGGTCCGCTCATACCCCGTTAAAATCAGCCATCTGCTCAATTCTGTTTTTGTGCTTATCATTCCTCTTTTAGGTGAATTTGACGATATCAATTTCTACAGATATGTGGTTCCCGGTACATTTATCCCGTGTGCCGTGCTTACGCTTTATTTTGCTAAAAACATCAAGGAAAGAATCCCTCAGCCTCCAATTGAGAAGAAACAGAATGTTTCCTTCTGGTACGGTATTTTCAGCGTTGTAAAGAATAAATATCACTGGCTTAACACCGCAACCTCTCTTATAGACTCTCTCGGTAACGGTATGCTGGGCACAACAACGGTTATTTATTTCTATACAATGCGTCTGAGCGGACTTGAATATTCGCTTATAACACTACTTTATACATTCAGAGGAACACTTCCAACCTTTATCGCACCCGTAATTATGAAAAGATTCTCATACAAGACACTTAATATTTTCAAGCAGACCATTGAAGTGCTAAGTGCCGGAATAAATGTTCTTGTTATCGTATTTATGGGCGATAATATTATTCTCAGCGGTTGGATAATGTATGCATCCCTCTGGACAAGAGGCTTCCTGGTCGAAGTCTGCAACATCGCAAAGAACGATATGAACATCCGTCTTCAGGACTATCAGATGTATCTTTCGGGTGAAAGACTTGCAAGCTTCTCGGGAGTTTTCGGGTGGTTTATATCCCCCATCACAACTCTCGTAGGACTTATCATCCCCGTTCTTCTTCTCAGAAACGGCTTCAACAGTAACTGGGATGTGCTCTTTGTTGATGACTCGAGAGTGGGAATTCTTGTTGTTCCGCTGTTGTTTGACCTTGTAGGCCATGCACTTATGATGATTCCTTATCTGTTCTGGGATTATAATAACAAGCAGCATCTTTATGCTATGGATGTACTCAAGCAAAGAGAAAAGCTTGCAGAAGAGGGATGGTTCCCCGATACTTACACCGGCGGTCTTAATTTCAAAGAAGCTCACAATGTTAAGCACGGTCTTCCCGTTGAAATAAGACATCTGAAAGATGACAAACCGCAAAAAAAGGTTAAAGAACCGTCTGTTAAATAAACATCAAGCCTTTGTCCTTACGGGCAAAGGCTTTTTTGTATAAAGAAAACCACGCGTTAGACGCGTGGTTCAATAAAGCCTATGGCGATGAGCAAGAAATCCCTGTTTCGATAATTGAGCGGTCTGCCAACTGCTCAACGGTTCGCAACAGGGATTCTGCGTCACAGGGATGAATGACAATGAAATTATATCAGAAGGGGTA
>SVOV01000082.1 GCA_015066205.1 Oscillospiraceae bacterium
TACCCTGAATCTTGTCTACATTCCAGTCATTATATGCCACCGACCAGAATACGCTTACATACCCCATCGAAGCCACTGCGTCAAGTGCACTTTCGGTATATTCGCCCGCAGGGAAACGGAAAAACTTAGAAGCATAGCCGTAATTTTCTCTGAGATAGTTTTCCGTCTCCTCAAGCTCATTAATAATCTGTTCGCGGCTGATTTCAGCAAATGAGGGATGTGTTGCCGAGTGATTTCCGACAATGTGACCTTCTTTAATTATCCGGCTTATTATTTCTGTCTCTTTTTTTATATGATCAAGTGTGCAGAAAAATGTCGCCGGTACCTTTTTCTCCTTTAGCGTATCAAGTACCGATGCAGTGAGATTTTCGTATTCATATCCGCAGTCAAACGTCAGGTAAAGCACCTTCTTTTCACTTTTCATATCGAGTGTATATGCCCTGAATTTATCAAAGTTCTTCTGAAAATCCACAACTGTATGATGCGGCTTTCCATCCGACGCCGGCCCATGAGAATGACTGAATTTTTCATCTGACATGGCTATGTCACTACGCTTTTCGGTTACATTATAATCTACCGTCGGCAAGGGTGACAGACCTGACAAGGCAGAGGGGTCTTCTTTCCCCTTGATTACCATATTCCCAAAGTCAACAGGATATCCCGAAAAGTTGTTTTCCGTATCAACAACAGTAGAAAAATTAATATGCTTTGTCAGCTCTTCAATTTCAGGAGATCCGGTAAGCGACGTATTTTCTGTAGATCCGGGATCGGTAATTATCTCTCTTTTATCATACTCTTTATTATTACCTGTACAAGCACAAAGCAAAAACAGACTTGCAGCAAGAATCATACAAACAATCTTCTTCATAAAAATGTCTCCGATTTAGTGTTTTACATTATCATAGTATATACTTATATTATTTGAACATATATTTCATATCCTGCATCAGGTCTTCGGCAGCCTTAATGGCAACACCGATCTTTTTCTTTGCCATACGCTTCATACCGCTACCCTTTGCCATACCTTTTACATAAGCAGATGCTCCGCCTACTGCCATACCGATTCCTACACCCTTGATAATACTTTTCATTTCCATATTATTTCATCCTTTCAAAATTTCAAAACACTTCCGACAAGGTCGGTAAAATTAGTTTCTGTCTGAAGAAATTAAATATACGGATAAAATATTGTAATTCATATTTGATTTTTTATTTTTAAATGATATAATAGAGAAGCACACTACTTAAAGGGGTAACAAAAATGCCACAGCTTAACATTGTACTTATGCAGCCGCAGATTCCTCAGAATACAGGAAACATTGCCCGCACCTGTGCTGCTACGGGTGCAAGGCTTCACCTTGTAAAGCCTATGGGATTCACGGTTGATGACAGAAAATTAAAAAGAGCAGGCCTTGATTACTGGCACCTGCTTGACATAACATATTATGATAATAATGAGGATTTTTTCGAGAAAAACAAAAACGGTAATTTCTTCTACCTTACTACAAAGGGACAACACACCTTCACAGATACCGAATTTCCTGAAAACTGTTACATAATCTTCGGAAGAGAAGATGCAGGTATTGATGAAGAAATTCTCTACAACAATCCCGGAACAAGCCTGAGAATTCCTATGCGCAGTCAGGCGCGCAGCCTTAATCTTTCAAATTCCGTTGCAATCGTAACATATGAAATTTTACGGCAATGGAATTATCCCGACCTTTTATGCGAGGGTCAGCTTACAAAATTTGATTGGCAGGTAAATTGTAATGAATAAAAATTTCACTAAGGAAGACATACTCAAAAAGCATGAAACCAATATAAAATCTGCAACAAGCTCTTTTACTCTTGCAGGTATACTCGGAATCATCTATATCGTTCGATATATTATTAAAGACAACTTCAATTTCTATTTCAGCCTTTCATTTTCCGAATTGATACTACGCCTGTCAGCATCTGATATTATTCCCAGTCTTGTTGCATATATAATTATTGCCGTTTATCTTGCAATTTTCATCGGTATAGTGATACTGACTGTTAAAAGCGCCTCCAACCTGAAGTTTTCACTTGGATTTTACATCTTTGACTGTCTATGCTTGATTCCCCTTGGCATTTTTCTCGGAGAAGAATTCACATCGGATTTCTTCATTGATGTAATTGTACATCTCTTTGTGATACTTTTCCTTATTGTAGGAATCAGGTCATTAAAAAAGAAAGGCTGAGCCTTTCTCTATACAAAGTAAAGAGCCGCCCTTTAAGGGCGGCTTCAATTTTAAAATTTCAAATTTTAAAACAGATAAACTGTGTTTGTTTTAAGCTTATTCTTCGATAAGAAGCTGCTTAATAATTGCATAGAGCTTGTCAAAGAAAGCAACGATTTCTGCCCAGTTGTTGATGATGAAATCCTTCATTGATATGTTCCTCCTTTATAAATTTAGCCTAAATGTATACCTTCGGCTTGATTTTATTATATATCAGCATTTATACAATGTCAATAGTTAATTCAAAAAATATTCATTTTTTCTTAAACATCCCGAATAAAAGCATAAAACAGACCGTACACAGAATTCCGTGTACGGTCAGCCGTTTATATCGATTTTCAGACGTTAGCGTCATTTTCAGCTTCATTGTCGTCGGCGTAATACTGCTCATAGAGTGATGCATCCTGCTCATATGAAACATCTTCCTCATAATCAACGACAGTATCCTCATGAGAATCGCTGCTTTCTTCAGATTTTTCTTCGGCTTCTTCCTGTTCTG
>SVOV01000057.1 GCA_015066205.1 Oscillospiraceae bacterium
GTGATATTTTTGATAAATCAAAAGTGATATTGAAGCCTTACGGCTTCAGTGTTATTTTATTCGCATAAAACTGTCCGAAGGACAATAACACTGTGCAAAGCACAATAAAACTGCGAAGCAATATCACTCGCCGTATGGCGAATAAAACTGCCGAGTGTCCTTATGAACACTCGGCATAAGAGCAGGAGATGATAAAGCTGTATTCTTTTTTATTTGTTTCAGCCGCAGCTGTCACAGACTATATCGGGGAAGCTTCTTCTTTCTATGACCGCACCGAGAGAGGTGAGCTTTTCAACAACATCCTCATAGCCTCTGTCAATATGGCTGATATTTTCGATTACGGTTTCGCCCTGCGCACCGAGACCTGCAATTATCATAGCTGCGCCCGCTCTCAGGTCATCAGCCTTGACTAAAGTACCGTTGAGAGTAGGAACACCCTTGACGAGAGCAGATTTGTTGTTTTGGGCAACCTCAATGTCGGCACCCATTTTCTTCAGCTGCTTTACATAACGGAAGCGGTCCTCCCATATTCCGTCATTGACACCGCAGGAGCCTTCACACACGGAAAGAAGAGTAGTAAACTGAGGCTGCATATCAGTGGGAAAGCCCGGATGGGGAGCTGTTGTAAGACCGACGGCATTAAGTCTTGAGCCTGCGATGACTTCGACTGAATCATACTGCTCATTGATAACACAGCCGCATTCTCTGAGCTTTGATGTTATGGAGGACAGATGCTTGGGCTCGATATTGGTAAGTGTGATATGTCCTTTTGTAATAGCCGCCGCTACCATATATGTGCCCGCTTCGATCTGGTCGGGAATTATGGTCCACTCACAGCCGTGAAGCTCCTCAACACCTGTGATTTCAATAGGTGAGCTTGAACCCGCACCTCTGATATTGGCACCCATATGATTGAGGAAGTTTGCAAGGTCAACGATATGGGGCTCTCTTGCCGCATTTTTGATAACTGTCTTGCCCTTTGCAAGCACAGCCGCCATAATTGCGTTCATTGTAGCACCGACGGAAACCTTGTTGAAATTGATCGTAGTACCGATAAGCTCGTCGGCAACCGCTTCAACGATTCCGTATGAGCTGTTCGTGGCCTTTGCAGGGCCTATTGTAAGAGTATCAGTACCCGCTCCCTTGATATTTGCGCCCATTTTGTTAAGGCTGTCTGCAAGGGTAACAAAGCCGGCATCCTTGGAGGCGTGATGAATAACCGTTGTGCAGTTTGAATTGAGAGCCATAAGGATGAAATTGAGAGTTGCGGTTTCCGAATGCTCATCAAATCTGATGTCTGTATTTGTTTCAAGAAGCGTAGTATCAAGCTTACAGCCTGCAACTGTAATTGTGTCTGTACCGCCGCCCTCAATATTAGCGTTTCTGTTTTTGAGATCGGAAATGACATCCTTGATGATGTCATCGGTTGATGCATTTTTGATTATGGTAGTACCGCTTGATCTGATAGCGGCAAGAATAGCGTTGAGGGTTGCTACAACAGAGGGCTTTTTGAGCTCGATCTCAATATTACCGAGAGTCTTTGTTGTTGCACCGAGATCCTCAAATGCCTTGAGGTGCATATCAATGGGGCGGACACTTCCGAAGCTGCAGCCGCCGGGCATTGCAACTCTTGCGGAACGGAATCTTCCGAGAAGAGAGCCTATAAAGTAATAGGATGCACGGAGCTTACTTGAAAGAGCATAGGGAATATCCTTAGGTTCAACATCTGTTGTATCTATTTCAAAAACCTTTTCACCCAGTGAATTGGTTGTGATTTCTACTTTTGCGCCGAGGTGTTTTAATATATCGATTATAACAAGAATATCATCGATGTCCGGAACATTTTCTATCCTGAATTTTCCTTTTGCAAGGATAGTTGCGGGAAGGATGGCTACAGAAGAGTTCTTTGAGCCGGCGATCCTGACCGTTCCTTCAAGGCGCTTTCCGCCCTGTATAACGAATTTATCCACAAAAGCACTTCCTTAATCCTTAATTGTTTATATAAAAATGAGAAATCAGATTCAGTTGCTGACACAAAAACGACCGTATGTCAGGCAAAATGCAGGGTCTTTTTTAATTTTTCCTAAAAAAGACCCGCACACTACAGCATTATACCATATTCATTATAAAAATCAAAGGATTTGATGAAAAAAATTGAAAAATAACATAATTTAGGTGAATTTGCCAAAAATTATAATTCCAGTTTGTTTATTCCTGTAGTTAATGTGTAATTCTTTCCGCCGAGAAGTGCAGAAGCCTTGGTTCCTGCGGGAACCGAGAAGGTGTAGAGGATACCGCTGTCGGTTTTTTCCCATCTTGAGAAGACCTTACCCTGTGCCGTTTCTATGGAAGCCTCGGCAAAGGAGAATCGGTCTGATACCACGGGACTGAAAACAATATCCGTAAAGCCTGCAGTGCCGTCCTTCTGTCTGATACCGCACATTTTTTCATAGAGCCAATCGCCCACCGCACCGTAGGCATAGTGGTTAAAGGAATTCATATCGGGTGTGGCAAAGCTGCCGTCGGGCTTATAGCCGTTCCATCTTTCCCACATGGTTGTAGCTCCCTGAGTTATGGGATAGCACCAGGAGGGGAATTCATCCCTTAAAAGAAGCTCGTAGGCAAGCTCATTTTCACCGATATCGGAGAGAACATGAAGAAGATAAGGTGTTCCCACGAAGCCTGTTGTAAGATGGCCGAATGACTTTACAAGCTCTGTAAGCTGCTTTGCAAGAGGCTCTTTTTCGTTGAAAAGACCGAAATGAAGAGCGAGAACGCAGGCAGTCTGGGTGTTGCAGTACATTCTGCCGTTTTCATCAATATATTTTCTTATAAATGAACGCTTTATATTCTTTGCTAAATTTTTATAATATCTGCAGTCCTCTCCGAGAACCTCGGATGCCTTTATGAGAAGGCAGGTTGAATAATAGAAAAAGGCAGAGCCTATAAGGTCTTTCTCCGTTGCACCCTCAACTGCTTCCTTGTCGGGCAGGTCAAGTGCGAGCCAGTCGCCGAAATGCCAGTGTCCCTCATAAAGATAGGGATCGGTGGAAATGCCCTCGTCGGGCTTCTTCTTGAGAGCCCAGCTTCTCATAAAATCCACCCATTTTTTCATAAGAAGATAGTTTTCTCTGAGAAGCTCTTTGTTTCCGTAGGTGAGATACATCTGCCAGGGAAGAACGGTGGCAATATCAGCCCAGGCGGAGGAACCGCCGTCATCGTCGAATTTAGTGGGAACAAAGGAGGGTATGGTGCCTGATTTTTTCTGCATTGCCCTGAGATCGCCCATCCACTTCTTAAAGAATTTTTCGACATTGAAACTATAGCTTGCAACCTTGCAGAAGACCTGTGCATCACCTGTCCAGCCAAGTCTTTCATCTCTCTGGGGGCAGTCTGTGGGAACATCAAGGAAATTGCCCTTCTGACCCCATATGATATTATGGAACAGCTGATTTATCATTTCGTCGGAGCAGGAAAAATAGCCTGTTCTCTTCATATCGGAGTGAACGACTATGGCAACAAATTCATCGGGAGAGGATATTTCCATACCCTTAACGGAAATATATCTGAAGCCGTAGAAGGTATAGACGGGCTTAATGAGATGGCTTTTTCCGTCGCAGATGATTTTAAGCTCCTGCTTTGCGGAGCGCAGGTTATCAAGATAAACATTTCCTTCGTGAGTGAGCATTTCAAAATGGCGTACCGTTATTTCATCGCCGCGGTTTCCTTTTGAGAAGAAGGAAACGTAACCCGTAATCTCCTGACCGAAATCAATAACGGTATCTCCCTCGGGAGTCACAATAAGCTTTTTGCCTCTGATCACCTCTTGCTCGGTGATGAATTCGCCCTCCTGAGGAATCAGAGTAGCCTTTGTGTAGGGAATGCATTTTACGGAAGATGCTTTAGGTGTACGGAATGTGAAATCCACGGTCTCACCGTTATACATATGGTTATAGCGGATAAGGCTTTCCCTTGAAAACCAGCTGTCATCGGTGTAAATGCTTACGCTCTCGCCGTCTTCATATGTCAGCTTCAATGCCGCAATAAGAGCCACTGTATCGTGGGAAATTATTTTTGAGCTGAGGTCGTACCATTTGTGGAATCTCCAGCCGATACCCACACCGACTTTTATGATGTTTTCTTTCTCTAAAAGCTTCGTTACATCATAGGTCTGATACTGAATTCTTTTGTTATAGTCTGTCCAACCGGGGTTGAGAACGCTGTCTGTGACCCTTTTGCCGTTGATCTCACAGCTGTATACACCGAGGGCACTTATCTGAAGCTCTGCCTTTACGGGAAAGGGCTTTGCCTCAAAGCATTTTTCAAAGTCGATAACAACATTTTTGTTCTGTTTTCTCGCCTTTATCCAGGATGCATTAAATATGTTTTCCATAATTTTCTCCTTTTATGACATATCCGCAAAAAGAGCGGAAATTTTTTTATTAAGAAATCTGTTTTCGGGCTTTTTCAGGTCAGGGTCATCGGACAAAATTTTTTCTGCCTCGTCGCGGGCGGCATAAAGAATTCTGGAATCGGTCATAAGAGAGGCTATCTTCATTGTGGGAAGACCGCTCTGCCGTGAACCGAAAAAGTCACCGGGACCGCGAAGCTTCAGGTCCTCTTCCGCTATCTTAAAGCCGTCATTGGTCCCGCATAAGATGCTGAAGCGGTCTGTTGCGGTTTCTCCCTTTGAATCGCTTACGAGTATGCAGTGGGATTCGGCATCGCCTCTTCCTACTCTTCCTCTTAACTGATGAAGCTGTGAAAGTCCGAAGCATTCGGCATTTTCAATTACTATGACATTTGCATTCGGAACATCAATTCCCACCTCGATTACTATTGTACAGATGAGAATATCAATTTCGCCGTTTTTAAATGCAAGCATGACCTCGTCCTTTTGTTTCGGCTTCATTTTGCCGTGTAAAAGCCCGCACCGAAGACCCGAGAAGACCGTAGATGACAGAAGAGAAAAATGCTCCTCGGCAGATTTTCTGTCGGCTTCAATATCCTCGCTTTCCTCGACCATAGGACAGACGATATAACACTGATGTCCCTTTGCTACCTCTTTTTTTATAAAAGAATACATTCTTTCGTGGTAGTGAGAGGGAATTTTTACCGTATTTATCTCTTTTCTTCCCTTGGGCTTCTCATCAAGTATTGATATGGAAAGGTCGCCGTAAATGATAAGTGAAAGTGTACGGGGAATGGGTGTGGCACTCATAACGAGCACATGGGGAGAATTTCCCTTGCTTCTTAATGCCGAGCGCTGATTTACTCCGAAGCGGTGCTGTTCGTCGGTAATTACGAGAGCAAGATCTGAAAATACCGTATCATCCGTAATGACTGCGTGAGTGCCGATGATAATATCGGCTTCGCCGTTTTTTATCTCTTCTTTAATAAGCCGCTTGTTTTTTGCCGATGTGCTTCCCGTAAGAAGCGTAATTTTAATTCCCGTGTCCTTAAAGAATTTAAGAAAGGTTTCGTAATGCTGACGGGCAAGTACCTCCGTGGGTGCCATAAGTGCACTCTGATAGCCGTTTTTTACCGTGCTGTACATAAGTGCCGCCGCAACTGCGGTCTTACCCGAGCCTACATCTCCCTGAAGAAGCCTTCTCATGGGAGACGGCATTTTCATATCTCTTACACATTCCTTTACGGCTCTTTTTTGTGCGCCTGTGGGCTCAAAGGGAAGCATTTTTATAAATTCATCGGTGAAATCCTCTTTTATGATGCAGGAGGTCTTTTCATCGCTTGTTTTTCCGTTGGAGAGAATCCCCAGCTGAAGAGTCAGAAGCTCTTCATAAATAAGTCTTCTTCTTGCCGCCTTTATATCGTTTTCATCCTTGGGAAAATGAATCGAATAAAGGGCATTTTTTATTCCCGCAAGCTTGTATTTCATTATCTGCTCAGCGGGGAGAGTTTCCGTTATACTTTCCGAAAAGACTTCAAGGGCGGTCTTTACAGCCTTTGAGATCATTTTCGAGGTTATTACGGAATTCTGTTTGTAGACAGAGTGAAGATGCTGTCCTTTTTGAGCTTTTTCATATCTCGGTGACAGCATTTCTCTTGAGCCCTTGTCCGTTGTTCTTATCTTGCCGAAAAATATGAATTCCTCATTTTCCTTAAGGTCATCTGTAACAAAGCGGTTGTTGAAAAAGATAAGATCAACAATTCCCGCCCCGTCCGTGGCACAGGTGCGGTACATCATTTTGCCGCTTCTCGTTTTTATGGGCAGGGGTCGGCTTATTATAATTGCTTTTATTGCAACGGCTTCGTTTTCGGGGGCTTCTCTTATAGAGGCGGTATTCTGCCAGTCCTCATACGCTCTCGGAAAGAAAAAGAGCAGGTCTTCTACCGTGGTAATTCCGAGCTTTTTGAAGCCTGCGGCTCTTTTTTCTCCGATACCCTTGAGAAAACGGATATCCGTTTTAAGCATATCGTTCATAAATTATTTCCTTTTTGGTGAATATTAAGGGTCAAACCGTTTAAAAATCCTCATAGGGAGTGATTTGTTTGTTTGAACTGAAAATGAAAGCAAGAAAGCTTTTAGGTGACCGTTATCTTAAGCTGTGGCTTTGCAGATTTTTGTCCTCGCTTTATCTCGGTTTTTCGTTGTTTCTTCTTTCAGGCCCCGTTTTTTCTTCTTTTTTTGCGGAGGAATACAGAAAAACCGAAGCGGAGATCATTCTTGACTGCGCTTTCGTTCTCGGTGCTTTGCTTTTCTTTGTTTTTTCATTTCTGATGAAGCTTTACTACAAGGCGAGGCTTTTTTACGAAACAGATAAAAGCTGTCTTCCTCCGTCTGCATTTTTCAGTTTTTCCATGACCGTAAGATTTATGATGCTCCGTTTTCTGACAGCTGTAAAAAAGCTCTTTTATGCCGCTGTTTTCTTTGCTCCCTTTTTATCGGTACTGCTGATCCTTCTTACAGGCTTTCAATTAAGCGGCAGTATGCTGAAGAGTGTTTTTTACTGTCTTATTTCTCTTGAAATTACTCTTTTTATTCTCGGAGGGGCTTTTTATTTTACCGTTTGCGGAAGATATTTCATCTGTGATTATCTTTTTTATCTCAATCCCCGTATGCCTGTTACGGGAATAGTGAAAACCGCATCCTCGCTTTTAAGAGGAAAGCTTATTTCGACGGCTCTTTTCAGAGTCTCTCTTTTGCCTTGGAAATTGCTGTCATTTCTTGTAATAACACTTCCGTTTTCATCTGCTTACACCGAAGCTCAGAAGGCGTGTAAGGCACAGGAGATCTACAGTGACAGGGAATATTACCGCAATTTCAACCGTCTTTTCAAGGGAATAGGTCTTCTTGCCGTAAAAAAAATGAGGGAAGCCGATACCGGTATTCTTCCCCCTTTATAAAATCACATATTGAGGGCGTTTTTCAGGTTAAGTCCGAGAATGCCCGCTTTTGCTTCCTCGGGAATATCAAGATTTTCGATTCTTTCAATGGCGGTTTTTACATAATCCGCTTTCTTATAGGGAAAATCAAGACCGAAGATGCTTCGTGTATTGCCCGTCTGTAAAATTACCGTGCGAAGCTCATCATCAGAGATCGACCATTCGCCGGGAAGACCGTTTTCTTTCATTTCAATACTTGTCCAGCCTGCAAAAACGGTATCGTGCTCCGAATTTCTTTTTGCGTTACACATAACACAGAGAGCATCGCGGAAGAAATGATAGCCGCCTATGTGCTCCATACTGAAGCGAAGCTCGGGATAATGCCAGGCTACCTCATCGAAAAGAAGAACATTGTAATCGGCAATTCTGTGCCAGTGAAGACCTGTATGGAAGGAGAGGAAAAGCCCGTCCTTCTGTGCCTTTTCGTACACTCTTCTTGCCTTTTCCGACATTATGTTTATTTCCTGTGCGGCGGGATGTATCTTTATTCCCTTAAAGCCGTAGGAAAGCATTTTGTCCATCTGATATTCGATGTCATCTCTTTCAAAGTCAACCGTTCCGAAGCCTATGAGAGAATCATCGTTTTTGATCTCGGAATAAAGCCAGTCGAGGCTGTCACCGGGAAGCCCCGCCCTTTCATACTGATCACGGAAGCAGGTGAAGCATACCGCTTTTTCGATTCCGCATTCAGCCATAAGAGCTTTCAGATCATTTACGGTTGCTCCCTCTTTTGATTTTTCGGGAAAAACATGTGCGTGGTTTGCCCAAATATGCTCTCTCATTTTTTGCACCTCATATTCTCATAATTTCGACGCTGTCACATTCATCGCCTGCCGAAACCTCAATAAGATTCATATCCTTCTTGAGCTTCAGCTGTCTGAATACATACATTCCGTCGGTAATTTTTTCAGCCTTGTATTTTTTAGGCTTGCCGTTTACAAGTATTCTGATATTACTGCAGTTTGTAATGCATTTTATATCCGTGAATTTATCAAGAGTATTATATTGCGGAAGCTCGCATATCTTTATGAAGCCCTTTGATGAAAACTGTGATTTGTAATACCAGAAAATATCATAGAAGCTTGTTCTGTCGCCCCCCGTAAGACCTCTTTTTGAATTGAGAGCCTTACCGTCGCTGAGGAGGCCTCCGAAATATGCTATAACACCCTTTTGCTTGCAGAATGAGTTCCAGAGTCTTATGTGCCATTCTCCGAGCTCCTCGGGAGTGATATTCATTTTATCGGGATTTTCAGGAAAAACGGCAAAGAATTTGTCGGGACAGTCTTCAATAAGCTGTGAAAATCTGCCCGTTATATTGATAAATGCCTCGGGGTCTGTACTGCAGGGAATCGTAACAAGAACAGTGCTTATGTCGTCCTTTATAAGCTCATTTGCTTTTTCAAGCCCGGTTTTCAGCACAGTGCTTATATGGGGTGCGTTTTCCTTTACTGCTGAGGAGAGCTTACTGAAATATTCTCTGTCTGCTCCGTCAATTACCACTGCCGCAAGTGAGGGGTGGTGGGAATAAAGAAGAAGAAATTCCTTCAGCTGCTCGCTGTCTGCCTCGGCATCTCCCGAGCAGGGCTGTTCATACCAGAAAAGGAGTCCCATACGGTCAGTTTCGGCAAGAAGATTTGTCTTCGAGGGAAGCGAGGATGATAAAAGTATATTTGCGTCAAGTGTCTTAAGATTATTGAGATCGCTCTTTACTGCAGAGCAGTCTGTGAATTTAACACCGTTGAGAGGAAGCTTGAAGCCGTTGAGATATAAAAAGCCGTCATTTTTAAGGTCTATTTTTCTGAAGCCGAAGGGAAGCTCTGTCTCATCAAGGCACTGTGAGTCTCTCAGAAGCTTTGCATTGAGACGGTAGGTGTAAGGTCCTATCTGTCCGTCCCACAGCTCCGGCATGGGAAATTCGATTTCAGTCTGAGCTTTTGTCGGCTTTTCCGTTTTTACGCTTACGGTATCTCCCTTTGAATTGAGAACGGTAAAAGAAACTATATCATAATTATTAGGTCTTATGATGTCGGCTTGTACCGAAATAACTGCTGTTTTTTCGGTAAGAACGGAAGAAATGCTGAGTCCCTTGCCGTTTTCTGTCATATTGAAATGTGAGCTGTCCGTGATAATAAGCCTTACTCCCGCAAAGGCAAAAAGACCGTCGGTTCTGGCTTTTGGGGTGACCGAAACTCTGATCTCATAGGCTTCTCCTGCTTTTACCTCAAGGGAAAGAGGAACTCTGAAAAGAAAGGGCGAAGCCTTGTGTGATCCGATATTCTTATCGGAGGAGTAAACCTCACAGTCGCCGCTAATCTGTGAAAATTCGATATATACGGTTTTTCCGTCCTGCTTTTCCGTGGGAGTCCAGCTGACGGAGAATGTTCCCTTGGGCATGGTTTTTGCATCGTGAAAAAAGGGAAGCTTTATTTTTGAAGAAACAGGGGAGCTGTTTTCTTCTGTTATATCGGGAGTGAATACCCAGTTATCGTTTAACGCTACAGTATTTCTCATATCTTACACCTTTAAGTCAATATTAAGTTCAACGGGGCAGTGGTCAGAGCCGAAGATCTCCTGATGAATGGAAGCGCCTCGGAGCTTATCGTCGAGGGCTCGGGAGGTAACAAAATAATCGATTCTCCACCCTGCATTGTTTTGTCTTGCATTATAGCGGTAGGACCACCAGGAATATTCTCCCTCCTTGTCAGGATTGAAAAATCTGAAGGTGTCCGTAAAGCCTGCATCAAGAAGAGCATTGAATTTTGCTCTCTCCTCATCTGTAAAGCCCGCCTTACCGCGGTTGGGCTTTGGATTTTTAAGGTCTATTTCCTTATGCGCAACATTGAGGTCGCCGCAGAAAATTACGGGGGCAGTTTCCTCTAATTTCTTAAGATGCGAAAGAAATGCATCCTCCCAGCTTTCTCTGTAGGAAAGTCGGGAAAGGTCCTCCTTCGCATTCGGAGTATAAACGGTAACAACATGAAAATCCGGATAGGTGAGAGTTATGACTCTTCCCTCGTTGTCAAATTCCTCTTTTCCGATTCCGTAGGTAACCTTAAGGGGTGTGTGCTTCGTAAAAATACAGGTTCCCGAATACCCTTTTTTCTCGGCATAATTCCAATAGCTTTCATATCCGTCAAAGCTGAGGTCTATCTGACCCTCCTGAAGCTTTGTTTCCTGAAGACAGAAGAAATCCGCATCAAGAGAAGAGAAGGCCTCCTTGAATATACCCTTATTATTGACAGCGCGCAGTCCGTTTACATTCCAAGATATAAGTTTCAGCATATTTTTTCTCCGTTAGTTAAAGTTAATTTAATTGTAGCATAATAAAATAAGAATATCAATAATTTTGGTTTTATTAAGGTTAATTTTAACACTTGAAACCGGGTGTCTGTTATGTTATTATATTTTGGTATCCGAAAAAACGGAAATTATATGAAAGGCGGCGGAATATGAACGGTAAAAAAAGTATTTTTTCTTCGGTTTATGATGTTTTATCTGAATTCGGAAGTGCATATTTTCACACCATTCTTTTATTTTTCAATTCTGTTTTCAGCCGTCCCGTGCGCTTTGTTTTAAGATCACTTAAGCGTTTTTTCAGAATGCTTTTCAGAGGTATTGTTGTATTTTTTGCCCCGTCGGACAGTGATCCGAAATACTGGGCAGACGATGTTACAAGAGCGGGAAAAAAATGTGTAAAAGTTCTTTTTTCTCATCCCGCGTCAGTCTTTTCCGTATTTTTCTACTATGTAAAAAAGGCTTTCCGCCGTTATGAATTCAGAGCAAAAAATATCGCACTGTGGCTTATTCCCTCCTTCCTTATTGCTGCCTTTTTTGTCGGCATCGGCATTTCCTCGGATTATTCTCTGGGGCTTCGTATCTTCTGTGACGGTGAGGAGATAGGCTGTGTTGCTGATGAAGCCCGTTTTCTTGAGGCAAAGGAAGAGCTTAAAAAGAATTTTTCTTACACCGATAAAAAAGAATTCCCCGCATTTACATATTCTCTCGGAATCGTTTCCTCCGATGAATTTACGGACAGCGGGACGCTTTATGAAAGGCTTCTTGCAAAAAATGCCGGCGGCGGTGTGAACGGCTGCGGGATATATGTTGACGGTGAGCTTCTCGCCGCAGTTTTAAGCGAAGCGGGGGCAAGAGAGGTTTTTGATGAGCTCCTTGAGAATAAAAAAAGCGAAAAAAAGAATTATACGGTATCATTCGCTCAGGAGATAGAATTCAGACAGGGAATTTTCTCTGAAAAGGATATAACAGACACAGAAAAACTGAAAGCACTTCTGACAACCGGAGAAAAGCAGAAGGTTGAATATACGGTGAAGGACGGAGATACTCTTTCCTCTGTTGCAGATAAGTTTTTTATGACCGAGGACAGACTTCGTGAGCTCAATTCTTTGGAGGAGGACAGTTCTTTCCCCGAAGCGGGAGCAGAGCTTTTCGTTGAAAAGGGAAAAAGCATCCTTTCCTTCAAAGAGGTCAGAACGGAGATAAGCCTCGAAAGCGTTGATTACAGTAAAATCGAAATAGAATCAAATGCCCTCTACAGCGGGTCAACAAGAGTTCTTCTCTCGGGTAAGGACGGTGTTGATCAGGTAACGAGCTTCGTCACCTTTATTGACGGCGAAAAGGTATCCTCCTCGGAGGTTTCCCGTCTTACGGTTACGGAGGCTGTTCCCGAAAGAGTTCAGGTAGGCACAAAGCCTCTTGATGAAGCTTATTCAAATTCAATGGGAGGAATCTTCCTCTGGCCTATTGTAGGCGCATACGGAATAAATTCCGATTACGGCTACCGTTGGGGTAAGCTTCACGCAGGACTTGACCTCGGTATGGGCGGTGCCGCAGGAACAAGCCTCGGTAAGTCAATTATTGCTGTAGCTCAGGGTACCGTAATAGTTGCAGGTGTTCATTCAAGCTACGGATATTATGTTATAATCGACCACGGAAACGGTCTGCAGACTCTTTATGCCCATTGCCTTGCCGATTCTCTTATGGTTGTCCCCGGACAGACAGTTGTAGCAGGTCAGCCTATAGCCCGTGTCGGTTCTACAGGCTATTCAACAGGTCCCCATCTTCATTTTGAGGTAAGAGTTCACGGTAACAGGGTAAATCCCAGACCCTATCTCGGAATATGAGAGCTCAAGGAGTATTTATATGGATGATATAAGAAGAGAAGAAAATCCCCTTTTTGATAATGAAGCCTATGCGCGTGAGCTGAAAAGAGCGGGAAAAGAAAAGAAGAAAAAGAACGGAAGCTTTGTT
This sequence comes from Oscillospiraceae bacterium, assembly GCA_015066205.1. Taxonomy (GTDB): domain Bacteria; phylum Bacillota; class Clostridia; order Oscillospirales; family Acutalibacteraceae; genus RUG806. Next base: position 12,676 of record SVOV01000057.1, read on the forward strand.
TTCGGACTTGTTACCGTTATCTTTTCTCTTATAGGACTTTTCAGCTGTGTTTTCTTTGCACTTAATTTCATAACGGCAAAAACCGAGGAAAAGAAAGCGGAGCAGCTTTCTCAGTATAACAAATTCCTCATTGCGGTTGCCGCCGTTGATCCCTCTCATTTTGACGATATCACGGCTTCATCAATGGAGGAGCTTATTGAAATTGCCATATGGAGCATTATGCGTTCGGATCTTCCTCCCGATAAATACGACTATTCCTCGGGAGAGCTTGCAATTCCCCTGGGCGATGTTGAAAATGCATTCACAAAGTATTTCGGAACTCAGGTTCCCATAAAGCATCAGACGGTTACGGGATACGGCTATGAATTCTCATATAATGCGGAATACGGCTGTTATTATATCCCCCTTACAACCATTGAGCCCCTTTATACACCTGTTGTTACCTCGTCGGAGAAAAAGGGTGATTCGGTTATCCTTACTGTCGGTCTTATTAACGGAAGCTCATGGAAGCAGGATACCGTCAGCGGTGAAATTTCAAGACCCGACCCCGATAAGTATATCAAGGTTACTCTTCACTCCTCCGGACAGGGCTCATTTATCAGTGCCATTCGCACCACATCTCTTCCCGAAACAGCAATAGTTGAGGTTTTCACAACTGCAAAGGCGGAAGAGACATCCTCTGCGGAAGAGGATACTGCTGCGGGCGGCGTACAGTAAACAGACAGACATTCTTCGGAATCAGGTCGTTTATCCGATATGATTCCGTTTTTTTGTTGCATTTTCGCAGAATATACAAAAAAATTCTATTATAAGTTGAAAAATTGTGAGTATTATGATAGTATAACTACAGAAAGCAAAAAAACGGAGGTGTTCCCCATGGGAAAGTATCTTTTAGTCAATGCCGATGATTTCGGTATGTGTAACAGTGCCAATGAGGCTGTTTTTGATCTGTTCAGGTCGGGAAGACTTAAATCTGCAACAATTATGATGCCCTGTGCCTCGGCAAGGGATGCTGTCGATTTTTCTATTGCAAATCCCGAATATGCCATAGGTATCCATCTTACAATGACTGCAGAATGGAAGGATTACCGCTGGAAGCCCCTTACTGACGGAAAGTCCCTTGTTGATGAAGAGGGCTTTATGTGGCACAGTGCAAAGGATGTCGGCAAATACGGTAAATATGAGGAGCTTGAAAAGGAAGCGAGAGCACAGATAGAGCTTGCTCACGAATGGGGAATGAAGCCCTCTCATGTTGATAATCATATGGGCTCTCTTTACGGCCATCTTACAGGAAGATTCAGTCTTCTTAAAATGACGCTCCGTGTCTGCGGTGAATACGGCTATGCCTACAGAATGTTCCTTGAGCACGATAAGAGGATATGCCCCCGCGGTGTACCTTATTTTGCATATGCTGCCTGTACAAAAATTTCAAAGCACTGGGGTAAGAAATACGGTGTCATTATGCCTGACTTTCTTCTGTTCCCCGATTGGGGCGTAATGCCTAAGGACAGCTACGAGAGCTACAGGAAAAGGATCCTTGAAATATGGACAGATATTCCCGAGGGTATAACCGAAACCTTTATTCATCCCGCGCTTGAAAGCGATGAGCTCAAGGGAATCACCGGCAACTGGTGGCAGAGAGTATGGGAATATCAGCTGATGAAGGACCCTGAAACAGAAAAGTATCTCAATGAACACGGTGTTGAGCTGATTTCTTACCGTGATATTGTAAAAATGAAAACAAAATAAATTTTTGACAGGAAATTTCCGAAAACAAATTATGAGAGGATGAGCTTATGAGCGAGAATAAATTACAGAGCAGAAATTTTACCATTGACAGATTCAGAGGAATTGTTATCTTTTCTATGATAATTTTCCAATTTATGGCAAATTTTGCAGGACTGGGGGGGGGCTTCCACAATCAGTCATCATGCGCCTGATGCGGATGCGTACTATATGCTGCCGAATCTTGCTGTTGCTGATATTGTGGCTCCGATGTTTATCCTTGCCATAGGTCTTACATATCTCCCGTCTCTCAGAAGAAGAATTGAGCGTGACGGCAAGAAGACCGCAATTCTTCATTTCGTGAAAAGAAATCTTATGATAATCGGTATCGGTGTTGTTATGAACGGTATCAACGATATCCTTGACGGACATATGGACGGGCTTAATCTTACCTTCGTTATTCCTACCGCCGTTGTTCTTCTTGTGTCTATTCTCTGCCTTATCTTTAAGGCCGTCAAGCTTAAAAAGGTGTCGGCTCCTGTTACTATATATTTGCCGGGACGAGTACATCAAACCAGGTGTACTCGTTTCGTTCTTATTCCTAAGCTATAATAGAAGGGCGAAATGGTCTAACGCTCGGCTCCTAGGATCATGCA
>SVOV01000083.1 GCA_015066205.1 Oscillospiraceae bacterium
ACCTGACCAAAACTTGACCAAAACCTGACCAAAGCTTTTGTTGAAAACTCTCGGAAGCCTTGATACACAAAGCCTCAAGGGGTGTTAAAAGCTGACCAAAAGTTGACCAAAAGCTGACCAAAAGCTGACCAAAGGAGTTATTTGGACAAAATCAGGGCGATTTGTCTGAAAAAATAAATCCTGATGTAAAGTTATCAACAGATTTTCAACAAGGTTTTCAACAAAAATATCAAAGCAGTCCTGCCTGTTCTTTCAGCATAGTTGAGGGAGCAGGGCTTTGGGGGGACAAAAGGACGGTAATGAGAATATCGTAACCTGTCCGTTTTTCGGTTTTTATTATGCCCTCTTCTTCAAGCTGACAGAGTATTCTTGTGAGTGAGCTTCGGGGAATGGAGAATTTTTCCGTAAGCTCCTTTTTTGTTGTCAGCAGCTGTCCTGTGCTGACATATGTACCCCGCCTTTCCTCGGGGACGAACCTTGCCATGGCAATCAGTCCGACAACAAACCTGAAAAGGCGGGGATCATCAAAGTATTGGGAATTGAGTAAGCTTCTCGGAAGCTTGATAAAAGCGTTTTCTTTCATTCGTTTTTGTACCTCACGGATTTTTTTCCATTGTAGCACAAAAAAATTTTCAACTTCCTCGGATTTAACATCCTTGTAACAGCCCTGTAACATTTCGGGTGATAATTCACAAATTGTTTACATTTCCGCGATACACTCCGCTCGGAGCGGAGTGTAAATGCAAAATGCAAAGTGCAAAATGCAAAATGAAGTTGCGTTTTGCGTCACATTATATGAGCTCTATCTTAAAGCATATGGGGGCTTTGTCTTCGGTTTTTTCGTAGTCTGTTATTATAAGAGAATTTTCATCTCTTTCGTATGAAACCGCCCTGTTGCTTCCGAGAAGAGAGATGCTCTTTATTCCGAGGCCTGCTCTGTCGGTATAAAAGAGGCTTTTTATTTCAACGGGCTTTCCGTCGGGCTTCATCTGAAATGCATAAATGCATCCGTTTTTATATGTGAAGCGGAAATCCTTTGCTGTATAATCCTTATTATCGTTGTCCTTGAAGAAACCCTCTTCGACATTGGTGTCACCCTCACCGAATTTCTTCCAGAATGTAGTGCCGTAGATACCCTCGCCGTTGGTTTCAAGCCATTTTCCGATATCTCTTAAAATGTCCGCCTCTTCTTTGACAACGGTGCCGTCGGGAGCGGGGCCGATATTGAGGAGCAATGAGCCGTTTTTACTTACGATATCAACGAAATCGCAGATTATCTGCTCGCTTTTCTTGAATTCGTTATCCTTTATATATCCCCATGAACGGCGGCTCACGGATGTGCAGGTCTGCCACGGTACGGGGGAAATATCCTTGAGTGCCCCTCTTTCCACATCAAAGGTGGCAACGGTAGGCGGAAAGGCGTTGTGCTTAAAGTTGATGGTGACCTCCTTGCCCCACTCTTCGGCGCGGTTGTAGTAATATGCCGCAATTTTCTTAAGATAGGGCTTAAAGGAGTTATTGTGTATCCACCAGTCAAAATAAAGTGAAGAGGGCTGATATCTGTCAACAAGCTCAAGAGTTCTTACCATCCAGTCGGTAAGATATTCGTCCGTCGGGCCCTCGGCTTCAATATTCCAGGTGGATGCTGTCATATTATCGGGACAGTAGGCATCGTTATATACGGCGGGGCCGTAAAAATCCTTTGCCTCACCGTTTTTTATGTCGCTTTCTGTTTCCATTCCCGGATTCATAAAGAAATAGTGCTCTGCCCTGTGAGTGGATGCACAGAAGGTAAGACCGCTCTTTTCAAGCGAGGACTTCAGCTCTCCGAGATAATCCCTCTTTGCTCCCATTTCGCAGATGTTCCAACGGTTAAATTCCGTATTATACATAGAAAAGCCGTCGTGATGCTCCGCTACGGGCATAACATATTTTGCACCCGAGCTCTTGAAAAGCTGAGCCCACTCATCAGCATTGAATTTATCCAGCGTGAACAAGGGGATGAAATCCTTATAGCCGAATTTATCCTGCGGTCCGAAGGTATCCCTGTGATACTGATACTCACGGCATCTCTTGTCATACATTGACCTCGAATACCATTCATTACCGAAGCCCGCCACGGCATAAAGCCCGAAATGAATGAAGATCCCGAGCTTGCCCTGAGTAAACCATCGGGGAGCCTTATGCCCCGAAAGGGAAGCCCAGTCATCCTTATATCTTCCCTTTTCAATTACCTCATCAATAAGCTTTAAGTATTCCTGCTGTGTCATAAAACCACCATATTTTTTAGTTTAATGTAATAACTGTAATGCGAAGCAAATTCGGAATTCGGATTTCGGATTTCGGAGCTTTATAAGGAAGGCTTCGCCTTATTCCGCTTACGCTCTATTCGGGAGCGGTGACCGCTCCCCTACGATAGGGAAACAGACTCACCCGTAGGGGAGGGGTCTCTGTCAAGGGGGACATGGTTTACAGATTGTCCGAGCACATGGTTTACAAATACAGATATTCATTAACCGCATAATTACAGGAAATTCATATTGATTTTTGGTGTCAAGTCCGCCGCAGGCGTTCAT
>SVOV01000058.1 GCA_015066205.1 Oscillospiraceae bacterium
GGAATACCATGCAGCATTCGCCGCATGAGAATTCCCCATCCCTCCTGTACAGGAGGGATGGGGAATGGATAGATTAACTACTATTTTTTGTTATTTCGTCTGTCTACTTGACAGGGAGCACATCAGAAAGTTTTTTTACAGCCCCCCCCTTTATTCACCTTTCGGGATTCGCTTTGTTAAGCACTGTTTTTTTGCCTTTCTGACAGCTTTACGGCAAAATAAAATCATCCTGAAGCCGAGATTACTTTTTGATATACCGCTGATTCCTGCTGTTCGGCTTATCGGGCACAGTCATAACAATAAGATTATCCTTTAGAGCCGGATCAATATAATTCTTTCTCAGGGCTTCCTTTGATCTGAGCCCCAACAGGGAAAGAATTTCATTTGCCGTGTAGGGCGTATCATATTCCATAACAGAAAGAAGCTTATTCACAAATTCTGAAATATTACTGCCGAAAGCCGTGACAGATTCTGAAATTTCATTCAGAATTGCATATATCTGTTCCAGCATAAACTCAATAAATACCGTGCTGCTTCCTTCGGTATGGCACCTTGCGATAGCGTCATAATATCCGTTCTGGAATTTTTCGATCTGACTTTCAATCGGTATAAACTCAAAAATCGGATTCCATTGGGTGAGAATAGCCGTGTGCCACAGCCTTGCCATTCTGCCGTTACCGTCGGTAAACGGATGAATAAACACAAACTCATAATGAAAAACAGAGGCAAGAATCAAAGGATGAACTATTCCCTTGCTTCGCTTCATCCAGGAGAATAATTCTTCCATCTGCATGGGAACGAATTTTGCAGGCGGTGCCATAAAAATACATTTGTCACCGTTGAAAACTCCTTCCTCACCAAGGCGGAATTCTCCGCTGATATCCGTAACATACCTTGTCATAATGCCGTGTAATCTTTTCAGCTCCTTGAGACTGTATACATCAACGGATGCTACCTTGTCATAAGCAGCATAGGCATTTTTGACTTCCTGTATTTCCTTTTGGGCACCAAGAACAAGCTTACCGTTAATAACATCCCTTACTTCGCCGAGTGTCAATGAGTTTGCTTCAATGGCGAGAGATGAATGAATAGATTTAATTTTATTGTTTTTTCTCAAATGGGGCTTTGCATCAAGATTACTGCGTTCTGTAATTCTGCCGATTTTTTCAGAAATTAAGGCAACAAGACTTAATGCTTTATCAGTAATCTGATAAGGCGGTGAATAATCCGACATAAAACTTACTCCATTCTTACTTGCTTATTATCTTGCTTATTATCTTACCACATTTTAAGAAAAACATCAATAAAAATATAATAGAAAAGCATTCTGCTTCAACCCCACCGTACCGCATTTTTGGGCGAAAAGGTGTTTTTTGAAGATAAATTACTGTGCCTTATATTCCTCGATGATCTTGAGGACTGCGCCGTTGAAGGCTTCGTCCATCATTTTTTCGAGGTCGGGAATCATAGCTTCCACCTCTGCGGCATATTTCGGTGTGGGACGGGTTCTGGGATGTCGGGGAGTGAAGACCGTACAGCAGTCCTCATAGGGACGGATGGAAATATCAAAGGTATCGATCTTTCTTGATATCACAACGATCTCGTTCTTATCCATACCGATACAGGGACGGAAAACCGGAAGTCCCGCACATTCGTCGGTGCATTTCAGAGCGTGGATGGTCTGACTTGCGACCTGACCGAGGCTTTCCCCCGTAATAAGTGCATCCGCACCCTGCCACTCGGCAATTCTCGTTGCAAGGCGCATCATTATTCTTCTCATAGTCACCGTAAACATCTCTTCGGGACAGTAATCTCTTATTGCCTCCTGAAGCGCGGTAAAGGGCACTGTGAAGAGGTTTATTCTTCCCGAATACATTGATACCTTACCGAGAAGCTCGTGAACCTTCATTTCGGCGAGCTCCGAGGTATAGGGGGGAGAGGCGAAATGCACGGCTGTAAGGCGTACACCTCTTTTTGCCATCATATAGGCGGCAACGGGGGAATCTATACCGCCCGAAATAAGAATACAGGCTCTTCCCGCCGTACCTGTGGGCATACCGCCCGCACCGGGAAGCTGTCTGCCGTGAATGTATGCGCCGTTATCCCTGACCTCAACCGCAACGGTTACATCGGGGTTATGCACATCCACCTTAAGACCTCTTATCTTTGAAAGAAGGTATCCTCCCACCTCGTCGCATATCTCGGGGGATTTAAGGGGGAAATTCTTATCCGCTCTTTTTGCCGTTACCTTAAAGGTTTTTGCAAACATCAGGTCGTCCTTGAGATATTCATAGGCTGTCTGTCTTATAACATCGATATCCTTTTCGCAGACGGCGGCTCTTGACATTCCCACGATTCCGAAGACCTTGCCGATTCTTGAAACAGCCTCGTCGAGGTCAATATCCTCGTTTTCGGGGGAAACAACTATTGTTGACTGTGCCTTTCTGTAGGTAAACTCACCGAGAGAGGAAATTCTCTCCTTGATATTCTTTATAAGCATATCCTCAAAGCTTGAGCGGTTAAGACCCTTAAGGGCAAGCTCACCGTCCTTAAGTAAAATAATTTCCTTCATTTTTTCGTCCTCTTTATTAAAGTTTTGTTCTGATACTCTTTATGGCTTCCTTTACAGCCGCCGCAAAAATTTCAAGCTCCTCATCGGTGGTCTGTCCCGACATACTTACTCTTACTGCGGAATCTATGAGATTTGCGGGAAGCCCGAGGGCTGTCAGCACCTCACTGCGGTGTCCCCTCTTACAGGCAGAGCCTGCGGAAATATAAATACCTCTTTCGGAGAGATAATTAATAAGCACCTGCGAGGGAATTCCCGTTACCGACATATTTATAATATTGGGAAGACCGTCTGCGGGGGAATTTATCACTATTCTCTTTTCATCTCTTAAAAGAGAGAGGAGATAGCTTTTCTTCTGCTTCATTGCCTCAAGATTCTTTCTCGGGTCGCCCAGATTATTTACGGCAGCTCCGAAGCCCGCAATGGCGGGAAGAGGCTCCGTTCCCGAGAAAAGACCGTTTTCCTGACCGCCGCCGTAAATGACGGGCTTTATGTTAAGATTTTTTCTTACATAAAGTGCACCCACGCCCTTGGGAGCGTGTACCTTATGTCCGCTGACGGTAAGAAGGTCGATACCCATTTTGGAGGGTCTTACGGGCATTTTTCCGAATGCCTGAATTGCATCGACATGGATAAGTGCGGGAGAGGATACTCTCTTTACCGCTCTTTCTATAAGCTCAACGGGATTTATACTGCCTGTTTCGTTATTTACGAGCATTGCCGAAACGAGAATCGTATTCTTATTTACGGCGTTTATTAATTCATCGGTCTGGAATGCCCCGTTTTTTCCGGGGGAAAGCCTTATTACCTGAAAGCCCTGCTCCTCGAGAACATCCATACATCTTGCTACAGAGGGATGCTCCGTTTTTGTGGTTACTATTCTGTTGCCCATTTTCCGTCTTAAATTCACGGCAGAGAATATTGCCGTATTATTGGCAAGCGTTCCCGAATGGGAAAAATAGATCTCCGAGGGCTCTGCTCCCAGCATTGAGGCTACAGAACGCCTTGAATTCTCGAGAACTGCACCGGCTCTGACACCCGAGGAATGTACAGCCGAGGGATTTCCGTAATTTTCCGTCATAACAGAAAAGGCCGCATCTGCCGCTGCCCTTGATACTCTCGTTGTGGCGGAATTATCAAGATATATTTCCAAGATATCACCCTTTTTATGATTTGCTAATATATTATACTTGGAATAAAAGAAACTGTAAACTGTTTTTTTGATATTAAATTTCTTACGAATAAATACTTTTTCAACATTTTGAAAAACTACTCCTTCAGAAAAAAAACACGCTCCGTAAAAACAAAATACAATATTTCTGTTGTTCTTCTTTGTGCTTCGCACTTAAGAAAACCCCCGGCGAGGGGCGAATGAGTGTGCCGCTGCCGGTGACAGATTCCCCCACGGTGTGGGGGAAATGTCACGGAGTGACAAAGGGGGACGGGCCCGTCAGGCAGGAAGGCACACGAATGAGGTGAAGAAACACAGAGCAATGTGCGCCGCTCCAAGGCGTGCAGTGCGACAATGTTTCTGAGGGACTCCCAACAAAAAACAGTCCACCGGACTGTTTTTCTTCCCCTCCTGCGCTTTTTTTGCGCGTTAAGAATTTCGCACTCTGCGGAGTGCGACAAGAGGCTCTGCCTCTTGACACCGTGAGCTTTTGAAAAAGCTCAACCAAAACTTTCGCTCCGGCACTCGACGTGCCGATGTGCCTCTGAAAAAGCTTTTTCATAATCTGAATAATTTCCGGCAGTTTGTCAAGAATAAGTAAGACAAAAACTTTCAGAGGGGACATTATGAAAAAACGAAAGAAGATAAGAATCGGGGCTTTTTCGGCGGCTCTTTTCGTGTCGCTTACGGCATGGGGAATTACAGGGTCTGTCAGCTCTCACCGCTATAAAACGGAAATAGAGCTTCAGAATCAGAAGGCTCTGACCGAGCTTTGCGAATATATGGACAGCATTGAGGTGGCTCTCACAAAAAGCCTTTATACAAATACCGACGAAATGTTAGGCAAGCTTACATCGGAGCTTCAGCGAAGCTCGGCGGGGGCAAAAGAGAATCTATCTTCCCTGTATTCCGGTGAAACGAGGCTTCATAACACCTATAAATTCCTGTCACAGGTGGGGCAGTTTACGGCTTCTCTTAATAAAAAAGCGGCAAAGGGTGAAAAGATCTCTGCTGAGGAAAGGGAAATTCTCACTCAGCTTCTCTCATACGCGGCTGAGCTTTCATTACAGTTTGAGCATATGGCTTCCCTTTTATCCGCAGATTATTTTACCTTTGACGAAATTTCCGATATTATGATAAAACAGGATTCGGGCAGTGAAAAAACCGTATCCTACCTCAGCGGTATTGCGGATACGGAGCTGACCTTTGAGGATTTTCCGTCACTGATATATGATGGGCCTTATTCCGATAATATTCTTAATAAGTCCTCTGAAATGCTTGAAGAAAGTGCCGAGATTTCAAGGGACGAGGCAAGAAAAATTGCCGCAGGAATCATCGGCACCGAGGAAAAATTTCTTGCCGAGGAGGAGGACACAGCGGGAAAAACTGCCGCATTTTGCTTCAGGAACGATACCTACAGCGTTTCGGTCACGAAAGCGGGCGGCTATCCCCTCTCTCTTATTTCTGACATCACGGTCACCGAAACCTCTCTTACACAGGCGGATGCCGTTGAAAAGGCTTCTCTTTTTCTCGGGCAGATCGGCTTTCCCGACATGGTATCCACCTATGCCGCAACGGATGACGGTATCTGCACGGTCAATTTCGCCTATAAGACAGGTTCATTCATCTGTTATCCCGATTTAATAAAGGTACAGGTGGCTTTATCCGACGGCAAGATCACGGGCTTTGATGCTTCGGACTATATTATGAATCACAAAAAGCGGGATATCCCTGCCTTTACCTTTACGCCCGAGGATGCGGCTGAGGGTATTGTTTCCTCTCTTGACATTCAGGAAATTTCGGCGGCTGTTATCCCCACGGAATCGGGAACGGAATATTTCACCTATGAGCTTTTATGCGAGGGGGAAGACGGTCAGCACATTCTTATTTATAAGGACATCCTCACTCTTGAGGAGGTTGATATTCTCATTCTGCTTTATTCCGACAACGGAACACTCACAAAATAGAAAGGAAAGAAAAATGAAAAAAATCTGTATCATTATGACAGCCGTAGCGCTTTTTTCAGCCTTTATTCTCACATCCTGTAAAAAAGACGGCACGGCAGACTACACCACAACGCTCCCCAACATCAATATGCCCGACACCACCGACACGCTTAAGGACGATATTTCGGAGGCAGTTTCCGATATGGGCGAAAATGTATCGGACAAATTGGATGATGCCTCGGAGGCAGTATCCGACAGTATGGAAAACGCATCCGAAGCCGTATCCGACGGACTTGGAAATGTTTCCGAAGCCGTATCCGACGCCCTTGACGACGCATCGGAAATGATCTCCGAAAGAAACGAAAACGCAACAGTGTCGTAAATCGGATATAAAAAAGCATTATGCTTCAACCCCCCAGCCCTGGGTCTGGGGGCGAAAAGGTGTTTTTTGATATAAGCTAAATTGCTCACAACGCGAGCAATTTCCTATATATTAAAAAGTGTTTCACGAAAATTGAAGAATGATATTGGCACGGGAGTGCCGTTTTAAAAGTTTTTCCGCAAAAAAAAGAGTGAAAGAGCTTTCCGCTCTTTCACCCGTTTTTTTGTTGTTTTCAGCTGAAGAGATTCTTTAACCACTGAAGTATCTTGTTGAAGAATTCTGCTATTTTTTCAAATATGGTCATTTCGCTGTCATTCTTTTCGGAGAGGTCAGCCTTACAGATATCGCATACGCCGTCGGAATCTGCATCGCTGTGTCCTGTTGCGGGAAGAATTACGGTCTGTGCCGTATTACATACTGAGCAAAGTCCGTCCTCGAAGCCGTCCTCGGTACAGGTGGGAGCCTTTGCGGAAACGACAGTGAAGCTGTGTCCCGTTGCGGGGTATGTGATATTTATCTTTTCAAGACATACTTCACATTCTGCCTTAAAGTAACCGCCGTTTACACAGTCAGCTTCCTTTTCTTCAACATTGATAAAAGTATGATAAGAAAGCTTCTGAAGAAGAGGATATGAGGCGTGGAATTCGTTTATTGTCCATGTCTTATTGAAATCGAGAGCAGAAAGAGCTGATTTATCTGTGAAATCCCCGGTCTTAACAGCTGAAGCTGTACCCTGAACGACCGCTCTTTCCTCGGAAGCGGCATAATAGCAGTCGGAAACTGTTCCCTGTGCTACTGCACCGACACCGCCGTCTGTTGAATTCTTTGCCGTAACGGAAGAAACGGCAACGCATTTTGTTACATTGCTCTTAAGAGCACAGCCGAAGATACCGCCTGCATAAAGAGCTGTATTCACAACATCAGAAGTCATAATACAATCGGTAATTGTGCTGTCTGTTGCATAGCCTGCAATACCGCCTGTGAAATTGCCTGTTGCATTGACAGCGGCATTGTTTGCGCTTTCCTTGACCGAAGCGCCTCTTAACATACCTGCGATACCGCCCGCATTTGAAACGGAAGCACCCTGCTCGGGGCTTACCTTACCCTTATTTACACAGTAAGCAATCTCGCCGTCGCATATACCTGCGATACCGCCGAGATTCATTGAAGAAGCGTAAACAGCAACAAGGTTTTCACAGCTTGTGATATTACCTGCTGATTCACCGACGATACCGCCGACATTCTTTACGCCTGAAATAGCAGCGTTGTTTTTACAGCCCTCAATATCGGCACCGCTGAAGCCTGCAATACCGCCTGTTGCCTCACTGTAGCCGTAAACGGCGGCAAAGTCAGTAGATTCACAGTCTGCTATCTTACCTGATTCAATATAGCCTGCTATACCGCCTGCATATGAATATGCATAAACACCTGAATCGCAGATACAGTTTTCAATTACCGTATCCTTTGCGTATGCCGCAACGGCACCGGCGTAGCTTTCGGCATCAAAGTCACCCGATACGGTAAGAGCTGAAATTTCAGCACCGTCAGTATAACCGAAAAGACCTGCATAATCGCAGTCAAGAGATATGCCTGAAACTGTTTTTCCGTTACCGTCAAAGGTTCCCGAGAACGGAGCGTTCTTTTTTCCTACGGGAACGAAGCTGTCGGAAACTGAAATATCGCTTCCGAGAACAACTGTTTTGCCCTCAAAGCTGTTGCCCGCATTTACGGCTGCAGCGAAAGCATCAAGAGCCTCGGGGGTCGATATAACGAGATCAGCCTCGGCTGCAAAAGCAGTTACAAAGCAGGACACCGCAAGAATCAGAGCCATTGTAATTGCAGAAATTTTTCTTTTCATTTTTGTACTCCTCCTGTGAAGCCTTACCGTCGGAAAAGGACGGCAAAAATGATATATACAGTATTAGTATAATACAAAAAGATTTTATGTGCAAGAGTAAATTAACAGGATGATTTTTCCCGTAATCATCCGATCCTGCCGTCGAGAAGAGTTCTTCCGCCGTAGAAATATGCCTGTGACAGAAACTGTGCCATTTTTTCGGGCTCGACCTTCATTCCGTCATACATCCACTGAATCACGGTCTCCCACATAGCGGAAAGACCGAAGCAGGTAAGATATCTCTTGGGCTCGTTTTCGGGGAAGACCTTTGCGGAATCGGGAATCTTTGTCAGAAGCGCCTTTTTTATCTTCTTTGACAGAAAATTATTGGGGTCGTTACTGATAACGAATTTACATATCTTTTCATATTCCTTGCAGAAAAGAAGGAACCTGAGAATATAATCCCTGAAATCCTCGGTGGTTATGAATTTTCCCTCTTTACTCATAACGCTTTCTTCAAAAACCTCGAAAATTTCATTTTGTATCTGCATCATCATATCATTGATGTCGTTATAGTAGAAATAGAAGGTGGAACGGTTCACATCCGCCGCCTCTGTCAGCTCCTTAACGGTAATTTCATCAATGCTTTTTTCCTCGAGAAGGCTGAAAAGACATTCCCGAAGCACTCTTTTTGTTCTTTTTACACGGCGATCCTCCGCGCGCGGGCTTTTGTTTTCACTCATATAATACCTCCGCGTATGATATCATACATCTGTCCGATATCATACCATATGTGTATTTTATCAGACATAAAAACTTAAATCAACGGTTTTATAAGAAAAAATTTTACGATTTGTCAACCCCCTGCCCCCAATCTTGGGGGAATAGGTGTTTCTTGATATATGCAAATTGCTCACAATGCGAGCAATTTCCTATATATTAAAAAAACAGGTTTGAATGTATAAAAAAATCAGCCTCACTTTCGTGCATTTAGCATAAAAACCGACCCTTGCACCGAATATTGTTGAAAATTTTCTTTTATCAAAGTATAATTTATTTATTAAATTAAAAAGAGGGGCTTTTATGAGTTGTCTTAAAATGTATAATTTCAATCCCCACATAAGAGGGCTTTCTCTTCCCGAGGGCTTTTCTGTTACAAGATTTGGGGGTGAAGAGGATATTGCCCACTGGGTAAAGATTTGCTCCGACGGGCTTATTGACCCCGAAACGGGCTTCGAGAGATTCCGGAGTGAGCTTATAGATATTGACGGTCCCGACCCATACAGAGATACCTATTTTATTGAAAAGGACGGGGAGAAAATTGCCACCTACACCGTGGTGCCCGATATGTGGAGCACGGGAATGGGATATATACATATGGTTGCAGTAAAGACCCGCTTCAGAGGAATGGGGCTGGGAAGCTTTATTGCGGACGATTCGCTGAGCCGCCTTGTTGAAATGGGAAAGGACAGAATATTTCTTCTTACGGGCGATACCCGTCTGCCGGCGGTTATGACCTATCTCAAGGCAGGCTTTCTTCCCGTAAACTACATCGACGAGGACGGCAGGGATATGCTTGAACGGTGGCAGGTTATTGCCGACAGACTGGAGCTTTCCGACCTTGGAATTCTCGATGACAACGGTGAGCCTCTTACGATAATCAATCCCTCAAAGGCAGAATAATTTTTTGGAGAAATTTATGAAAAACATAATTTTCGGCACAGACTGGTGGACGGACTGCGACGACCTTGCGGCTCTCAGAATTCTCACAAGAGCCCATAAAAACGGAGAAATACGGCTACTCGGAATCGGGATAAATGCGGCTATGGAATATTCCGCCCCATCGGTTGAGGGCTTCTTGAATCTTGACGGGCTCGGGGGTATTCCCATCGGAATTGACCTTAAGGCTACGGATTTTGAGGGAACTCACCTGAAATATCAGAAAAATCTTGCTCCGTTTTCCGTAAAATACAAAAAAAATGAGGATGCCGAGGATGCGGTAAGGCTTTACAGAAGACTTCTTTCTGAAAGCGGTGAACCCGTTCATATTATTGAGGTAGGCTTTCTTCAGGTATTTTCCGCTCTTCTTTTAAGCGGGGCTGATGAATTTTCACCCCTGAACGGTATTGAGCTTGTAAAAGAAAAGGTTGAAAAGGTCTGGGTAATGGCAGGAAAATGGGATGAAGAGGGCGGAGCGGAGCATAATTTCTGCAACAACGACCGTTCAAGAAAGGCAGCTCACAGCTTCTGCAAAGAATGTCCCGTCCCCGTGACCTTCCTCGGCTTTGAAACAGGTGTAAATGTAATTTCGGGAAGCAGTCTTTCCGAAAATGACCATTTATATAAGGCATTCAGAGATCACGGCAGTGAAAAGGGAAGATGCTCCTGGGATCCCCTTACGGCTCTTCTTGCCGTTATCGGTGACGAAGAAAGGGCAGGCTATAAAACGGTTACGGGAAGGGCATCCGTTGACCCCGAAACGGGAAGAAATTATTTTAAGGAGGACAAAAACGGTCTTCATAAATATGTAATTCCCCTTTTCGGTGCATCATACTACGAAGAAAAAATAAATGAACGAATAAATTGAGGTATTATATGAAGCTTTTTAAGAAAATCGCGCTCGGAGTTTTCCTGACCCTGCTGTCACTGTTTATTATTGCGGGGACGGCCCTCTCTTTTCTTATAATTCCCACGGTGACCTTTGATTTCAGCAGTCAGAGTGAGCTTACGGGAAGAGCCTCGGGCTTTTTATACGGCTTCGCCGAAGAGGATATTCCCTCTTCCGAAATTGCCGAAAGCATCGGAATAAACGCCCTTGCCACAAAAACTGCGGGCGGTCTTCAGCACCCCATAGGCGATGTAAGGGATGTTTCGGACACCTTTCTTTCTGCGGGCGGAGAAATGCTTATGGTCTATACACAGGATATGTATGACACCTGGTATTATCAGCTTGACTCTTTGGAAGAATATAACGAAAAGGTAAAAAAGACCGTCACGGAAATGGAGAATTCCCCCTATAAGGACAGCCTTGTTTACTGTATCTATAACGAAATGGATAACGGAGCGTGGCTGGGCAGTTTCTGGGAGGAGGAAAACCGTTATAAATTCTATGACGCCTGGAAGGATACCTATAATCTTGTAAAAGAAATCAACCCCGATGCAAAAATTGCGGGCCCCGGACACTGCGGCTATAACTATGACTTTATAAAGGAATTTCTTGTCTACTGTAAGGGAAACGACTGTCTTCCCGAGGTTGTCGTATGGCACGAGCTTTCCGATCAGTCGATTTATCGGATAAAGAGCAATTTCGAGGGCTATTATTCCGTCTGCGATGAGTTAGGAATTGAAAGACTCCCCGTGTGCATCTCCGAATACGGGCTTATGAGAACAAACGGGATCCCCGGAGAGAGCGTTAAATGGATAAGCCGTCTTGAAGAACAGGACGCCTACGGCTGTGTTGCCTACTGGAGACTTGCAAATAACCTTTCCGATACGGTTTCAGATGATGTTACGCCGAACTCCAATTACTGGGTATATAATTTCTATGCAAAAATGAAGGGCAAGGAGCTTCATTCAGAGGAATGGGATATGCTTCATTCCAATATAGGAAACTGGCTCAAGGGAAAATATCCCCTTATGAATAAGGGCTTTATAGCTCTTTCCTCATTTGACGACAAGGAAGAAAAATTCTATATTCTCACAGGCGGAAGCGACAGGTCTTCAAAAATCAGAATAAAAAATCTCGGGGATGCCTTTTCTGACGGCGAAAAGCTTACCGCAAAGATCAGCTATGTCGATTATAAGGGTCTGGGCGGTGCTGTGAATACTCCCGTCACGGCAGAGATAAAGAGCATCACCGTAAAGGGCGGCAGCATCACATTCAGCGTTCCCGCCGAGAGAGAGTCTCAGGCTTTCTTCATTGAGATAACAAAGGGAGAAGCCGAAGAATTCAAAAACAGCATCAAGACAGTCCGCTTTGAAGCCGAGGATATGGCTCTTTCAGAGGGACTTTCAGGCACTGATGCCGTGGCTTATTCCGTAAGCTCGGGTAAATGCGTAAAGGGTATCACTAAAAGCACTCCCGTAAGCTTCACCGTAAAAGCGAAGGAAGAGGGCACATATACCTTTGATGTCATATATTCCAATGTGAATACGGGGGACACAGGCAGAAGATGTTCGGAACTCAAGGTTCTTATCAACGGCGAAGAGGATACACTGCGACTGCCCTCTACAATAAAAGAGGACTGTATGGAATGTGTTTCCTTTGACACTCAGCTCAAAAAGGGGAAAAATACCGTAACCCTCTGCCCCGCCGAGGGGGATATTATAGGCCTTGACTTTGTTGATGTAACAAGAGGCTACCGTCTTCATCCCATAGGCTTCGGGGTTCTCTCCTCAAGAAACACAAAAGAGGAGAACGCTCATTTCGTTACGGCTCCCTTTGATGCCTGTTACACCTTATTGGGAACGGAAAATGCCGATTTTATTATTATCAACGGCACAAAAGCAGAGGGTAATGCCGACGGCGTATTCTATCTTTCAAGGGGCTATAACAAAATAGTCCTTCCCGAAAATAAAACAGTAAGTGAGGTTCAGCTTACCGTCAGGGACTTCGGCACGGAAATATTCACTCCCGACGATGTGACGCTTTTGGGAGAGGCTGTTGTATCCGACAACGAAAACACCTCGACGGGAAGATGCATCGGCTGGATATCCTCGGAAAACGGGGGCGGAATTGAATTCACGGTGAACACCTCAAAGGCGGGCGTATATGCCGTAACTATCGAATACGCCAACAACGAGGAGGGCGGATATCACGATTATAATGTTGACCTTGTGGAAAGATACATAAGCCTTTTTGTAAACGGCGAAAAGAAGGGCAACTGCTTTTTCAGAAGCACCTACAGCTGGGATCATTTCAAGACAAAGACGATAATGGTTGAGCTTAGCGAGGGTGAAAACAGGCTGACGATCACAAATGACAGAAGCTACAGCTTCAATAACAGGCTGACATATGCTCCCGATATAGGAAGCATTTCGGTAAATAAGGTATCGTAAAGGAGAAAATTATGATAGATCTCAATAAAACACTTTTTGAAAATGCAAAAGAAAGAACTCTCGTCTGCGCCCACAGAGGCGTTTCGGGAGCGGACATTCCCTGCAATACCCTCTCCGCCTTCAAGGCAGCCCTTGAACAGGGGGCAGACATAATTGAGCTTGATGTTTCAAAGAGCCGTGACGGGAAATTCTATGTCTTCCATCCGGGAATGGAGTCCGCCCATTTAGGCTCACCCCTGCGCCTGTCTGCGCTTTCCTCTAAAGTTATAAAAAGACTGCGCTTTCTTAATCAGGACAATGTACCCACTGTCAATTCCGTCAATACTCTTGAGGAGATACTCACCTTCTTAAAGGGAAAATGCTATATAAACATTGATAAATTCTGGACGGATATTCCCGGAATTACGGAAATTATCAGAAAAACAGGGGTGGAAAAGCAGGTAATTGTCAAAACCGACACAAAGGAAAAATATCTTGAGCAGGTAAAAAAATACGCCCCCGATTTTATGTTTATGCCCATAGTAAAGGATGAAGACAATATTACGGACTTACTTACGAAGCAGGGTATAAACTGTATCGGAGCAGAGGTGCTTTTTGAATCTGAAAATGCCGCAGTATGCAGTGACGGATACATAAAACAGATGCACGAAAAGGGGAAGATCGTATGGGTCAATTCCATTGTCTATAACTACCGCTCCGTTCTCAGTGCAGGACACACGGATAATATCGCGGTTACGGGCGAAAAAGACAGAGGCTGGGGCTGGCTTATTGACAAAAACTTTGATATAATACAGACAGACTGGTGTCTTATGCTCAAAAACTACATTGATGAAAGAAGAGTCAAATAAGATGAAAAAGATTATTTCAGCAATTCTCATTACAGCGGTCATTTTCTCCTTTGCCGCCTGCAAACAGAATGATACCGAGGAAACCACCCTTCTTCCCGACGAAACCACTGTCAGGGAAGAGGTCACCACCGTGGAAAGCCTTACCGTAGAGGAATATGAGCCCGCACACGCTCTTATAGTAAGCTTTTCCCACAATGACCCCGTGGAGCTTGCCGCTTCATATATCGGAGAAAAGACCGAAAGTAAGGTGCATATCCTTGAAACGGTAGGCGTTTATCCGGAGGATGAAGAGGAGCTTATAAAAAGGGCGGCCGAGGAGCACAGGGACAATGTGCGCCCCGCCTTAAAGAATGCCCCGAAGGGAATGACTGAATATGATATAGTTTTCCTGTGCTTCCCCATATGGGACAACACAATGCCCATGGCAAAGTTCACATTCCTT
>SVOV01000059.1 GCA_015066205.1 Oscillospiraceae bacterium
AACGGTATGTTCACATTCCGTATTGTAGACCCTCTTCTTTTCTATACTCACATTGCAGGCAATGTGGCAGATGAATACAGAAAAGAAACTATAATGGAAACCCTGAAAGCAGACTTCCTTCACGCTCTTAATCCTGCATTTGCAAAGATGAGCGAAATGGGTGTGCGCTACAGCTCAATTCCCGCTCATACAGAGGAATTAAGCGAAGCTATTGACACGGCAATGGGACCCAAGTGGAAAGTACAGAGAGGTATCAAGATTGAAAGCGTAAGCTTCAATGCTCTCAACGCTCCCAAGGAAGACGAGGACGAGATTCAGAGAATCAAGAAATCAATCATTATGTCCGACCCCATGCTTGCAGGCGGTTATCAGACAACAGGTATGACAGATGCCGCTATGAATGCTGCAAATAACCCCAACGGTGCGGTAAATGCATTTATGGGAATGGGTATGGCAGGAAATATGATGGGTAATACCGCAGCTCTTTTCCAGCAGGGAATGGCACAGCAGCAGTATCAGCAGGCACAGCAGCCCGCTCCCGCACCCGCACCCGCTCCCGCTCCCGCTGACGGATGGAAGTGCTCCTGCGGAAATACAGTTTCAGGCAATTTCTGTCCCAACTGCGGCAGTAAGAAGCCCGCTCCCGCAGGCTCATGGAAATGCTCCTGCGGAAACGAAGCTACAGGTAATTTCTGTCCCAACTGCGGAAATAAAAGACCCGATGCAGAATGGAAGTGCTCCTGCGGTACAGTAAACAAAGGCAATTTCTGCTCTAATTGCGGAAACAAAAAGCAGTAAAAGAAAATTTTAAGTGAGGTTTATCTATGAAGGTTTTTCAGTCGATAATGTCAAATTTCCCCACATTTCTTATGGCAATAATTCTTACAATTATTCCTTATGCCGGATTAGAGCTCCCTGTTATTGATAACAAGGAAGAGGACTGTCTTATGACGGTTGAACTTATTTCCGATGTGCACATTGAGGAAAAAGAGCTTTTCAGACAGTACTTTATGCTTGCGGGCTTCAATAATATAAGATATGCAAGGGCAGATGTCGATGCAATTCTTATTGACGGCGATATTACTAATTATGCCGACGAGCCCTCTCTTGCAAAGTATTATGAGCTTATCGATAAATACAGCCCCGTTCCCGTAATAACTGCTGCAGGTAACCACGATATCGGTCATGTCGGCGACAGGGATGTTACAAATATATCCCGTGAAGAGGCAAAAGCCAATTTTATCAGATATAATAACGAATATATGGGAATGAATAATACCGAAAACTATTATGTGACCGAAATCAACGGATATAAGTTTATAGTTCTCGGCGATGATGTTATTAACGGCGGTCATTGGGACGGTATGGATATTTCTCCCGAACAGATGGCTTTCCTTGACAGGGAGCTTGCTTCAGCTCAGGGCGAACCTGTTTTTGTATGCTGTCACTGGCCCGTTGACGGAATGAACGGTCAGGAAATAGTTTATCCCGACAGCGAGATCGAGCTTGATAAGAATGATATCAAGTCTGTTATGGAAAAATATGAAAATGTTTTCTATATCAGCGGTCATATCCACAGCGGAATCAAGAGTACCGCTGCAGCAGATATCTGTGACTTTGCAAATGTTGAGCAGGAAAACGGTGTAACCTATGTTTCTCTTCCCACCTACGGAATTGTCAATTCCTTCGGCTATCCCTGGTCCGGTACGGGAATTCAGATGGAGGTTTATGAGGATCATATAATCTTCCGTCCCAGAAACTTTATCACCAATGCATGGTTTACAAATGCTGTTTATACCGTTGACCTTGTATAATAAGCTGCAATAAGAAGCACCGTAACCGAAATCGGTTGCGGTGCTCTTTATTGTGCGGGAAAATTCTGAACACTGAAAGCTTCATATAAAAAGGAACACCCCCTGCCCTAAAAGAATAAAGGGCAGAGGGGTGTCAGATTTCTTAAATGCTTTCTGTTCTGAGTGAATTTATGATATCCGTATTTCTGATTTTTCCGATAGAATAGAACATACTTGAAAACACTATTATAAATACGCTGAGAACAGCTGTAAAATATGTGCCGAGAGGAATATAGAAGCTTAACTCATAACCGCTTTCCTTTACGATAAAATAAATTATAACGGTAATAATGAGGGACACGGGAAGAGAGAAGGCAAGACTTTTTAATCCGTAAAGAAGCGATTCATACATCATCATTATGTTAAGTCCCTTTGAGGTAAGGCCGACGCTTCTGAGTGTTGCAAATTCACGGGCTCTCAGTGCAATGTTTGTGGAAATGGTATTAAAAACATTGGCGGCGGCAATAAGAGAAATAAGAACAATAAAGCCCGATGCCAGTACCTTTGCAATAGTAACAAGTCCTCTTACAGTATCAATATCCATAGCATAGTTATAACAGCTTATTTTATCGGCAAGGCCTGACTGCTGAACGGCAATTCTCAGCTGTTTTTCAGCTTCCTTGTTGTTTTCAGCAAGAAAATAAGCATCAATATTATAGCTGTCTTCGGAAAATGCAGTATGCTTCATCATACTTTCAGGATAGATAATATTTGTCATACCGCTTGCAAAATAAGGTCGTTCAGGGAGCACAGCTCCGATATCAAGAGTATATTTTCTGACAGCCTCTTTTTCCGTCAGTATTTTTGTTTCGCTTTTTGACAGATCCTCTCCCTCGTCAACGGCTTTTCTGAACTGATAGAAGGTGACACCGTTTTCTTCAAAGGTCTTTTCAAGGAAAAAATCGGGGATATCTGTGATCTCTGTAACTTCAATTCCTTTTGAAAGCTCTTTTTCATTGAAAACAGTGAATGAATAGAGATGCTGTTTTCCGTTATTGTCGCTTTTTATAAGCTTTACATTATCCCAGAGCAGTGCTTTCGGAGAGGCGGTATTGAAATATTCCTCTTCATTGAGCTTCATACCTTTAAGATATTCCCTGAATGAAGCATCACTTATGAAGCTTATATTTATATTACAGGTGGCATAAGTCTTATCCTCTTCGGGATAATGATAAATATGCTCATCGGAAACAGCCGTTTTTGAAACCCTGATGTATTTATCAACCGTGCGGTTAACGGTGTAATTATTTGCCGCTGTGACGGATGAAGCAATCTTAATGAAGCTGTCTGTTTCCGTCTTTGTGAATTCCCCGTTAAAATCCTGATGCATAGCAATGTCATATTTCATATCATCTGCCTTCAATTCCACGGCTTTTGTAAAATATGAAGCCAGAGATGAAGCGGAAATAAACATAACAACGGAAACGAAAAGTGAGAAAACAGTGACGGAATACTTCTTTTTGTTCCTTTTGAAATTTTTCGCGGAAAGCACACCCTGAAGACCGAATAATTTTTGAGTCAGGGGAGAAATCCTGACATTTCTTGTGCTTATTTTTATATCTCTGTTTTGTCTTATAGCTTCAACGGGGCTTATTTTAACCGCTCTTTTTGCGGGAATATATGCGGATAAAAGAACCGTAAAAATACTCAGAAGAGCAGAAATAATAAGTGCTGCAGGGGAGAGAACAAATCTTATTTCAAGCCCGTCAAACTGTGACAGCAGATTTGTTATAATGCCTCCGAGAGCCTTAAAGGTCACTGCAATTCCGATGCACCCCGCAACAAGTCCCGCGGGGATCGCAACAACACAAAGTGTCAAGGCTTCAAAGAGAACGCTTTTTGTTATCTGGCTTTTTGTAGCTCCTATGGATTTCAGCAGGCCGTATTGTTTTGTTCTTTCCGAAAGAGAAATTGAGAAAGAATTGAATATCAGAGCAACCGAGCCGAAAACGATTATAAAAATAAGAACTGCACCGAGGCCTACAAAAAGTCCCTCAAAGGCATTATCGTGAAGAGCGAGAGAGAACATAAGAAGATTTGTATTCTTTTTTACCTCGTATTTATCCGATTCATAGGCTTCGGAAAATGATTTATAATCCGTCGGCTTCTGAAGAACGCAGAAAAGAGTACCCTCTCCGCCGATGTCATTCTTTATTGTAAATGCGGTGTATCCCGGTGCGTGGTAAGGCTCGAAATCGTGATCGGGTCTGTTACAGAAGCCCGTGACTGTATAAGTCAGGCTTTTTGTGTCAGAAAGCTTTTCATTTTCAAATCTGAAGGAATTCTCCTGAGTGAGAAAAACATCTTCACTGTCAGTATACTGTCTTTTTCCCGTTTCAAGGGTCAGTATATCGCCTATAGCAATTTCAGCTCCGCCGTTTGCGAGAATATGCTCCGAAATTATAATTTCTCTGTCATTTTCGGGCAGTCTTCCCGCAGTTACGCTTATTGCACCGATATCCGTAAAATCAGAGGGCACAGCCGTAATAAAAAGATAGGGCTTCGCTTCATTAAGGCTTCCGATCTCGGCATAGCCTATGTCTTCAGTACGGGTAAAGCCCGTAACTCTTCTGTCTGCGGTTATGCGGTCGGCATCGGCACTGTCAGCTCCGTGAAAGGAAACATGATATGCACCCGTATTTTTTTTTGCATAATCAAGAAGAAGATTCTGTACTGTTACAAAGGATTCAACCGTTGCGGTGAACATTGATACGGAAAGAATTATTCCGATTATTGTAATAAGTGTACGGGTCTTGTTCTTTTTTAAGCTCCTCAATGTATATTTTTTAAAAATATTCATCTTCTCCACCTCACTTACGAAGAAGATTATCGGAGGCTATCGTGCCGTCGCTTATTGTAATTATTCTGTCTGCCTGCAGGGCAATGCTCTCGTCGTGGGTGATCACGATAAGAGTCTGTCCGTATTTTTTATTGGCGTTTTTCAGAAGCTCTATAATTTCTCTGCTGTTTTTTGAATCGAGATTTCCCGTAGGCTCGTCTGCGAGAACTATGTCGGGGGAGTTTATAAGTGCTCTTCCTATGGAAACACGCTGCTGCTGACCGCCTGAAAGCTCATTCGGAAGATGATGCTCTCTTCCCTCAAGTCCGAGAGTTGAGATAAGCTCCTTGAGATAGCCTTCATCGGGTGTTCTTGAATCCATCAGAAGAGGAAGAGTTATATTCTCGACAGCATCAAGCACAGGGATAAGATTATAAAACTGATAGATAAGCCCCACCTTTCTGCGGCGGAAAATTGCAAGCTGGTTTTCATTCTGGCGGTATACATCCTGTGAATCAATATAAATTTTCCCCGAGGTTGGCTTATCAACACCTCCGAGAATGTGTAAAAGAGTGGATTTTCCCGAGCCCGATGCTCCCACTATCGCAAGAAACTGTCCTTTAGGCACGCTGAAACTCACATCTGAAAGTGCATGAACGGCATTTTCGCCGCTGCCGTAGGTTTTGGATAGATTTTCAACCTTTAATATATCCATAATAACGCTCCTTTTCTTTTTGTGAGTTCATTATAGCCTTTTAATCTTACACTGCGGTGACTCTTAAATGACTGTTTCGTCACTTTTATAGATTTTGATTATAAATTCAGCTCCGCCCTCGGGGGAGTTATATGCCTTAATTGTGCCGTTCTGATTCTCCGTTATGGTCTTTGCAAGATTAAGTCCTATTCCGAAGCTTTCCTTTGCCGTATTTTTTCCCTTATAGAATCTTTCAAAAATATGCGGAATATCCTCCTCGGAGAAGCCCTCTCCCGTATCCTTAACGGTGATTTCGGTATAAATAGGGTTCTCTTTTGCCGTGACAGTGACAGTACCGTTTTCAGGCGTGTGCTCAACGGCATTTTTTATGATATTGGAAAGCGCTTCTGTAAACCACATAAAATCACCCTGAAAATATACTCCCTTTGTGTCGTTCACAAGGGTGATGTTTTTTATGTCCATTGGTATAAGAAGGGGCTGAACGGCTTTTTCTGTGAGCTTTTCAGCGTTTATTTCCTGTTTTATAAACTGAATAGTTCCCGCATCGATTTTTGATAGCTTAAGAAGAGCGGTAACAAGCTTTTCGGTTCTTCCGAGCATAACGGAAAGCTCTCTTAAAAGCTCTTCTCTTTGCTCCTCGGTTATGTCGGAATCGTGAAGACGGGACAGCAGAAGATTTATGCTTGTAAGGGGAGTTTTCAGCTGATGGGAAAGGTCAGCGATGGAATCTGCAAGAAAGCCTTTTTCTTTAAGCAGGATCTCTTTTTGCTCCTTTAGGCGGATAAACATTTTTTCCGTCTGCGTTTCAAGGGCGGAAATCTCACCCTCCTTCATATCGCTTATGAGAATGCTTTCCTTTCCCTGAAGAATTGCGTCAATGGAGCTTGTGAGCCTTTCAATTCTTTTGTATCTTGCTGATGTGAAAATTATAAAAATTAAAAATGCCGTAATTGAGAATATCAGAGCCGCCAAAAATATAAGGGGCTCTGAAAAATAGCTTATTGTAATAAAAATAAGACTGATTACAGAATAAATAAGGGTAAAAAGCTTTATTTCGGGGTTTCTGAATATCTTCATACGCTTCCTCCAAGCTTATAGCCGAGACCTCTTACGGTAAGTATAATTTTCGGCTGTGCGGCATCGTCCTCTATTTTTTCACGGAGTCTTTTTATATAAACGGTAAGTGTATTATCGTTTACAAAATCTCCGCCCCAGTCCCATATTTCGGAAAGAAGCTTGCTTCTCGTGAGAACGGTATCGGGATTTCCCGTAAATACAAGAAGAAGCTTATATTCGAGAGCTGAAAGAAAAACTTCGTTTCCGCCCTTGAAGACCGTGCCCTTATCCATATCCACGGTAATATCCTGAATTTTTACGGTGCTTCCCGTTCTGCCCGAGCGCCGCAAAACGGTTTTGATGCGGGAGATAAGCTCACGCGGTCTGAATGGCTTTTCGATATAATCGTCTGCCCCCATATCAAGCCCCGTAACAACGCTGAACTCGTCAGCGGAGGCTGTGAGAAAAATTACCGGAGTATCGGTAATGCTTTTTATCATTGAAAAAAGTGAAAAGCCGTTTCCGTCGGGAAGAAGAATATCAAGAAGAATAAGGTCAAATTTTTTCTCCGAGAGTATTTCCTTTGCCTCATTGACGGAAACTGCCTGATGGCTTTCAAAGCCTTCGTTTTTAAGAAGCTCCGAAAGATTTTTTAATATTAAGGGATCATCCTCGACCATAAGTATTTTTATCATATCATCACCGTTTTTTGTGGACTCTTTAATAATTATTATAAACAGAGCTTTATTATTGTCAACGAATGTGACTAAAGAGTCATTTTGCTCCGGTCAGATCAGTAATGCCTTTTTCGGTTATTATAATATCCATAGGGATATCACTTTCTTCTGTAGGTATGTTTTCGCTGATAAGCTCTTGAAAGCAAAGGCAGACCTTTTTTGTGACGGTATTTTTCAGAAATATGTCATAAAATCCCGCCCCGTGTCCGAGTCTGTCACCGGTAAGCGATACGCTTACACAGGGAATAACGGAAAGGTCAATTTCAGAAAGTCTGATACTGTCATCAAAGCTTACAGGCTCCCTTATACCCATATAGCCTGAAACAAAAACAGTGTCATCGGCTATTTCAACAGGGACCATAACTCCTTTTTTTATGCATTTCGGAACATAGACGGTTTTACCCGTCTTCAGGGCGGCTTTTATAATATCTGTGGTATCGGGCTCATTAGCCTCAGATACATAAACAAAAATATCGGAAGCGGCTTCAAAGAGGGGAGAGCTTTCGAGAAAACGGCAGATAATTTCACTGCTGTTTCTTTTATATTCCTCGGAAAGAGCCTCTCTTTTTCTTTTGATTTCTTTTCTTAACAGTACCTTTTCCATTTGCCTTCTCCCTGATAGTTTTCGGGTTTATGATAACATAAAAATACATCCGATACAACCGATAAAAGTGTTTACTAACGGCTTTTTTAGTGATAATATTACAATAAAGGAGAGATAAAGATGACTTTCAGGGATTATATAAAAAAGGCAGCTCTTGCTCCCGAGGAGGGGGACAGGGTAGAATATATGACTATCCGAGACAGGCTCACATCAAATGTTCTCGTGAATTCACAGAGAGAAATTCCCGGTACAGCCTGTAATTTTGATGCGGATGTAACAAGGCTATGGGAAGAATTCTGCCGTCTTAAAAATGAATGCGGATATAAGCTTACATTCAATTCCCTTATGCTGAAAATTCTTGTTGAGGGACTGAAATGCGCGCCCCGTCTTAACGCACATTTTGAATATAACCACCGTTCTTCAAGCGGAAGGCTAATAATAAAAAAACATATTGATGTGGCTGTTGCCGTCTGTCTTCCTGATGGTGAAACCTTTCAGGTCAAGGTAAGAGGACTTGAAGATAAAAGCCTTGAAGAAACAGCATTTGCAGCTGAAGAGGTAAAAAGAAAGCTTCTTAATACAAATCTTAAAAGAGTAATGTTCAAGGTCGGCGGACAGAGAATGCTGGGGCTTGCTTCAAAGGGAAAAATAATTCCGACCTTTTCACAGTTTTATTCCGCATATTTCGGAAAAGGCAGAATTGCAAAGCTTTCCAAGCTTTTTAAGAAAAAATACCGCACCGTGAATACCTCATCCGCACCCTATGACGGACTTTATGCCGATGATTTTACAGAGGGTACCGTCTGTTTTACAAACTGGGGAACCCTTTATGACAAGCTCGATGTCAATATCACATATATTCCGCCCCTTTACCCTCAGGTCTTTCTTTTTGCCTGCTCAAGAGTAAAGGACGAGGACTTTGTTTACCGTGATGAAGATGGTAATGTTCAGATCGGAACAAAAAAGATTCTGCCCGTTGCCTTGATTTTTGATCATAAAATAGGCGGAGCAAACGACCTTGTCCCCTTTATAGAAAAGCTTGAAGAAATATTCAAAAATCCTGAGATTATCCGTGAATGGTAACAAAAATAAATATCACCACCGGCTGAGCCGGTGGTTTTATTATATAGGAAATTGCTCGCAAAAGTGAGAAATTTCCTTTATATCAAAAAACACCTTTTCGCCCCCAAGACCCGGGGCCAATGTCATTAAGTTAAGAAAAACCGAGTTTCACAATGTTGTGAGGTTCGGTTTTTTGTAACTTTTTTTCAAAAAAACACTTGATATACAGAATAAAAGAAAAAGCGGTCACGGAAAGCTCCGTGACCGCAAAAGCATTATTTTTTTATTCTTAGCCGGCTGCATTCTTATCAAAGATATGCCATCTGGAATCTTCATTCTGAACATATGTCAGAGAATTGTCTCTTGTTATAAGAGTATCTCCGCAGTAAACATCGGTAAATGTAATGTTATACATATCATTATTACCGTCATATCTGTTGAAGATTATGGGATAACCGCTGTTATTTGAAGCATATCTGATATTATTGAATGTAATCTCATTGATAACTATGGGAAGGTTTGTTATGCAGTTTATAGCTGAAGCCTTATTCTGACAGATCTCAATGTTTTCAAACTTTACAGCTGAAACAGAACCTATCTTATCGGAATCTCTTGAAACTGCAACAATACCGATTGCGGGAATTGTCAAATAATCCCACTGTGCATCGTGGCAAAGAACCGTACAGTCAAGGAAGTTTACATTTGTTATTGCACGGTTGACCTCACCGAAAATACCGAATGCTCTTGCCTTACTTGCCCATGCATAGCAATTCTGAACTGTTACATTATCTGTAATTGCATTTTCATCACCGCCGAGAGTTTTGACACAGAAGAGGTCGTCACCGCTTCTTGCAAAGCATCCCGTAACATTTACAGCCTGTGAGTTACAGATATCAAAGGCGTCGGAATTCTGTCTGTAGCCGTAAACATCAACATCCTGAATAAGTACATTGGTGCAACGGTATGTGACAATACCCCATTCGCAGGGATTTATGAGCTTTGTGCCAACGATTCTTATATCGTCAGCATATGAGAATACAAGGCCTCTTCTTTCACCGCGGTCAAGGTGTGTAAGATCAATAGCACCCATACCGTAAACATAAACAGATCTCTTTCCGTTAGAGCTTATGAAGGGATATCTGTTAAGTCCGATTCCGTTATTCTCGCCTGCATTATTTTCGGCATTATTGGTATTTTCAGTGTCGCTGTTGATGTCAATGCTGTGCTTTGCAGTAACATAAGCACCCTGCTTGAGATAGATGACCTGCTTTTCACCGTTAACCTGAATTCCCTTGTTTCCGTCATCATGTGCACCTGCGGAGAAGCAGACATAGTTGTAAATATTATCTACATATCCGTCAAGGACATAAACTGTGTAGCCTTCATTCTGAAGATTGCTGATAACAGTATCATCGTGATAATACTGACGGACAGTAAGAGTGTAAACATAATCAGCATTCTGACCGTTGAATACAAATGTATAAACGCCGAAGCCGTTGAGTGTTGCGGTAACCTTTCCGCCTGAAACAGTAAGAGTATTGTTCTGATATCCGGGAGAGGAGAGTATTTCTGCGCTTGTGATATTGAGTCCGCTCCAGAGTGAATTAAGCTCAATATCGAATTCGGTTACGGGAGAATTTGCATTGATATAGATTTCAGAGAATGAATGAAGAGCACCGTGTCCTTCAGTAGCACTGTCAGCAACATAAACAACAGTACCGTAAACAGGGATTGCCGTTCCTTCAACCTTTACATCGAAATAAGGGGACTTGATAACGCCGTTATCTTCATAGCCCTGTGTTGACTGATAGAGATTTTCATTCTTATCTGCTCTTGAAAGATAAGAAGAAAGCTCACTCTCATTCTTTTCAGCCATTGCTTCCTCGGGGTATTCGAGGGGATCGAATCTGAAAGCAATTGCTTCACCGCAGCTGTCACATTTGCCGTCACTGTCAGAGTCAGCCTGAATGTGGCTGAGCATTGAATTTTCAACATTAATAACATCTGTCGCTGTGCAGCCGTTGTCGCAGACTGCTATCTTTGTAGCATCAGCGGTACAGCTTGCAGCTGTGTTGTCGGTGTAAGCTGTAAAGCTGTGTCCTGTTGCGGGAACAGTGGTCTGTGCTGTAAGAACTTCATTACAAACTGAGCAGTGCTTACCTTCTGTAAGTCCTGTTGCAGTACATGTGGGAGCTACGGCAGAGTCTGTAACCTCTGTGTGTCCTGTTGCGGTAACTGTATTTCCTGTATATGAATCATTACAAACTGAGCAGGTATAAGTTGTATATCCGTCAACCGTACAAGTGGGAGCTGTTGTAATTGATACATAGCTATGACCGAGAGCGTCTACAACTTCCTGTGTGATAATAACTTCGTTACATACCGAGCAGTGCTTACCCTCTGTAAGACCAGTATTTGTGCAAGTGGGAGCAACAGCTGCATCAATTACTTCAGTATGACCGAGCTTGTCAACAGTTTCCTGTGCAACGAGAACCACACCGCAGACATCGCAATGCTTACCCTCTGTAAGACCTGTATTTGTGCAAGTGGGAGCAACAGCTGCATCAATAACTTCAGTATGACCGAGAACATCTACTGTTTCCTGTGCAACGAGAACTTCATTACAAACTGAGCAGTGCTTACCCTCTGTAAGGCCTGTATTTGTGCAAGTGGGAGCAACAGCTGCATCAATTACTTCAGTGTGACCAAGAGCGTCAACAACTGTCTGTGCAACGAGAACCACACCGCAGACATCACAGTGCTTACCCTCTGTAAGGCCTGTTTTTGTGCAGTCGGGAGCAACAGCTGCATCAATTACTTCTGTATGTCCGAGCGCATCAACTGTTTCCTGTGCAGTAAGTATTTCATCGCATACGGAACACTTAACGCCTGCTGTAAGACCTGTGCTTTCGCATGTAGCTTCAACTGCGGGAATAGCTTCTTCTGTATGTCCTGTTTTGTTGAGAATTGTTTTTTCTTCAGCACCGCAGCCGCAAGTCATAATTACATAACCGTCTTCGGTGCAGGTTGCTTCAATTCTTTCTTTTTCTGTTGCGTAAACATGAGAGCCGGTTGCTTCTATTACTTTTGTTTCAAAATGGGAGGCGTCATTAGCACATGTTCTCTTTTCGAGTCCGTTTGTGCCGCAAGAGGCGGGAGTTTCAACTGTCCATTCGCCCCAGCTATGTCCTGTTTCATTAACAGTTTTACTAACTCTTGAAAGCTCCTTATTGCAGACGGAGCAATAAATAACAGTATCATAAGAACCTTTTTCGGTGCAGGTTGCTTCAACATTGTTTTCTGTTACAGCTGCAGCTTCCTTATGACCGAGCTTGTCTACGGTTACATTTGCTCTGCTTGTTTCCTCATTACATACGGTGCAGTATGTAACACTATCATAAGAACCCGCATTTTCACAGTCGGGAGCAATATTGTTTTCAATGACGGCAGCACCGTCTGTATGACCGAGGGCACCAACAGTTTCTTGAGCAACAAGGACTTTGTTACAAGCTGAACAATGCTTACCCTCTGTAAGACCTGTATTTGTGCAAGTGGGAGCAACAGCAGCATCGATTACTTCAGTGTGACCAAGAGCGTCAACAACTTCCTGAGCAACGAGAACTTCATTACAAACTGAACAGTGCTTGCCTTCAGTAAGACCAGTATTTGTGCAGTCGGGAGCAACTGCTTCGTCAACAACTTCAGTATGACCGAGAGCATCAACAACTTCCTGAGCAACGAGAACCTCGTTACAAACTGAACAGTGCTTACCCTCAGTAAGTCCTGTTTCTGTGCAAGTGGGAGCAACGGCGGTATCAATAACCTCTGTGTGACCGAGCTTGTCAACAGTTTCCTGCTTGACGAGAACCTCACCGCAGACATCACAGTGCTTACCCTCTGTAAGACCTGTGTCTTTACAGGTGGGGGCAACAGCCTTGTCGATAACCTCGGTATGTCCGAGCTTTTCAATTTCTTTATATGTTGTATAATCACATCTTGAACAGGTTACATAAGCCTCATAACCTGTTTCAGTGCAGGAGGGGGCTTTGCCGGTGTGTGATATTTCATCGTGTCCGAGTGCAGTATTCTCATTGATTTCTGTGCGAACGGCACTGCAGTTAAGACAAGAATATTCTGTATAAGAGTTTTCGGTACAGGTTGCATCCTTGATTGTACCATTCTCATTCCAGGAATGACCGGTTTTTTCAACCTTTGTTGTTATGCGGTCTGTATTCTTTCCGCAGACAACACAATAAAAGGCAGTATCATAATATCCGTCTTCTTCACAGGTGGGAGCAATAACATTCTCTGTTACGCCGTCGCCGGGAGTGTGATCGGCAAGCTCACCGTATTTTAATCCGCATACCGTGCATACAGCCTGTGTTACACAGGTTGCTTCTCCGCCTGTGTGTTCACAGGTGGTACACATAGGACAGCTATGCGTAAAAATTGACGGAAAAACTGTCGCAAAGAAAGTCATAATGATACAAATGATTTTAAGTATGAATGTTGCTATCGCTTGCAAGGTTATAGCCTCCTTAATCATAGTTATGTTAATAATAACATTGAAACTGTGTAAAGTCAATTTATTTAGTCTTATTTATAATCAGTTTTTTTAATTATGCAAAAAATTGACTGTTTATACAAAAAGAATAAACATTATTTTAATAAAAAAGCATTTTGCTTCATCCCCCCCCGGCCCTGGGTCTTGGGGGCGAAAAGGTGTTTTTTGATATAAGTGAAACCTCTCACAATGCGAGCAATTTCCTATATATTAAAAAACAGGTCCGAAAGAGTATTCCTCTTTCAGACCTGACAGGAAATGTTTTGTAAATACGCTTATTTATCAATGGACTTCATTGTGGGGAGCCCAGCTTCCTTTAATTCATATCATACTGTATGCTACCATAGCTTACTGACCCCATCAATGGAAATTTGACATTTTCCTGCTTTTCGCCTGTATTTTACTGCATTTTACGTTCCGATTGATGTACGATTTATCTCTGCTTATCTCGGCTCGGCGACATATATGGAAAGCTATAAAAACAAGATACCTGATGAGTTTATGGAGAAAAAGACTGAAGTGGGAGGTGTGTCTGCGGTGAGGATCGTTATATGAAATACTGCTTAAAGCGGTCAAGTGTAGATATAAATGCTCAACTGTTGAAGAAATAGGGGATAGATTTATTTTGTTTGCTGT
>SVOV01000060.1 GCA_015066205.1 Oscillospiraceae bacterium
AGCAGTCTGCTTGTGTTTTTGTTTTCCTTTGAAATGAGAGCTTTGTATTTATTTACGGTATCGGAATACTGCTTTGACAGATCGTTTTTCCATTCCGTGAGCTTTTCTCCGCTCTGCTTTATTTCCTCATAGGTATTTTCTGCGGAATCCTTTACAGCTTCTGCTTTTTCTACAACCGCAGCCTTAAGCTTATCTATGGTTTTCATAAGCTTGTTGATGTCTGCGGCGGCTTTTACGGTAAAGATAAGGTCAACGGCAAAAATTGCAAGAATAACAAAGACGGCTATGGTTCTTGTATCCTGACTTATGAAGCTTAATGCATAACGGTACATCGGTGCTATGATATAAACATATACAAAGGCAAATATAGCCCAGTAGCAGGTGTGCTTGAAGCATATTCTTCCGTGAAGATTCAGGAAATTGTTTGAATAGTCCCACCAGCGCGCATTGAAAAGCTTTTCCATAATATAGCTTGTGGCGTATTCTACGGTATCCGCAAGTATCATTCCGAGAATAAGAACGATTATTAGCCGTTTTTCAATGGGAGCGGAAATGGGAACGAGACATATGTCAAAAACAAGACAGCCCGTGCCGTATATGGGACACATCGGTCCGTAAAGAAATCCGCTGTTTATTATTCTTTTTTCACCGAGAGAGCGGTAAGTACATTCTATTGCCCAGCCTATTGCACTGAAGACAAAGAACATAAAAACATAATTGATTATAGTATCAAACATATTTTTTCTCCGTTAGCCTTTATTCATTGTGTTGTTGAAAAAGGAAAGCTTATTGTTGAATTTTTCCTGATATTTTTTGTTTTTAGTAAGCTTCATTTCCATTGAAGCACAGTATTTGTCGGAAAAGGTGACAATAAAGCCTTCTCTTGAGGAGGGGGGAAGGGGAGTCAGAGGCCACATATGGCGTCTTATTATCCGCTCCTCTTTTTTAGTGAGATTTTCATCAAGAAGACGGGCATTGAAAGCCGCAAAGGCAGGATGCCGGAAGCCGTGGGGACGGTGGCTGAAATCTGCATCGTGCCAATCATAATAGCAAAGGTCGTGCAGCATAGCCCCTCTTGATGCTGCCTTTATATCAAGGGAAAAGCGCTTTGAGAGAATATAGCTCATATATGTAACTGCCCTTATATGATCAAGCCTGTTTGCATCGCTGTGCTGAGGGTACTGACGCATAGACTGAATCTCCTCGGTACAGTAAAGGTCTCCGATGTATGAGAAAAACTCGGGGTCCTTTTCGGGAGAGAGGGCATATGATCTTGCAAATATATCAAAAAGCTTCTCCATAAATACTCCTGTAAATAATCAAAATCCAAATTATGATAGCATATTATAATTTAAATATCAATAGATAAACTTTTAATTTTATAACGCTTTTCATTGACATTTTTCTTTCACTGATATAAAATATTATTTGCGAGTACGCCGGGCAGTTACGCCTGATTATTCAGGTGAGGAAAGTCCGGGCTCCACAGAGCAGGGTAACGGCTAACGGCCGCCGAGGGTGACCTTAAGGGAAAGTGCAACAGAGATATACCGCCTGTTTTTACAGGTAAGGGTGGAAAGGCGAGGTAAGAGCTCACCGGCATACAGGAGACTGCTATGCCCTGTAAACCCTATCCGGAGCAACACCGACAGAAGTGGCTTGCTCGGCCATAACTTCGACGGGTGGCGTGAGCGCAGAAGCAATTCTGCGCCAAGACAGATGACTGCCTTAAAAGACAGAACCCGGCTTACAGGCTGACTCGCACATATAAGAAAGCATTCCATATAATGTTATGGGGTGCTTTTTATGTATCAGAACATATTTTATGCCATTGCAGTTTTATTTTTTGCCGTGGGAGTATGTGCGGTCTTTGTGTTGATACTGTTAAGACTTGTTTCTCCCGACAAAAACAGCAGATATTTTATCGTTTCGGTTTTTTCCGAAAAGGACAGCGACTGTGCAGTGAAGATAAGCTGTGCCGAAAGTGTCATTACATTATTCGGACTTTCGGACAGATGCACTCTTATTGCCGCCGACTCGGGACTTTCCGAAAAGGAAAGAAAAAAGCTTGAAGCCGCATTCAGGCGGGACTGTGCCGTAAGGATCTGCTCAATTGACGAGATTACGGATATTCTGACCGAATAGTGTCTTATTGATGGGACACAGCTTCTGCTAAAATGTTAAAAAAATACGGAGGAAAGAAAATGCTTACTTTTCTTACGGGAACACATTTTTCAGCAAAAAAGAATTTTATATACGAAAAGATATGCTCCTTTCTCGGAGAGGGAAAGGCTGTGTATCTCATAGTCCCCGAGCAGGCAGGCTTTGACAGGGACAGGGATTTTCTTTTTACCTACGGTGAAAAGCTTGGTAATGCCCTGACGGTCACAAGCTTTTCTCACCTTTACCGCGATGTTCTCGAGGAAAAGGGGCTTTATATGAAGCCTGACGCCGATACTGCGGCAAGAAGCGTGCTGATGAGTATTGCCGCCGAGCAGTGTGCTGACAGGCTCTCTGTGTTCAGACGCTACAGCGCGAAGCCCGTGCTTGTATCAAGGCTTCTCGGTGAATATGAGGAGATAAAGCAGGCGGGCTACGGTGTCGGCGATATGAAAACTGCCGCCGCCTCGCTTGAACCCTGTAAGCTGAAAACAAAGCTTAATGAGCTTTCACTCATCTTTGAGGTTTATGAATCTCTTATCGGAGAGCGGTTCTCCGAAAGAAGCGACAGTATGGCGGTTATGACAGATTTTCTTAAAAGCCGTAAGATATTCGGCGGTGCCGTTGTGTTTTTTGACGATTTCAGAGGCTTTACGGGAGCACAGATAAAACTGATGGCTGAAATTATGTCACAGACCGAGGAATGCTTTGTGTCGGTTTTTGCTCCCGATTCCGTAGAGCCCTTTGACTCGGAAGCCTATCTTCACGCTGTAAGAAACTGCAGGAAACTCAGGGCCTGTGCTTCCCTCAGAGGTGTCGGCTGCCGAGAGGAAAAAATCAGCTCCGACCGTTCGGACGGGGCTTTACAGGCGCTTGCCGATTCTCTTTTCTGCGGTGAAAAGGAAAAATATGAGGAAAAGACAGACAGCGTAAAAATAATATGCTGTGAAAATAAATATACCGAATGCGAGACTGTTGCTCTTCAGATAAAAAAGCTTATCAGTGACGGGGACTGCCGCTGCCGTGATATCTGTATCACCGAAAGGGATGCCGGATATGCGAAGGCAATGATATGGGCGCTCAAAAAATACTCCATTCCCGTTTTTGAGGATAAAAGAGTGCCTCTTTTTGAGTATCCTCTCATAAAAGCGGTGCTTTCCGCCGTTTCAATAGCAGTTCACGGCTTTTCCACAGAAGAGATATTTTCCTATGTAAAAACAGGTATCACCGGTATCGATACAGAACGCTGGGCAGAGCTTGAAAACTATGTTTACATCTGGAATATCAACGGTTCAGCCTGGAAAAGACCCTTTACGGGACATCCTCTGGGCTTCGGAGCTGATGAAAACAGCTCGAGCGGAGAGGCTCTTTCATTAATTAACGATACAAGAAAAAAAATTGTTGAGCCGCTTCTCTCTCTCAAAAGAAAGCTTGAAAACGGAAATGCGGAAAGCTCCTGCAGAGCTGTTTTTGAGTTTATGACTGAGATAAAAGCAGCTGAAAATTTCCTGTCATATGCACAGTTTCTTTATGATAACGGAAATGAGGCGGGTGCCGTGGAATGCTCCGCCGTCTGGGATACTCTTATAAAAGCTCTCGATTCTCTTTTTGATGCGGCGGGACTTTCTTCTCTTTCACCGCAGAGATTCTTCGAGCTTCTTAAAATAATTCTTTCGGCGTCCGATGTGGGAAGGATTCCCGCAGGAATAGATGAAATTATTATCGGCTCGGCGGGCAGAACACGCCATCTTGAGCCGAAGGCAGTATTTGTTCTCGGCTGTAATGAGGGCGTTTTCCCCGCTCTTCCCGCGGTATCGGGTATTTTTACCGTATCTGAAAAAAGAACTCTTTCCAAAAATGAGTTTACTCTGGAGAATATTTCGGAAAATATATATTCCGAGGAGAGAATGATAGCTTATTCGCTTCTCACTCTTCCGACGGGAAGGCTTTTTGTTTCATATTCGAGAACCTCTCCCTCGGGACAGGCTCTTGAAAAATCGGAAATAATAAGCGATATTGAAGCTATTATTCCCGGTGTCGGTGTTATCAATGATAAGGATATTTCATCTCTTGAAAGAATAGGAAGTATGGAATCCGCCTTTGAGGAATGTGCTCTTAATTACCGTGAAAATTCTGTTTATTCAGCTTCACTCAAAAAATTTATGGAGGAAAGCGGACTTCGGGACAGATACAATGCCGTAAAAATCGCCGCGGAAAATCTTCCCGCCGAAATAAAAAATACCGAAACCGCAACGCAGCTTTTCGGAAAGGATATGTATATTTCTCCCTCCAAGGCAGAGGTTTACTACAGCTGTGCATTCAAGTATTTCTGTCAGTACGGTCTTTCAATTTCAAAGCCCCGTCAGGCAGATCTTGATGCGAGAGTCAACGGACTTCTGATACATTATCTGCTTGAGCATATTCTTAAAGACAGGAAGAATTCCGAAATTGCGGGAATGGATGATGAGGCTCTGCGCCGTGAGATCGGCACCATTACGGAGAGATTTATCTCGCTTTATATGGGCGGCAGGGAGGATAAGAGCGTGCTTCTCAACAGAAGCCTTGACAAAACAAAGGATACCGCCTTTGAGATCCTCAAAAGAATGAGAATAGAGTTTTCTCTCAGCCGCTTTGAAACAAAGGATGTTGAATTATCCATAAGCTATAAGGGAAAGGTAAAACCCTATAAAATTGATCTTCCCGACGGCGGAAGCATCACCATAAGCGGAACTGTTGACAGGGTCGATGTTATGGATGACGGAGAAAAGGCATATCTGCGTGTGGTGGATTATAAGACGGGCGGTAAGGATTTTAAGCTCAGCGATGTTTTTGACGGACTGAATATGCAGATGCTTATTTATCTTATGTGTCTGTGGGATAACGGAAAAGAGCATTACGGCGATATCGTTCCTGCGGGAATATTATATGTCCCCGCCAATAATTCGGGCACAAGCCTCGGCAGAAACGCAAGTGATGAAGAGGTCGTAAATCAGAAGCTCCAAAACGGAAAAATGAACGGAATGATCCTTGAGGATGAATATGTTCTTGACGGAATGGAAAAGGGCTGTAACGGCAGTATCATAATTCCGAAAATAGATGAAAAGGGAAGAATGAAGGGTACATTTCTTTCCATTGACGGCTTTGTCAAGCTTCATAAAAAAATAGACAGCAAGCTTTCCGAAATGGGCGAAAGGCTTCATGCGGGAAAAATTGAAGCTTTTCCCGTCATAGGCTCATCCTCTTATCAATATACCTGTACCTACTGCGATTTTAAGGATATATGCAGAAGAACGGGAGAGGATGAATGCCGTGAGCCTCTGGGGCTTAAGCACGAGGAAGCGGTAGAATTACTGAGAGGAGAGAAAAACGATGGCTGAAAGAAAATGGACTGCTCCGCAGCAGAATGCTATCGAAGCTGACAGCGGCTCCGTTCTTGTATCAGCAGCTGCGGGAAGCGGAAAGACCAGCGTTCTTGTGGAAAGGATCGTAAGAAAGCTGACCGATCCCGAAAAAAGCGTTCCCCCCGAATCTCTTCTTGTTGTGACCTTTACGAATGCCGCCGCTCAGGAGATGAGAGGCAGGATATACAGCCGTATTGCGAAAGCCGCGGCGGATGAGCCCGGAAGAAAGAGCGAATTTACCCGTCTTCTTTCAAAGCTCAGTGAAATGCAGGTTTGCACGATGGATTCATTCTGTATGAATCTCGTTAAGGAAAACTGTTATGCTCTCGGAATTGATTCCGATTTTACCATACTTGAGGACGGAGAGAATGCTTCTCTTAAAAACAAAGCGGCGGTAAGTGTTCTTGAACGCCGTTTTACGGAAAATCCCGATATCTTTATT
This sequence comes from Oscillospiraceae bacterium, assembly GCA_015066205.1. Classification (GTDB taxonomy): domain Bacteria; phylum Bacillota; class Clostridia; order Oscillospirales; family Acutalibacteraceae; genus RUG806. The sequence continues at coordinate 6,004 of SVOV01000060.1, forward strand.
CCTCTTGCAAGAATGTTTGATTCGGGCAAGAACGATGCCCGTCTTATAGAAACGGTCATGAAGCTTTCCGATTTTGCAAAGAGCGAGCCCTATCCCGAAAAGTGGCTTGATGAGATTTCGGAGAGATTTTTTGACAGCGATGCCGAAAACAGTATATGGGGACAGTGCATAATCAAAGAGGTGCGCCTCGCCCTTGAATTCAGCCTTGAGCTTTATAATGCGGCTCTTCTTTGTCTTGAAGAGGATGAGGATATCAAGAAGTGCTATTTCCCCACCTTTGAGGCGGACAGACTGCTCGTTGAAAAGGCAATAGTCCGCTTTGACAGCAGTGACTGGGACGGCAAAATAAAAGCTGTCAATGAATGCTTTAATGCGATATCTGACAATAAGCTGAAGAGTGTTCCCCGAGGCTACGGTGATAATCCCGTAAAACAGAGTGCCGCAAGTAAGAGAGAGTTTATCAAGAAGAAGATATTTGAAAGGATCCTCGGATATATGAATATAAGCTCCCTTGAGCATAAAGAGGATCTTGAGGTTCTTTCCCCCATAGCAAGAGAGCTTACCGTCACCGTAAAGGAATATGATGATGAGCTTCTTTCAATGAAAAAGAGCTTGTCAAAATATGACTTCTCTGATATCTCTCATTTTGCCCTGAAGCTCCTTTGCGATCCCGATGCTCCTGACCTCAAAACTTCTCTTGCAAGGGAAATGACCGAAGAGCTTTCGGAGATACTCATAGATGAATATCAGGATACCAACAGAGCTCAGGAGGCATTGTTTACCTCAATATCAAAAAACGGAGAAAATATGTTTTTTGTAGGCGATGTGAAGCAGAGTATTTACCGTTTTCGCCTTGCCAGTCCCGAAATTTTCATTGAAAAGTGCGAGAAATATCCCTATTATGACGGAAAAAGTAAAAAATCAAAAATTATTCTCGGTGAAAATTTCAGAAGCCGAAAGGGAATTCTTGACGGCGTAAACTTTGTTTTTTCCTCTCTTATGTCGCCCGAATGCGGTGATATAGACTATAATGAGGATGAAAGACTGAATTTCCCCGCGGTAAAGACAGCAGAGGATTCCGTTGATGTTTCGGTTGCCGTAATTGAAACCGGTGAGTATCAGCCTTATGTCAGTGAGGCAAAGTATATAGCCCGTACCATTGAAAAAATGCTTTCGGAGGGTGTCTTGGTTGATGATAAGGACGGGACAAGAACGGCAGTGCCCTCGGATTTCTGTATTCTCCTTCGTTCACCCGCTTCGATAGCAAAATACTATACGGACGAGCTTAAAAACAGAAATCTTCCCGTTTCTTCCGATGTCACCCGCAATTTCTTTGAAAATCCCGAAATAAAGACGGTTCTTTCATATCTTCGTGTAATAGATAATCCCGTAAGAGATATCGATATGGCGGCGGTTATGATGTCGCCCCTTTTCGGTTTTACTCCCGATGATACGGCGCAGCTTCGTATCAGGTACGGAAAGGACAGGTCCCTTTATTCCGCGGCTGTTCTCGGGGCGGGTGAGGGTAATGAAAAATGCCTGAAATTAACAGAAAGGATCGGTTATTATCAGAGAGCGGCGGTAAATACCGCTGTTGATATGCTTATCCGTGATATCTGTCACGATACCGCATATTTTGCGGCGGCGGGAGCTATGTCAGACGGCAAGGCAAGACAGAAGAATTTAAGGCTTCTTATTGAAAAGGCTTCCGGCTCCTGTGACAGCTTTTCGGGACTTTCAGGCTTTGTCCGTTATATGGAGATGCTTCGTGAAAATGAATCGGATATTTCAGATTCGGGAAGCGGAAACGGCATAAGGCTTATGAGTATGCATAAGTCAAAGGGACTTGAATTTCCCTTTGTATTTATTGCGGGTACTTCAAAGAATTTCAATAAGACAGATATAAGATCAAATCTTATAATCAACCACGAAATGGGACTGGGTATCAAGAGAAAAGAGCCTGAGAAGATCAAAAACTATGATACGCTTTCTTCAACCGCCCTTAAGATAAGCAATAACAGTGCTATGATGTCCGAGGAGCTTCGTGTTTATTATGTCGCTCTTACGAGAGCAAAGCAGAAGCTTTTTATTCTTCTGCCCCGCAAAAATGCAAATAAGGCGTTGAATGAAAATGAACAGCTTCTGTATAAGACAAAGGGAATTTCCCCCTATCTTATAAAGCATGCGGCGGATGCAAACAGCTGGCTTCTCAGATGCTTTATGAAGCATCCCGACGGACAGGCTCTTCGCACCTTCTCCGAAACGGAGCATACGGACTGCGGCAGAGCGGAAATATTTACGGTCGATGAGGAAATACCGACGGTAAGTGCCGAAAAAACCGAGGATGCGGTATCCTTTGATGAAAAAACGGTTGAAGATATCAGAAGCCGTGCATCATTCAGATATAAATGGAGTGATATTGCCTCGGCCCGTTCAATTCATTCCGCATCATCCTTCAGCGAGGAGCATTTTGACCCCGCGGGCTTTGCAAAAAGTGTCCCCGCTTTTATGTATTCGAGTTCATTTTCTCCTGCTGATATCGGTACATTTACCCACCGTTTTCTTCAGTTCTGCGATTTTAGAAAGTGCAGGACGGACTTTGATTCCGAGGCCCAAAGGCTTGTCAGGGAGGGAAGACTTACCGAAAAACAGGCGACGGGAGTCGATGCCGATGCTATCAGAACATTTGTAAATTCCGATATAATGAAGCGTATTGAAAGCTCTTCGAGTGTCTTCAGGGAAAAGCAGTTCTCTCTTTCAAAGAGCATCTGCGAGACCGACAGCCGTATCCCCGCTGAATTTTCAGATGAAAAGACAGTTATTATCGGAAAGATCGACCTTATTTTCACAGAGGATGACGGTGCTGTCATAGTTGACTATAAGACCGATAACATAAGGGATATCTCGGTGCTTGCGGACCGCTACCGCACACAGATGCTTTTATATATCGAGGCACTTTCAAAGGCAATGGACATAAGAGTCAAGGAATGTATTCTTTATTCAATAAGGCTCAGGGACAGCATTTCTCTCGAATTCTGATTTTTTTTGAGGAATATTGAAATAATACTTGATTTTTGGTTCCGGTTGTGGTAAAATGCTTTTGCTATTTAAGCGGAAGTATGTGACACTGTATATTTCGACTGTTTATTTATGCTGTATCTTTATTGAAAGAGGTGAAACGTATTATGAAGCAGGGAATCCATCCCAACTATAACCCCACTGTTGTAAAGTGCGCTTGCGGTGCAACTTTTGAAACAGCATCAACAAAGGAAAATCTCCGTGTTGATATCTGCTCAAGCTGTCATCCTTTCTTTACCGGTAAGCAGAAGCTCGTTGATACAGGCGGACGTGTTGACAGATTCAAGAAGCGCTATAATATGGATACCAAATAATGAGGTAGCAAAAAAAAGCAGTGAAACGGCATTTTCGGAAAATGCCGTTTTTTTCATCCTCCTGCTTTATATATATAAATTCTGACCTTTGGAGGGACAAAAATATATGAAGGAATATATTACGGTCAGCCACCGTTCGGAAGAAGAATATATAATAAATAAATCCCGTTTTATCGGCTACTGCGCTCCCGTAAGCACTCAGGAGGAGGCAGTTGAATTTATTAATGAAATAAGAAAAAAGCATTCCGATGCCACTCATAATGTTTATGCATATCAGATAAGAAGTCCCGAGTATTCCCGTTATTCCGATGACGGTGAGCCTCAGGGGACTGCGGGAATGCCCGTGCTCGATGTTATAAAAAAGAACGGGCTTACAGATGTCTGTGTTGTGGTCACCCGCTATTTCGGAGGAATTCTTCTCGGGGCGGGCGGACTTGTCCGTGCTTATTCTCACAGTGCAAAGCTTGCCTGTGAGGGAGCTGAAATTATTAGAATGAGTCCCTGCAGCGTTCTTGAAATAAAATGCGACTACGGCTTTTACGGAAGGCTTTCGACTCTTGTTCCCGAATTCGGCGGAATCGTGGAGAATACCGATTTCGGCGAAAATGTCACTCTTACCTTCAGACTGCCCTCGACCGAAGAGGAGCGTTTCAGAAAGGAGCTGACAGAAGCCAGCTTCGGAAGAGTTTTTGCCGAAAAAATCGCGGAAAAATTCGACAGTATTTAATTTTTTTGAAAAAAATAAAGGACTTTTAAACTTTTAGGCATATATAATAGGTGAAAAAGATTTTTCGAAGCGAAAGAGGGTGTGAAAATGAGATTCAGCGAAAATTTTCTTGCAGAGCTGAGACAAAGAACCGATATTGAAGAGCTTATCGGAAGATATACGGAAATAAAGCACAGAGGCTCCGTAAGACCTGTTGCGCTGTGTCCGTTCCACACTGAAAAAACTCCGAGCTTCGTTATTTATAAGGATACCCAGTCATACTACTGCTTCGGCTGTCAGATGGGCGGAGATGCCATTAACTTTGTTAAAAATATCGAGCGTATCGATTATACCGAGGCTGTGAAGCTTCTTTGCGAGAGAGCGGGAATGGCAATGCCCACAGATGCGGGGGATGATGAATTCAACCGCATAAGACGGCGCTGTTATGAAGCAAACAGGGAAGCGGCAAGGTTTTTCTACAGCTGTCTTCGTTCTCCCGAGGGAAATCAGGCGGCTCAGTATCTTGATAAAAGAAAGCTTCTTCCCGAAACCGTAAAGCATTTCGGACTGGGCTTTGCTCCCGACAGCTGGGACAGGCTCGTGAAGCATATGAAGGCCAAGGGCTTTACCGAAAGGGAGCTTATAGATTTTGATCTTGCAAAAGAATCCAAAAAAGGCACGGCATACGATAATTTCAGAAACAGACTGATGTTTCCCATTATTGACCTCAGAGGCAATGTGATCGCTTTCGGCGGAAGAGTTCTTGATGATTCAAAGCCCAAGTATCTCAATACAGGTGACACACCCGTCTTTAAAAAAGGTCAGTATGTATATGCACTTAATTTTGCAAAAAACAACAGCGAGAGAAAGCTGATTCTCTGTGAAGGCTATATGGATGTAATTGCCATGCATCAGGCGGGCTTTACAAACGCCGTGGCGGGTCTCGGAACAGCGTTCACAAAGGAGCAGGTATCTCTTCTGATGAGATATTGTGACGAGCTTACTTTGTGCTTCGACTCGGATGAAGCGGGTAAGCAAGCCACGAACAGGGCATTGAGGCTTTTGTCATCCTCTCCCATGAAGCTTAAAATTATGCACCTTGCAGACGGCAAGGACCCTGACGAGATCATAAAAACTCAGGGAAAAGAGAGAATGAAAAAGATAATAAATGCCGCGGTAAACGATACGGAATTTGCTCTGAACGAAGCAAGAGCGCGTTTCGATATAACAACGGATGACGGCCGTCTTGGGTATCTCAATGAGGCGGTAGCGGTGCTGGCTGATGTTTCCAATGCCATAGAAAGAGATATTTATCTTTCAAAGCTGTCTTCGGAGCTGGGAGTCGATAAGGTTGCTCTCGAGCAGCAGATAAAAAAACAGCTGCGCTTCAAAAAGAAGGCACAGGAGACCACTCAGTTCAATACGGCAATGAAAACTCTTATGGGCGAGGAAAAGGCCCAGTCTCCGAATCCCGAGGCAAGGGGCAATGTAAGAGCGGTAAAGGCAGAGGAGATAATCCTCTCATCACTGCTTCTTCATCCCGATTATCTGAAAAAACTATCGGGTCATATTTCGGCGGATGTATTTGTTACCGAGCTCGGTAAACGGCTGTATACCGATATTTCCGAAAGGATACTTTCGGGCAGAAGCCTTGAGCTGATGGCTTTTTCGGGGGACACGGACAATGCGGATATGTCTTATCTTTCTTATCTCGTTGCAAAGTTTTCCGAAATCTCCAACAGTGTTGAGGAGTGCCGTCAGTGTATAACGACGCTTATCGAGGAAAAGGGTAAAAAGGATGCTCCTGACATATCCAAGCTTTCAGCCGAGGAGTATCTGGAATTATTTAAGAAGAAAAGAAATAATAATACGGAGGGTGTATAAAATGGAAGGACAGGATAAAAAGGCGATAATCAACAGCTTTATCGAAAGAGGTAAGGCAGCGGGAAAGCTTTCCGCACAGGACATCGATTCAATTATGATCGAGCTTGAGTTTGAGGTTGAGGAGCTTGACAAGCTTTATGAGCTTATCGACCAGAACAACATCGAAATTATTGACGATATGAATGATGCGGTGCTTGATACCATAAATTACGATCCCGATATCGCAAAGGAATATGATAATGATGACAGCAAGCACTATACAATGGACGACCCTGTCAAGCAGTATCTTAAGGAGATCGGTAAGATCCCGCTTCTTACTGTTGAAGAGGAGCTTGACCTTGCTATAAGAATTTCACAGAACGATGCAAGTGCAAAGAGAAGACTTCAGGAAGCAAACCTTCGTCTTGTTGTAAGTATCGCGAAGAAATATTCGGGCAGAGGTATGCAGTTCCTTGATCTTATCCAGGAGGGAAACCTCGGTCTTATCAAGGCAGTTGAAAAATTTGACTATACAAAGGGCTTCAAGTTCTCTACATATGCAACATGGTGGATAAGACAGGCTATCACCCGTGCTATTGCCGATCAGGCAAGAACCATCAGAATCCCCGTGCATATGGTAGAAACCATCAACAAGGTAAAGAAGGCTCATTCCCAGCTTCTTCATAAATACGGCAGAGAGCCCAATGCGGACGATATCGCAGAGGTGCTTGATATGGCTCCCGAAAAGGTAAGAGAGATCCTCCGTGTGGCACAGGACCCCGTTTCCCTTGAAACTCCCATCGGTGAGGAGGAGGACAGCCATCTCGGTGACTTTATCCCCGATGAGGATGCAATTTCTCCCGCAGAGGCTGCAACTCAGGCTCTTCTCAAGGAAGAAATAAATCAGGCTCTCAATTCTCTTACCCCCAGAGAAGCAAAGGTGCTGAAGCTTCGCTTCGGTCTTGAGGACGGACATCCCAGAACTCTTGAAGAGGTCGGTAAGGAATTTCAGGTTACAAGAGAGCGTATCCGTCAGATCGAGGCAAAGGCTCTCAGAAAGCTCCGCCATCCCAACCGCAGCAAGAAGCTCAGAGATTTCACAGAAAAGGGTTGAGTAATATGAAAAAGTTAATTTCATCAGTTTTGGTTTTGTTGCTTATTTTTGCCTTTACAGCCTGTAATTCGGAGTCTGCAGGAGAAGAAAGCACAACAGAAGAGGCTCCCGCAGTTCCCGTTGTTTCTCTTATTGCAGATGACACCTCGGTCAAAGCAGGAGATACGGTAGAACTTAAGGTAAATATTAAGTATTCTCCTTTTACAGCCTGCTTTGATATTTATGTTTTTGCAGACGAGGGCTTTGTATACGAAAAAAATACCGTAATGCCCTGTGAAATGATACTCGTTGCCAATAACGACGATAAGGACGGTACCGAAAAGGTTGCCATCAGAGGTGTTGTTGCAGAAACCTATGATCTTCCCTATAACGATATCTGTACCATTACTTATAAGGTAAGTGAGAATGCCGTATCAGGGGATGTTATAAATGTTATTCTTCAGGTGCCCTCCTATCAGCTGGGACTTGACGAAAGCGGAAACGATGTTTATTCCGTAAATGAGGATATTATCATTAATAATATTACCTTTACGGTAGAATAAGCCTTCAGGGGCTGTAAAAAAGTGCAGACCGCATAAAACAAGATAAACAAAGGGGTTTTTTGAAGCTTTGAACTGCCCCAATTTGTGCGGACAGCACAAAAAAGGACCCTATGGTAGAAAATATTAAAATTTAAGTAATAAACTGATTTCGTTTTTCAAGCGGA
>SVOV01000061.1 GCA_015066205.1 Oscillospiraceae bacterium
AATTTTCAAGGTTCGTATTCTTTTCGCGCCCTCTCTCAAGAGTGCCTTGTGATTATATCACACCGCTTTCCCTTTGTCAAGAGGTTTTTTTAAGTTTTTTGATTTCTTTTTTCACTGCCTCTTGGCCGCGTTTCGGAAACCGTCCGCTTTTTCAGCGCTCGGATATATTAACATATCCGTTTGCTGTTGTCAAGCATTATTTTTACTTTTTTTGCACTTTTTTCGGAGGGCACGTTTCTTCGTTGCCGCTCTCTTGAGTGCTTGCATATCTTACCACAACAAAAAGCGTTTGTCAACACCTTTTTTAAACTTTTTTCGTCATTTCCAACAACGCACCCCGGCTGTTCTTGTGCATTATGATAGATAGTGTGTGCATATTGTCCTATAAACACTACATATATTGATTTATACGACAAAATGCTCTTTCAATTTTTTTATTCCCTCTCCGATTTTCTCTTTAAGAGGCTCTTTAGCAACCTGATACAGAGGAACAAGAACAAAATCGCGCTCCCACATTCCGGGATGGGGCAGTTTAAGCTCCGCCGTATCGCAGGTCTCTCCCTCATATATTATTACATCTATATCTATAACGCGGGGGCCGTTTCTGATTACCCTCTTTCGTCCCATAGCCGCCTCTATACCGAGACACACGCCGAGGAGTGCCTGAGGCGATATATCTACACGAAGCCTTGCGCAGGCATTACAGAAATTATCCTGCTCCTCATAGCCCCAGGGCTTTGTTTCTATTATATCGGATAAGGCTTCGGTTTCAAGACCCGGAACAAGAGCCAATGCTTCATATGCATCCAGTATTGATTTTCTGCTGTCCCCCAGATTTCCGCCGAAGGCAACATATGCAGTTTTAGCCATTTCTCTTTCTCCTTATCTCAATGCCCACATATGAGAAATCCGCTTTTATGGGAGCCTCGGGCTTTTTGATGAGTATCTCACATTCAGTTACAGCGGGAAATTCTCCGAAAATAGTATCGGCTGTCACCTGCGCCGCCTTTTCGATCAGATCATATTTTGAAGCGGTAAAGCTTTCGGTCACCTTTCTTATTATTTCGGAATAGCTGACGGTATCCTCTACCTTATCTGATTCACAGGGAGAAGACAGATCAAGCCATACCGTAATGTCAAGAGCAAAATTCTGCCCCGTCAGCTTTTCTTCCTCATGTACTCCGTGATATGCATATATATTAAGGTCTTTAATTATAATCTTATCCATATTAACACCTCTCAGTTATGTTAACACAACACCGCCCGCGATTCAACACAAAAATCATTGACACTCATACTTATTTTATGTAATAATTAATATACATTATATAGGGAAGGAAGATCAGCTATGAAAAAACTTTTATCTTTGATTCTTTCAGCAATTCTCCTTTTTTCATTTTGCACCTTTTCGGCATCTGCCGCAGAAAGCTATCCGTATAAGACAGATGATGTATTGGTAAGAGATCCCGCAATTCTTTTATATGACGGCTTATATTATATGTACGGCACGGGACTTGCCACAGCAGCAGGTTACGGCTGCAGAGTAAGTCCTGATCTTAAAAACTGGTCAGAGCCTTATAATGTATTTATTGCAGGTGACGACTTTGATGCCGCAGGCGATTTCTGGGCTCCCGAATGTCATTTCTATAACGGAAGCTTCTATCTTTTTGCGACCTACCGTTCAAAAACAACCGGCTACAGAGGCACATCTGTATTTAAGGCTTCCTCCCCTCTCGGCCCGTTTGCGGAGATCTCAGACGGGCATATAACTCCTCACAATTCCGACAACATTGACGGAACTCTTTATGTTGATGATGAGGGTCAGCCTTGGATGATATATGTTTCCGAATGGACAGCAACCGATGACGGAGTCGGAAGAATGTCTGTCGCAAAGCTCAGTGACGATCTTTCTCACTTTATAACCGAGCCAAAGGAAATATTCAGAGCTGATGCACCTGACTGGTCAGCCTCAGTCGTCACGGACGGTCCCTTTTTATATAAGACCGAAAAGGGCTCTCTTCTGATGCTGTGGTCAACAATGTCTCACGAGGGATATTGTGTCGGTATCGCACGAAGCGACAACGGTAAGCCTGACGGAAGCTGGACACAGGAGCTGACAAGATTATATTCCAAAGCATTTTTCATAGATAAGAGAAATTCATTTGACGGCGGCCATCCTATGCTTTTCAAAAGAGCCGACGGTCAGCTGATGCTCTCGATTCACTCACCTAACAGTTCTTCGGGAGAGGGGGAAAGCAGAATTTTTGAACACGCGGTGTTCTATGAAATCGAAGAAAAGAATGATACATTGAGAATTGTTGATTTTTCTTGCTTCAACAGATTCCTTGATATTATAACAACTGTTTTTAATCGCATATCCGATTTTTTTGAAGACCTTTTCGGTCTTTAATAACAAAAAGGGGCAGATGAAATGAAAAATAATATAAAAAAAGGTGTTCTCAGAGGTAAGGTTCTGATCTTTACCTTAAGAACAATATTAAAAGGCCCTGCCGTAAGGATTCTGAAATTCTCTGACACGGAGCTTAAAATCAAGAAAAAGGATATGCCCTATCTTGTTTTCGCAAACCACAGCGATGCCATTGACCCCGCTTACATCATAAAAACAATGAGAAGATATGTCCGCTTTGTAATGAGCGACCATGTTATGAGAATGGGAATAATCGGTAAGATCTATAACTTTATTGACGCTCCCATTGTCTTTGAAAGAGAAAAGGGCACTGATGTTCTTTATAAGGATATCGTAGATAACATCAGAGCGGGCGTGAATGTGGCGATGTATCCCGAGGGAGCTATGACAAGCACGGGAGAAACAGGCTTTATTTCAAAAAGAAATGCCGCACTCGTCAAGGAATGTGACTGCACCTTTGTTACCTACAAAGGTATGGGCGGTTATCTTAAAAAACCCCGTTGGGCAAAGAACGGCCGTAAAGGCCCCATTTCGGGTGAAGTGGTAAATGTCTATTCAAGAGAACAGATAAGGAATATGTCCGAGGACGAAATCTTCCGGCATATTCTTGAAGACCTCTATTTCAACATTTATGACGAACAGAGAATCCGTCCCGTTGAATACATAACCGAGGATCCCGCCGAGCACGCAGAAATAATTCTTTACGGCTGCCCGAAATGTAAAGCTGTCGGCAAGCTCAGAACAAAGGGGGACAAGATCTCCTGTCCCTGCGGCTTTGAAGCAACGGTTGACAATTACGGCTTCTGGCACAATGACGATATGCCCTTTGACAATATCGTTGACTGGGATAATTTTCAAAAAAACCTTTTGAAGGATATTGCTGAAGAAAAGAGAAACACCGACGCTTCTCTTTTCAGTGATGACAAGCAGCTGATAACGACCGTTGCAGGTGCAGAAATAAAAACTCTTTCCGAAAACGGAGAAATTCATCTTTTCGGTGACAGATTTGATATTACAACAGAGGACGGAACTGTCTCTGTTCCGATAAACGAAATCAGTTCCGTAAAAACATCGTCGAAAATGAATCTTCTTGTTGTATCCGAAAAAGGCTATTATGAAATAAAGAGTCCGTATCCGCGTTCAGCAACAAAATATATTGTTGCAATAAGATATCTTCAGGGCAAAGAAAACAAATAACAACAAAACCGACCGAGCAATCGGTCGGTTTTGTCCGTATAAAGCCGGAATTTTTTATCTGAAGCTTATCGGAAAATCAGAATAAAGGAGCGTCATAATGTGCTATTCCGCAGTCGCAATACTGGTGAATATCAAAAAGACGGTAAATGAAACAGATTATTTTCCAAAGCATCTGCAAGAAGCTGTTTTCACTGTGGCAAAGATGTTCACAATCATCAGCTGTGCTTTTTGCTTTAACCGTGATATCCATATCAGGCATAATAAAGCTGAAAGATGTTTTCTGAAGATCATCCTGTGAAAGACCTTCAGGGATTATTTCCTTTCCGTCAGCATCAAGAATTACAAATCCGTTAAACATACCGGTGGATATAACATCTGTATCCAACTCAATATTTACCTTTTCGCCCGGATAGAAGCTCGGATCGGTTTCTGCACCGATCTGCGAAACTATCTTTGCATTAATTGCAGTAACCTTTCTTTCCTGAATATCCACACCGGTAATAACTATGTCGCAATCAGGCATATTGAAAGTATTAGATGAGCTATTTATATCAAAGCCTTCAATTGTTACGGGGTTACCGTTTTTATCCGCAATGGACCAATGGGAAAATGCAGCTTTGTTCTTTGCAATAACTGTCACACTTTCGCCATATTGATAATTATAAGTATCCTTATAGCTGTTTGACTGTTTAATTGAACCGTTAACCGTACTGACATTCCACATCAGATTTACAGCAATATCCTCAACAGTAATATCATCTATTACGAAAATATCATTTTCAGCTTCGATGTACTTTACTGAAATATCATAAATACCGCTGTTTTCAGGACGCCAACCAAACCATGTTCTGTATTTATGCTCTTCCATTACAGATGTGCCGACTTTTTCTCCGTTTACATAGTATTCAAACTCACCATAAAGGCGCTGTGTTGTTCCGATAGTGGTATTAACAACGATATTTGTACCGCTGTAAGTTACAGTTGCGTTCATTTTTGCAGGCACAACCGTAAGCTTAAATGTAATTATTTCAGGAACATAATATCCGTTGCTGTCATAAACCTTAACAGTGTATTCTTTTGTTGTATGACACTGAAGATAATCATCGGAATGCTTCATTTTATTCATTTCAAGATCATAAAATGATATCTGGAATATAGAAGCGGGACAATTGGACTGCTTTTGCAGTTCAGTTTTAAGAGTACTTGTAATACTGCTCAATCTTGCTGACTGATAAGGCACAATAATTTCGGGAATGATTTCATTACCTGCTTCATCATAGAAATTTATATTACCGATAACATTAACAGAAACAGTAACCGTCTCAAAATATTCAGCATCTGCAGCGGCAGGTGTAAATTTTAATTTAACATTGTTTCTTCCCGCAACAAGTTTCTGCTCGGGATCAATAAATGAGAATGTGCCCTCTTCCGTGGTCTCTCCGCCTGTGACAGTAAGTTCAGCTACTTTCGCACCGACATTGATACCTGTTGCATCAAGAACAGGTGCTGTTGTAATAAGGCTCTTAATATTCACCAGGATATCTGTTTCAGAACCGTCATAGCTTGTTGTATCATCAGGAGTAAAGACAACTGTAATGACATTATAGCCTGACGAAAGAACATCATCAGGGTCTTTTATTGAAAAAGAACCTGCAACCTGAGTTTCTGTTCCTTCCTTAACTGCTACACCGCCTGTCAGAACAAGCGAAGAAGCCTTCATATTAGGTTTTGCTGCTGATGCGTCAATGACAGGATTTTCAGAAATAATTGCAATGGGCTTTGTATATGTATCAATAGCCACTTCTGCAGTAAAGGTATCGTCCGTTGCAGGGCTTTCATACTTAACGGTAATTGTTGTATCTTCATTTATGGGAGTCTCTGCCGTAATTCCCTCGGGATAAACGGGCACCCAGAATTTGTTTGTTGTATCATTTGTTGTTTTGTTTCCGACAAGTGTCACTTTTGCCGTAAGAAGAGCAAGAGCTTCACCGTAGGTTGTTCCCACAAAAACAGCAGGGATACTGGGAGCTGTTGCAAGAGTAGCAGATTTTTTTGTTACCTTAACAAGAACATTTTCATAATACGCACTTTCATGACCGCCGCGCTTTATATCGTCCCATCTTGCAGTAACATATGTGTCTTCATAGAGATACTGATTCTTTCCGCCTGAATTTGCCTCGTCAATATAGAACTGACCGTAAGAGGTTACATTTGTACCGTTTTCATCTACTACTTTACCGCCTGTCTTGGTATAGTTGGTATATGTAGAGAGATTGTCACCGGCATCACAGGTAAAAGCAGGAGGTGTTGCGACCTCAGTATATTTTCCTCTGAGATAGATTACGGGCCATTCACCGGAAACTATACTGTTTTTCATTGAAATATAACTGAGGCTTCCTGATGTTGATGTTCCGTAGGTTTCAGTATCATCGGGATAGAAAATCAGAGGAGGTTCATATTCGCCTGTGCTTTGAGGATTAAGAGTTGCCTTGTTTCTTATATCGAAATGTCCCGCAACCTCTGTACGGTTACCGTCTGCATCAACATACCAAAGCTGACCGCCTGTAACGGTTACATCTGCAACACATCCTGCTCCCCATGGAACTTCCGTAGGAGATACCGTCGGAGGAATGATGACAACATTTTTACGATCAAGCGTGATTGTTGCCGCACTTGCAAACATCGGTATACAAGATACAAGCATTAAAACTGCTAAAATAATAGAAATCGATTTTTTCATAGTATTTTTTCCTTTCATTAAAATTGTGACCTTACAGGTCGGGTAATGTTGTACAATTTCTTCAGTAAACATAAAATATTTTACAAATCACCCCTTTTTTATCTAAAATCCTATTGATTATTCTCCCGATGTCGGTTATAATACAAGTGGAAAGCCTATTATCGGAAAAGCAATCATATAGTTTCTATCTTTATGATAAAATCCCCTCGGCAACTTTGTGTGCCGAGGGGATAGTTTTTGCTGACTGACAATTTTGACTGCTAATTATTTTTTATCATCCTGAAAAAGTTCCATACAATCACGCTTTCTTTGTATAGAGGGATGAACATATCTGTTAAGCGTAACTTTAACATCAGCGTGACCGAGTATTTCGGAAAGGGTCTTTGAATCAAAGCCCTTTTCAATACTTACGGTTGCAAAAGTATGCCTTAGACAATGAAAAGAGTGCGACTGTATACCGCACTCTATTAAAAATTTTTTATATTTCTCATAGTAAGTTCTGGGTTCAAGAAAATGTTCATTCCCTGTAATAATATATGCATTCTCACCAACCGCTTGCAGACGCTGTTCAAGCAGTTTATTAATAAGCATTTCAGGTAAGGGGATATCTCTTACGCTGTTGACGGTTTTTGGTTCGTCTATCCTGATGACAGTTTTTTTACTGTTTGCAGATTCTTTTGTACGCATCATTGTTTTTGTAACGGATAAAACGGCATTTCCGAAATCAATATCACTGTACCTCAAAGCGCATACCTCTCCTATGCGAAGTCCCGTATAAAGACAGATAAGAATACCCAAAGTATAGTGTTCTTCTGATTTCAGACACTTGTTTTTCAGTATTTTTATTTCCTCGTCATCAAAGGTTTCAACGGATTTCACACTGACACGGGGAGATCCGAATTTCAGAACCTCATCTGAAATGAGCTTCTTATCGACGCCATATTGCAATATCTGTCTTAATACCGACAATATATCCTTGACGCTTTTCGGAGAAAGGCCGCCGTCCTTGTTGATTTTTCCGTTGGTCAGTTTTTCATTGGCAAATTCTTCTATGTGTAACGATGTGAGCTTAGATAGTTGGTAGTTGTTGAAATATGGTATTATATGAGTATCAATTAAATCTTTATAATGGATATAGGTTGAATATTTTATTTTGTATTCTTTTTGAACAAGGAAAGCTTCAGTTAACTCATTAAATCTTCTTCCGCTTATAAGCTGCTGGTTTTCACTCAGCAGTTTTTGTCTCTTTTCCTTTGCCTCGGTATAGGTTTTTCCGTAAACATATCCGAGTATTGCTTTTCCGTCAGCAGCCCGGCTTTTTATATATCTCGCTTCCCATCTGCCGTCTGTTCGTTTTCGAATGTTTTCACCTTTTCTTGCCATAAAAATCTACCTCCACTCATAAAAGAAAGTTGACCACTTTTTTGACTGAAAATAGCGTTATTCTTTCCTCCTTTCTGTTATATCGGAAAAGCAGATTATTATGATATTTGACAATTTCAATATTTTTTTGAAAAGCTATTGATTTTTTTGGTACATAATGCTATAATATCAAGTGTCATTATGATGAAATAACCTACTTGTACGAATAATTACTCATCATAAAGATAGAAACTATCTGTTGAATTATCAGTCAATAAATTATGTAAAATTTAAGCCCCGAAGCCTCGGCTTCGGGGCTTTTTTATTGCCTCATAAAGATAGAAACTATATGATTACTTTTCCGATAATAGTCTTTCCATTTGTATTATAACCGACATCGGGAGAATAATCAATAGGATTTTAGATAAAAAAGGGGTGATTTGTAAAATATTTTATGTTTACTGAAGAAATTGTACAACATTACCCGACCTGTAAGGTCAAAATTTTAATGAAAGGAAAAAATACTATGAAAAAATCGATTTCTATTATTTTAGCAGTTTTAATGCTTGTATCTTGCATACCGATGTTTGCAAGTGCGGCAGACCCTGTTGCACTTACGACAGCTAATATCACAGAATACCCTGTTGCAAACCTTATTAATGAATCAGGTGCTTTTGTCGGGATGACTGTCGGTGAAAGTGTTGCTCTTTCAGGCGGTGAGGTACGCTATGACAGTAACGGAGACGGAACACTTTCAGATGATGAAATCGTTCCCGGTACCTTTTCAATAGCCGATCCCGATACAGTACCGAATATAAGCGGTGATACAAATAACCGTGTAAGCATCAAATTTACACCCGATGATGAAGCTTTATTCACAGGCTTTGAATCTGCAAGAGACAGAAATGTTCAGTATTATGTTCAGAAGACTACTCCCGTATTTGTTGATGCAAATGATACAATTCCCGTCGCTACAGAAGTTGAAGCAGGAGCATATCTTGCGGACTCGATTCTTTCCGGCGCCGCAGTTACTAATCCATATAATGCAAATGAGCCTAAAATTCTTACAAAAACATGGACATGGGATACATCCGTAAATACCCCTAAAAAGACTGTTGTTAACGAGAGCGGTTATTATAAGGCACGCTTCCTTTGTCCCGGTTATGTTACACTTACAGCCTGGGTTCTTGTTCGTGTCAAAGGCGATACCTCTGAAGTTAAGATTGGTACTTCAATAGAGGAATTACCGACCGTTAATGAAGTTCTTAAAGCCGGAACTCACCTCTCCGATGTGACGCTCACGGGCGGAAAAGCAGTCAGTATGTACGGAGAAACAATCAGCGGTACTTTCAGCTTCGAAAATCCGTTTATGCTCAATCAGGCTCTCACAAGATCAGTTAACATTGTATTTACACCCGACGATAATAAGTACAAGCCTGCGACCTCATCTATCAGAATTACTGTTGAGCAGGGAGAATATAAATTCCTTGATAAAGACGGCAAAGAAACAGTTCCCGTTTACACTATACTGTACGGAACAAAAATCGGAGATAATAATATAACAATTGATACAATCATCGGTCAGACCGGTTGTTATCTTAATACAACAAGCAAATATTCATACGATGCACCCGACGGACAAAATTATATTATTTCCGATGCTTTATACGGAACAATACTTCCCGTAGGCGAGCATACCTTCTATGTTAAGGTAAAGCCCTTAGGCTATACTATAAATGAAACTCCCCCCTATGAAGCAACAACACTGGCATTTATTATAAAGGTTGAGCCCGTTACAATGAGTGTAACAAATGTCAGCCACAGCGGATTTAATAATGAGCTTACTGTAACTGCTGACAAAGCGGGAGTATCAGGAACTGCTGATATATATATCGACGGTGAGCTTATAGGCGATGATATTTCCTTTGCTGACAACAGTGATAAAACAAAAGCTATAGCAAAGACCGAATGGGCACCCGAGGAAAAGGTAAACAAGGAATATACCGTTAAGGTTGTTTACAATCCCATTGAAAACGATCCTGTTTCTATGGAAGACTATGAAGGCACCTTCAGAACAAATCTTCCCTTTACCGTATATAAGGACGGTTTCTTTACAATGTATCAGGGCAAAAATCAGGTCACAGGTGACAGCTATTCTCCCGCTTGGGAAGGCATTACAAGAATACAGTGCGTAGTGCCTTATGAACAGCAGTCTGATTTCATAACCTGGTACATCACCGATGAAGACGGAAATGAATTGGATATTGAAATCTACGGCATTGAAAAAACTCAGGGTACAGGTACACAGGTAGGTACACTTGTTGAAACAAAGGTTGAGGCTGAGCTTACCGATACTACCATCTACTTTGATATGCCCAACGGCAATGTAAGAGTTTCCTATAAGACACAGTCTATGATTGACGAAGAAGCAAAGCAGGAGGCTATAGATAACTGTAATTGTCTTTGCCACTATACAAATCCCATCGCAGAATTCATCTGGAAGATAATCTCCTTCTTTATGAATCTTTTCGGAATAGATAAACCCTGCTACTGCGGTTATCCTCATATTGTAAAATAACTACACTCCTTTAGAAATCAAAACAAAACCGACCGGTTTTTTCCGGTCGGTTTTGTTTATGTCAGTTCTGTCTGTAGTCCTTGAGAAAATCGCCGAGGTCGCGCATTGCCTTTGCAAGCTGTTCGGCTTCGGGGAGCATTACGATACGGAAGTGGTCGGGCTCCTTCCAGCTGAAGCCCCTTCCGGGGATGATCATAACATGCTTACTGTGAAGATAATCCATAGCAAACTGCTGGTCGTCCGTAATATTGAATCTCTTTATATCAAGCTTGGGGAAGATATAGAAGGCTGCGGAGTTCTTTACATATGAAATACCCTCAATCTTATCAAGCTCACGGCAGCAAGCCTCTCTCTGCTCATAGAGTCTTCCGCCGGGCACCATCATAGCACGGGTGCTTTCGGGGTCATCAAGAGCGGCGGGAATAACAAGCTGCATAAGAGCGTTTGCACAAAGACGCATAGCGGAAAGCTGAACAAGACCTGCAATAAAGTCCTTTGCACTTTCCTTTGCGCCGCTTACTACCATCCAGCCGCAACGGAAGCCGCAGATGATATGGGACTTTGAAAGTCCGTTCATTGTGATGCAAAGAAGGTCGGGGCAAAGAGTTGCGGTTGAAATGTGCTCGAGATCATCCATAACAAGTCTGTCATAAATCTCATCAGAGAAAATAACAAGCTGATGTTCTCTTGCAATAGCAACTATCTTTTCAAGAAGCTCTCCGGGATAGAGGGCGCCTGTGGGGTTATTGGGGTTGATAAGAACGATAGCCTTTGTTTTTGAAGTGATCTTTGACTTTATATCTTCAAGGTCGGGATACCAGAGGCTCTGCTCGTCACAGATATAGTGAACAGGCTTTGCACCTGCGATATGTACCGAATTTGTCCAGAGTGAATAGTCGGGAGAGGGCACAAGGATCTCATCACCGTAGTTAAGAAGAGCGGTAAGAGCCATCGTAACAAGCTCACTTACGCCGTTTCCGATAAATACATCATCGGGAGTAATTCCCTCAATGCCCTTACCCTTATGATAATTGCATATAGCCTCTCTTGCATCGGGCATCCCCTTAAGATCGCAGTAAGCAACTGCCTTATCGGCATTGTTGAGAAGTGCATTTTTTACAGAATCGGGCATCTTGAAATCAAAAGTCGCAGGGTTACCCGTATTAAGTCTTAAAACATCGATTCCCTGTGCTCTCATTCTGTTTGATTCAACAAAAACGGGGCCTCTTATGTCTGAATGTACAAGCTGAAGCTTGTCAGAACGGTTAATTTCTCTCATAGTCTTTTCCTCCTCAGGGTTGATATGATACGGGAAGCTGTTCCGTATCGGATTCTATGCTTATAAAATTATTGTGACTGAAATAAGCCCAGTACATTCTCAAAGGCTTGCAGAAATCGTCTGCGGGAACATAAAGCTGTTCACGGTCAAGCCTTAAGCAGGGAGCGGACATTTTAAGCTCACCGCCGTCGGTATTCATAATGTCGCTGTTTTCGGTAAATTCGGAAAATCTGCCGTAAACCTCAATTCTGACCTTGCCTTCGGTGTGCTTTGATTCTCCGCCCATAAATTTTATTATCTGTCCTGCGGGAAGATACCAGATTCCGTCAATATTGCGGGCTGTGCTTCCCATGACACAGATTCCGAGGTCATAGCCCTTGAATTTTATTCTCGGGCGGTTATATCTCGGGGCGCGTCTTACGGGAGTGATGGTATCGCTTCCCTTATCAATGACACAGCGGTCAACTATTCTGCCGTCCTCAACATAAGCCGTAAGAGTACACTTGTCACCGTCAATATCAACGATACTGAACATTGAAAGGTCTTCCTCATGCTCATATGTACAGTCGTTCCATACCTTGGGCACAACTCTAGTTCCGGGAGGATTACGGCTTCCGCTTCCGATATTATAATGGATAGTACCCTCGGAGGGGTTATCGTAAAGACCGTTATTTCTTCTCGGGAAGCTTCTCGCATATGAGTGCTCGTGTCCCGAGAACATAATATCATATTTTTCAATGCCCTCCATCATAGGGGGATATGTTTCATAGCATTCGAGATTGGGACCCGAATAGCAAACAGGGAAATGATGGGCGGCAAATTTCCATACCGCATCACTTTCCTTTGCGGTCTTAATGAGCCATTCATTGATAAATTCAAAGCCGCTTGTACCCGTTACCGCAAACATCGTATTTCCGTAGCGGAAGGAATAGTTCGGAACTATCCAGTTTTCGGGGCCGTTCTCGGGGTAGGAGTAACGGAGCTGATTTGTAAAATAAGTGGCGTGCTCCGAATAGTATTTTCCCGTATATGTAAAATAATCCTCGAAGCCCATATCATCGTGGTTACCCATACAAAACTGAATGGGGGTCGATTCGATAATTCCCTTAAGCCCTTCAAAAAGACCTGTCCACTGCACATCGGTCTGACCGCAGTTTGTGTTATCGCCTGCAGTAAGAATAAACTTACATTCGGGATGCTCGGAAAGTATCTTTTTCAGGACCTCATTGAGAACGCTGTAATCGGCGGGAGGCTCGGCACCTCCCGACTGAACATCGGAAATACAAAGAAAAGAAAACCTTTCCGCATTTTTCTTTTCTGTACGGAAGCTATATATCTCACTGCGGTATTCTTCGTTTCCGCAGGTGTATTCATAAGCGGTATCCTCTTTTAGCCCTGTCATATCAGCAAAGAAGAAATTACTCTCGTCAACATCCGTCTTAAAGCGGTTGACCTTGGCTGCCGTCTTCTTCCACTCACCGTCTTCACTCTTTTCTCTGAAAAGCACGAAGCCCTCATTTACGGTAATATCCGTTCTCCATCTTACGGTCATACTGTCTGACGGGTCACATTTTATTGAAAGCATTATCTGATCGGGGCGGGGCGTTGAGCCTCTGATCTTTTTCCATTCCTGCGGTGTCATATTATTCCCTCTTTTACTCGCAAAATCAGTATTATTTTATCAACAAACAATGCTAATTGCAATATAAAAATATATAGTATGATAATTTTTAATTAATAAAGGAGCTGTAAAAAAAACGAAAGTTTTTTTTGCAGCTCCTTTTCAGGGGCGTGAAAAAAAGAGGCAGAATAAACAAACTGAGCGAAAAACAAAGCAAAGCTTTGTTTTTCGGTTACCCGAAGGCGTACAAAGGTACGCCGAGAGGCGAAGTTTGTTTTATAGCATAAAACACAAAAAACGCAGTTTTTTGTCATTTTTTAAGTATATATGTATAAAAGGGTTTCTTGAAGACTTCAAAGTGAACAAGTCCAGTAAAAACGGACAATAGAAAAAAGAGACCTCCTATGGTAGAATTAAAGAAACTACCATAGGAGGAATTTTTTATGTCAAGAAAGTATCAAAACATTAAACAATATGAAAAA
>SVOV01000062.1 GCA_015066205.1 Oscillospiraceae bacterium
GGGCTTTTGCCTTAATCCCTATAGACTGACTCAAAAAATTCTTCTCGTGTCGGTCTGGTTTTCTGTGTCTTTTTTATCTGCTTAAATTTTTTTGATTTTTTACTTGACTTTTATTAGCAGGTCTTTTTAGTTATACAATTGTCAGTATAACAGAAAACTTTTACTTTTGCAATAATAAATATTAATATATATAAAAATAATTATACGGCTCAGCCGTACGGCGTAAAAAAGGCAGTATGCCTTTTTACATACTGCCTTGTGTTATCAGTATTTTTCCTGAAGTCCCTTTTCGTCAAAGAGGAATACAGTTTCAAGAGCAATTTCAACGCCCTTTTCAATGGTCTTGAGATTAAGGATATCAGCCTTGTCATCTCTTGTGTGGTAGTATTTGGGAGGACCGGGGTTCATAGCCGCAAAGGTTGTTGCTTCAACTCCGCCCTGTGTCATTGCCGCAGCATCAGATGCACCTGCAAAAAGAAGAGCATAGGGAAGATCGACACCGGCTAATTCGCCGCCCTTTTTAAGAAGAGCACAAGCCTTTCTGCTGTGCTTTGTAAGACCTGACATATCCTTATGGTAAATTGCCATATCGTCATAGTCCGTAACTGTATCAAATGCAATAAAGACAGTTTCAACATCACTGCCCTTTTTGAATTCGGGATGAAGCTTTGCCGATGCCTTGGCTCCGCGAAGACCTTCTTCTTCGGCACCTGAGAACATTGCAATAACCTCGGTATTTTCAAATCTGATATTGTTGTCGCCGAGGAACTTGAGAACAGCGGCGCCTGTCATACAGCCTGTGAGGTTATCATTTGCACCGTCAACACAGATCTTGTAGTTCATAAATATTGTAAGTCCTACATATCCGGGGATAAATGCACAGTTGATAAGAAGAAGAACGGTATTAGCTTCACCTGTTACAAGCATATAAATTGTAGAAATAACTGTATAAACAAGTCCGAGTGCGGGATAAACATAAGCAATGTACATAAGAGGTGCACCGCCCATATGTGTGAATCTCCATTCAATGGATGAATCGGAGTGGCCTGCGATGATGATCCTTCTCTTGGTTTCACCCGAAGCTTTTCTGATGCAATATGTATTGTGAGAAGTAAGCTTTTTGAATAAGGGATCAATGACGGGCTGATAGAAAAGGAATTCACCGAAGATCATAATTGCTGTAAGAACACAGCATACAGCCGAAACATAGGGGGCAAAGAAAACTTCGGGGATAAAAGCATTTGTTATTCCTGCTGCAAGGGATATGAGCATTAAAATGCCTGCGAGTCTGAGCCATCCGAGGAAAGCTCTGTGTGAAATTCTGAACTCTTCCTGCTTTACTTCGTCTGCAGCGTCACCGACCTGCTTTGCCATAAAATTCTGTGCATCGAGTTCTGCCTGTGTGCCGGCTTCTCGGGGGCCTATTTCCGCACATACCTTTTTAATTGTACGGGCTGCAAAATTGGCATACATCCGAAGTCCGGATCTGAAATTCGGGATACTTTCCGAAGCTCTCATAAAAAATCTCCTTTTTTTACGGGTATTACTAATGAATTCTAACATATTTTCCGACACTTGTCGAGAATCAAACTCCATAAACATAAAAAAAAATATTGTAGATATTTAACAAAAATACGACAAAAATATAAACAACAAGAAACAGTTCCTTTGTTGTCAACTGCTTCTTGCTGTCTTCATACCGCAAATCGGTATCTTTATGAAGATATTCCGCAAAGGAGATTACTTCATACCTTTTTCGTAAGCCTCGATCATCTTCTTAACCATCTGACCGCCAACAGAACCTGCCTGACGGGATGTGAGATCACCGTTGTAGCCCTGCTTGAGGTTTACACCAACCTCTGAGGCTGCTTCCATCTTGAACTTGTTGAGAGCTTCTCTTGCTTCAGGAACAAGACTTGAATTGCTACCCTTCATTTCGTTTCACTCCTTTTGCAAAAAGTTTCGTTTCATTTGCATTAGTATTATGCACACAAGTTCAGAAATTATTATAAAAAAGTTTTCCCTTCGGAAGCTGACTTTTTTCTTGTGTGCTGAAAGTATTTTTTGTGAAAAGAAATGAAATATAACAGGAAAAAACAGGAAAGGCAAAAAACATTTTTTTACCTTTCCTGTTTGTGTAACTGTATTATACATTATCCGTATAGAGTTTTATGGTTTATTATATTCGGATAAGATCCTGCGGTATTCTTTATTCATTGCGCATAAGTATTCCGGCTTTCCGTCAAAGCGCCCTGTTTCGGCAAAAGCCGTTGCCGCACAGTTTGTACAGGTGGATCTTTCGGGACAGACAGAGCATTTTTCCGACAGTGTTATTTTGAGAGTTTCATCCTTAATTTTTTTCCATATATCCGAAAAAGCATTGTCACGGCAGCTCATAGCAGGTGAACTGAGCATCCCGCAGGGGGTGATGCTGCCGTTCCAAGCGGTCCAGAACTGGGCTCTGCCTGCCGTACAACTCATTGGCTCTCCTGATTCAAGCTCACAAACGGAAGCACTCGTTTTTTCCATATCAGCCGCTCTTTTGATGATACCTTCCGTACCCTCTCTGAGATATATGTCATTTACGGTCGCTTCAGCCGCTTGCTCGGGAGACAGTCTTGCAAAACAATTGTGCGCTTTGCAGGAGCTGTTTTGTCTTACCGGCGGGAAGCAGTATGTTGTGACGCGCAGCTGTGCTCCGTATTCTTGTGAAAAACGGTAAAGGTCCTCTGCCTTGTGTCGGTTTTCGGGCGTTAAGGTCGCATTGAGGTGAACAAGTATCCCCTCGTTTTTAAGCCAATTAAGAGCATCCGTTACTTTATAAAAGGCATCTTTATTTCCGCAGAATTCTTCATAATCCTCACCGCTCAGTCCGTAGAGAGAAATGTTGACATAAGCGGGAGGAAGTCTTTTCCATAATGCTTTTATTCTGTCATCGATGAGAGTTCCGTTAGTATTTATACATATTGAAAGTCCGAGCTTCATAAGCCCTTCGTATATCTCACAGAAATCGTTCCTTAAAAGAGGCTCTCCGCCTGTGATAAGAAGAAATACCATGCCTTCTTTTACGGCAGAAGCTGCAAGTGACAGCCATTCATCTTTTGTAAGCTCTTTCCCCGACAGCTTCATTTCTTCCGGTGTCATTCTTATATAACACATTTTGCACGAAAGATTACAGCGGGGGGTCAATTCAAATATACCGCTGACAGGAATTCCGAGAGCGGCACATTTATCGGTAAGCATACGGCGTATTTGCACAGTATCAGTTTTCATATCTCTTTTTCTCCCCGAATAATGCTTTATATGCTGTTTTTGTTGCTTCCTCATCCATACGGCAGTAAAGCTTATAAACGGGAACGGAAGAAACAAGCTGAGACAGAAGCTCTGTCAGATTGTATACAAAGCTCTTATCCCAGGTGTTTACTGTGCAGTTTTTATATAAGGATAAAAACGCCCCGGAATTCAGAAGAACAGCTTCATTATATGATGATTTTTCGACAATAAATATGCCTGCAACAGGAAAAGACGCACTTTTTCTTATTCCCGAGGTGCCGCACCAGGGCGAACCGCCGCCGTAAAAGCAGTTATCCTTCTTTGTCACAAGACATCTGTCACCGTTGATGATTTCGGCAGAAAGGTATCTTTCCCAAAGAGCTGCCTGAGTGGATTTTCCCGCACCCGATTCCCCGCAGAAAAGTACGGAGCTGTTATTGATTGTAACAACAGAGCTGTGAAGCAGAAAGGAGCTGTGTCTCAAAAGAACCTTTTCGCCTGCTATCAGATGAAGCACACGAAAAGGGGAGGAATAGAAATTCCAGCTCTCACGAAGAAAGTAAAGCTCATTTTTTCCGCTGTTACCGATAAAACAGGCGCAGAAATTTGATTTTCCGTCGCCGTATACACGCAAATGGCCTTTTTCATTTTCATATATACGCATTTCATCGGTTGAGAAAACGGGAATATGATTTTCGGAACAAGGGAGTGAATCGCAGAGAATTATCCTGTATTCTTCGTCAGTTTTTTTGTCACCCTCATAAAGCAGGGGCTGAAATTCTTCGGGGACGGATATTTTTTCAGGAAATACAAAACCGAATACCAGTCCCGAAAAGCTTATCCGAAGAACAAATTCATCCAAAATACGACCCTCCCGTCATTTTTTTTGCGGCTCGAACTTGTATTATTATAGCGTAAAGGTTTTTTTGTGTCAATTCCGCTGTTGTTTTTGCTGTTTTCTTTAATAATTCTGAAATAATACATTATTTATTTAACATTTGGGGTATTGCCTGTTGACTTTTTTTGTTGTATAAGGTATTATTATTATATATATTTATTTATTTATTTATTATTTTTTATTTTGCGAGGTGTCAGACCTATGCGGATAAATCCTGATTTTATTCTGCGTGAAATAGCAGGAGAATGTGTTCTTATACCTACAGGCGAAGCCGCAAGGAATTTCTCGGGGCTTATTGCTTTGAATTCCACAGGGAAGTTTCTTTTTGACCTGTTGCAGAATGATATGACGGAAGAGCGTCTGGTTTTTGAAATGCTCGAAATTTATGATGCGGACGAAACAGAAGTCCGCAGAGATATAACCCTTTTTCTGACGGCTTTGCGTGAGAAAAATATGATTATTGATTAAGTGTAGAGAGAGGTAAGATTATGAAGCTGAAATATGTTACCCCTGTAATTGCTGTTGAAGCATATGCATTATCTCAGACAATAGCAGCATGTGCAACCCGTATTAGTTTCACTGACAGCAAGTGTGTTATCAGCGATCCCGATTCCACCGAACAGATGAAAGACCTTGCTTTCGGCGGTGTTTTCAGCGATGGCTGTTCTATGCCTGCATACGGTATGGACGGAACTGATAAGATATGCTATCACACAAATGCAAATGCAACATTCACATCCTGATTTTTTATTTAAATAAAAGAACGGGAGGAAAAACGGGTGAAAAAAACTGATATCGGAAAAGTATTACCCGCTGTGATCATTGTTCTCTGTATTATTGTTTTTGCAGTTTTTTTTGTTCATTACGGCTCCGGAGATAAAAATGAAGAAACAACGGCAGTGCCGGTGCAGGATGTCACAGAAAATGAAGAAAGCTCTGTTGAAAATGAAACAGCCGTCAGTAAGACACCGGAAGAATATATCTCTTCGGACAGCAGCGGCGGATCGGCTGAACCTTCAAAACAGGAGCCTCTGACATCCCCTTTGCCGCAGAATACGGATACGGGGGAAATAGAGATCAACGAATTCGGATGCTTTTCGGGAGAATATGTGGAAGACGGAAGTAATATTCCTGTCAAAAATGTGGCTGCAATGAGAATTACAAACCGTTCCGGACGGTTTCTTGAATACGGAAAAATATATGTCACTATAAGCGGCAAGGAAGCTGTTTTTACTGTCAGCGCAATTCCGCCGTGGAAAAGTGTATGGATACTTGAAGAAAATAAAACGGAGATCTCGGATACCGAACAGTTTAATTTTGTCGATTCCGTTATCTCGTATAAGGACAATGTGGTATCCGCAACGGATAAGATCAGACTCAGTGTTGACGGAGATTATCTTATTGCTGAAAATATGAGCGGTAAAACGCTTGAAAATATAACGGTCTATTACAAAAATCTTCACTCGGACGGAAGATTTTTCGGCGGTATAACCTACCGCGTCAGCTTCGGCACTGCTGGTGTCGGAGAATCAGTTAAAAAATTAGCGGGCCATTACAGTACGGACAGCTCCGAAATTGTCCGTATCGATTGGCAGGAATAAGCATAAACATCTTTTCCGCTTTTATACAGGAGGAAATTTTATGAAAATAAAATCATTCACAAAAAAATCCATATCGCTGATGCTTGTTGCGGTGCTTCTTGTTACCGCTTCAGGCATTTCCGCATTTGCTGCAGAGGGCGATCTGTCCAATGTTTCAACGGGGCTTACGGGAAATATCGACACCTCTGATACGGTTTCTTTCCCCATTGAAATATACGACTATGATGCTGACGGTATGCTTTTTGAGTATGCAGAATCAAAGGAAGCGAAAACACCTGCGGATTTCGGTTCAACGGCTTATGCGAGCTCGTTTACAGGTGTCACAGCTGTGGGAAATGTTACTACCGGGATGTACGGTGATTTCTGGGGGTATACCACCAAAACCTTGAATACAACAAACTCAAAGGCTTCCTTTTTAAGAATCAAATATGCAAAGGCTTCTACTGTCGCTCCTCATACAGGCTACGGCAGAAGTGCCGCGGGTGTTATTATGCCCAATGATATAAATCTTACTATGAATAACGCAAGATATCTTACTCTCGTATACCGCTCTAATGTCACAAGCGGTAAGATAGGCTTCTTTGTTGAAAGAGCAAATGCCGACAGAAATAACACAAATAACCGTGTCGGTGACCTGACTTTTACCTCAGAGGGAACGACAAACTGGACATACGCAGTGTACGACCTGAAGCAGGGTAATCTGAAAAACACATGGTCAAGCTACGGTAATGCGAAAGCAATTTGGGTAACTCTTCCCCTTGATGCAAGCGGAGAATATATGGACCTTGCATATGCCTGTCTTTTTGCTGATGCAACGCAGGCAGAAAATTTCGGCAAGTATGCCATAACCGACGGCAGCGACCGCGGTGACAACAGAGGCTTCGGTCTTCTCAGAAGCTCAAGAAATGAAGACGGTACTGACGCTTATTCCGGTGTTGTTGACAGCACGGATACTGTTACTCAGCTTAATACATTCAGTAGTTCTTTATCAAGTGTAGACTATTCAACAATCACAAACCTCGGTTATCAGCTTCTCGGAATCTTCGGCGATAACAGTATTGCAAATATCGGTCTTATTGAAAGCGGCCTCAGTGAAGAAGGCTATCCCGTATATAAGCAAGAGGTTGTTGAGTATCTTGCAGGCCTACTGAAGCATTCTCTTGAAATTCCCGAAAGAACCTCCGACGGCTGGAAGAATTACAGATATGTTCAGGGCACTCCCTCCTCCCGTTTCGGAGGAACGGACCTGGCAACTGCCCTTCGTAACAGAATAAACGGCAACCTCGGTTCTTATGCCGAAAGCGATGCGAAGGACCTTATCGGAACATGGGAAGAGGTAAACGGAAATATTTCATCATATCACGATGCCGCATATTTTCTTCTGAACAGTATTTTTGTCCCCAATTCCTATAATATACCGCAGGATGACTATGACCATCTTATTCTCAGTGCCGGTATAGATTCCGAGACAGGTGAAAAGGCTTATGTCTTTGACGCAGGCTTTACAACAAGCTCAACCCCTTCATCGGCTGAGTCAGCAGTAAAATATGATACTGAGAATAAATCAATAAGCAATACGACAGCGGCAGGTAAAACACATTTCGCATATCAGGGAGATTCAACTACAACACTTAATCCCTTCCTGCCGATTACGGATAAAAACAATAGCACAGATCAGACAGATTCCGTTTATTACCAGGATGACGGTGTTATAAACAATAGTGCAACAAAGGATACATATGTTAACAGAAACTTTAACTTTGCACTGGTATCCAACGGCGAATTTGTTTACCACGCAGACCATGAGCTTTTCTTTGACTTTGAAGGCGACGACGACGTTTATCTTTTTATAAACGGTGAGCTTGTTCTTGATATCGGTTCTGCCCATTCGATCGACTATGTGGACTTTAAGGTAAATGACTATGTAAACTGGGCAAAGGAAACTCTCAATGACCCCGATGCCACCGCCGAGGAAAAGGCAAGAGCACAGAAGCTCAATCTTATTGAGGGAAATACCTATTCCTTCAACTTCTTCTATATGGAGCGTCACGGCTACGGCTCCAATATGCGAATTTCAAATAACTTTAAGGTCTCTGACCCGTCAATGATTACCGAAAAGTTCGGCTATCAGGACGATATCAGGCTTGATTACGGCAGTGTTGTAAATAAGGACAAGGTAGTAGAATACGGCTTTGCCATAACAAACAACGGTGAAGAAAATCTCTACAATTTTACCTTTAAGGACGCAGATATAGGCGTTGAGCTCACATATACAGACGGACTTAATATAACGGGCAGCAGAGTATATGATAAAAACGGCGGAACTCTTACCGCAAGTGATCTTGTTGCTGTTGTTTCCCATCCCGATTATGAGGACATCACCGTAACATTTGCTAATAATGAGGAGCTGAAGAATTTCCTTGTAAGTCTTTCCGACGAAGCTGTTATAGCCAGCGGTGACGGCTTATGGGTAAATTCAACCATCAGCATCCGAGGTATCGGATACCGTCTTTCCGAAAAACAGATAAGTGACGGTGTTTTTGATAATACCGTTGTTACAAGTGCAACAAACGCATCGGTATTAGACAGAAAAACGCTTCACGGTCAGGCAAATATGCGTGTCTTTGTTCCCTCTGATCCTATGTATTATCAGTGGGCAGGCCACGAAATAAAGATAAGCAAGCAAAAGCTCATCAGTGATATTCTTGCCGCTGCAAATCAGGAGGATAATCTTCTTAACGGTAAGGTCTCAAAGCTTACCGTGAATAATGTCAATAAGATAGAATTTACCACATCCTCAGGTAATGCCATTACCTACGATAATGTTACGATGGATTCATCTTATAATTTCACCGTAAATTATCCTTCGGCAGGCTCAAATGTATTCTATATAAAGATTACATACAATAATTCACAGAATTCCGTAATACTTCCCGTGCTTGTCAATATAACGGATGTTACAGACAGCGTCTTCGTTCTTGACTACGGTCTGTCTGCGGATCTTACCGAGAACGGTGAGCTTTACAGGAATGACAAGGTCAATGTTCCGGGACGAGTTACCGAAACAAAGGTCTGGGGTGTTTCCTCCGAAGCTCCCTCATATTCACCCAATAACATCATATTCAGTCTTGATGAGGGCAATACTGTAGACGGAAAATACGGTGACTTTACCGTAACCGAAGACAAAGCGTTATACACTCCCGATAAATTTATGGAGGGTAAGGATTCTGCCTATATTGCAATCGGTGTTTATGAAGACGGTGAATCAAACAATACTCTCGGAGATGTCAACATAAATAAGGAGGTGCAGATGTATAAATCCGTCAGCACCGTTCCCGCAAATGTTGTTTATTATGAAGACAGCTTCCCCGCAATAAGGTATAATACCGCAACTGAAAATGTCATAACCTCAGTAAAGCCTGACAAGGCACCCTTACAGAGTGCTTCTCAGAGCGAAAATTACGGACATGACAGCGCATATGAAAATACTGATGAGGATGAGCAGAGCGCCGGCGCTTTGACCACGATCGAGCTTAAGGGCTACGGCGAAGCCGCTTCCTTCACCTTTACAGGCACAGGCTTTGAAATTATCGGCAGAACAAATGCTAAAAATTCAGGAACTATTATGGTGCAGGTGAAGGATGAAAACGGCACTCTCATCAAATCAATTCCTGTTATTACGGAATATGATAACTATGATAATGAGGGCGATGAAGAGATATATCAGGTTCCCGTTATCCGTGTAACCGATCTCAGCACCGTTGCACAAACCTATACTGTTTCAATTTTGGGCTTCCCCGCAAGAGATTATGATAATCCCGATGAAAACGGTGTGCCCCCCATAAAGCCGTCATATCTCTACATCGACGGTATACGCATATATCAGCCTGTTGAGGGAATTACAGAGAACTCAACAGTTCTTGAGGATTATTATATTGATACTGAAAAGGATGCTGTATTTACAGAGGTCCGTAATGAGATCGTAAACGGAAATATAGGTACTGTTTCATATAATTCCACGGACGGAATCAGCTTTTCCACCGCCACATCCACCTGGACTGAGTATTACAGTGAAACAATATTTGATTATCAGCTGAAATTCAATGCTGTTACAAGCGTAAATGAATACCTTATGCAGGGTCCCAATAATGAGGTATATCAGACAGGTACATATGATAATTCCGCTCTTGTCTTCTATGTGAAAGAAACTGATTCCGCTTCTCACAGTGCACAGATAGGTCTCAGAGGACTTGATGAAAGCCTGTTCTTTGCGGGTATTGAAAGCGGTACAGCCCCTGATGTAAATGCTACGGTCCGTGTAGGTATTTACGAGGACGGCACATATAAGTGGGATAAGTATTTAGCTCAGCTGAGCGCCTCGACCGAGCAGTATTATACAATAGACTACAAAAACTGCTATTTCGATGAAAGCAAGGGAGCTTATCAGATAGTTATCCGTGTTGATGAGGGACTTGTGTCCTTTACCAATCTTAAGCTTACAGGACTTGAGCTTATAAGCATTGAAGGCGAAGCTACAGATCTTTATTATGAAAACGGTATTCTGATGCAGCCTTCTGAAGATGAACAAGAACCTGAAGCTGCTGAGCCTGTGATGTTTGCAAGCTTCTTCTCCTTAAGAAGACAGATGAGCACTTCTGAGGTGGTTCCCGAATATGAAGAGGAAATAACCGAAGAAGAAACAACCGAAGAGGAAACAACCGAAGAGGAAACAACCGAAGAAGAAACAACTTCGGAAGAAACCACAACTGAAGAAGCAACTGATTCGTCTGACGGCGACGATTCAGGCAGTGACGGTTCATCAGCATTCGGCAGATTCCTTGCATTCATCAAAAAATTCATTATGTTTGTAACGGATATTTTCAATAAACTTTTTAATTTCTGATTGTTCTTTCAGTTCAGACAAACGGTAAAAAGGTGATTTTATGAAAAAAACAATAAGAAGGATAATCGCGGCTGTGCTTATGCTTTCTGTAGCATTGGGTGTTACCCTGATACCGGCGGCGGGTGAATCAAAGGCAGATGAGTTTTTCTCTGTTGTTGATTCCTATACTGCAAAGCAGGGTACATTTACACTGACCGAAAACAGCCGTTTATATGTATTATCGGAAGACCGTCCTTCGGATGATTTGCTTGAAACCGCGACACTTATAAGAAAGCAGCTTCAGACACACAGTGTTTTCGGAGATAACTCGGTTGTCGGATTTGTGTGGGGTCCTGAAAACTGCATAAGAAACGGTGATATCGTTCTGAAGCTTGATTCATCGGCGGCTGTCGGCGATGAAGGATATTTACTCGATATTGATGATACCGTTACGGTTTCGGCAAAGGATCTCAGAGGTCTTATATACGGAACAAATATGCTTCAGAAGTATTTCAGATATTCTGCATCCTCTGAAATCAATAAAGCTTCCGTTTCGGATACGCCTGATACAAAGCAGAGAGCAGTTATGCTTGATACGGGCAGAAAATATTATACCGCAGAATGGATAAAGAATTTTATCCGTCAGTTATCCTGGATGGGCTATAATGCCATTGAGCTTCATTTTTCCGAAGACGGCGGATTCAGAGCTGATTTCTGGGACAGTGCATATTATACGGAAAATTACTCTCCCGAAAATGATTTCAGCTGGCTTTGCGGAAGCCATGTACAGTCATGGGTCAAGGATCCCTACAGAACTGATCCTGATGCGGGAAAGTATCTTACAACAGGTGAGCTTGTAGAAATTCTTCAGGTAGCAAAGGAATATCATATCGATGTTATTCCCTCCTTTGACAGTCCCGCTCATATGGACTATATAACATGGAAGTTTGAACAGAATTATAAGGCTAATCCCTCTTACAGCTTCACATATGACGGAACGCCATATGAAGCGAGCTCAACCAAGGGCTGTATAAACTATACGGGAAGAACGGGGGCTTCAACTCCCACCTGGCCCTATTACACTACGATCGATATAACCGACGGTACAATGGCAAAGGCTTTTGTTTTTGCTCTTTATGAGGATATCGCAGATTTCTTCAAGGAATATGCAGGCTCCACAGACTTTTCTATCGGTGCGGATGAGGTTAATCTTTCAAGCAGCTACGGCCCGAAATGGTCATATTCCGCATTCCCCGGTTATGTCAATGAGCTTAACCGTATGCTTAATGAAAAAGGCTATACCTGCCGTATGTTCAATGACTTTATAGGCTCGACAACCTATAACATAAGCGGCGGTAAGGCAAAGTATACCTTTGACAGCAATATAGAAATTATGTACTGGAATTCTGATTTTGATCCCACATCAGGAACCTGGAATGAACCCGTATGGCATGTGAAATTCTTCTGGGAAAACAATACGGGCTCAACAGACAACTGGGGTGACGGCGGAAGAACCATGTATAACTGCATTCAGACCAATACATACTATGTTCTTCGAGTTGCGGCTGATGGTATTGCAACCTACGGCGGTATGGATGCGAGAAATCCCGAAAACCGCAACTGGACCTTCTACCACAGCACGGAAGACCTTATTTATAATGAATGGTATCCCGCTGATATCAGCGAAAAAGGTGTATATCAGGAAGATTCCTATGATGTTCCCGACGAGCAGTTAGGCGGTGCATATTTCCTTATATGGAATGACTATGCCGCTCTTAATGATGAGGAAGAGGTATGGAACGGCATCTATGACGAAACATCGAACAAGGGAACCAAGACATATTTCTACAGTCTTTTTGACCGTATGTGGTCCAATACAATAAAGATGTGGAACAGTGACATCAACAGCACGGTAGATTACAGCAGATATGCTGCTGTCAGAAGCACCTACGGATATTTCCCGCTTTACAAAGGCTGCAGTGCACCTGCAGAGGATATGTCATTAAATTCAATTACAAGGGCATATCTTGCTGATCATACCGAGCTGAACGAAGCTCTTAAAAACAAGATCAATAATGATGAACTGCTTTATACCGAGGAGAGCTTTGCCGCTTATGAAGAGGCTTATGCTTCTGCCGAAGCTCTTTTCGGAAAATATGAGGCAACACAGACTGAGATCGACAATGCGGTAAATGCGCTCAAAACCGCCGAAGAAAAGCTTGAAGAACGAATTATTATCGATAAATCAGCTTTACAAAATGAGGTTGACGCTGCAATAACCGAACAGGGTAATTATACCGATTCCACCTGGACTACATATCAGCTTGCACTGAAGGACGCTGAAGCTGTTCTCAATGATGAAAATGCATCACAGGAAACAGTTGATAATGCTCTTGCAACTCTTATAAAAGCAAAGAATGACCTTTATGTTTATATTGAGGGTGAGGCTGAAATAATAAGTGTACGAAGAATAAGCGAAATAACACCTCTCGGAAAAAAAGCGGGTCTTGTTATCATCACTTCAACGGATGCTGAAAATGTTACTCTTGAGCTTGACGGCGTGAATATTGAGCTGACAAATAAGGTTCATAATACGCAGATTCTTTCAGGTGAAGAATGCGGTGTATGGATGGTGGACTTTGTTCCCGAAGAAATCGGCACATTTACTTATACCGTTGTTGTTAACGGAACTGTAAAAAAGGATGTAGATATCACAATTAAATAATCAAAGCTCCGTCAGGATTACTGACGGAGCTTTATTGTATAGTAAAACCACGCGTTAGACGCGTGGTTCGGGAAAAATTATATATTTGAATAAAAAATCCTCCTTTACTATAATTAAGTTGCGGTCTGCCAAC
>SVOV01000008.1 GCA_015066205.1 Oscillospiraceae bacterium
GGAAAGTTCGGAGAAATTGCCGTAGTTGTTGTTTTCGGCGGTGGCAAGCCGTACACAGGTACTGCGAACCGCCGAAAACAAAGCGCCTTATAACTTCAACAAAGGTATATCATTCAAAGTCAGCACAAAATACAAAAATACATCTACACCCTTTAATTGCAGCGCGGCAAATACGGTGATTTGTGCGGACTTTCCGAAAAGTTCGGAGAAATTGCCCTATTTGTAGGATTTGACACCGGAAGGCGTACGATGGTACGCCGAGGATGGCAAAGACTAAGCGCATTTTTAACCTTGACAGAGGCAGATTTTTTCGTTTCTGTCATAACTCAAATACAAGCACATTCCCTTAACATTTTTGCGCGGCAAATAGGGTGATTTATGCGAATCTTTCCCATTTGTGCGAATCTTTCCCAAAAAATAAGCAGTTCTCTGACACTTTCTTCCGTCGGAGAACTGCTATTTATTTATCTCAATCAAAAAAGTCATCGCCTTTTTTTGAAAAAACAATCAATTCGTCTTTACTTACTTTCTCGGTCTTTACATAATCTGTAGCCATATTGAACGCGGTTTCTTTACACTCTCACATTCCCTTATTGACCGTTCTTCATTACCTGTAAAACGAATTTGCAGGGGATAATAAACTAATACATTCTGAATTTACCCGATTTTCTTTGTTTCGGTGGGAATATATTGTGATTATCTTCTGAAAATGTTTTTTCTGATTTTAATTTTAATATGCCATTGGACTCACTCTCTCTGAAATTTGGGGTCGTGTCTTTTCCGATAAGCGTTAAAACTAATTTTATTAAAGGTTGGTTCATTAAAAGAAGAAAAATGCATCAGTGCTTATCGGTAAGCTTTGGATTTTTCATAAAAAATCCTAAAAGTTTTTGCGGGAAAATCAGTCGTACATCGGACTCACTCTCTCTTAAAATTTTCGCAGACTCCGACCTATAAAAAATGTCAAATCCTTGTCATATATTCTGAACCTCTGATTTGCCAATTCTCCTTGACCGGATCTTTTTGCTTTTCTGAACTCTTTTTCAAGTTCCGTCTTCAGTTGTACATCGGACTCACTCTCTCATTAGTTTTTCAGAAAACCTCTTGTTCTCTGCATCCTCATATTAGCATATGTCAACACATACTGTCAACGGTTTTTGAACACTTTTTTAATATTTGTATAATTTTCACAAAGAGCGCAAGAGTGTTAAATTTTTGTCATTTCGATAGTTTCACTCTTTTGTGCAAAATGACGAAAAAAACTGCCCCTCTCCGAACAGCGGGGCGGTTATCGGTCAGATGTGGTATTCTTTTATGATATTTTGGTCGAAGTCCTTCCATAAGAAGGTGTTGTTTTCATAGATCATATATCCGTGGTGTGAGTCCTCTTTGGGTATCGAAACAGAGCCGGGATTCATATAGGTGTAGCTTTCATATTCCGTGCATTTCGGGATATGTGTATGACCGCACAACAGAATTGAGCCCTTTGTAAGGGGTGGTGGGGTAGTTTCTCCGAATTTGTGACCGTGAGTGGCATATACCGTTTTTTCACCGCATTGCAAAATACAGTAATCTGCAAGTATGGGGAATTCCAGCACCATCTGATCGACCTCGGTGTCGCAGTTTCCTCTTACGCAAAGAAGCCTGTCCTTTATTTCATTGAGGGCGGTAATGACCTTTTTCGGAGCGTAGTCACGGGGGAGATCGTTTCTCGGGCCGTGATAGAGAATATCTCCGAGAATAAGAAGCCTGTCCGCATTTTCTTTACGGAATGCATCAAGCATTTTTTCGCAGTAATAATATGATCCGTGAATATCGGATGCTATCATAATTTTCATAGCTTTTCTCCTAAATGAAAATAAAATTGATAAGTAATATATAAAGCACCGTTCCGCCGATAATGCTCAGAAGCGTATTTCTCTTCCATATGTGAAGAAGAGCAACGGCTGCGACGGAAATAAGCTCGGGGATACCGTGGGGGAAGGCGGTAATGCTGACATTTTTAAGACAGAAAACAACCAGCATTGCCATTATGGCAAAGGGCAAGACCTTTCCGAGATAGGTTATGAATTCGGGAGTTTTTCTTTTGCCTCCGAAAATAAAAAACGGAAGAAAGCGTAAAATTGCCGTAATTACTGCCGCAACGGCGATAAGCACGGCTGAACGGATATCAGGCATTTTTCTTTCCCCCCTTTCTTCTTATTACCCTTAAAACGGTGAGTGAAAGAGTAATTGTAAGCATTGCGGGGATAAGAAAGCTGTCTGCACCGAAAATAATAAGACATATCACGGAGCAAAGAGCGCCGATAATTGCAGCCGCATGATCCTTTGAGGATAACCACTGCTCAACGAAGACCGTAACAAAGAGAGCTGTCAGCGCAAAATCTATGCCTTTCGGTGCAAAATCAAAGGCAGAGCCTACCGCCGCACCGAGAACAGTACCGCCCACCCAGTAAATATGGTTGAAGAGTGACACTAAAAAATGGTATCTGTGGGAGTTTTCCTCTTCCTCCGTACACACGAGTGAATAGGTTTCATCCGTAAGAGCAAAGATGAGATAGGGCTTGAATTTTCCCGCAGATTTGTATTTATCTATCATGGAAATGCCGTAAAACAGGTGTCTTGCGTTTACGAGCACGGTGGTGAGAGCCATTGTTATAACGGAAGCCCCTCCCGACAGCAGATCTATAGCAACATACTGCATTGAGCCCGCATATATAAACAGGCTCATACAAAGCGCCCATAAAATACCGAAGCCCTTTGAATGAAGCACTATTCCGAAGCCGAAGCCGAGAACTATATATCCCGAAAAAACAGGAAAAGTGGCTCTGAGAGCTTTTTTTATTTCCTGTTTCAGTGTCATCGGGGCAGCTTCCTTCCGCAGTTGTTACAGAATTCGAATTCCTTCTTTACCTCGTTTCCGCAGTAGGGGCAGAATGAATTGCCCACGGACATATATTCATTACCTGAAGCGGGAGAGGAGAAGCGCTCGTTCCAGGGATCGGGCTCCTCAGTTTCATCGACAATATCAAACTCCGAGCGTCTGTTCTTTGAAAAGGCATTCCTGAAGCCTCTCACGGCATTTAATATACCGATGCCGACAAAGATCAGTCCGAAAAGACCGAAAACACCGCCGCCCGAGGATATTACCGCAAAGGTCCAGAACAGGCCGAACAAGGCTGCGACTATACCCATGATTCCGCCCATAAAGGAGGGTTCTCTTCCCATTTTTATACTTTTCATATGTATCACCTCATTTTAGTCAGTATATCACATTGTTTCTTGTTGTTCAATAAAAACTGCTCTTTTGAATAAATCTTTCTTTCAGGACATATATTCTACAAAACGAAAATGAAGGAGCAAATTATGAAAATAGTAAGAATGAAAACTCAGAAAAAACGGCAGGGAGCGGATATGTTCGTGGTGCTGAGTCTTGTTCAGTCCGTAATTGTGATACTGATAATAGGTCTTCTTGTTGTATTCACAAAAACTAACGAGGGCGCGCTTCAGGCTTTAAGACAGGATCTCGGTATCATTTTCGGCGAGGATATTGACCTCGGGGGATATTTTACCCCCTCTGAAGAGAAAACACAGGCCATATATCCCGAGCCTGCTGTTTTTACTGCATTCGGAGAAAATGTTCAGGAAACCAAAAAAACATCGGAGGAACAAATCTGTGTTTTTCAAGAGGATATTTCCGAGGAAAAAACAGCAGTTCCCGTTTCGGGAAGCATTACATCATATTACGGAAACCGTGAGCATCCCGTTTATTCCGGAGAAAGCTTTCACGGCGGTGTTGACATTGCGGCGGATGAGGGAACGGACATCTGTGCGGTAAAGGGCGGAATCGTGACCGAGGCGGGCACGGCAGAAATGGCGGGAAACTACATCAGGATCGACCACGGCGGGGGAACGGTCACTCTCTACTGCCACTGCAGTGAGCTTTATGCCAAAGAGGGAGAAGAGGTGTCTGCGGGAGATGTTATTGCCGCAGTCGGTCAGACAGGGCTTGCAACAGGGCCTCATCTTCACCTTGAGGTGAGCGTTGACGGTGAAAGCGCCGACCCCCTTGAGGTATTCCCCGAGCTTTCATATGCATATTAAGCTCGGGCAGCTCGATATTTATATCGGGCTTTCCTTTGCAGTGGTCTTCGCTCTCGGAGCATTTTTTTCCGATATGAGAATTTATCTTATAAGCCTGCTGTCGGCACTTTTTCACGAGACGGTACATCTTATCGCATTATATTTTTCGGGCTGTAAGACGGCGGCTCTCAATTTCAGCTTCGGCGGTGTAAAGCTTATATGCCCCGGATTTTCATATCTTTCATTTGATAAAACAGTTTTCTGCACTCTCTCGGCACCCCTCGGAAATATTTTTGCGGGTGCCCTGTTTTATTGCCTTTATGCTTTGGGGGGAAAGAATATTTTTTTTGAGATTTCCGCCGTGAATATATTTCTCGGTGCGGTGAATCTTCTGCCTCTTCCGTTTCTTGACGGCGGGCGGGCGCTTTTTTCATTTCTCGGAAAGCGTTCAGATATTCTGACGGCAAGGAAAATTTCCTCATTTGTCGGTATATGCTCTCTTGTTTTTCTTTTTCTTGTTTTTTTTCTTTTGTTCCTTTCGGGAAAATACTATCTGTTTTTTCTTATTTTTTTTATCTACTGCGTTATCGGCTGTCTAGGGGATAAAGATTCGGTATTCACTTGAAAAGAAAACAGACTTATGCTATAATTAAACTGATTATAAACATAAAACGGATGGTTTTAAGATGGAAAGACGGCTTGAAAGAATTCTTCCGCTCGTGCAGAAGCCTGCAAGATATACGGGCGGAGAGCTTAACAGTGTTATAAAAAATAAGGATGAGGTCGATATACGCTTCGCATTCTGCTTCCCCGATTCCTATGAGATAGGAATGTCGCACCTCGGTATGAAGATACTTTATTCTGCGGCAAATAAGAGGGAGGATACCTGGTGTGAAAGAGTTTTTGCACCATGGGAGGATATGGAAGCCGAGATGAGAAAGAACTTTATCCCCCTTTATGCCCTCGAAAGCGGAGATCCCATAAAGGATTTTGATATTATCGGCTTTACACTTCAGTATGAGCTTTGCTATACCAATGTTCTCAATATGCTTGATCTTGCGGGGCTCCCCGTGAGAGCTTCTGACAGAACGGGACTTTCTCCGATCGTAATGGGCGGCGGTCCTTGTGTATGCAATCCCGAGCCCGTTGCTGAATTTTTTGATCTTTTCAGCCTCGGTGAGGGAGAAGAGGTCAACAGCGAGATAATGGATCTTTATAAGGAGCATAAGAAAAAAGGCTCTTCAAAGGAAGAATTCCTTATTGATGCCGCAAAAATTGAGGGCGTTTATGTTCCCTCTCTTTACGATATAAGCTATAATGAGGACGGCACCATAAAGGCTGTTACACCGAAAAACGGTGCTCCCGAAAGGATTACAAAGAGAATAATCAAAGAGCTTGATAATGTATTTTATCCCTCGGATTTCGTTGTTCCCTTTATTGATGTTGTTCACGACAGAGTGACTCACGAGATATTCAGAGGCTGTATCAGAGGCTGCCGCTTCTGTCAGGCGGGCTTCATTTACCGTCCCATAAGAGAAAAGAGCCCCGATGTTATAAATGAGCAGTGTAAGGAGCTTTGTAAGAATACGGGCTATGATGAAATATCTCTCTGTTCTCTTTCAAGCTCCGACTACACAAGAATTGAAGAGCTTCTTGAAAAGCTTCTTGACTGGACAGGGGATGAAAAGGTCAATATCGCTCTGCCGTCGCTTCGTGTTGATAATTTCTCCGATTCTCTTGTAAAGAAGCTTACGGGAGTAAGAAAAAGCGGACTTACCTTTGCTCCCGAGGCAGGTACACAAAGGCTTCGTGATGTTATAAATAAAAATGTTACGGAATCGGAGCTTCTTGAAACCTCAAGAATTGCATTTACTAACGGCTACAGCTCCGTAAAGCTCTATTTTATGCTGGGTCTTCCCACGGAAACCGACGAGGATGTTCTCGGAATCGGTCAGCTTGCAAAAAAGGTTGTAGATGAATTCTATATGAATCCCGATAAACCCAAGGGAAGAGGCTGTACCGTAGGTGTCAGTGCATCCTCCTTTGTGCCCAAGCCCTTTACTCCTTTCCAGTGGGAGCCTCAGAGCACTCCCGAGGAGCTGAAACAGAAGCAGGAGCTTCTTAAAAACAATCTTCCCTCAAAGAAGATAAATGTCAGTTTCCACCATATTCCCACATCCTTCCTTGAGGGAGTCTTTGCAAGAGGCGACAGAAGACTTTCCGCTGTTATTGAGGCGGCGTGGAAAAAGGGCTGTACCTTTGACGGCTGGACAGAAAAATTCTTATTTGACAAATGGATGGAAAGCTTCTCTGATTGTGATATTTCCCCCGAATTCTACGCCAACAGAAGAAGAGCCTATGAAGAGATACTTCCCTGGGATCACCTTGATTACGGTGTCAGCAAAGCATTTCTTATCCGTGAAAGCAAAAAGGCACAAAATGCCGAAACCACTGCCCATTGCCGTATGAATTGTGCGGGCTGCGGTGCAAATAAGCTCAACGGAGGAAAATGCGATGTATGATTTAAGGCTGTTTTTATCAAAAAAGGGTAGAATAAAATTCGTATCCCACCTCGATATGTTCCGTATGATGCAAAGAGCTGTCAGAAGAGCAGAAATTCCCTTATGGTATACGGAGGGCTTTAATCCCCATCCTTATATTTCATTTCTTCTTGCCTTATCTCTCGGTGTCGAAAGCGAGGGTGAGCCTGTAGATTTAAGAATCGTGGGTGATATGTCCCCCGATGAAATAAAGGAAAGACTCAACCGCTGTCTTCCCGATGGACTTGTTGTGGAAGCCGCAGGTGCTCCCTTTAATAAGAGCGCCGAAATTGCTTTCGGTGAATATGATGTACTTTATTCCCCCGAGGATATAAACGAAGCAGAGCTTTATAACGCTCTTACAAGCGGGAAGCTTTCCTGTGAAAAAAGCGGTAAGTCGGGCGGTAAGAAGATTATGAAGACGGTAAATGTTTCGGAGCATATAAAAAGCTTTACAATAGAAAAAAGCGGGGAGGATATTCTTCTTAAGACCGTGCTTCCGGCAGGCAGCACCTTTAATCTTAACCCCATTCAGCTGTCAGAGGCTCTGTCCTCATATCTCGGCAAGGAGGTAGTCCCCGTAAGGGTGGTGAGAACCTCTCTTTTATGCTCTGATATGAAAAAGTTTTCATAAATTACGGTGAAAAAAATGAGTAACGAAAAAAAAGCTATCGTTTTTGCGGGCGGCGGCTCAAAGGGTGCTTATCAGCTCGGAGCCTGGAAGGCTCTGAATGAGCTGGGCGAGGAGTTCTCTGTTGCAACAGGTACCTCTATCGGTTCAATAAATGCGGCTTTTTATGTTCAGAAGGATTTCAGCGAAGCCGAAAAAATGTGGAATGAGGTTACCGCAGGCGATATTATGGCAAACGGCATCAACTTTGATGTTTCCTTTGACGGTATTGTTTCACAGAAGGACAATATCATACCGTTCCTCAAAAACTATCTCAATTCAAAAAGCGTGGACAATACTCCCTTTATCAATATGATCCACCGCTATTTCAAGCCTGAAAAATTCTTCTCCTCGGAAATTGATTTTGCCCTTATGACGGTGCTTTATAAGGGAATGAGAGAGGAATTCACCCCCGTCGAAATTAAAAAAAGCGATATGGCTGAAAATCCCGAAGAGGCGTGGAAGTGGATATCCGCCTCCTGTGCCTGTTTCCCCGTTTTTCCGCCTGCGGAAATTGACGGAAATCACTATATAGACGGCGGCTTCTATGATAATATCCCCATAGCCTCGGCAATTAAGCTGGGAGCCCAAAAGGTAGTCTGTGTTGATCTTAATACGGAGAATAACCACGAGGGCTATTTAAGACATCCCGATGTTACATATATAAGGCCCTCAAAGGATCTCGGAAGTTTCCTGAATTTTGAAAGAAATGTTCTTGACAGATCAATAAAACTCGGTTATAACGATACTATGAAGACCTACGGCAGGTGTCTCGGCATAAAGTATACCTTTCTTATTGACGAAACGGGTACTCTTTATGTCGATATGGTAACGGAAAAATTTATCCGTATACTGTCAACGATGGAAGCGGAGTTTGATTTTTCTTCAAAGGTACGCTACCAGAGGGTCAATAAGCTTGAGGGCTGTACCTCAATTCTCGGAGAGTACTGTAAGAAATACCGTCCCTCTCATAAGGAGCTTTTTATCGCAGCATTTGAGCTTTTTCTCAAGGCATGCGATTATGATGATGAAGCGGAATATAATATCGGTGAGCTTCTTTATTATCTTAAAACGGAAGCCGACCGGATATATCCCTTTCTCGATATGGATGTCCCCTCGGCATTTATGAAGGTAAAGGAATTCATAAAGACCTTTTCAAAGGGAAAACTTCCCGAACTCAAAAAGCACGATGAGGACAGGACAATGCTTATTTTAACAAGTGTAGTAAGAGCCTTGCAGCAGGCAGGCTTTTAATAAAAGGAGGTAATAATATGATTTGCAGAAAATGCGGAGAAACTATTGAAGACAATGCTTTATTCTGTACCAACTGCGGAGAGAAAACCTTAAAGGCAGATTCTCCCGAACAAAATAATGCAGGCTATCAGGAAAATGTAAGCAACAGGGAAGCCCCTGCACAGGATAATTACGGTTATCAGAACAATTTTAATGCAGGCGCAAATTCCGAGCCCTTTCAGGACGCAGGCGGCTATTCGGCACCCGGAGCTCCTTACGGACAGAATACACCATACTCAAACGGTGCTCCCTGGTATCCTCCCGTCAATGATAAGGCGGCAAGTGTCAAGGAATATCTCAAATGGATGCTCCTTTACCCCTTATGGGCACTTATTCCCGGTGTGGGCTTTATAATTTATCTTGTGGTATGCTTCAAATATGCCTTTGATGAAACCTTCAAGGCAAGATCAAATTTCTTCAAGGCAACTCTTATCACAATGGCAATTTCCGTCTGCTTTGCCGTAGTAATGTGCATCATTATGTTCGGCGTAGTCGGCGGCCTTGTTTCAAGCGGTGTGGACACATTCTCCGAAATGTATCCCGAGCTTTATGAGGAATTTGCAGAGGGCTATTACAGCGCTATGAGAATATTCTTCGGAAGCTGAAAAGAATAAGCTTAAAGGTGCACGGCCAAAAGGTCTGTGCACCTTTTTTCGATATATAGGAAATTGCTCGCATTGTGAGAAATTTCC
This sequence comes from Oscillospiraceae bacterium, assembly GCA_015066205.1. GTDB lineage: Bacteria > Bacillota > Clostridia > Oscillospirales > Acutalibacteraceae > RUG806. Next base: position 9,279 of record SVOV01000008.1, read on the forward strand.
CTTATATCAAAAAACACCTTTTCGCCCCCAAGACCCAGGGCCGGGGGGGGGGTGACGCAGAATGCTTTTTTATCTTGTGACAGCTTTCGACGGTTGACAAAGATGTATTTTTAAATTATAATAGGAACAAATGTTCGGAGGTGCTGTTATGACTGCAAAGGTAATGAGTATGGGAATATTCGGTATGCGCTCCTTTATGGTAGAGGTTGAAGCTGATATTTCGGGCGGAAAATACCGCTTCGATATGGTAGGTCTTCCCGATACCGCGGTGACTGAAGCCCGTGAAAGAGTTCAGGCGGCTATAAAAAACAGCGGCTACAGCTTTCCTTTTAATCATATTGTGGTAAACCTTGCACCTGCCGATGTGAAAAAAGAGGGAAGTGTTTACGATCTTCCCATTTTCGTGGCTCTTCTCATTGCCGCAAAGCAGCTGAACATCGATACCGCCGAAAATGCCTTTATAGGTGAGCTTTCCCTGTCGGGAGAGGTACGCCCCGTAAACGGAGTGCTTCCTATGGTGATAGAGGCTAAAAATGCGGGTATAAAGAGGGTGTTTATCCCGTACGGAAATGCGGGCGAGGCGGCAGTCGTAGAGGAAATTGAGATATATCCCGTAAAAAATACCCGTCAGCTTATTGATTTCTTCAAGGGTGACAGAACAACCGACGAAGAGCTGAAAATGTATGAAAGAACGGAAGAAAAGGTAAGCGATGACAGAGAAGCAATTCTTGATTTTTCTGATGTTTTAGGTCAGGAATCCGCAAAAAGAGCCCTCGAAATTGCGGCGGCGGGCGGTCATAACATTCTTATGTCAGGCCCTCCCGGCTCGGGAAAAAGTATGCTTGCAAAGCGTCTTCCCACGATTTTACCCGATATGACCTTCCCCGAGGCTCTTGAAATAACAAAGCTTTATTCAATAGCAGGGGAGCTTAAAAATAAGAGCGGACTTGTAAAAAGCAGACCCTTCCGCTCACCCCATCATACGGTATCTCCCGCCGCACTGTCGGGCGGAGGTACTGTGCCCCGTCCCGGAGAGCTGTCCTTGGCTCATAACGGTGTGCTGTTTCTTGATGAATTCCCCGAATTCACAAGAGCCGCCATGGAGGTAATGCGCCAGCCTATGGAGGACGGAGAGGTGACGATTTCCCGTGTTGCGGGAACTTTAACTTATCCCTGCTCCTTTATGCTTGTTGCCGCAATGAATCCCTGTCCCTGCGGCTTCGCGGGTCATCCCATAAGGGAATGTACCTGTTCTCAGGGAGCAGTAGCGAGATACCGCAATAAGATATCGGGTCCTCTTCTTGACAGAATAGATATTCAGATAGATGTTCCCGCCGCTACATATAATGAAATAAGCGGCCAAGGGGAAGCCGAGGAAAGCTCCGCGGAGATCAAGAAGAGAGTTGAAAAAACAAGAGAGATACAGAGAAAGCGTTTTGAGGGTACGGAAATAACCTGTAATGCGAAAATGACCGCAACACAGGTCAGACGCTTTTGTGTGATGGACGATGAAGCCGCTGAAATGATGAAAACTTATTATGAAGAGGCGGGACTTTCGGGAAGAACCTATGATAAGGTTCTGAAAGTTGCAAGAACCATTGCAGATATGGACGGATATGATATAATAAACAGAGATCACATTTTTGAGGCTCTTTGCTTCAAGCAGATAATAAAAGGAGGAAACTGATATGGTGATTTGTGTTTTCGGCTCATCGGGAACCGAAATAGAAAAAAATTATATAGACCAGACCGAGCTTCTCGGTGAAAAGCTTGCAAAGAGAGGACATTCTCTTATGTTCGGCGGAGGAAAAAACGGACTTATGGGCGCCGCCGCAAGAGGCTTTACAAAAGGAAAGGGACATATAACGGGTGTAGCCCCCGAATTTTTCAAGGCGGGTGATGTGTTATATAAGGAATGTGACGAGTTCGTCTGGCCAGAGAGTATGAGAGACCGCAAAAAGTATATGGAGGATAATTCCGATGCATTCATTATTACTCCCGGCGGAATCGGTACATATGAGGAATTCCTTGAGGTGCTGACCTTAAAGCAGCTTGCCCGTCTTTCAAAGCCTATTGTTGTCTTTAATATCAACGGCTTCTTTGATAAGCTTCTCAGTGTTATTGACGATAATGTAAAAGACGGTTTCGTCCGTGCCCAGACCCCCGAGCTTTTCAAGGTAACGGCAGACATTGACGAGGTCATAAATATAGTAGAAACGGATAACTACGATATAAATAAAATCAGATTCTATGACTGAAAATCAGTGTTTTGTGCTTATATACAAAAAACAGCTCCCGATTTTTCGGGAGCTGAAATTTTTTTGATATGATTATTTTCTTGCAGCGTCGATGCATTCTTCTGCGAATCTTTCTGCGATAACGCCTTCGGGCTCGCCTGTCTTCTGGGATTCGGTAAGAATGTGTTCAACTGTGTTATAGATGTTGTTGACCTTCTTGAGAACCTCTTCCTCATTGTAGTTGCCTGCGGCTTCGCCTGCTGCGTTGATAACACCGCCGGCATTGATGATGAAGTCGGGAGCATAGAGAATGCCTCTTGCCTTAAGAGCTTCACCGGAAGCGAGGTCAAGGATAACATTGTTAGCTGCACCTGCAATAGCCTTGCAGTTGAAGTTAGGAATTGTTGAGGGATTAACGATAGCACCGAGAGCACAGGGAGCAAAGATATCGCATTCCTGAGTGAGGATCTCATCAGCGGAAACTATTGTTGCACCGTACTTTTCAGCACAGATTTCAAGATTAGCCTTGTTCTTTCTGTTTGCAACATAAAGCTTTGCGCCTTCTGATGCGAGGTGCTTACAAAGGTCAAGACCAACCTTACCTACGCCCTGAACAGCGATGGTTCTTCCCTCAAGATTATCGGAGCCGAATGCTACCTTTGCAGTAGCCTTGATGCCCTGATATACACCGATAGCGGTAAAGGGTGAGGGGTCGCCCGAAATGTGGGGAAGACCGCAGATATGCTTTGTCTTTCTTGCAATGATAAGAGCATCGTCACAGTCTGTATTAACATCCTCTGCTGTGATGTAGCAGCCATTAAGAGCGTTCATAGCTTCGCCGAAGGCTTCAAACATTGCTTCTGTCTTCTGTGAGGGGTCTGCGATGATAACGGACTTACCGCCGCCGAAATCAAGACCTGCAGCAGCATTCTTGTGTGACATACCGCGGGAAAGACGGAGAACATCGAAAAGAGCTTCATCCTCGGAAGCGTAGGGAAGAAGACGGCAGCCGCCGATAGCGGGTCCTCTTACTGTGCTGTGAACAGCAATAATAGCCTTAAGGCCTGCTTTTTCGTTGTTGACGAAAAGTATTTTTTCGTGACCGTATTTGGTGATTTCCTGCATTACATTCATTTTAGTATCATTCCTTAATATGGATTTTGAAATATCCCCGATAAGCAATATCTCAATTTAGTTATTAATATACTGCAAAAAAATTCAGATGTAAATATTTTTTTTGCGATTTATTAATGTATTTTTTTAATAAATTAAATTCAATGAATTTATTTAATATCATATTAATAAAATCACCGTCACGAAGCTTTGCTTGTTCTTCATATTAAACACTATAACAAGCAATCAAAATTTTATTATTTACTTGAAGTTGCCTTTTTTCTGTGCTATAGTGTAATTACCACACGAAATTCAATATTTTCTACACAGGAGTTGCATTTTTGTCTTTTGGCAAAAGTGCGGACTTCTTATTCGCATTTCTGTGTAGATGACGATGAATTTTGTGTGGTAGCAAATCGAGGTTCGCATTTTTCGGTGTGTGTGACTTCGGTTGCACACACTTTTTTAATTTATGGAGGTAAAACAATGAAAAAGAAAATGCGAAGTATCTTGTCACTTGCTTTAGCGGTACTGATGCTGATGTCAGTTGTTCCGCTGTCAGTAAATGCGTCAGAATATGCAGGCGAATGCGGCGCTGAGGGTGACAATGTTACCTGGGAAATTGATGTGAATACAGGCACACTTTATATTAACGGTACCGGTGATATGGCGGACTATGAAGCTGAGTGGTCTTCAGCACCATGGTATGAATACAGAGAATTTCCCGGCTTTACCTATATTGTAGTCGGTGAAGGGGTTACTTCTGTCGGAGATAATGCATTCAGGTATACAATAGTTTCAAAAATAGCCCTTTCTTCAACTGTAAAGAAACTCGGGAAATGCCCATTTTTTGCTAATGCAAATATTGTTATCGATGAGAACAATGCATATTTAAAAATGGACGACTATGGTGTTATCTATTCCAAAGACGGAAAAACTCTTATATATGCTTCAAAGTATGTAAATTATATATATGGTTATTATACAGTACCCGAAGGTGTTGAAGAATTTGCTCCTTATGCTTTTTGTCACTTTGTGACAGACAGTATTCCTTGGTTATATATCCCGTCTTCGGTAAAAAGCATTCCTGTGAAAGCATTTTTTAGTGTCATTGCGAAAGACTCTCAACCTGCATCAATACCTTATTTTTTTGTAAATGGTAATAATCCATATTATTCCAGTGATGAATACGGAGTTTTGTTTGATAAAAATAAAGAAATTCTTTATATGACACCACATCTTCATTTTGATTCCAATGATATACAGCTTACTAACTATATTATACCTGAATCAGTAAAAGAGCTTGCTGAGTATTCTTTTTTTGGATACGATGACGAAAGTATATTAATAACCGAAAATGTTACAAAAATCGGTGCGGGTGCCTTTTATTCTCCTTTCCCTGAAGCTTATGGCGAGAAAATATATCGCTTATATATTCCTAAAAATGTAACCTCGTTAGCTGATGATTTCTTTATTGGTGAAGATTGGCTTAGTGATTACCGAGAAATACAAAAAGTTGTTTATTATGAAGGAACCCAGTCAGAATGGGAATCACTTTATAAAGGAGCAACTGAACATTTGACGGTTTATTATGAACATAGTCATACTAATACAATTATAGAAGAAAATTGTGCTCAAAGGACATATATCTGTAGTGGTTGCAATACTGCTAATATTATAGAAAATATTGGGGAACACTCTTGGTACAGATATGATGAAATAAAGAATTGTGAAGAAGGCGGCGTAAATCGTTTTCACTGTAACGATTGTTCTAGTAATAAAATGGAATATGTTCCTCCTGCAGAACACGATTGGGTATGGATTGGAAATGTAGTTGCGCCTTGTGTAGGTGGTACAAAAGGGTATTATTGCACCAAATGTCGGGAAGAAAAAGAAGAGCATGAAACACCTACAGAAGAACATAGTTATGAGTGGAACAACGAGAATGATGATATTCAGTGTGAAGGTGGTTATGCAAACCTTTATTGTTGGATGTGCAGTAACGACTATTATGTGTATATAGAGGCAGAAGGTCATCAGTATCAGTTTGTATCAGACAACAATGCAACCTGTACGGAAGACGGAACAAAACGTAAGGAGTGTTCACGTTGTAATGATATAGCCGAAACAGTGGTTGATGTTGGCAGCAAGTTAGGTCACGATCTTACAGAAGCAACGGTGCTTTCCGAACAGACCTGCACACAGGACGGTATAAGCGTTCAGGTTTGTAGGAGATGTTCAGAAATTACGGCAACTACCGAAAGTGCATACGGTCATTTTGATGATGACGGTGACGGTAAGTGTGATGAATGTAAGGTTGTTCTTGAGGTAATTTTCCCCAATGTGCCGTCTGTTCCCGGAACGGATGTTACACCTGATGCTCCCGGACATACACATTCTTTTACGAGAGAGGTTATTTTTTCTTCCGATTGTGTTACGGCGGGTGAACAGGAATTTACCTGCTCCTGCGGTGAAATCTACAGGGCTGTAATTCCCGCAAGCGGTCATACGGACGAAAATGCAGACGGAGTCTGTGATGTATGTGAGGAACGCCTCGGTGAAAATGTGGGTGATTCTGAAGCTTCAGGCTTCCTTGCAAAAATACTTGAATTCTTCAATAAAATAGCAGAGTTCTTCAGAAAGCTTTTTAATATGGCATAAAAAATACACCTTAACCTCATTTCGGGGTTAAGGTGATTTTCTTGTTTTGTGATTATTTGTAAAAATCGTGCTCTTCTAAGTATTTGAGCTCTCTTTCGCGGTCGGTTTTTGAGCGGGCTTTTACATAGGCTCTTACTTCTTTTCTGTTCTTTCCTATGATACCGTTTCTTGCGAAAGCTACCCAGAACATTCCCACAACGGAGCCGGCACCGGCTAAAATCATATCTATCATAGTATCAACAAGTCCGTCCTCTCCGAGGATGGGGGATACCTGAAGAGTGTAGCCGTAAAGACGGTCCATTGTGAATTCGTAGTATTCCCATGCAACGAGAATAAAACAGGAGAAGCACAGAGCGAAGAGAGCGGCAAGTCCGGGACTCAGGTGGCGGCTTCTGCCCTGAAAGGCTACTGCGAAGTCATAAGCAAAGTAAGCGGCAACAACGCCCGAAATAAAATGCTCAATCAGATCCACATACTGGAAATTTGTTTTTGTGTTAAGAACATAGCCGATAACAACACCGAAGCATATAAAGAGATTTAGCATTGTCTGTGCCTGATAGGTCACTCTCGTTATAAAAGACTTTCCGCCGAAAAGCTGGAACATATCCCACAGATGTGTAAAGGCTATGGCAAAAAGTCCCATAAGAAACTGTGTCACGGAATCGTGAAGAAGTCCCCATACGCCGAAAATAATAAGGGAAGCACGCACTGCCCACCAGATAACCTGATGTGCCATCGGTATGGGTGTTATTTTATTGAGTTTTTTCATAACTCACACTCATTTCGTAATAAATTCGGGCTTATTATAAAATGATAAAATAAAAAAAGGCGGCAAAGGTAATTTTTGTCCGCCTTTATGTCAAAAATAACTGCTGAAAAAGTGTGCATATTTACTTATCCGAATTTCTTTCGGTAAAGAAGCCGTTTTCGTAGCCCTGTATGGTTTTGTCTTCATCTGCCGAAATCAGTCTTTGCTGTGCCCATATACAATACCTCGGATTCTTTTCAACTGAAAGATAATGTCTTCCCAGTTTCTTTGCCGTAACAGCCGTTGTCCCCGAGCCGCCGAACGGGTCAAAAACAATATCACCCTTATTACTTGAAGCGAGAATCAGCTTTGCCGTCAGCTTTTCGGGCTTTTGCGTGGGGTGGGCGGTATTTTCCTTCATTGACCAGAAGGGTACGGTAATATCATCCCAGAAATTCGACGGACAGGTCATTCTGTAATTTCCCTTTTCCGTCTTCTCCCAGTCCTTTGGAACTCCGTTTTCCGTATAGGGAGCTATGACCTTTTTTCTGACCTTTACAGCTCCGAGATTAAAGGTATAATCATCGCTTACGGTGCAAAACCATATATCCTCCATAGAGTTTTTCCAGTTCTTCTTTGCACCTCTGCCTTTTTCTCTCTGCCATGTGATACGGTTTCTGACGGTAAAAAATTCGGGGAGAATGTTCCCTATTATAAGGCTTGTCTGCCAGTCACAGCATATATAAATGCTTCCCGTGCTCTTGAGTATTCTTTTTGCTTCCCTTAACCAGCTTCTTGTGAACTCGGTATATTCCTCGGTCTTTTTCCTGTTCCATACCTCTCCGCCGTAGTCCTTGCGGAGATTGTAAGGAGGGTCAGCAATAACAAGGTCAACAAAGGAATCGGGAAAATATTTTACCGCAGTAAAAAAATCCGCATTAAAATATTTGTCATAAAGCTCTTCTTTTTCTTTTTTTCCCTTTTTAAAAGCACACCCGCCGAGAAATTCTCTTCCCTCTTCGAGGGTGGTGCTGATGGTCTTGTTTCTTTCAGACTTCATTTTTTCCGTCCTTTTTTCTGTTATGAAATTATATTAACATAAAAACTCTTTTCAGTAAAGATTAAAGATGCTTGAAATATCCGCTTTTTTATGGTAAAATATTAAAGTATGTGTTTTTGACACCCGAAAACCTGAAAAAAGGAGAGTGCATTATGGCTGTCGTTTCCAACTGCGATATATGTATGAATTACGAATACGATGAAGAATATGACTGCTACAGATGCAGTGTGGACCTCGATATGGATGAAGCGGAACGCTTTATGACATATTCCGTCCGCTCCTGCCCTTATTTCAGAGCGGGTGATGAATACACAATAGTAAAAAAACAGAACTGATATTTCGGAGGGAACATAATTGAAAGCGGATGTAGTAATAGTAGGAGCAGGCCCCTCAGGTATTTTTACTGCCCTTGAGCTTTTAAGAAAAGGCAGTAAGAAGAAAATAGTCATAGTTGAAAAGGGAAAGTCCATTGAAAAGCGCCATTGCCCCAAAACAAAGACAAAGCAGTGCGTAAACTGTAAGCCCAACTGCCATATAACAACAGGCTTTTCGGGTGCGGGCGCATTTTCCGACGGAAAGCTCTCTTTGAGCTATGAGGTCGGCGGTGATCTTCCTACCCTTATAGGTGAGATGTTCGCTCAGGAGCTTATAAATTATACCGATTCAATTTATCTCGAATTCGGTGCCGATACCCATATCGAGGGTGTAAATGCATCCGAAGAGGTAAAGGAAATAAGAAAGAGAGCTATTCAGGCGGGTCTTAAGCTTGTTGACTGTCCCATAAGACATCTCGGCACGGAAAAAGCACAGGATCTCTATTATGCCATTGAACAGTATCTTCTCAACAACGGTGTTGAAATATTCTTTGATACAGAGTGTCTGAGTCTTATCCTTGATAATGAAAACGGTATCTGCAAGGGTGTTATTACCGAGGGTAAGGGTGTACCCGAAGAAATTTATGCCGATCATACAATTATCGCAACGGGAAGACGAGGAGCAGACTGGCTCGAAAAGCTCTGTGCAGAATACAATATTGCCCATCAGCCCGGCACCGTTGACATCGGTGTCAGAGTTGAAGTCAGAAACGAGGTTATGGAAACCGTAAACAAGGCTCTCTATGAGTCAAAGCTCATCGGTTATCCCAGACCCTTTAAGAATAAGGTCCGTACCTTCTGTCAGAATCCCGGCGGCTTTGTAAGTCAGGAGAATTATGACAACAATCTTGCAGTTGTAAACGGACATTCCTATAAGGAGCTGAAATCAGACAACACCAATCTCGCAATTTTATGCTCCCACAATTTCAGCACTCCCTTTAATCAGCCCATTGAATATGCACAGAAGGTTGGCGAGCTTACAAATATGCTTGCAAACGGACACATCCTTGTTCAGCGCTTCGGCGATATTCTTGACGGCAAGCGTACCTGGCCCAAGGAGCTTATGCAGTCAAACCTCAAGCCCTCGCTCCCCGATGCCGTTGCAGGCGATATCACCGCCGCAATGCCTTACCGTGCAATGACAAACATAATCAATTTCATTCAGGCAATGGATCATGTCGTTCCCGGCTTTGCCTCCTATGAAACTCTTCTCTATTCTCCCGAGCTTAAGTTCTATTCCAACAGGATCAAGATGGACGAAAGGCTCAACACCAATGTAAAGGGTCTTCACTGCCTCGGTGACTCCTCAGGCTGGACAAGAGGACTTATGATGGCATCCGTAATGGGTGTTCTTATGGGAAGATACATATTTGAAGAAGAGAACTGATCATAAGAAAAAATCTTACGATTTGTCAACCCCCTACCCTGGGTCTTGGGGGCTGTAGGTGTTTCTTGTTCAATAAGCTTGCGTCATTCAATACGCCGCAGGCGAATTATAAGCTAAATTGCTCACAACGCGAGCAATTTCCTATATAATAAAAAGCAGAAAATTTCGGAATTCGGATTTCGGAGAAATTGTAGTTTTAAAAAAATTTTCAGAAAACTTAAAAAAAGTGTTGACAAGGGGGATTATATCTGTTATAATCCCTCTTGCGCTTGAGAGATAAGCTCTCGCGACAGTCGGTGTCTATAACATTGAGGTCCCACCCGTTCCCATCCCGAACACGGTAGTTAAGCTCAATCGTGCCGAAAATACTTGGCGGGCAGCCGCCCGGGAAGATAGGTCGTCGCCGGCACTTGCCCCACATATCCGATAGGATATGTGGGGCAGTTTTATTGTGCAAAAAAGTAAAACTTTAATATCACAAATTTTGATTTACATAAATATGCCGGATATGTTATAATAATGAAAATATATAACGGGAGAGAAATTATGAAATACAGAGTTTTCGGAAAAACAGGAGAAATGGTATCTCAGCTGGGTTTCGGTGCTATGAGAATGCCCACCGTCGAAAAGGACGGAAAAAAGGTGATCGATGAACAAAAGGCAATTGAGCTTATCCGCCGTGCCATTGACGGCGGTGTGAATTATGTCGATACCGCATTTTTTTATCACGAGGGCGAAAGCGAAGCTCTTGTGGGCAAAGCTCTTAAGGACGGCTACAGGGAAAAGACCCTTGTCGCAACAAAGCTTCCTATGGGCGATGTGAAATGTCCCGAGGATTTTGAAAGACTTCTTTCAATTCAGCTGGAAAGACTTGATATGCCCTATGTGGATTTTTATCTCTTCCATGCTCTCAACCGCGACCATTGGGAAAAGGTCAAAAATTTCGGACTTATTGAAAAAATGAAAAAGGCAAAGCAAGAGGGAAAGATCCGCCATATGGGCTTTTCCTTCCATGATGACCTTGATGTTTTTAAGAAAATAGTTGATGAATTCGACGGCTGTGAATTCTGTCAGATTCAGTTCAATTATCTTGATACCGACTATCAGGCAGGACTTGAGGGACTGCGTCTTGCGGGAGAAAAGGGACTGGGTCTCATTGTTATGGAGCCTCTTCTCGGCGGCTCTCTCGTGACTCCTCACGAAAGCGTAAAGGAATGTCTTCCCGAAAAAATGAATACTGTTGAAGCCGCTCTTTCTTATATCTGGAATTATGACGAGGTTTCTCTTCTTTTAAGCGGAATGGGAACTGCAGCCCAGCTTGATGAAAATCTTATTTATGCAGATAAATATACCGCAGGCACACTGAATGATACGGATATCGATTCGTTTAACAGGGCAAAGAGGGCACACTCTGCTCTCGGTCTTATTCCCTGCACAAAATGCAATTACTGCGATATATGTCCCGAGAAAATTGCAATACCCGAAATTTTTGCCGCCTTTAATCTCAGTGCAGACGGCGACAGAAGAACTGTCAAGGAGGCTATGCCCGATATTGAGGACAGAGTAAGAAAGTGTCTTGACTGCGGAGCCTGTGAAAAGAGATGTCCCCAGAATATTGAAATAAGGAAGATGTTCAAGCGTATTAAAGATGCTTTTTAATAAATTTAATCGATTTCCCATTGACAATTATTTAATTTAATGATAAAATTACCTCAATAAAGGCTGTGACGGAGAGGGATATTTCATGGAAGCCTCAGAGAAGCGGCGGTTGGTGCAAGCCGTTGGCGAAAGGAAATCATCTGTAGCTCCCGAGCCGGAGAGAGGAAAGCGTATGCCGTAGAGCTCTCCCGTATGACTGCGTAAAGGTCTAAGGCTTGATAGAGCCTGAGTGGCACCTTTGGTGCAATTTGAGTGGTACCGCGGGTTTATTCTCGTCTCAAAGAATTTTTCTTTGGGGCGATTTTTTTTCGCCCCGTCAGGAGGAATTATGAGTAACATTATTTCAGGACTTGATTTCAAAATACGCGAAATGGCGGCACGAATCAAGGAGCTTCGTGAGGTTATGGGCTATACCTATATGGAAATGGCTCAGAAAACAGGTGTAACGGTAGATGAGTATATGAAATGCGAGGAGGGTAAAAGCGACCTGAACTTTGCGTTCATTTACCGCTGTGCTCTTGCCTTCAATGTTGATGTCACCGATATTATTCAGGGTACATCTCCCACCCTTGCATCCTATACCGTTACAAGAAAGGGCGAGGGACAGAAAATCGAACAGGCACACGGTATGACATATTATAACCTTGCCTCTTCCTTTAAGAACAGAATTGCAGAGCCTCTTTATGTTCATTCCGTAAAATCAGAGGGGGATGAAAACAAGGATATCGAGCTTACCACCCACGAGGGACAGGAATGTGATATCGTTATAAAGGGTACTCTTAAGGTGCAGGTCGGTGAGCATATCGAGGTGCTTCACGAGGGCGACAGCATTTATTATGACTCCTCTTCACCTCACGGTATGACGGCTGTCGGCGATGAGGACTGCCTTTTCTATGCCATCGTTCTTAATCCCTCGGGTGAGCCTATTCCCGAATTTTCGGCGCAGAAGGCTGAAGCGGCGGTTGCTCCCAAGCGTCTCGGACAGGAAAAGAGCGACCGCGTCTACCGCAAATGGGTCAGTGTTGAGAAGAATGAACACGGCACTCCCGTCAAGGTGGATTTCAAGAATGAAGAGAAATTCAATTTTGCCTTTGATATAGTTGACGGTATTGCTTCTTCAAAGCCTGATAAGCTTGCAATGCTTCACATTTCACAGGACGGCACCGAGAGAAGATTTACCTTTGATGACATTTCCCGTGCCTCGAATCAGTGCGCAAACTATTTTACCTCACTCGGTATAAAAAAGGGCGACAGAGTTCTTCTTGTTCTCAAGCGTCATTATCAGTTCTGGTTTGCAATTTTAGGGCTTCATAAGATAGGTGCGGTTGCCATTCCCGCAACAAATCAGCTCCTTCAGCACGATTTTGCCTACCGCTTCAATGCGGCGGGAATAAGTGCAATTCTCTGTACGGCTGACGGAATCACCTCGGATGAAGCTGAAAAGGCATCCCTTGAGGCTCCCTCTCTTAAAACAAAGATCATTGTAAACGGAGAAAAAGAGGGCTGGCACAGCTTTGACAGTGAATATAAGCTTTTCAGCGAAAAATTTGAAAGAACAGAGTCTTCTCCCGCAGGAGATGACCTTATGCTTATGTTCTTCACATCAGGCACAACAGGTTATCCGAAAATTGCCGCCCACAATTATAAATATGCACTCGGTCATTTTGTTACCGCAAAATACTGGCACTCCGTTGACCCCGACGGCCTTCATCTTACAATTTCCGATACAGGCTGGGCAAAGGCTCTCTGGGGCAAGCTCTACGGTCAGTGGATGTGCGAGGCGGCAACCTTTGTTTATGACTTTGACCGCTTCAATGCCGCTGATATTCTTCCGATGTTCAGCAAATATCATATAACCACATTCTGCGCACCGCCCACCATGTACCGTATGCTCATAAAGGAAGATCTTACAAAGTATGACCTTTCTTCGGTTGAACACGCTACCATTGCGGGCGAGGCTCTCAATCCCGAGGTATTCAAGCAGCTTGAAAAGCTGACGGGGCTTCGCATTATGGAGGGCTTCGGTCAGTCCGAAAGCACTCTTATGATAGGCAATCTCGTAGGAGCAAACCATAAGATAGGCTCAATGGGTAAGCCCGTGCCCATCTATGACATTGATATAGTAGATTCCGAGGGTAATTCCTGCGATGTCGGTGAACACGGCGAAATCATTGTAAGAACAGGGGATAAGCATCCCTGCGGTCTTTTCACAGGCTATTACAAAGACGAGGAAAAGACAAAAGAGGTATGGCACGACGGAATGTACCACACAGGCGATATGGCGTGGAAGGACGAGGACGGCTTCTATTGGTATGTGGGCAGAATCGACGATGTTATCAAATCCTCCGGTTACCGTATCGGGCCCTTTGAAATTGAAAATGTCATTATGGAGCTTCCCTATGTTCTCGAATGCGGTGTTACTGCCGCTCCCGATGAAGTGAGAGGTCAGGTCGTTAAAGCCGTTATCGTTCTCACAAAGGGAACCGAGGGTACTGCCGAGCTTAAAAAGGATATTCAGAACTATGTCAAGAAGCATACGGCTCCCTATAAATATCCGAGAATAGTCGAATTCAGAGAGAGTCTTCCCAAGACTACAAGCGGAAAAATTATAAGAAATAGGCTGTAATTATGAAAATATCAGTAATTCAGATGAATATGCGGGCAAATGATACGGAATATAATTTCGCCCGTGCCGAAGAGCTTCTCAAAAGGGCGGCGGAAAGCTCCGATGCCGTAATTCTTCCCGAGACCTGGAATACGGGCTTTTTCCCGAAAAATAATATCCGTTCTCTTGCCGATAAAAACGCAAGCCGTACAAAAGAGCTTTTCTCAAGGATAAGCGGGGAATATAAGACTGCTGTTATCGGCGGCAGTGTCACCGAGGAAAAAGACGGGAGAATATATAACACCTGTTATATCTTTAATAAGGCGGGGGAGTGTATATCCTCATACAGCAAGACCCATCTCTTTTCTTATATGAATGAGGACAGCTTTTATGAAAAGGGTAACAGAACGGCACTTTTTGAAATAAACGGCATAAAGGCAGGGGTTATAATCTGCTATGATCTGCGTTTTCCCGAGCTTGCAAGAAAGCTCGCTGTCTCGGGGGCTGAGATTCTTTTTGTGCCCTGTCAGTGGCCCGCCCGAAGAATTGAGCTTATGAAGACTCTTATTAAGGGAAGAGCCGCAGAGAATCAGATGTTTGCAGTGCTTTGCAATTCCTCAGGTGAGTACGGAGAAACCGTTTACGGCGGGCATTCTCTTATTGCGGATCCCCTCGGGGAAATTATAAGCGAAGCCGGAGAAAATGAGGAGATCCTTTCCCTTGAGATAGATACTGAAAAGGTAAAGGCTCTGCGACACGAATTCAAGGTTTTTTCCGACTTAAGAGAGGACCTGTACAGATAACAAATTCCGCGGAAGCCATCCGCGGAATTTTTTTATGATAAAATATTGACAATCTCCTTTAACTGTGCTATTCTACAGACATTAATGATAGAGGTGCGTTGGATAAAGAGTAGCTTCTGTGTAAATCCTTAACGCGGGGATGTTGCAGAATTGAAAGGTATCGGCGCCGAGGTGAATTCAGGCGTGAATTTTTCCGGCAATGCGAAATAAGATTCGCTTTGTTGTCGCAAGAACTTGCGGAGAGCTATCTGTACTTGGGATTTTACCCGTAATGTATCGGTAGCCGTATTATACGGCTGTTTTTTATGTTATCGGGAAAGTATGGTTTTGCTGTCCGAAGAAATTGCGGGCGGCTGATTTTTTGTCTGATAAAGTATTTATTGCAACGGAGGAAAATATAATGAAAAAGACAGTTTTTACAGGTGCGGCAACAGCTATTGTCACTCCTCTTAACGAAAACGGAGTAGATTACGAGAGCTTCGGCAGACTCATTGAATGGCAGATAGCCGAGGGTATTGATGCTATCGTTGCCTGCGGAACAACAGGTGAGGCTTCAACTCTTACGGACGAAGAGCACAGAGAATGTATTAAATTTGCAGTTGAAAAGACAGCGGGCAGAGTACCCGTTATTGCAGGCACAGGCTCAAATGATACCGATTATGCGATAGACCTTACCAAATATGCCTGTGAAGTCGGAGCTGACGCTGTCCTTCTTGTAACACCCTATTATAATAAGGCAACACAGAAGGGTCTTATAAAGTCCTTTGAGGTTGTTGCGGACATAGCAACTGCTCCCTGTATTTTATATAATGTTCCCTCCCGTACAGGCTGTAACATTATGCCCAAGACTATGGCAGAGCTCAGCGAGCATCCCAATATCGTAGCCGTAAAGGAAGCTTCCGGCAACCTTTCTCAGATAGCTGAGATTGCTGCTCTCACAAGGGGTAAGCTTGATATTTATTCGGGTAATGACGATCAGGTGCTTCCCATTCTTTCTCTCGGCGGCAAGGGTGTTATCTCCGTGCTTTCAAATATTCTTCCCAAGGAAACCTCTCTTATGTGTAAGAATTTCTTTGACGGTAAGATAGCTGAAGCCACAAAAATGCAGCTCGATTATCTTCCCCTTATCAATTCTCTTTTCTCAGAGGTCAACCCCATCCCCGTAAAGGCAGCCTGTGCCGCTATGGGCTACGGTGAAAACTTTGTCCGTCTTCCTCTTACCGTTATGGAAGAGGATAACGAAAAGAAGATGCTTGAGCTTATGAGAAAAGCAGGACTTAATGTCTGAGAGGTAAAAATATGAAAATATTACTTAACGGCTTTTCGGGCAGAATGGGTGCCGCCGTGCTTGAGGTATGTTCAAACGGCTACCTCGGTGCCGAGGTTGTCGCAGGCGTTGACCTTTTCCCCAAGGAAAGCGATATTCCCTGTTATAAGGATTTTTCCGATGTCAGAGAAAAGGCTGACTGTATTATAGACTTTTCCAATCACGCTTCGATCAAGGCGGTTGCCGATTATGCGGTGGCTTCCTCGCTTCCTCTCGTTGTTTCGACCACGGGACACACACAGGAGGAAAAGAAGATAATTGAAAAGGCGGCTGAAAGCATCCCCGTTTTCTATTCTGCAAATATGTCAATGGGCGTAGCACTTTTGTGCCGTATGGCAACTCTTACCGCAAAAACTCTCCCCGGTGCAGATATTGAGATCGTTGAGACCCATCATAACCGCAAGCTTGATGCTCCCAGCGGTACTGCTCTTATGATAGCAAATGCAATAAAAAGCGTAAGAGAAAACGCAAAATATGTTTTCGGCAGACACGGAATGGCTAAAAGAGAGACCGATGAAATAGGAATTCACGCCGTCCGCCGCGGAAATATAGTGGGGATTCACGAGGTTATTGTATCAACCGACTATGAAACAATAACTATCAAGCACGAGGCTCATTCAAGAACTCTTTTTGCAGAGGGTGCGATAGCTGCAGCCGAATATCTTACGGGAAAAGAGCCGGGGCTTTATGATATGGCTTCTATGATAGGTTAATTTTTGTGAAATAAGGTGAAATAAATGAGAATAGGAATATACGGATACGGAAACCTCGGAAGAGGTGTGGAATGTGCTGTTATGCAGAATCCCGATGCCGAGCTTGTTGCCGTTTTTACAAGAAGAGATCCCGAAAAGGTTAAGATCCTGACGGACACGGCAAAGGTTGAAAAAGCAGAAAATGTTCTGGCTTATAAGGATAAGATCGATGTTCTGGTTATCTGCGGAGGCAGTGCAACTGATCTTCCCGTTATGACACCCGAACTCAGCAAAGACTTCAATGTTATAGATTCCTTTGATACTCACGCAAGGATACCCGAGCATTTTAATAATGTCGATAAAGCGGCAAAGGAAAACGGAAATATTGCTCTTATTTCAGCGGGCTGGGATCCCGGAATGTTCTCCGTGAACCGTCTTATGGCTTCCGCAATTCTTCCAGAAGGTAAGGACTATACCTTCTGGGGCAGAGGAGTAAGTCAGGGACACTCTGATGCTATCAGAAGAATCAAGGGCGTTATCGATGCAAGACAGTACACCTGTCCCGTTGAAAGTGCAATGGAAAAGGTAAGAAACGGTGAGAATCCCGTGCTTTCCACCCGTGAAAAGCACACCCGTGAATGCTATGTAGTCGCAAAAGAGGGGGCTGACCTTGAAAGAATAGAAAATGAGATCAAGACTATGCCCAATTACTTTGCGGATTACGATACCACGGTTACATTTATAACAAAAGAAGAGCTTGAAAAGGAGCACAAGGGAATCCCCCACGGCGGCTCTGTTATAAGAACGGGTGTTACGGGAAAAGACGGTGAAAACAAGGAAATTATCGAATACAAGCTGAAGCTTGATTCAAACCCCGAGTTTACCGCAAGCGTTATTCTGTGCTATGCAAGAGCAATATATAGAATGAAGCAAAGAGGGGAAACAGGCTGTAAGACAGTTTTTGATGTTGCTCCCCGTGATATGTCTGCAGTGCCTTATGAAGAGATGCTGGCACATATGCTTTAATCCACTTAAGGAGATTTGATATGATCTGTGAAAATTTAGGAGTAAATGCTCTCGGCCATCTCACAATACAGGGTGTTGATACCGTAGGACTTGCCGAAAAATACGGCACGCCCCTATATGTTATGGATGAAAACAGAATAAGACATAACTGCCGTGTATATATTAATGCTATGAAAAAGTATTTCGGCGAAAATTCAGGCTGTCTTTATGCCAGCAAGGCCTGTTCCTTCAAAAGAATCTATGAGATCATAAAGGAAGAGGGCTTCGGCACGGATGTTGTGTCCTCGGGTGAGGTATATACCGCACTTAAGGCAGGCTTCGACCTTAAAAATGCATATTTTCATTCCAATAACAAAACAGATGCTGACATAGCCTTTGCTATTGACAGCGGTATCGGATATTTTGTGTGTGACAATATCGAAGAGGTAAATGCAATAGACGAAATCGCCCGTGAAAAGGGAATAGTTCAGAATGTGCTTCTGCGCCTTACTCCCGGAATTGACCCTCATACATATGAAGCCGTGAATACGGGAAAGGTTGATTCCAAATTCGGGTCTGCCATTGAAACGGGACAGGCATTTGAAATTACCGAAAAAACTCTTTCTCTCAAGGGGATAAGGCTTTGCGGCTTCCACTGTCACATAGGCTCACAGATATTTGATTCCGAAATTTATAAAAGCTCCTCCGAAATTATGCTTGAATTCATCGCCGATGTCAAAAAGAAGCTGAGCTTTGAGGCTGAAATTCTTGATCTCGGCGGCGGCTACGGAGTAAGATATATTGAAGCAAATCCCTATATTGATATTGATAAGAATATAAAGGAGCTTTCGGAGTTTATTCATAAGCTGGTTTCTCAGCTTGGTATAAATATGCCGAGAATCTGCCTTGAGCCCGGAAGAAGCATTGTTGCCGATGCGGGACTTACTCTTTATACTGCAGGAACGGTAAAGAGGATCCCCGGCTATAAGAACTATGTTTCCATTGACGGCGGTATGGCAGATAATCCGAGATATGCCCTTTACGGCTCATACTACAGTGTAGTAAGTGCATCCCGTCCCGATGCTCCCTGTGAGATGCTCTGCACACTGGCAGGCAGATGCTGTGAAAGCGGAGATCTTATTCAGGAGAATATCCGTCTTCCTCAGGATATAAAGAGGGGAGAGATCATTGCCGTTCTTACAACAGGAGCATATAACTATTCAATGAGCTCAAACTATAACCGCCTCGGAAAACCCGCCGTTGTAATGATAGCAGACGGGAAAGACTATATCGCGGTAAAAAGAGAAACTCTCGAAGATATAATAAGAAATGATGTATAAAAAAACGGCTTCCGATGCGTGGGTGTCCAGAGGACACTCACGCAGTTTTATTCGCCTTGCGGCGAGTGATATTGCTTCGCAGTTTTATTGTGCTTCGCACAGTGTTATTCGCTACGCGAGTTTGTTGCGAATAAAATAACACTGAAATCGAAGATTTCAATATCACTATGCCGAAAAGTGCATAATATCACTCTTTCCGAAGGAAAGAATATCACTTAAAGTTAAAAGCGCACTTACTCACCACTTTTAGTGACAGTGCAAAAAAGTAAGAGTTAATGCAGTTTTTGCTACATTAACTCTTTTTGTTCTTTAGAGTTCGACTCGGAGGAAGCCGTATAAAGCTCCGAATTCCGAAATCCGAATCATTTCAGAGCTTTCGGCTCTTTATGTGTTGAGAAATTCATAGTTTTCCACATAATCCGAGGAACGAACCATATATGTTTCAACATTCCACGGATCGTCTTCCGTGACATCGATTATCCTGCCGCCTCTCAGGTCCCCGTGGCAATAGCCGTCATAACCGATTCCCGCATCATAGGTAAGCCTTATTCCCATATATTCGCCCTCGCAGTCGTTTATATGGTCGTGGCCTACAACGACGGTCTTTATGTCGCCTCTTTGGACAAGTGTTGCAAAAAAGCCGGAATTTACGGGACCGCTTCCGATGCTCTCTCTGTGAACGCCCTTGAAATTTGTTTCCTGAACATTTTTATAAAGAAGCACATATTCGGGAAATGCCATATGCATTGTCATAACACCGGGAACCTTACCGCCGTTTTCTTTTTCGATTCTGAGAGATTCATTCCAGTACCACATCTGTTGGTCAAATTTTACGGCGTCATAGGACGAGGAAACATGCAGGGGATCGGAAAGCTTGGTTTTTGTTTCTCTCGGAAGTCCGCAGTAATCAAGGAATTCCCCGATACCTCTTCCTGAATCTATTCCCCATATGTTATATACTGTTTTGTCAGAGTGCTCTGATTTTACCTCGAGCACCCAGTTTCCCGTACCGCTGATGTCCTCGGGACCCGCTTCTGACAGACAACCCTCAATGGATTCATATACCTTTTCCTGATCCTTTGTCAGAAAGCCTCTTTCCATATCGTGGTTTCCGAAAACATGTGCCCAGGGTATATTCCTTTCCGTAACAGGCTTTGTCACCGCTGTCATAAATGCACGGAGAGTTTCTTCATTTTCGGCACCGTCACGCCAAACATTGTCGCCTAAAAAAAGTACAATATCGGGTAAGGTGTTCTTTACTATCGCATCAATATCTCTGACAACTCTTTTGTCGAAATCCTTTATGCCGTGAGAGTCCGAAAAGCAGAGTATCCTGAATTTACCGTTTTTGAATCTCAGTTCTTTTTTCATATCATTCACCGTAATAATATTTTCTGAGGCTTTCAGTTGATTCATCATTAAAAGCAAAAGCTGTAATGAGAACATCATCAAGTCTGAAAATGAAATCGTGGCTTACATTGTTATAAATGCCCTTACCGTCATTTCCGATAACAAAGGGATAATCGGTATCATAGGAGATGAGATACCCGTCAGGTATGGTTATCTTATGGCGGAGCTTGAAATTGTTATAAAAACGCACTTCATTTTCTTCTCTGTCAAAGGCGGCGATGTAATGCATCCAGCCGTCTTCGGCTTCCTTAGGAAAGGGAACAACCGTATCAAGATGGTCGTTTCCGTTAGAAATATTGAACATAACATCGTTGCATCTCAAGGCTACGGTAAGTCCCTTATTTTTACGGCTCTGCCACCACCAGTCCTGATTTCCCATAAGAGCCGGAGCCTCTGTAATTGAGCTGTCCGTTTCCACCCAGAAGGCTATTGAGAAATTTTCTTCACCGAAATGAACATCCTCAGTTATGGCGAAGCCTGTTTTTCCGAATTCACCGCAGCCGCCGTTCACACCGTTTGAATAGAATTTGACAGTGCCCTTTTCCTCAAAGGTACATTTTCCCGTTCTGTCCTCAAGAGAATTATCAAGGTGCATAAGAAGCTTTACTTTATCTTCGGGGATGAAATCATATATATTTTGGGGTGTTTCTCTTACCGGAATGACCGTTTTTTCGGCGGGCTTTCTGTAATAAGGCTTTGTGCCTTCCCATATATTTTCGGGAATCTGAGATGTGAAGCCATCCTCATTGTATTCCGGCACAGGCAGTCCCAGAGCATATAAAACTATAGCTGCGATATCTCTGGTTTCAGAATAGGGAATAATGCCTTCCTTTACACCCTCACCCGAAATACCCATATAAACATATTTTTCCGTATCGGTGTATCCGCCGTGTCCGTTTCTGACGCCTCCGTGGTCGGCAATGACGATAAAAAGAGTATCGTCAAGAATTCCCGCCTCCCTGTAGGCATTATATATTTCACCCGTATAGCCGTCGGCTCTTCTTATCTCCTCTAAATGGTGCTCAGTGCCGTAGCCGCCCGAATGTCCCGCACCGTCAACATCATCAAGCTGAACAAAAAGGAACTTCGGTTTTTTCTTTACGCACTCAATTATAAGGGGAGTCAGCTCCTTATCGTTGGAGGCGGTCAGCTTTTCAACACCGAGTCCCTCTTCAACGATACCGTGATTTATGGGATTCCAGTTGCAGACCGATGCAAGATAGCAGTCAGGATCGCTCTCTCTTATCATCTTAAAAACAGAGGGAAGAGCGTCATTTGTGTAATGCTCGTTGCTTACGATACCGTTTGTAAGCTTATGTACAAGGGGAGCGGCTCCGAGAAGCATAGCACCCCAGTTTTGTGCGCTGATGGTGGGATTTTGGGAAATTGCAGAGCCGTTTACTGCTCCGTGCTCAAATATTCTGTCCAGATTCGGAGTTTCTGTCTGAAAATTGAAATTTCCCATTCCGTCAATGCCTATTACGGCAGCATATTTATAAGTTTTCATAGAATACACCTCATTTCTCTTATAATGTAATATATTATTTATAATATTTCAAGCAAGATTAAACAATATTTTCAAATACTTCTCTCGTTTTTTTGTCAAAAAGGTTACAAATTGTTAAAATCGGACTTAAAGTGTTGCTTTTTTAGACTTTGTCAGGTAAAATACTTATAACTATTTTTATGCCTTGATGAAATTTTTAATATGAAATATTTGATTTCGGCATCTTTCGGCATCCTCAGGACAATGCCGGTTAGGTTAAGTTTATGTCCTGTATATAAGAATGGAGTTTTGGTATGAACACGAAAACATTACTTTATATCGCAAAGCGTGTGCTTCTGATGATACTTACGGTATGGATTGTTATTACAATAACATTCTTCGTTACCCGTGCTGTTCCCGGCGGTCCCTTTGCAGGTGAAAAGGCAATTTCTCCCGCTGCACAGGCGGCTCTGGAAGCAAAATACGGTCTTGATAAGCCCGTATTCGAGCAGTATCTTACATACCTTTCGGATATTGTTACAAAGTTCGATTTCGGTCCCTCGCTTAAACAGCGAGGCAGACAGGTCATCGATATTATTGCAGACGGCATGAAGACCTCTGCGGTGCTCGGTGTAACTGCGGCTTTTATTGCTCTCGGTGTCGGTGTTGTTCTCGGAGCTATAGCAGCTCTGCGCCGTAATAAGCTTATAGACCGTATCATAATGGTTATTACAACGGCATTCGTTTCAATGCCCTCGTTCATTATGGGTTCACTACTACTTCTGACCTTCTCGCTGTGGCTCGGCTGGTTCCCTGCCAACGGTAATCAGGAGGGCGGTCTTGTGCTTCCCATAATTACTCTCGCTCTTTATCCCACAGCTTATATCACAAGACTTACCCGTTCTTCAATGCTTGATGTTTTAGGACAGGACTATATAAGAACCGCAAAGGCAAAGGGTGTTTCGGGTACAAAGATAATCTTCGGACACGCTCTCAAGAATTCTCTTATCCCCGTTATCACATATTTCGGACCTATGCTTGCATATATCGTTACAGGCTCACTTGTTGTTGAAAAGATATTTGCAGTTCCCGGTGTCGGCAGAGATTTTGTTAACTCTATTACAAACCGTGACTATCCCCTTATTATGGGTACTACCATCGTCCTTGCCGCACTTATTGTTGTTATGAACCTCGTCGGCGACATCCTCTATAAGGTTGTTGACCCCAGAATCAATCTTGAATAAGGAGGAAAAAGCAGATGAAAAAATACATACCCTTCAGTATGCATCCCGATCTTGATGCATTCATCCCCGCAACTGCTGAAGATAAAGAATATATCGTTCAGATGCGTGAATCCTCCACCTTCTTCAAGGACGGTGTAAAAAGACTTCTCAAGAATAAGGTTGCAACAGTAAGCTTTATCGTGGTTGTTCTTATTACTCTTTCCGCAATTTTCATACCTATGTTCTGGCCCTATGCTTATGACCAGCAGCTCGGTATTTCTCCCGGCCGTCCCGTTGACCCCTCCTTCGCAAACCTCGAGCCCTTTGAATACGGCTCAACAGAGGAAGCCCGTATTGAGGCCGGCGAAAAGGTATTCCCCCATGTGTTCGGTACTGACGCTGCAGGCCGTGACTACTTTATAAGAGTTGTGTACGGTGCAAGAATCTCTCTTGCCGTAGGCTTCTTTGCAAGTATCATCGTTCTGGTTATAGGTCTTATTATCGGCTCTGTTTCGGGTTATGTCGGCGGTAAGGTTGATATAATTATAATGAGAATAGTTGATATCATCTATTCTCTTCCCGATATGCTTATGGTTATTCTTCTTTCAGCTTTTGTCGGTACTGCTGTTGAAAAGCTTATTGCAGGAACGGTGCTTGAAAAGTTGGGTGCAAACATCATAAGCCTTTTTATAGTATTTGCCCTTTTATACTGGGTATCAATGTCCCGTCTTATCAGAGGTCAGATTCTCTCTCTTCGTGAGCAGGAATATGTTCTTGCTTCCAAGGCAACAGGTGCAAAGGGCAGCTGGGTCATCAAAAAGCATCTTATCCCTAACTGCATAAGCGTTGTTATCATTTCAACAGCTCTTCAGATTCCCTCTGCTATCTTTACAGAGAGCTATCTTTCATTCCTCGGTCTCGGTGTTAATGCTCCCATGCCCTCCCTCGGCTCACTCGCATCCGACGCTCTTAACGGCATGAGCTCATACCCCTACAGACTGATAATTCCCGCAATTGTAATTTCACTTATCGTTTTGTCCCTCAACCTCTTCGGCGACGGACTCCGCGATGCTTTTGACCCCAAGCTTAACAACTGAGAAAGGAGAGTATGACAATGGCTTTATTGGAAGTTAATGATTTACATACCTCGTTTTTCACGGATGCAGGTGAGGTAAAGGCAGTAAACGGCGTTTCCTTCAATCTCGAAAGAGGTAAGGTTTTAGGTATAGTAGGCGAATCCGGTTCAGGTAAATCCGTTACCGCTTATTCAATTATGCAGATTCTTGCATCCACCGGCAAAATTGTTTCAGGCTCTGTTAAAATTGACGGACAGGAGCTTGTAAATGCCGGCGAAAAGGTTATGAAGACAGTCAGAGGCAACAAGATTTCTATAATCTTCCAGGACCCTATGACATCTCTTAACCCCACCTATACAATAGGCAAACAGCTTATGGAAGCAATTATGCTTCATACGGACAGAAACAAGAAGCAGGCTTATGACAGAGCGGTAGAAATGCTCAAGCTCGTAAATGTAAACGAGCCCGAAAAGAGAATGAAGCAGTATCCCTTCGAATTCTCGGGCGGTATGCGTCAGAGAGTTATGATCGCTATGGCACTGGCCTGTGAGCCCGATATTCTTATTGCCGACGAGCCCACAACAGCTCTCGATGTTACGATTCAGGCTCAGATACTCGAGCTTATGAATTCTCTTCAGAAGGAGCTCGGAATGGCTATCATAATGATTACCCACGATCTCGGTGTTGTTGCCCAGATGTGCGATGAGGTTATCGTTATGTATGCAGGCTCCATATGTGAAAAGGGAACTGCGGATGAAATATTCTACACTCCCAAGCACGAATATACAAAGGGACTTATGCGTTCCATACCCTCAACTACCTCGGCAGGTACAAAATTACAGCCCATTACAGGTACTCCCATTGACCTTCTCAATATGCCCAAGGGCTGTCCCTTTGCTCCACGTTGTGACAATGCTATGAAGATATGCCTTACCGAGCGTGCTCCCGTAACCGATGTGTCGGATTCACATTGGTCAGCTTGCTGGATGTGCGTAAAGGAGCAGGTAGATGCAGGCGAAATTACTCTTGAAAATAAAGGGGGAGAAGAATAATGAGTAATACACCCCTTATAGAAGTCAAAGGCTTAAAGGAATATTTCAATATTAATGTAGGTCTTTTCCGTTCAAAGCCCCTTAAGGCTGTTGATGATGTTTCTTTCTTCATCAACAAGGGTGAGACCCTCGGTCTTGTAGGTGAATCAGGCTGCGGTAAGACTACAGTCGGAAGAACTCTTCTTCATCTTTACAAGCCCACTGCAGGTGAGATCTATTATGACGGCAAGCTCATCAAGAGCAAGGCTGACATAAAGGAATTCAGAAAGAAAGCCACTATGGTTTTCCAGGATCCCTACTCATCCCTTAACCCCAGAATGACAGTTTCAGATATCATCGGCGAGCCCCTTGATATTCACGGTCTTTATGAAAACAAGAAAGAACGCGAAGAAAGAATACTTGAGCTTATGGGCCATGTAGGACTTAACTCCGAACACGCTTCCCGTTATGCTCACGAATTCTCGGGCGGTCAGCGTCAGAGAATCGGTATTGCCCGTTCTCTTGCAGTTAATCCCGATTTCATCGTCTGCGACGAGCCTGTTTCTGCTCTTGATGTTTCAATTCAGGCTCAGGTCATCAATATGTTCGATGAATTACAGGATAAACTGAATCTTACATATCTGTTTATTGCCCATGACCTTCTTGTTGTCCGTCATATCAGTGACAGAATCGCTGTTATGTATCTCGGAAAGATGGTTGAGCTTGCAGATGCAAACGAGATCTGCGACAGACCGCTTCATCCTTATTCAAAGGCTCTTATGTCCGCAGTTCCCGTGCCCGATCCCAAAATTGCCCGAGCAAATCAGAGAATTGCTCTCCAGGGAGATATTCCCAGTCCCCTCAATGCTCCCTCAGGCTGTCCTTTCAGAACACGCTGTCAGTATGCAACAGATAAGTGTGCCGAAGCAATGCCCGAGTTCAAAGAGGTTTCAAAGGGCCATTTCGTAGCCTGCCACAGAGTAGCAGAAATCAACGATTAAAACTCCTAATGTCGGAGGTCGGAATTTGGAGATTCCCCCTCGGGTACATCCGCACAGATTTTAGCAATACTTACATGAAACGGTGGTTTTTGGCAGATTATCGGGGAATAGTGATAAATGTAAGCTTCTCCGAAATCCGAATTCCGAAATCCGAAATCCAAATTATCCTTGTTCTTTGTGTGATGTAAAATGGCGTGCAATACATTTTGCATCATATACAGATAAATATTTTTTCGAAAGGAAGAAAAAACAATGAAGAAAATTATTGCTCTTGCTCTTGCACTTGTAATGGTACTTGCACTTGCAGCTTGCGGCGACAAGAATCCTACAGGCAATGAAACTGTAAATTCTCTTTCAGTTTGTCTTGCTTCTGAGCCTGATACTCTTGACCCCGCTCTTAACTCTGCAGTTGACGGTGCTACAATGTGCGCACACCTCTTTGCAGGTCTTGCAAAGTGGGCTCAGGACGCTGAAGGCAAGCTTGTTATCGTAGCTGACTGCGCTACAGAGCTTGTTGAAGGTGTTGCTAACGAAGACGGCACAGTTACTTACACTTATACACTCAGAGACGGCCTTAAGTGGTCCGACGGTAAGGAACTTACCGCTTCTGATTTCGTATTTGCTTGGAACCGTGCAGCTTCTCCTGCTCTTTCAGGTGACTACAACTACATGTTCGATGTAGTTAAGGGTTACGCTGATATGTGGGAAACAAAGGAAACAGGCGAAGTTGACGAAGAAGGTAACGCAGTTACAGAATTCGTTAACCCCGATGCTAAGCTTGCTGTTGAAGCAACTGACGCTAAGACACTCGTTGTTACTCTTAACAACGCTGTTTCTTACTGGAATGAGCTCCTTGCATTCCCCACCTACTATCCCGTTCGTGAAGACGTTGTTGCTAATGAAAACTGGGCTACAGAACCCGCAACATATGTAAACAACGGTCCTTACACAATCTCTGCTTGGGAACACAACTCAGTTATCACTCTTACAAAGAATGCTAACTATGTTGATGCTGACAAGGTTACAATGCCTGAACTCAAGTTCTATCTTTCCGATGACTCCAACAACATGCTCACCAACTTCAAGAACGGTGACTGGCTCCTCATCGACGATGTTCCTGTTAACGAAATCGCTGCTCTCGAAAAGGATTATCCCGAAGAGTTCGTAGTTGCAGGTCAGATCGGTACATACTATGTATGCTGGAATGTTAACGAAGATATCCTTCCCGAAGGCAACACTCTTACCGGTGCAGAAGCTGAAGCAGCTAAGGCTGAAATCAGAAACGCTATCGGTCTCCTCTTCGACAGAAACTACATCGTTGAAGAAGTTGCTCAGGGCGGTCAGGTTCCCGCTTCCTCATTCGTTGCTATGGGTATGACAAATCCCGACGGTACAGAATTCTACAAGACAGCTAACAGCACTGAAGATGCATTCGACGGCTACTATGATGTATCCAAGGAAGCTCTCCAGGGTAACTTCGACGCTGCTATGGCTACTCTTAAGAAGTACTACACATTTGACGAAGCTACAGGCAAGTTCACAAACTTCCCCAAGCTTACATACCTCTACAACACATCTGACAGCCACAAGGCTATCGGTGAATACCTTGCAGGTGCTCTTGATGCAGTAGGTATCAGCATGGTACTTGAAAATCAGGAATGGAACACATTCCTTAACACAAGAAAGAACGGCGAATATTCAATCGCTCGTAACGGATGGCTCGCTGACTACAACGATCCTATCTGCTTCCTTGATATGTGGACAACAGTTTCCGGTAATAACGATATCCAGTACGGTAAGGGCGCACACGCTGACCTTGCTATCTATGATCTTGACCTCACAGCTTACGGCTATGAAACAAAGGTTGAAGACGGTACATGGGCAGAAACCTATGATGTACTTATCAGCACAATCAAGAGCTGCACAGATAACGAAAAGCGTTATGATCTTATGCACCTCGCTGAAGATATCCTTATGGAAACAGGTTGCGTAGTTCCTCTCTATTTCTACACTGACCTTTACATGGTTGACGATTCAATAGAAGGCTTCTTCTCCAACCCCCTCGGCTACAAGTACTTTATGTATTGCACAGTTAAATAAGGTGCTTTTAGACTGATGTTCGCATAAGTCGAAAAAATATCTGCACCCCGGAAGGCGTAAAAACCTTTCGGGGTGCTCTTTTTGTGATAAATGAGGAGTGAGGAATGAGGAGTGATGGATGGGAGTGGGGGAGTGAGGAATGGGGATGGCTTCAGGATTCGGAAGTGTGGGTGTGCTTTTCTTTTGCTATAAGACCTATTATCTGACCCGAGATAACTACTGTTAAAAGAGACCATATTATTCTGCTTACGGGGATATAGAAAAGTGAGAGGGCTAAAACCGTTATGTCGGAAAGAAAATATACCCACTGGAGCTTTATTTTTGTAAGCTTCGACAGGCTCATAGCAAGTGCATCGTCACCGCAGGGTGCACCGCCCGCCTTGACACAAAGACCTACACCCACTCCTACGAATACAGCTCCGAGTACGGCACAAAGAAGAGGGTAGCTTGCTATTTCGGGATAAATTCTCGGGAAGCACTCGAATACCTTGTAGAAGATACTGAAACCGGCGGTTGATATAGCAGAATATATAAGGAAATCCTTGCCGAGGGTCTTTATTCCGAAAATATAACAGGCGGCGTTGAGAAGAAAGCCCGTAACCGCAGGAGAAATGCCGAATATGTTTTCAAAAAACAGAGTAAGTCCTAAAGTGCCGCCCTCCGTTACGCCCGAAACAGAATGAATGTTATACATTCCGAAGGCGAGAATAAGACTGCCGAGGATGAGTATAATGCAGTTTTTAAGCTTTATGCTGATGAAAAATTTCTTTAACATAATGAGTTCCTTTGAGATATTTGCTTTATTATACACTAAATAATAAAAAAAGTACAGCGATAACAAAACATTAACAATTTAAATTCGCTGTTTCACTTGCTTTTTGTGTTTTTTTATTGTAAAATTATACTAACTTTATGCACCTATAAAAACATAAGGAGTTTGTTTTATGAAAACAGCAAAAAGAATCCTTTCTCTGCTTATTGCCGCAGTAATGCTCTTTACGGCAGTTCCCTTTGCTTCAGCTGAGGAGGAAAGCAGTATTGAGCAATATGAAAAGGAAATGCTTGAACTCGGAATTCCCGTTATTTCGACAGAGGATTTCGGAAAGATTCTCAGAGTTATAAATACCTTCAAGTATCTTCTTACAGGTGAAGAATCAACACCTGAAAAGTTCAATGTAACTCTTGATGAGGTCATTCTTGATATTTCTTCTCAGATTTGCGCCGAAAGCGGACTTGATCTCGGTCTTATTGCCGCAAATATCCCCGATATCAATGTTATTGCAAATTATTTCAAGAATCAGTATTCCATCAACACAACTGAGTTCAGAGAAGCAAGATATAAGAAGGCCGAGGAATACCTTGCAAACGGCAACGATATAATGGCTTCCGTATGCCACGCTATCGGCGCTTATATGAGCATTATCCAGAAGCTTTATATCTACACCGAAAAGACAGACGAAAAGGATGTCTATAAGGTAATGCTTTATCTTGAATATGAGGACGGCACAAATGAAACTCACGATGCAGGTCTTCATATCAATATGAAAACAGGCGAATGTTATAACGATAAGGGAACAGGTATGTTCGGCTCGGGCTACAATTTCAATATTTATGAAATGGTAGTTTACACAACGGTTGACTGCTGGATGAGAAATTTCGGCTTCTGTATCCTTTATGATATCCTTGCAAATGTAAATCCCATTTCCTACAGCTATATAACAAGAAGATTCAAGTTTGAATATGACGGACTCGAATGGATGATCCAGATATGGAAGGGTAACTATTTCATATCAAACGGCGGTGAGGTAGGAATCTACAGCCGTGAGCCCGGCGAATACAAGACCTCCTTCTATAACTGTGCAAGTGAAGATCAGGAGCTTATGATGTCGATGCAGATTCTTTTAAATGACAAGGTGCTTGTAAACAGACCCTTACAGCGTCATTGGTGGATAAGCGGCTTTAATATCGGCACAATGAGATATCTTCCCTCTGTTCTTACTCTCAAATCAACAATAGTAATGCCCGACGAGGAAATGCTCGAAGCATTCACAGCCTCCATTGACGAAAATGTTATGGGTGATGTATCCTATACCGTTGACGGCCTTAAGGTAAATCTTGTCTGGTAAGAAATAAAAATATTCACCGTCCGTAAAATAATCCACGGACGGTATTTTTTCTGTTGAAAAATGAGGATGAAATGATATAATAAAATATAAGCGGGCCTGTAGCTCAGTCGGGAGAGCGTTCGGTTCGCAACCGAAAGGCCGAGGGTTCGACCCCCTTCAGGTCCACCATGTAAAAAACCTCTTTTGTCTACCAGACAAAAGAGGTTTTTTACAATGATATCCGTTCCTTGGCACGAACGGGTGATATATCTTCGATATGATATCGCTCTGCGAGCGATGATATATGCCTACGGCATATGAAGGAACGGATATTATATCATATTTGCGGGCGCAAATATATCATACGGCAGAGCCGTATATCATATCGCGTTAGCGATATATCATTGAAAAACATACCATTAGGGACTTTTTTCACATTTTGCCGTAAGGCAAAATATTTCACCATATATCGCTTTGAGTTGATCTTTTATATGTGCATTATCGGTTAAATAAAGAAAAAACTTTCATATTATGCAGTTTTTGCTTATGAATAATTGCTTTAATCGGCTTCTCCTGTTATAATACTTAAAAACCGTATATAAGAGGTTATTATGAAGCATTATCTTTTACCCGAAAGCGGAAGCTTTTATAAGGCGAATCTGCATTCTCATTCAACCGTTTCCGACGGAGAGCTTACTCCCGAGGAGATGAAACAGCTTTACAGATCCCGCGGCTACAGTATTCTTTGCTGTACCGACCATGAAATGATGGTGCCCCATCACGAGCTGACAGAGCCCGATTTTCTTATGCTGACGGGGTTTGAACTGGGTTTTGATGAGGTGCGTGAGGATTTTCTCGAAGCTCGGGTATGTGACCTTTGTGTTATAGCTCTCGATAAGAATAATATAACTCAGCCCTGCTTTCACAGAACAAAATACCATAACCCCGAAAGAAACGGTGAGATCGTTTTTGACGGAAATGAGGGGGATTTTGAAAGAGAATATAAGGCAGAGTGTATCAATGAAGCAATAAGAATATGCCGTAAAAAGGGCTTTTTTGTCACATATAATCACCCGACATGGTCGCTTGAGCACTATGAGGAATATATAAAATATACGGGAATGAACGCTATGGAGATATGTAATTTTTCAAGCTTCATTGACGGCTACGATGAATATAATTCAAAGGCTTATGACGATCTTCTTCGTAAGGGTGAGAGAATCTTCTGTATTGCCGCCGACGATAATCATAACAGGCGGGATCCCGAAAGCCGTATGTGGGACTCCTTCGGTGCGTTCACTATGATAAAGGCAAAGGAGCTTACCTATGAAAGTGTGGCAGATGCTCTCATAAAGGGGAATTTCTATTCCTCACAGGGCCCCGAGATATACGGGCTCTGGCTTGAGGATGATATGCTTCATGTGGTCTGTTCACCTGCCGATAAGGTGGTTTGTACCGTAAATAAAAGACGGTGTATGTCGAGATATAATGAACAGACGGGAGAAATAACCCACGCCGTATTTGAGCTTAAAAAGAGTGACGGCTATTTCCGTGTTACGGTAATTGATAAAAACGGTCTCAAAGCCGATACCAATGCATATTTTACGGATGAATTAAAACTGCCGTAAAAGAGGAGAGAGAAAATGAAAAGGATATTTGACTCAAGACTTATGCTGATTATTTCAATGGCAATATTCGGCACAATAGGTCTTTTCAGAAGAAGCATAGATATAAGCTCGGGTGAGCTTGCTTTTTACAGAGCCGTGCTTGCCTCCGTATTTATCGGCTTATTTTTACTTGTTACGAAAAACAGAATTCCCTTCGGAAAAATAAAAAAACAGCTTCCCGTTCTTATCATTTCGGGAATTGCAATGGCTTTCAACTGGATACTGCTTTTTGAGGCATATAATTATACCACTGTTTCTGTTGCTACCCTAAGCTATTATTTTGCACCTGTTATCGTAACCGTGCTTTGCCCCATTCTTTTTAAGGAAAAAATGGGTATGAAGCAATGGCTTTGCTTTATAATGTCAACTTTCGGAATTGTTCTTATAACGGGAATCGGCTCATTTGATACGGGCAGTAACCATTTCTTGGGAATTCTTTTCGGACTCGGTGCCGCCTGTCTTTATGCCACGGTCATTATTCTCAATAAATTTACCAAGGGCGTTGACGGAATCCACCGTACCTTTATTCAGTTCGTATCAGCCGTTATTGCGCTTTGTCCCTATGTGCTTTTCACAAGCGGAATAAATATAACAAGCCTCGATAAAAAGGGAATTGCGCTTCTTCTTGTTGTAGGCCTTGTCCATACGGGTATTACATACTGTATGTATTTCAGCTCCCTTAAGGATCTTACAGGGCAGAAAGCGGCAATTTTAAGCTATATTGACCCACTTGTTGCAGTGCTCTGCTCTGCCCTTATTCTGCACGAAACAATGACCGTAACACAGATGATCGGCGGTGTGCTTATCTTAGGCTTTACCCTTTGGAATGAGCTGTCGCCGAAAAAGGAGGATATCTGATGAACGAAATTACAAGAAGCCTTAAGGCGAGAAGATCCGTAAGGGTTTTTACGGAAAAAGAAATTGACAGGGGGATAAAGGAAGAAATTCTTCTTTGTGCCGTAAATGCTCCCACCGCGGGAAATCAGCAGTTATATACTATTCTTGATATAAAAGACCCTGCGCTTTTAGAAAGGCTTTCCGTTACCTGCGATAATCAGCCCTTTATAAAGCAGTCAAAGCTGACTCTTATTTTCTGTGCCGATTTCAAAAAGTGGTACGATGCCTTCCGATTTTCGGGAAGTGAGCCGAGATGCCCCGAGGAGGGTGACTTGCTTCTTGCGGTGAATGATGCTCTGATAGCCGCACAGAATGCAGTATGCGCGGCAGAAAGCTTCGGAATAGGCTCCTGCTATATCGGTGATATTATGGAAAACTGTGAGATACACCGCGAAATGCTCCGTCTTCCGAAATATGTTTTCCCCGCCGCAATGATAGTTTTCGGCTATCCTGCCGAAAGCCAGATAAGAAGAGAAAAGCCGGAAAGAGCCGATATGAAGCACATTGTTCATACCGATACCTACCGCATTATGGGCGAGGACGAATTGCGGGAGCTCTTCTCAAAAAAGGCAAAGGAAAAGGGGTATGAAGCCTGGATGAAGGCTTTCTGCGACAGAAAGTATAACAGCGATTTCTCAAAGGAAATGAGCCGCTCCGTCAGAGAATATCTCAAGGACTGGGAGTAAGATGAACACCGAAGAATTCAGTGAATTCTTCGGTGATGCTTTTTGTCAGTTTTCAGAAAGGACCCGCTCGAGTCTGATCTCTTTCAGCTCTTCAAGTATTTTTTCTTTGCGTTTACCCGTGAAATTGTCGAATCTCATAATAAGTCCCGGAATAAGGTTTCCTATGATGCCGGGGATAACCACAAGATAGAATATTCCCTTGAGTGTTTTGGGTGTCTGAACAGCCTCAACACTTTCTCCCATTTCATTTATATATGCACTCTTATAGCCGATGAGTCCGAGCCCTATATCTATCATAAGATCCTTCCAAAGGCTTGAGATTCTTGAACACATCGTATTGAATGAGAATATCATTCCCTCATTACGGACAGAAATGCCAAGCTTCTTGTAGCTTTTCCATTCCATATAATCTGCACTGTCTGCAAGAAGCACACGCCTTGCCGCGCTCATTCCCGCATTGGGGAAGCCGCCTATTGCAATAAGAGCGCCGACAATGATTTTATGCTTATATCCGAACAGACCGAGAAGCGAATAGCAGATTCCCGTAAGAAGATAGCCGAAGGATACCATATCACGGGAGCTCAGCTTCTTTCCTATGACGGGTACAAGTGCAAGACCTATATAGGAAAGTGTGGAGGAACATACCTCAACTACGGTTTTCATTCCGTAGTTATTCATAGTCTGCTTATAGAAGAAGGGAAGTGCGCTGTAGCAGACCTGACGGACAGAGTCGATTATCTGACTCAGGGATAAAAGAAGAAGAGGTCTGTTCATAAGCACTACCTTAAGGTCAACTGTTGCCTTCTTTTCTTTTATTTTAGGGGAGAGGCTTAGTCTTTCCTTTAAGGTAAGGCAGGGAACCGTCATTGTGATAAGTCCTAAGATACCGAATATCAGAGCCACAATGAAAAATGCCCATTTCTCGGAATTATAGTCGCCCTTTTGGATGTCAATTATAATGGGAACAAGACCTCCGGGAAGAGTAGAGCCGAGAGTGGAGGCAAACTGTGCAACAGTGTAAAATGTCTTTCTCGGGCCCGCGGTCTCCGTCATTCTTGATGACATTGTAAGAAGAGATATATCATAAAAGGTATCCGCTACATTGAAAAGAAGAAACAGTAAAAAGGACCATATGAGCCTGAATGTAAGTGAGCCCGTGGGGACATAGAAAAGAAGAACCGATGATAAGGTAAGGGGAACTGCAGACATCATCATAAATTTTTTAGCAGAGCCCGTATTATCAAGAAGCATACCGATTATGGGAGAGGATACTATGTTTACTCCCTTTGTTACTGCCTTTATG
The DNA here is from genome assembly GCA_015066205.1 of Oscillospiraceae bacterium. Taxonomy (GTDB): domain Bacteria; phylum Bacillota; class Clostridia; order Oscillospirales; family Acutalibacteraceae; genus RUG806. The sequence continues at coordinate 44,275 of SVOV01000008.1, forward strand.
GTGAGATTCTGCTCCTTGCCAAGTCCCATATAATCATAGAAAAACTGATCCGTATATGTACCGACGCAGTCCTGACCCATAGAATTTCCGAATGAGCCCGAGGCGAAGCCCAGAAGCTCCTTTAAGGTAAATTCAGGGTTGTTTTTTATGGCTTCAAATCTTTCAGCAAAGCTTTTCATTATATTTTCCTCCGTCAGATATCGTATGAAAAACCGTCACGGCAGATGACGCAATTTTCACCGAATGATTTTTTTGCTCTGATAAGTGCTTCATCGGGCGATCTCATAATATATCCCCCGTGATGGGTGAAAAATAACTGTTTTACGCTTTTGTTGTGCTTATTTATTTCTTCGCAGATGTCTTCTATCTGATGATGCCCTGTTTCAACGAAAAAGGCATCGCATTTTTCGGGAAGAATGTTTTTTATGTCCGAAAGCCTCATATCTCCCGAAAAAACAACTGTTTTGTCATTGTGAGTAACCGTATACGAAAATGAACGGCAGTTCCCCTCAGGATCCTTTTCCATATGCTCCGTGGGATTTGCATATACCCTGAAGCTTTTGTCGGGGGACATATATATAAGCCCCTCTTTTACTGTATGGACCGTATGAGTATGAGGACATATGAAATCTCCCTCGGTGTGCCGAAGTACCGTCATAAAGCCCTCGACTGTTTCTCTTACAGGTGAAAAAATATCAATATTTCTGCCGTCTGTTTCGTTTCTTTTGTTGACGGCATTTATTTTTCTTATATACCATAAGAGATTGCCGAGACCTCCCACATGATCCATATGGGGATGGGTTATAAATACGGCTTTTGTTTTAAGAATATCGATTCCTTTAAGATGTGCCGTATAGGCTCCGCATTCTCCTGCGTCTATCCAATAAAGCTCCCCGTCAGCTTCTACAGCAAGTGAGCTGTGGTGGAAATCGGGAAAGGGCTTTGTTCCCGCCGAGGTTCCGAGTGTATGTATCTTCATTCCTTTATCAGCTCCCAAAAAGCTTTCCAAGCGGGCTCGGCATAGAATCTGTGTCCTCCGTCACCCTTGATATGAACGCAGTTTTCGGGATTTTCGGAGTTTTTATAATATATGCTCTTCAGCCTTTGGAATTCGTGCTCGGCTGTGGGAAGCGGGAAGATTCCGTCCTCCTTGCCCGAAACTATAACAAGGGGACGGGGAGCGATAAGTCCCGCAATTTCCGCCATATCAAAGTATTTTGAAATACCGGGAACAAAGTTACAGGCACAGTGAAACATTGTTCCTATTGATCCGTAAAAGGTTGCAAATGCACAGGAGGGGATGGCTGCCTTGATTCTCTTTTCGAGAGCAGTCGCATAAAATGTGGCAGTGCCGCCGCCCGAATTTCCCATACAGTAGATTTTATCCGTATCAAGGACACCCGAAAATTCATTTTCGAGAACATCAATAAGTCGCATAATGTCAAGAACTCTTCCGCCTATGGTGGTTCGTCCCGAAAGGATAGCCGCCATTGACGAAACATAACAGTCGGGACGGGGATTTCCGCCTCTTTCACCGAAGCAGCGCTGATCAATAGCAACAGCGGCGACACCGTTTTTTATGCATTGACGGGCAAAATCTCTGTCGCCTGATTCAAAGCTTTCTCTGTCATTCTCAAATTTTTCAATGCCGAAGCTCAGATGCATTCCCGTGCTGTGCCCCTGAAGACATATCATTACGGGAGGCTTTTCACAGACGGGCTCTTTCGGAAGCCTCAGAAGTGCGGGAACAAATTCCCCCTCTTCACTCTGATAGGTGAAGCGGATCTCCGTGCTGTCCTCAAGCTCTTTTATGTATTCCTTCTCAAAAAGAAACTCACAGCTGTCGGGAGAAAAGCCGAGAAGCTCCTTGAGCTTATTTTCCGCCTTTTCCTGCCAGTCGGAGAGACTCTCTTTTTCAGGCTCAAAAACCATAGAAGCCGCAGTTTTTTCAAGTGCCCTGAACTCCGTTTCTCTTGAATGCTTTATTTCCATTTTTTTTTGCCCCCTTGTTTTATATTATAATTTTACTATAACAATTAAATAACGGTTTGACAAGTAAAAAAGTTCAGACTTTATAAAAAAGCCTGAACTGATTTTAATAACAACTGCAACCGCTGTGGTTTTCGTATTTTATTCCGTTTTTTCTGCCCCAGTCGGCTACGGCTCTTTTTGCCGCCATTACTGCCATTGCTCCGAGATAGAGCTTTTCGCGGGGGATGGGATTTTTGGTGTTATAGAAAACCACATTGTTTGTGACCTGCATAATATCTTCAGCCGTGTGGTATTTTATCATACGGCATATTGTTTCTCCGCAGTCGAAAAGCACATCACCGTCAGAGCAGGTGAATTCAGCCTCCGTCACTTCATCATCTGTAAATTTTACTGTTATTTCAATAAATTCATCGGTATCGCCGGGGGCAATTCTTCCGATTCCCGTATTATTCATATCAAACATTGAATCTGAAGAGAACGATATCGCCGTCCTGCATCACATATTCCTTTCCTTCGCTTCTTACAAGACCCTTTTCCTTTGCGGCAGCCATTGAGCCGTTTGCCATAAGATCATCAAATGAAATAACCTCTGCACGGATAAAGCCTCTTTCAAAGTCTGAATGAATCTTTCCAGCCGCCTGAGGCGCCTTTGTGCCCTTTTTGATGGTCCAGGCTCTTACCTCGGGCTTTCCTGCGGTAAGATAAGACATAAGACCGAGAAGGTCATAGCTCTTCTGAATAAGTCTGTCAAGACCGCCCTTTTCAACGCCTATTTCAGCGAGGAACATTTCCTTTTCCTCACCCTCAAGCTCTGCTATCTGTGCTTCAAGCTCTGCGCAGATGGGAAGCACCTCACTGCCCTCGGAATCGGCAATTTCCTTTACCTTTCTGAAATATTTATTGTCCTCAATATTTCCCGAGAAATCCTCTTCACTCATATTGCAGGCGTAAATTACGGGCTTTGATGATAAAAGAGCAACAGAGGACATAAGCTCTCTCTGATCGTCTGTCATTTCGACGGCACGGGCATTTACGGTATTGTCAAGCTGTTCTTTAAGGTAATTGAAGAACTGAACATCAGAAGCCAAGGACTTATCGCCCTTCATTGCCTTTGTGTCACGGTCGATTCTTCTCTGAAGCACCTCGGTGTCGGAGAGAATAAGCTCAAGATTAATTGTTTCAATATCTCTTACAGGGTCAATTTCGCCGTCAACATGCATAATATCGTCATTTTCAAAGCAACGCACAACATGGATAATTGCGTCAACCTCTCTGATGTGGGAAAGGAACTTGTTTCCGAGACCCTCACCCTTTGATGCGCCTTTTACAAGACCTGCAATATCAACGAATTCAATAGTTGCGGGAGTGATCTTGTCGGGAGAATACATTTCAGCAAGCTTATCTATTCTGTAGTCGGGAACTGCAACCACGCCCACATTGGGCTCTATTGTGCAGAAGGCATAGTTTGCTGCCTGTGCTCCCGCATTTGTAAGTGCATTAAAAAGTGTGCTTTTGCCGACATTGGGCAAACCTACTATTCCGAGTTTCATTTACTGTTACCTCTTTATATTAAAATACATCTTATATTAGCACAGTTTTTCATTCTTTGCAACCGAAAAAAAGGATATATATTCTTTTCTTTCTCTGTTGTGATTTTTCATAAAAAGTGTGATTTATTCCATTGTTCAGAAACATTTTGTTAACATTTGAACGCATATGAACGGAAAAATTGCAATTTATCAAACACGGTGTCGGAAAAATGTATCATAAATATGGTTTTTTCGATATGAAATTTTACAACATTTTGTTATAAGTGTAAACATTGTAAAATGGCTTAAAAAGTACTTGAAATTTTGTTTCCCTTTTGTTAATATATTAGCGTAAGATATCCTATAGGGATATTATACAAATTTATTGTGAAAGTGAGGTCAGGAATAATGGAAAAGTTTGGTGCAATTGCTGAATACCTTGGCGCATGGCTTAAGGAACTCATCAAGACAATCATGGAAGCTATGGATTGGCTTGAAATCAATTTCGGCGAAGAAGAAACAGAAGCTGAATAATTCTTGCTACTGAAACTCATTTTTATTTTAATTTTGAAAAGAGGTGCCACATAATGGATTTTGAAAAGATCACAAAGATCATCGACGATATCGTTGCTTTCATCAAGAGCTTCACAGCTAACCTTAAGAAGTTCGTCAACGGTTTCAAGAACGATTACGAATTTGAAGTTCCTGAAGAATAATTAATTATTTTATTCTTATTTTTTTTATCTTGCAGTAAAGTGAGGTGCTAATTAATGGATCAGTTCTTCGATTGGCTCAGATATTGGGTTGAAATGATCATCGAAATGGTTGAAAACACCAAGGAATGGTTTGAAAAGGCATTCCCCGAAGAAGAAGGCACAACAGAAGCATAATTTGCTATAGTTTGTGATATGTTTTTATAAATCTATGAAAAGAGGTGCAACATAAATGGAAATCAGAGACATCATCAATGACATCATCGGCTTCATCGAAAGCTTTATCGCTCAGGTTCAGGCATTCCTTGATTCTATCGTTGAAAAGCCCGGTTACGAAAATCCTGACAACTATCCCGAAAACTTCCCTAAGGCTGAATAATTTCGGATAACTTATAATTTTTTAACAAAAATTATGCATAATTAAAAAAGGGTTCCCGACAGGGGACCTTTTTTTGCGCCCTTTTTTCCAAATTTTTCCTTTTATAATTGTAAGATATATGCTAAAATAAAAGAAAAACGAAAGACGGATATTAATGCATCATTCTGATATATGGACAAGGCTTCGGGAAGAAAGCCGTCCTGTTGTTTTATACGGCACGGGTAACGGAGCTGACAGGATAATTGATATTTTAGAAAGAGAAAATATAAAGATAAGCGGTATTTTTTCAAGTGCCGCCTTTGTCCGTGACCGCTTTTTCAGAGGCTATAAGGTAACTGATTTTGAGAGCTGTAAAAAGGAATTTCCCGATATGTTGGTGCTGATGTGCTTCGGCTCGGCGAGAGAGGATGTACTCGAAAATGTGAAAAAGATATCTCGGGAGAATGAGCTCCTTGCTCCCGATGTTCCCGTCTACGGGGATAATATTTTTGACTTATCCTTTTATAAAAAGCACAAGAATGAGCTTGATATTGTTGAATCGAGGCTTTCCGATGAAAAAAGCCTTGATACTTTCCGAAAGCTCGTGGACTTTAAGCTTACGGGGAACATAAAGAATCTCTTTTCCTGCGAATATGATAACAGCGGGATATTTGATATATCGGATAATGCCGTATATTTTGACCTTGGTGCATATAACGGCGATACCGTCACTGAATTTGCGGAAAAATATAAATATGACAGAATAATTGCCGTTGAGCCCGACCGAAGAAATTTCAGAAAGCTTTCCGAAAATACTGAAAAGCTCCCCCGTGTTAAATTATATAACGCCCTCATAAGCGACAAAAACGAAACGGTATTTCTTGACAATAATAAGGGCAGGGGCGCCCACGAAAGCGAAAAGGGGAAAATTCCCGTTGAAGCCGTAACAATTGATAAGCTGGCAGAAAAAGAAAAGCTGTCCGAAACAGGACAGCTTGTGATAAAATTTGATGTTGAGGGAAATGAACTGAAAGCCCTTTCGGGGGCCCAAGAAACCATAAAAAAATACAGCCCTCTTATGTTCATTTCCTGTTACCACCGAAGCGAAGATTACTTTACGATACCTCTCAAGGTCTTCAGTATAAACGATAACTATAAGCTTTATATGAGACACTACAAAGGCATCCCCGCCTGGGAAAGCGAATACATTTTCGTACCGAAAATGTAAATGCAAAATGCAAAAAGCAAAATGCAAAATGAATTTCGGTCAGAAAACTCATTTTGCATTTTTTTTGTTAAGAATTTGTTTTTTTGCATATGCTTGTTAATATAGCGAGTATTTCAGTGATATCTGCCTTGATACTGTTGAATTCTGAATCTGTCAGAAATTCAGTTTTATGCAAAAGTCTGAGCCAATATATTGTTTCATTTGCTTCTTTTAATGCTATATTCATTTTTGAATTGAAATCAGGCTTTGTCTGAGCCTTTTGCGCTTCGCAGATATTTGCACCGATGCTTGTGCCGGAACGGAGCAGTTGTTTTGCCATGATGAATTCCTTTTTTTCATCAGACAGATATTTATACAAATTGACAATTCTAACAGCAAAATCAAAGCTTTTTTCTTCAATAAGATTTTGGGACATAATCGTCATCCTTACTAAAATAAACTGAGTAAAGCAAACAAATTTATTTCGGCAAAGTACATACATGCATACTTTATAACATCTGAATTGTAAATTTATCATTTTGCATTTTGCACTTTGCATTTTGCATTTGCCGCCGCGGGGGATAGCGGAAGCCGTTTGGAGCATAACAGGGATAAAGAGGTAAAATTATAACAGGTCTTCATCATAGGCGGCACGGATACCGCCGATGAATTTCGGTCTTACTCTTGCCGCAAGGACGAGTGCTTCGCCGATTTTATTGTTTTTAAGTCTTACGGGGACTGCCACCTCTTTTAAGTGCATACCTATAAGTGTAAAGCCGATGTCGATTCCCGCGTCGGCTTTTATGTGTTCGACTGCAACGGGAGCCTTAAAATCCTTATATGCATTTGTTGCAAAGGAGCCGCCCGCCTTGGGTTGGGGAACCACATTACAGAACGGGGCATTTCCGATAGCTTCTTTTTCTATAATAATTGCTCGGTTAAGATGCTCACAGCACTGTGCAGCAATGAAAATTCCCTTATTTTCACAGGCTTCCTTAATCCCTGAATAAATTGCGGTTGCGGTCTCATAATTTGAATCCGTACCGATTTTTGAGCCCATAACCTCACTTGTTGAACAGCCCACAACAAGAATATTGCCTTTAGTGAGCTTTGCTGTTTCAATAATCTCCTCAGCGGTATTCTTTGCCGCAGCCCTTATTTCATTAAATCTATCCAAAATAAACACCTCAAAAAATATAAAACAGAAGTCTTAATATGCATTCAGCACAAAATTTAAGCTGATAATTATTATATATCTACAAAGTTTGCAAGTCAATATTATTGACTTATTAAAAATAATTTGTTACAATATTTTTTTGTAAAAGCGAGGAGGTTTTTGTTTATGAAAAATACAGAAAAAACCATGGAAAAAATCGTAACTCTCTGTAAGGGCAGAGGTTTTGTTTTCGCAGGCAGTGAAATCTACGGCGGTCTTTCAAACACCTGGGACTACGGCCCTCTCGGTGTTGAGCTCAAGAACAATATCAAAAAGGCCTGGCTTAAGAAATTCGTTCAGGAGAATCCCTACAATGTAGGTCTTGACAGTGCAATTCTTATGAATCCCCAGACATGGGTTGCTTCAGGACATCTCGGCGGCTTCTCTGACCCCCTTATGGACTGTAAGGAATGTAAGACAAGACACAGAGCCGATAATCTTATTGAGGATTTTGACGGCACAAATGTTGCAGGCTGGACAAACAGCCAGATGACAGAATATATCAAGGAAAAGAACATCCCCTGTCCCGATTGCGGAAAGCATAATTTTACGGATATCAGACAGTTTAATCTTATGTTCAAGACCTTCCAGGGTGTAACCGAGGACAGCAAGAATGAAATATATCTCCGTCCCGAAACCGCACAGGGAATTTTTGTAAACTTCGCAAACATCCAGAGAACTACAAGAAGAAAGGTTCCTTTCGGCGTTGCACAGATAGGTAAGTCCTTCCGTAATGAGATCACACCCGGTAACTTTATTTTCCGTGTCCGTGAATTTGAACAGATGGAGCTTGAATTCTTCTGCAAGCCCGGAACAGACCTTGAATGGTTCAATTATTGGAGAGCATACTGCCGTGACTGGCTCTACAGCCTCGGTATGAAAGAGGAAAATCTCCGTCTTCGTGACCACGATGCTGACGAGCTTTGCTTCTATTCAAAGGCAACAACAGACTTTGAATATCTCTTCCCCTTCGGCTGGGGAGAGCTTTGGGGTGTTGCTGACAGAACAGACTATGACCTTACTCAGCACATCAACACATCAGGCAAGACTCTCGATTACTTCGACCCCACAACAAACGAAAGATATATTCCTTATGTTATTGAGCCCTCTCTTGGTGTTGAGCGTCTTTTCCTCGCACTTATGACAGAGGCATATGACGAAGAGGTCGTTGATGCAGAAAAGAATGATACAAGAGTTGTGCTTCATTTCCATCCCGCTCTCGCACCCTACAAGTGCGCAGTTCTTCCTCTCTCAAAGAAGCTCAATGAAAGCGCAGAAAAGGTATTCCATTCTCTTCAGAAGAAGTTTATGTGTGAATTTGACGATGCCGGCTCTATCGGTAAGCGTTACAGAAGACAGGACGAGATCGGCACTCCCTTCTGCATCACATATGACTTTGATTCGGAAGAAGACGGCTGTGTAACAGTCCGTGACCGTGACACCATGGAGCAGGTAAGACTCCCCATAGCAGAGCTCGAAGCCTACATCTCCGCAAAACTCGAATTCTGATTCCTGTTATAAAAATCAAGAGCAATACGGTTTTCCCGTATTGCTCTTTTTAATCAAATCTAATTGAAAAAATATTTTATTTATATAGAATTAACACGGTTTATTGTAGTTTTAAGATGAAACTATTATATTTTCATGTATATATAAGACAAGGTTGACGTTGACGTGATTTTCGTGTTATAATAATTATTCATATAGGAGGATTATTATGATTTCTAGCGAATTAGTAGATTGGCTTGTTGAAGAAAAGAAGATGAGCATTCGTTCGGCAAAAGATGTCTTGTCCAGATGTGGTAGGATTTGCCGTATGCTGGATATTGATGCTATAGATGAAAATACTTTTGATCAATTAATTGAGTCGGATAATTATAATGAATGTTCAATGTTTATTAAGTCACAGCTTAAACGAACTGTAACATTGTATTCTGAATTTTCAAATATTAAAGAAAAGAGATGAATATGCAAAATCAGATTACTGTTGGCAGTATGTTTGCAGGTATTGGAGGCATTTGTTTAGCTTTTAAGCAAAATGGCTGCCGATTAATATGGGCAAATGAGATAGATAAATATGCATGTAAAACATATAGATTGAATTTTGGTGATGAATATCTTGTTGAAGGAGATATTCAAAAGATAGATACAAAGGATATCCCTAAGTTTGATATCCTTACTGCGGGGTTTCCCTGTCAATCTTTTTCTTCTGTTGGATTACTTGAAGGCTTTAATGATCCAAGAGGAAATTTGTTTTTTGAAACGGCAAGGGTAATTAAAGATGTTAAGCCTAAAGTGGTGTTTCTTGAGAATGTTGCCAATCTTGTAAAACACGATTACGGAAAAACCTTTGAGGTTATCCTTAAAACTCTTGAAAATTTAGGATATCACACTGTTTATAAAGTAATGAATGCAAAGGAATATGGTAATATTCCTCAACAGAGAAATAGAATATATATAGTTGCTTTTAGATATAATAAACATCTTAATGAGTTTGCTTTTCCTGAAATGATTCCGCTTACTCAAACGGCTTTTGATTTGTTTGATAGAGAAAAACAAGATGAGAAATATTATATGGACGGACACCGTATGTGGGATAGAATGATGGAATATATGAATGACAGAAAGAGAGTATATCGTTTTACCGATTGGGGTCTTTCTTGCGGTATGGAAGGGATTTGTCCAACTCTTTTAGCTGCAATGGGAAGCCGGTTTGAAAGAATCCCCTTTTTCTTTGATGACTATTCTGTCAGGCTTATGACACCTCGAGAATGTGCAAGACTTCAAGGCTTTCCTGAAAGTTATATTCTTCCTAAAGAAAATGAAAAACAAGTATATAAACAGATCGGTAACTCAGTATGTGTTCCTGTTGTTTATAGAATAGTACAGAATATTGTAAAAGCGTTATTGCAAGGAGAATAAGATGAAACAGTACAATATTGTTGATTTGTTTGCCGGTGTCGGTGGATTAAGCTATGGTTTCTCTAATCTTCCACAGTTTAATATAATTGCGGCAAATGAAATTGAAAAAGATATTTCTATTGCGTACAAACTTAATCATCCTTATGTGAATATGCTTAATTGTGATATCAACAGTTTAACTGAAGAGATGTTGAAAGGAGCATTGAATGGTAAAAAAGTTGATATCGTTGTTGGGGGACCTCCCTGTCAGTCTTATTCTACTCTTGGTAAGAGACAAATGGATGATAGAGCTAATCTGTTTATGCAATACAAAAGAGTTCTTAAAATCTTACAGCCTAAAGCTTTCGTATTTGAGAATGTAGTAGGTATTTTAAGTATGGATAAAGGCAACCTTTTTAAACAAATTCAATCTGAGTTTGAAAATTTGGGATACGATTTACAATACCGAGTATTGAATGCAGTAAACTTTGGTGTGCCTCAACACAGAGAAAGAGTGATTCTCGTCGGCTTCAAAGGTGACAATAACTTCGTTTATCCTGAAGCTACTCATGGAGAAGGTTTAAAGCCCTATGTTACTTTAAAAGATGCTATTGGTGATTTGCCGGTATTGAAAAGTGGCGAAAGAAAAACTACTTACGCTAGTGCTGCGACAAATGATTTCCTTAAATTTGTTAGGAAAAACTCTACTGATAGTGTTGAAGAACATAGCGCGCCAAAAAACGGAGAGCATCTTGTCAGAATAATGGAAGCATTAAAAGATGGACAATCGAAAGATGATTTGCCTGAAGATATCAGACCGAAGAGTGGCTATGGCAATACTTATGCTAAGCTGTGGTGGGAAAAACCCTCTACTACAATAACAAGAAACTTTGCATGTCCTTCATCTTCCAGATGTATCCATCCCAGAGATTCAAGAGCAATGTCAATTCGTGAAGGTGCAAGATTGCAAAGCTTTCCGGATGACTATAAGTTCTATGGTTCTGACGGCATGAAACGATTAGAAATCGGGAACGCAGTGCCACCATTGCTTTCAATGGCAATAGCAAAACAAATGTTAGAAGCATTAAGAGAAAAAGAAGTCGCTAATTAAAGCGGCTTCTTTTTTTAAAACAGTATATCCAAGTAGTAAGGTGGTTCATCTGGTAAAAACCAACAAAAAGCTTCGTCAGGAATCGAGAATACGCGTTGACCTTCCATTTGAGCTCTTGTAACCCAATGAATACTATTCTCGTCAATATTTGTAATATCAACTATAGCCATTGTTCCATTAAATAAATCGAAATGAACAACATATGAAAGTATTTGTTCGTATCGGAAAGCTCGTTGAGCTTCTCTTACTTTGTGGGCTTTTATATCATTTACGCCAGTATAACCAGATTGTATTTCAAGTCGTATAATTGTATTGTCTATTCTAATTTCCAAATCTGCAACTGGAGATTGAGAAAAAGTTTCAATTTCTGCAAGGCTATCGTGTCCGACAGTTCTTATTTGTTCTTCTGGAACATTAAAAATTCTAGCTAGTGCTGGGGCAAAATATTTGCACACAATATAGCCACGCATCCAATTATAATATAAGTCCTCGGGATATCTACCATAGTTATTCAAGTGTGGTAAAATATCATTCTCACGCATAATGGTATAAGCATTATCAATTTCATAATCGATTTCGTTCATATTTATCCATTTAACACTTGGATGAACGGTACGATTTATCTGTCGAAACATATCTTTTAATCGTTGATTACATTGTTCGATTTTATCCCAGTTTATACATATAATATCAGTAGCTTTGAAATGTTTTTTTAGGTTTTCTTGATTGGTAAAGCCTAATTGGCGTCTATAGTCTCTGCTGTCAAATGTCATGTTGTTCTCCAATCTTATTTGAGTATATTTTTTAATTTGTCGTAATTGTGGTGGAACTGTAATTGACCTTGATGCCATTGAACAAAACCAAATGGCAACTGAATGGTTGTTCCGCCGAACGGAGAACCGTAATATGTTTCTTCGTTTGCAATTTCCTGAACAGCATGACAAATATCTTCAATAAAGAAAATGTCGTCAGTGTCATTTTCACCGAGAAGATTTACATACCATACATAATCAGACCATTCCTTACTGTCACGAACAGCTCCCATAGAAAATGAAAGTTTGGCAAGTTCATATGCGTTGTCTGTAAACCACTCTAATAATGCGTTATAAAGATGTTCGTCATAGGCTTTAAGAGTAGTTGCATTTACGCTTTCGTGTCTCATTTGCAAATCGAAGTTTTTCTTATTGCTTCTATCACCGAATTCTTTGATAATGTCAACAGCATCATCTGCCGCTGCCCAAAAGAGGTTGATAGCTCTCTGAACATCTACGGGAATTTTAGCATCAAACTGCTTTTCAAAAGTATCAATAAACAAGCCGGCTCTTACAAAATATACTTGACCGCTAAGACTTTTCTTTATGGATACATTTACAACCTCATTGGTGTTGAGATAAACTTTTAAATCGGTTTTAGATTTAGTCTTTCTTCCGTTTACGCTGGGCACATTGGTTTCGTGTAACCCGCCGATACTTGTTTCTTTTATAGTGGCATGAGCACGGTTAATCCTGTTTAAAAAGTGTTGCTGAAAATCTCTATTAGAATCCAATAATTCTTTAACTAAATCTTCATTTTTGTGTCCTGATAATTTTGCATGTTGCCAACCGGTAGCTCTATCTCTATGTTCCATATACTTATTCCTCTATAAATAATTTGTAGGTTTCTATTTCGAGTGTATCTGCTATTCGTTGAATGTTTTCAAGGGAAATACTGCGACGATAGCATTCAATTGCGCTGATATAAGTTCGATGCATACCACATTTATCAGCAAATGCTTCTTGGGATATTCCCATAGCTGTGCGATATTTCTTTAAGTTGGTCCCAAAAACTTTAACAATGTCCATAACTATAACCCTCCTACTTATAATATAGTAATATGAATACTATAAGTCTACATACAATAAGTATCTTGTGTAATGGTGAGAGTTTATTTTTGGCATACTATAAATATCGGGATTGTTTTTCATGCATGAATGATAAAAAAATCTGCAGAGAATAAAATCTCTGCAGATTTTTTTATTCTGCGTATTTTTTTATGTCGCCGCATTCGTCGAGGACGGACATAAGGATGTAAAGTCTCGGAATGTGGAAGGGGCCCTTGAAGATGTTGCCCTTGAGGGTGTTGGAAACGGTGTTGTCATAATGGAGATAGCCGTACCATTCGCCGTTTTTCTCGTCAACGAAATACTTCTTGCAGTATTCCTTAATCTGCTCATAATCCTTGAGGTATTTTTCGTCGCCGAACTGAAGATAAGCCATTCTGAGAGCTATCATAGCTTCACACTGAGGCCACCATAATTTCATATCCCATTCAAGCTGAACGGGGGGATAGCCTAAAAGGTCGGTAAATGCAATAATACCGCCGTGCTTCTTGTCAATGCCGAGAGGAAGAGTGATATCGATTATCTTTTTGCCGATATTGATAACCTCTTTATTATCTGTAAGAATACCTTCAAGCATAATAAACCAAGCAGCCTCAAGTGAATGGCCGGGGTTTACGATTCTGCCCGAGGGAGTGTTTACAAATTTTCCGTCAGTTGTAACGCTTTCAAGAAGAGCCTTATCCGTAAGATAACCGCCGTGAAGAATTTCATCAAGACATTCCTTGCAGATGGTGTTATACCATTCCTTTTTATCGGTGTTCATGCTTCTCATTGTCTGTGCTGTGGAAAGCATAATCATAGCGGGGGAGAGAGCCTTTGTTCCGAGATTCTCGGGGTTAATTTTCGGGGGATTTGTTCTTTTGCCCGTAAAACATTCGTAAGCTACGGTGAAATATTTTTCGGCAGCTTCTAAAGCATCCTCTCTGCCTGTACCCTTATAAAGCTCTGCACAGCCTATTGCCGCAAAGGTTTCGGAGAAATAGTATCTTCTCTTCTGAAGCTCCTTGCCCTCTTTTGTAACGGTGAAGAACATTCTGCCGTCGGTATCGGTGCACTTGGGAAGAAAGCCGTAGATACATTCTGCGGCCTTAAGATATTCGGGATTCTTTTCAATAACATTATAAGCCTTCATAAAAGACCATAATGCTCTGCCCTGAAACCATACGCTTTTATCTGTGCCGTAAACCTCGCCCTTTTCGTCGAGCTGGGTGAAAATACCGCCGTTTTCATAATCAATAGCGGTCTTAAGCCAGAAGGGAAGAATGTTTTCAGTTAAGGTGTTTCTGTAATTCATATTGTTACCGTCCTTTGTCCGTGATTAATAACTGAATAAAATTTTATTATCTATTCCCGAGCGGGAAATATAATCCTTGGTCTTGTCATCCGGGCTGTCGAAAAGAGCGAGAACGGAATATGCCTCCTTTGCGGAGCTTATGCTCTTTTTTGCCAGTGAGCCCGCATCAATAATAAATGCAAGAGGCATTTCCTCAATAAACTGAATTATCTCCGAGTTTTTCAGCTGCTCGGTATATTGTTTTGAAGCTCTGAAATCGATGCAATAGGAAAGGCAGTCAGATGAAAGAAGCTCACCGCCGTATTTTTCATTGGGAAGCTCGCTTATATTCACAAATGCCGTAATGTCGCAGTTAAGAATAATTCTTTCAGCTCCGGCAATATCCACCGCTTTATTTATAAAGGATATGAGAGCAGAGGCTCTGTCCTCGGTTTTTACATTCTCGCCGTAATAAGGGGCAGTAAGAGAAAATGCGGTGGGAAAGCACACATTATCAAGCAGAATGTAAGTAAATCCGCAGTCTGCCGCTGCTTTGATTACAGATAAAACATATTCCTGTGAATTCTCCGAAAGGGGGTTGAGCCAGAGATTTCTGTCATCATCCCTGAAGAACTCACCGAGAGAGGTCATAAGCTCCATTCCCGTATATTCATAGGGCTTTGTGCTGTCCGTAAAGCAGCTGATATATGCTATGGAATCAATATTATGCTCATTTTTAAGGGCTGTTAGCTTTTCCTTGAGATTTTCTTCGGCTGTCATAAGCTTTTTTGATTTATAGATATTATCCGAAATATGAATATAGCCCTCTTCATTTTTTACATCAAGAAGAATTGTATTTCCCGTCAGAGAGCCGCTGATCTCTTCAGCCGTGCTTTCGATAAAGACTTCGGGAGAAAGCCTTTGTCCGTCTGTGAAAAGAACGCTTTCTTCCTCGGGCGGGGTTACTGCGGGAACGATTTCTCTTTCGGAAAAAACGATCAGAAGCTCTGTAACAAAAAGGGTCAGAAGAAAAACTGCAACGAAACAAAGGGAAAGAATAATTTTTCCTCTTACGGAAAGCTTTTCTTTTCCCTGTAAATTCTCTCTGAAGCCCTCGTGATCGACCACCGAGGGGTAGTCCTTTGAAAAACGGTAATAAGCCTTTGTTCTTACGGTTTCGGGAGCCTTCTGCTCCGTGGCGGAGCGGACTCTTTTTCTGAAAAGCTCATTGCGTTTTTTTTCAGAAATTTTTTTTGCTCTCTCTACGGCTTCCTTCTGCCGTTTTGCGCGGCCTCTTAAAACATCAGAGGAGGGAGATGCTGAATTTTCCTGTTTTTTATTTTTCTTTTTCATAAATGAGATCACCTTGAAAAACATCGGGTAAAAACCGTCTGTCCTTCCATATTTTTTACATTGCGAACAAGCCTCCTACGGAATAAAATGTAGATGAACAACACTTTACGGAGGCAGAAATGAATATTATTTTCAGAAATGAATACAGAGTAGAGGCTGAGATCACGGATGAGGAGCTTGACTCCTTCGGCGTTACATATGAGGAGCTTGATTACGGAAATATCGAAACAAGACGCGTATTAAGAAATATTGCCGAAAAGATCAGAATGCTATCCGGTGCCGAGATTAATTTTTCGGGCCGTCTTCTTATTGAGGTCATAAAGGAAAGAAGCGATCTTTTCAGAATATGCTTTTCCAGACTTTCAAATAAAAACGGGGATGACAAATCGGTAAAACAGCTTGTGAAAAGCGAAAATGAGCCTGTTGTAGCTGAATTTTCCGATATTGAGGATGTGCTTCTCTCCTTGCCGCTGTTTGAAAGGGACACTCTCTCCTCACTTTATGAAAAAAACGGAAAATACCGTCTGATAGCATATCTTCCGGGGGAGAAAAAGGAGAGGCTTTTGCTGAGAATATCAGAGTTTTCGGAGGTCATGCCCGAGGGACTTACCGAAAAGGCAAGGTGTGAGGAGCTGTGGAGCTGTATTATAGAGGGGAGTGCTTTAAGTAAGCTTAATGAGGTCTTTTGAGGGATTCAACGGCAGTCTTTTTATCACCCTTGAATACAAACGAGCCCGCAACGAGAACATTTGCTCCCGCTTCCTTTACAAGGGGAGCGGTGGTATCGGTGATCCCGCCGTCAACCTGAATGTCGGTTGAAAGACCGAGCCGCTCACATTCCTTTCTTACCTTTGCGATCTTTAATGTCTGTTCTTCCATAAAGCTCTGACCGCCGAAACCGGGCTCAACTGTCATAACGAGCACCATATCCAGCTTCCCGAGATAGGGGAAAACCGCTTCTGCGGGAGTTGCAGGCTTTAATGCAATGCCCGCTTTCTTGCCGAGGCTCTTTATAAGATCGACAGTTTTTTCGGTATCGGAATCGGATTCAATATGAAATGTTATGATATCAGCGCCCGCCGAAATGAAATCGGGGATATACTTATAGGGGGCGCTTATCATAAGATGCACATCAAATATAATATCGGAGCATTTTCTAAGGGATTTCACAATGGGAGCGCCGAGAGTGATATTAGGGACAAAATGACCGTCCATAACATCGATATGAAGCATATCTGCTCCCGCAGCTGCACAGGAAACAGCCTCTTCTCCGAGTCTTGAAAAATCACTTGCAAGAATTGATGGGGAAACCTTGATCATAATCAGTCACCTTAAAAATTTAATATAAGATAAGTATAGCACAAGGTGTATTCATTTGCAATATTTCCTTTAAGCAAGATTTAAGGGGGGTATGATAAATATAAAACGGGAATAAAATAACTTGATTTTCTTTTTGGTATATGATAAAATACATCTATAAATGCGCAAATATACCTAAAAATCAGAAGGGAAATTAATAATGAAAAAAATGTATCTCGCTATATTTTTAATTGTTCTTGTAGTTGTTGTTTTTGCAGGCTGTCTGAATTTCTCAAATTCCTTTGAAACCTCAACAACTACGGATTATTACGAGGATAATACAACAGATATTCTTCTTCCTCCCGAAAACGATGTGACAGGCGGCGAGCAGAATACTCTCCCCGGTGAAAATGTAACAGAGCCCGGCATTGAAGAAATTACAGGCTCCGAAAACAGCACAGGTACGGGAGAAGAGAACACAAGCTCTTCATCCGTAAATACCCCCGCACCCTCTTCAAGCGAATATGACTATCTCAAGAGCGGTTCTTTCTCAATGAAGGGCAAAATGATCGACAAAACAGGTCTTGATTCACCCTATGAGGTTGCTATCACTCCTGACAGCATCTATATGCTTTCAGATTTCAGCGGTGTTCCTATGGGAATGCTTATTGCAGATGATACGGTTTATATGGTTTATCCCGAAAAGAAGGCTTATCTTGAATTCTCCGACAGCATTATGAAGATGGCAGGTCTTGATCTTAATGAGCTTACAAGCTCCGCAGACATCAGCTTCGGCAGCTACGGAAATCTCTCCGATGCAAAAAAGGTATCGGAAGCAGTCTGCAACGGACATAACTGCAAGGTTTACCATTTTGATGTGGCTTCGGGCGAATCCCGTGTTTATATGGACGGCACAGAGCTTATCCGTCTTGCTACATATGACAGCGAAGGAAAGTTTGTTTCCTCCATTGATGTTGATACAATTTCAGGTACGGTTCCCGCTGAAAAGAGAACTCCTCCCTCAGACTATAAGGCTTATAAGGGCGTGACAGGTATGATGAGCTTTATGACCTTACTTGACGGAATTATGGAATAATATGAAAAAAACTGCATTGGTAACAGGCGGAGCAAAAGGAATCGGCGCCGCCATAGTGAGAAGACTTTGTGAAGACGGCTTCACGGTTGCAGTAAATTATCTTAAATCAGAGCAAAGTGTGAATTCGCTTTGCTCTGAACTCACTCTCGCGGGATATGATGTGTTTCCCGTTAAGGCAGATGTTTCGTCCTCTGAGGATGTAAAAAGAATGTTTTCTTTTATCTGTGAGAAAACAGGCGGTGTTGATGTTCTTGTCAATAATGCCGGAGTGTCCCTCTGGGGGCTTTTTCAGGATACCTCAGACGAAATGTGGAGTGAGATAACAGATATAAATCTTAAAGGTACTTTCAACTGCTGCCGCGAGGCACTGCCCTATATGATAAATAAGGGCTGCGGCAGAATCGTCAACATATCATCCGTCTGGGGACAGGTCGGAGCATCCTGTGAAGCGGTCTATTCCGCATCAAAGGCAGGTGTGATCGGGCTTACAAAAGCACTCTCAAAGGAAGCCGCCTTAAGCGGTATAACCGTAAACTGTGTTGCCCCGGGAGTAATTGACACCGATATGATGAAAAGATTCTCCGATGAAGAAAAAAAGGACATCTGCGAGGAGATTCCCATGGGAAGAATGGGAGAAGCAGGGGAGGTTGCCGCCGCTGTTTCATTTTTTGTGAGTGACGGCGCTTCTTATATAACAGGACAGATTCTCGGAGTTAACGGCGGAACCGTATGAGCGGTTCCGTCTTTTCTGTTTATTATAATAATTATATAAAGAATTCTTTTAATTACCTTGACTGATATCAGCTATTGTTGTATAATTAATCAGTATATTTTTTTACGGAGGAAATTTTTATGTTTGATTTTGCGGACTTTAAGGAAAGTCCATTGATGCTTACAATGGCGGCGGTCATTATCGGCTTTGTCGTTATTGAATCTCTCTTCTTTTTGATCAAAGCATGGAAAAGAGGAAAGGAAATAGGAATGAGTACGGATGCTCTCAAAAATGCAGTGGTTTCAAGTGCTCTTTTCTCGGTAGCTCCCGCTATTTCAATTCTTGCAACTGTTGTTGTTCTCGCTTCCTCTCTCGGTATTGTTCTTCCCTGGATAAGACTGAGCGTCGTAGGTAATCTTCTCTACGAAACAACAGCCGCTGAAACAATGCTTGATGTTCTCGGCTCCAATATCAATACAGAGGTTACAAAAGAGGCTGATTTCGCAGCTATAGCATGGGTTATGACAACAGGTATCTGCTTCGGTCTTGTGCTTGTTACCGTTCTCGGTAAGTTCATTATCAAGAAGATCAATAAGGTTGCAACAAAGAGCCAAAAGAGCTCAAATATTGCCGATGTTATTTCCGCTTCCGCGTTTATCGGTATCATCTCTGCTTTTGTTGCTCAGTCCATCAACGGTAAGTCCTCCGACGGCTCAAGTGACGCAGGCTTTATGTCGATAGTAACACTTATAAGTGCTATAGTAATCTATCTTGTTTTTGAAACTCTCTGCCAGAAGCTGAAGCTTCAGAAGCTGGAGCTTTTTGCTACTCCTTTAAGTATTTTTGGTGCTATGGCAATAGCAGTTCTTCTCAATATGTGGCTGCCCGAAACAGTTACATCATTCACTTGGTGGGGGTAAGTAAAAATGGCTAAAGTTAAAAAAGAGAAAAATTATTTTGATACAGTACATATCTGGGGCAGAATCTGGACTGTAGGCGCTCTTATCGTTCTGTTTTCTCTCCCCGTTGCAATAAGTGTATATTATAATGCCTGGCCCGAAGCAAACCTTGTATTTACCGCACTTCTCAAGCTTGTTCCCCTTTATTGGGTAACATCCATAATTGAGGTAATAACCTTTACCCCTATGCTCGGTGCGGGCGGTGCATACCTCAGCTTCGTTACTGGCAATATCACAAATCTCAAGCTTCCCTGTGCTCTCAATGCTATGGAGCAGGCAAAGGTAAAGGCAAACAGCGAAGAGGGAGAAATAATCTCCACTATTGCAGTTGCTTCTTCCGCAATTACAACAACTCTTATTATTGCTGTCGGCGTTATCCTTTTCTCCCCCGTGCTTGATGACCTCAGAAACAGCGAAGCTCTCAAGCCCGCATTCTCCTATGTTTCAGCGGCTCTCTTCGGAGCTCTCGGTGCTTCCTATCTTAAAAAGCACTGGAAGCTGTCCGTATTCCCCGTATTTGTCGGTATCGTGGTTCTCCTCATCGCTCCCACATTCGGCGTAAGCACACTTCTTTTTGTAACTATTGTAGCCGCAGTTGCAGGTGCTCTTGTTCTCAGTAAGCTCAAGGTCGTAAAATAATTTCGGCTTTCCATATTTATCAGATTGTATTTCATACTCATTTATGATATACTCTTAAACTGAAAGGCGGTATGATGATGAAAAAATCAAATACCTTATTCAAGAGCATATTTTCTGTAATTTTATCGGCAGTTCTTCTGCTGACAACTGTTTTACCTGTTTTTGCTGCTGTCGTTACCGATGAAGAACAGAAGCTTCAGTATCTTTATACCTTCAATAATGCGGTAAACAGTATTAAAGAGCTCAAGCCCTCGTTTTCTTACAAGAAGACCGTGGGAATGGACAGGGATACCGAGGTTTATTATGACATCAAAACCCCCGGTGATCTGTCGGATGATGCTCTCAAATATCTTGATATTTTTGTAAAGGCTTTCTTTAATCCCGAGGCAGGTGTTATAAATAACCTTTTTGCCGTGCTTACCGAAACCAATACCGATATATTGGAAAAGGATATTGCAAAGGGTGTTGATACAACACATTTACTCCCGAAGCTGGGAGAAGCTTATGTGTCAGCTCTGACCCTTGACGATGAATACACTCTCAGGACAGAAGAAAGAAAGGATATTCTTTATCCCGAAAATAATACTCTTGTCATCAATTACGATTTCCCTGATAAGGATCTCGGAAATGTTGAAGGCTCTTCCCTCGAAAAGGTATTTGACCTCCCCTCGGGAAGCATTAACCCCGTAATTATCGGCGGTGCACAGTTTGACGATGACGAGGATGCTCTCACAGAGGTAAAATTTGATGATTTTGCCTTCACAAATGCTTATGCCCGCGCAACTCTCAATGGTGCGGGACAGCTTGTGCGATACGAGCAGAATATTTCCTATGAATTTTCCATATCATTCTATGATGTTATAAGAATCTTCAATGCGCTTACGGGTATTGACCTTATGGGACTCGGTATGGCTATTGCCAATGCAATTATCACAAATCTCGGTAATGAAGCCGTAACCGAAAGAGATGTTCTTAAAAAGAGTATGATGTATATCAAGTATGATGTGAATACCGTACTCAATAATTTTGACTGGAATCCCAGATTTTTCGGCGATACCGATAACGACAGTGATGTTGATGCAAAGGACGCAAGATTCATCCTCCGCTACAGCGTAGGTCTTGAAAAAATCAAGGATGATGAAACACTTGTCTATTCCGATGTGAATTTTGACGGTGTTATCACTGCCGCCGATGCAAGACACGCTCTTCGTACCGCAGTTTCTCTTGAAGAAAAATTCTCCGAGGTTCCCGAGGGTGAAAGCATAAAAATCGTTGTTATTCTTCCTCCCGAAGCACCTGAAGAGCCTGAAGAGCCCGAGAATCCCGATGAGCCTGAAAATCCCGATGAGCCTGAAGAACCCGTAAAGCCCTCTCCCTCTCCCGACAGCGGTGAGATCCTCGAAAGCACAGAGGTTTTCATTACAGGCTTTATCGATACGATTTTTGCAATAATCAATGCAGGCAAGGGCAATGATTTTGATTCGGGACTTATAGGTGATATAATTTCTGCTGTTCAGGGACTTGTAAAGGAAACAGATAAGAATAAGGACCCGTCGGCACAGGTAATGCCTGAATAAAAATAAAAGTCTTGACAATATTTATTAAAAAATATAAAATATTTGCTTGTGACTTAAATAATTGAAGGGAATTAATGTAATATGTTCAGATTAACTCAAAAAGAATATGATGCTCTTCTTGCAGAGCTTAAAGACCTCAAGCAGAGAAGAATTGAAAACATCGAAGCTATCAAGGTTGCAAAATCTCACGGTGACCTTTCCGAAAACAGCGAATATGATGCTGCTAAAGATGAAGAGGGCAAGATCGAAAGTGCTATCGCAGTTATTGAAGCTCAGATCAAGGACTCTGTTATCATTGATGAAAGTGCTCTTTCAACCTCAACCGTTCAGACAGGCCTTTTTATCAAGATCTTTGATAAGGGTATGAATACAGAGGATACAATTCAGATCGTAGCTGCTCCTCTTGCAGATGCCTTCAGCGGAAAATTCTCCGATATTTCTCCTCTCGGTCAGTGTCTGTTAGGCAAAAAGGTCGGCGATGTTGTTTCTCTTAAGACTCCCGACGGAACAGTAAATGAAATTACCGTTCTTGAGATATTTAAGGCCAAAAACTGATTGCAAAAAGGGGCTGTAAAAAAAGTGCAGACCGCATAAAACAAGATAAACAAAGGGGTTTCTGAAGCTTTGAAGTCTTCAAGAAACCCTTTTACATATATATACTTAAAAAATGACAAAAAACTGCGTTTTTTGTGTTTTATGCTATAAACAAACTTCGCCTCTCGGCGTACCTTTGTACGCCTTCGGGTAACCGAAAAACAAAGCATTGCTTTGTTTTTCGCTCAGTTTGTTTATTCTGCCTCTTTTTTTCACGCCCCTGAAAAGAAGCTGCAAAAAAACTTTCGTTTTTTTACAGCTCCTTTTTTTATCGGGATTTTATTGTGTAAAGTAAAAAAATAGTGTATATTAGTAAAAGAAAATCTAAGGAGGGCTTTTATATGACTCCGCAGGAGCTTATCGGTATTCTTTCTGTTGCTGAAAAGCTTAAATGCACCACAAGACATTGTGACACAAGCACGGGAAGACGGGAAAGCGTGGCTGAACACAGCTGGCGTCTTTGTCTTTTTGCACTTCTTGTGGCTGATGAATTCCCCGATACGGATATGAATAAGGTTATAAGGATGTGTATGATCCACGACCTCGGTGAGGCTTTTACCGGAGATATTGCAACCTTCAATAAAACAGATGCGCATATAAAAACCGAGGAGGACAGCTTTTCTCAGTGGGTGGCATCGTTTCCCGCACCTCAGAAAGAGGAATTCTCGGCTCTTTTACGGGAAATGAATGAAATGAAAACTCCTGAGGCAATGCTTTATAAGGCTCTCGATAAGCTTGAGGCGGTCATTCAGCATAATGAAAGTGATATTTCCACCTGGCTGCCTCTTGAATATGACCTGCAGCTGACCTACGGCAGAGAGAATGTGGGTTTTTCTCCGTATCTTCTTAAGCTTAAGGAATATATAGATGAATGGACAAAAAGAAAGATAAGTGAGGAAGGAAAATAAATATTCCTTGTTTAATGTGTGTTTTTGTGCTATAATATGAAAAACTGTCCGGAGGGGTAAAATGAGAGTTGCGGCTGTACTTGCAGGCGGAAAGGGCCTGAGGATGGGAACGGCTGTGCCGAAGCAGTATCTTGAGATACTCGGTGTGCCCGTAATTATCAGAAGCATAAATGCATTTATAAAAAATCCTGAAATAGATATGTGTATTGTAAGTGTAGCTGCTGATTACATTTCTTATGTATCGGAGCTTATAAAGAAGCATATTTCATCCGATAAGGATATTTTTGTAATAGAGGGCGGAGAAACAAGAGGGGATACGCTTTTGTCCGTGCTCCGATTTATGGAGGATAAAAGTATTCTTAATGAAAGTATCGTCCTGACCCACGATGCTGTAAGGCCTTTTGTTACAGACAGAATAATAAGCGATAATATCAGAGCGGCTGAAAAATACGGTGCCTGTAATACCTGTGTCACAGCTGTTGATACCATACTTATAAGCTCCGACGGTGAGTTTATTGAAAGCGTTCCCGACAGAAGAACGGTATTTCATGCCCAGACTCCGCAAAGCTTTAATGCAAGAAAGCTGTATGAGCTTATAAAAAAGATGTCAGAAGAGGATTTTGAAAAGCTGACCGACGGCTGTTCCGTGTTCACTTTCCATAATGAAAAGGTGAATATTGTCCGCGGTGAGAATTTCAATATAAAAATTACATACCCCGACGATATAAAAAGAGCAGAAGATATAATAATACAATATTTTAACTGAACGGAGATAATAAATGGCAACCTTAACAGTAATCGTAACCTCGGTAAATGACGCCGAGAAGCTTAAATATACCTTTGAGGGTCTTGTTGAACAGACAACGGAGGATTTTGATGTCATTGTCGTAAATACAGGCTGTGATGCTCCCGCAAAGGAGGTCATTGACCGTTATTGCGGTGAATATGTGGGCTTTGAAGCTATTGATATTCCCCATTGCCTTGTTCCCGAGGCAAGAAATGCGGGTGTAAAGCAGGCAAAGGGCGAGCTTGTGTATTTTATTGACGGCGGTGACTATATCTCTCCCGAAACCGTTGAAAACATTCTTAA
Organism: Oscillospiraceae bacterium; assembly: GCA_015066205.1. GTDB lineage: Bacteria > Bacillota > Clostridia > Oscillospirales > Acutalibacteraceae > RUG806. The sequence continues at coordinate 68,682 of SVOV01000008.1, forward strand.
GACGGCGGGTGAAACCAAATGCGATATCATCACTCCCCGTTATTATGTTGCGGGAGAACATGAGCCCTATTATGATTCCTGGATGGATATGCTTGCAACCGTCCCCGAAATCGACCGCTTTGACAGAGCTCTTCTTAATACTCTTGATGCGGACGGAAGAGTCTATAAAAAGAAATTCTTCGATTTGTATAATCTGCAGTTCCCCGCAACGCCCCTTTTCTATAATGCGGCTTTTCTTGTCAAATGTCTTTTCGGCTGTGATGCCTCAATGACAGGTGTAGCGGGGGCAATATATGCCAAAAGAAACGGGATCTATAAGGACGGCTTCCCTGAAAGAGGAGAGCCGAGTGAAGACAATATGGATGTGCTTATCTCCGTTTATGAGGAAGCATATTCAAATATCAAAAGCATTATTGAAGAGGAAACAGGCGGCTTTGACGGTGACGAATATACCGCACAGGAGATACTTACCGTATATTTCACCGAGCTTACCGACAGATTCTACAGATATTTCTGGTATCTTTCAGATGAAGCTTTGGAGAAGCTTCGCGGAAAATATGAAGCGATTTCCGCTTTGCTCACAGCTGAGAGAAGAGAAAAGTTAAATAAGAATTTCTCGGACCTCAGATTTCCGCAGATGTATATCACAAGAAAGGATGCTGCCGATCTTCCCCTTTTCAGTATTCTTGCAGACCTTTCCGACAACACTCAGCTTGATGAATTTATAAACTCTCTTTATAATCAGAAATTCCCGTTCTTTGAGCTTTTTGTCAAGGAAAGTGCGGCAAATGACCCATCCTTCCCCGAAAAATGGAGAGGCTGTGAAAATATCACCGTGCTTCCCGATTCGGGCTTCTATGCGAAGGCAAGAGCCGAGGCGGGCGGACTTACCATCAATGTAAAGGATCCCACTCCTCTTGACCCGAGGATCCTCTCGGAGCTTTCCGTAACAAAAGCACCCCGTTCATTTATTCAGTATATGTTCGCAAGCAAGAGAAAGCAGTATTCCGCAAAAACATATCTCAAAAACAAGGGGCTTGCGATCCAGTAAAAAAATCTTTATTTTCAAAAAAAGATTTTTCCTCAAGATGCATAAAAAGAGCAGTATCATTTTTTTGATACTGCTTTCTTTTTTGACTATGAAAAAATTCCTCTTCCGTAAAGAAGAGGAAGTGATATTTTCAGAAATGTCTGATAAGTGAAATAACCTTGCCGAGAATGATGATCTCATCTGATATGATGGGATCGTAATCGTCATTTTCAGGCTGAAGACGGAAATGCCCGTCCTCCTTGAAGAATCTTTTGACCGTGGCTTCATCCTCAATGAGAGCAACAACTATTTCTCCGTTTCTTGCAGAAGGAGTTTTTTCCGCAATTATGATGTCGCCGTTGAGAATTCCGCATTTTATCATACTGTCGCCCTTGACCTTGAGAGCAAAAAGAGGCTTATCGGATGCTTCAAGACCCGAATAAGGCACATATCCCTCAATAGCTTCAACAGCAAGAATTGGCATACCCGCAGTAACCGTACCGAGAAGCGGAACCTGAGTTACATTGTTATCCTGTCCTCTGACTCTTATGGAGCGCTTGAGCATAGGATCTCTTTCAATATAGCCTGCCTCCTCGAGAGCATCGAGGTTGCTTTGCACGGAAGAGGTGGATTTAAGACCTACCGCGGCGCAGATCTCTCTGACTGTGGGCGGAACACCGTTCTGTGAGCGTTCTGCAAGAAATTCATATATTTTTCTCTGGGTATTATTAAGTTCTTTCATATTTCCCTCCGGTAAATATTACTTTCAGAAACAGTATAGCACAAATGTTCAGAAAAAGCAAACATTTGTTTGCATTTTTTAAAAAATTTTTTTGAATTATTTTTTTATATCAGGGCAAAAATATTTACGGAGGTAATAAAATGAAAACAGATGACTATAAAAGCAGCTTAAAGAAGATGCTGAAAAGCAATGTATTATATTTTTCTCTCGCTCTTGTCTTTCTTGCCGCGGGAATAGTAGGCTTCACATCAGCCGACCGCAAGCTTCCCGAAACAGCAGCGGAGAGCACTACCGTAAAAGCACCTGTAAAGAATAACGGTCTTAATGCCAGCAAATCAGGGGACAATAAAATTATTATCAATATTGACGAATTTACCACCGTAAAGGCTCCTGAACCCTCAACTGCACAGGTTTTTGATAATTCCGCAGAAAAGATCACAGAAGAAGCCGAAACCGAAAGAGTTCTGAATTTCTCCTCTCCTCTTTCTCTTAAAACGGGAACGGATTACAGTATGGGGATACCGGTATTCTCCGAAACGATGAAAGACTACCGCACACATAACGGTGTTGATTTTATCGGCGTAAAAGGGGAGAGCGTGAAAACCGTTGCCGAGGGTACGGTTGTATCCGTTGAAAAGGATAATTTATGGGGAAATAAGGTTACTGTTGACCACGGAAACGGCTTTACATCCTGTATTTCGGGTCTTGCCGATGAGGCGCTTATTTCTGTCGGTACTGCAGTTTACAGTGATACCGTGATCGGAGTTATCGGGGAGATACCCGTTGAAAGCTCGGAGCAGTCCCATATTCACCTCGAAATGAGAGAAAACGGAAGGCTTGTTGACCCTCTCGAGCTTTTGGGGCTTACGGGAGAAGAATAAGGATAAAGAAAATACGGAATACAGAAGGCTCTGTATTCCGTAAATTTATGCTTTTTTTCTGATTTTTGCTTCAATTTTATCACTGAACTGAGAAAGAATTATTGCGGTGAACATAATTATACAGCCTATGATCTCGTTTAAGGTCAGCATTTTCTGAAGCATTACCGCCGAGCAAAGAACACCGAATACGGATTCAAGACACATAATTATTGAGGCTACCGTTGATTCCGTGTATTTCTGTCCCACTATCTGGAAGGTGTAGGCAAG
>SVOV01000063.1 GCA_015066205.1 Oscillospiraceae bacterium
TAAATTTTAATATTTTCTACCATAGGGTCCTTTTTTGTGCTGTCCGCACAAATTGGGGCAGTTCAAAAGCTTCAGAAACCCCTTTGTTTATCTTGTTTTATGCGGTCTGCACTTTTTTTACAGCCCCTTTTCTTTTATTCAAGTATAAGAGTTGTATTATATTCGTCCGGCCCGTAGTTTCCGAGGCAGTCCCTGAGCATTGCCTTTACATCAAGGGGCTTGCCCTTGAGCTTTACCTTCTTTTTGACAATGAAAAGCACGGGGGAGAATCTTCCGATAACCCCCATAAACACCTTGTATTCGGGGGTATCCTCCGTATAGGGAGCATTTCCCGTAAATACATTTCTTACGATCTCCTTAAGGAAATCCTTGAGGGGTCTTTCCTTTATACTCTTGTCGCATTTTACGAGGAAAAGCCTTGAAACAGAGCCGAGTGTTGCTTTGTCAAGATATTTTCCGAAGGCCTGAAGCACCTTTTTGAGGATATTATTCTGCGGAAGCCTCAGCTTTCTCATAAGTCTTTCGGGGTCATTTGCCATACAGTCAAGATATGTTACTATCATCATATCAAACTGTCTTCTGAAATATTCCTCAGTTGTAAGACCTTCCATATCCCACTCAAAATCGGGTACGGGTACGGACTCGATTTTTACGGTCTTCTTATCCTCGATCTCCACAAGGCGCATAAAGGCGGGACAGCCTATGAGAGAGCCTGTGCATACATCGTAGAATTTATTTCCGCTTTCAGTGGTCTTGAGCTTTATGCTCTGATTATGCATATGTCCCGTAAAGCCGAGGTGGACACCGCCGTCTGCGAAAAGAGTTGTCATATTATCACTGTCGGGCATAACCGCATCGCCGATAAGACCGAAAAGAGGGCAGGCGGGAAGAAGAGGATAGTGATTCATAACAAACATCATATCGCCCGCTTCTCTTCCCTTTCTCATTTCTTCCTTTATCCATTCTCTCTGGGAGGCGGTATAGGTATGCTTATATTCGCTGTCACCGTCATTATTGAGAGCAAGAAGCCTTATTCCCTCTGAAAGCTGTGCGACATAGGAAAGACTTTCCTTATGTACGGATATGGCATCGGAGAAGCCGAATTCAAAGTAGAGGTCAAAAAGCTCCTCACGGGGAGTACCGGGGAATTCAAGTCTTCCCGTATCATTGAAGGCAAAGCACTTCTCATTAAAATCGTGACCTGCCGTTATGACAAAGATTCTTTTTCCCGACTCCTTAAGCATTTTAAGAAGCCTTATAAAGCCCTCGTGGCTTTCTCTTTCTCCGTTGAAGCTCAGATCCCCCGCAATAAGCACGGTATCGGCATCCTTTGCCTCACTGAGCCACTTGAAGGCGGCTTTGTTTATGGCCTCGGTTTCTGCAAAGCACTTCTGCTCGAACTGCATAAAGCTCTTGTACTCCTCACCGAAGCAGCCGAGCTTCGTTGCAAAATAATGAGTATCTGTTATAAGGAAAAACTTAAAGGGCTTCATAATCTGTCACCTCTGCGATAAGGAAGTTTTCCGTTTTGCGTTCTTTGGGCTCGGGGTCTTCCGCCTTTTCTCCGACGGCTACTGCGATACAGAACTGAAAATGCTCGGGTATTCCTATTATTTTCTTCCATTTATTGCCCTCGGGCTCGTCAAGAAGACCGCCTATGCTTGCGATTATACAGGAGCCAAGTCCCAGTCCCTCGGCGGCAACGGCAATGTTTTCAACCATAATTCCCGAATTCATCGCATCCTTGTTTTCCGCATAGATAAGAAAGAGAGCGGGTGCGCCCTGATACACGGGATTCACATCCCACCTCGTATAAGCGGGGGTGTCCCAGCCTACCTTATTCTTGAAATCTGTATTAAGGGCGTCGAGAGCCCTTTTATCCGTCAGAACTCTCACATGGCAGGGCTGTGAATTTCTTCCGCTGGGCGCCCACATGGCACATTCGAGAAGCACATCTATTACCTCACGACTTAAGGGGGTGTCCTTATATGAGCGTATTGTACGCCTTGAAAGAATTGCTTTTACCACAGGGTTTTCTCTGAAATCATTCATCTGTTCTGAGCCACCTCATCATAATATTCTCTTACAAGCGATGTATCTCTCACCGACTGATATGCATTACACATAACATTTATCTTTGACTGCAAGGGTTCTTCGCTTATGATCTTAAGACATTCGTCTCTTAATTCCGAGAAAATAAGACCGTCATTCACGATATCTGTTTTATAAACAAGATAAACGAACTCACCGAACTGAAATGCCTTCGCGGTATTGTTACCCATTTCTCTGACGGTATTATAAAAGGCTGTTGTGAATTCGTGGTCAGAGCTGTCTATTACCACATTTTCATAGCTTTGCTCTGTAAGGGGGAATTCCTCCGCAATTTCCGTATATGCCTTTTCCACGGTATATGAGGCGGCAACGGTATTGAGATTACTGTTATATAAAGCCACAAGGCGGTTCATTTCCTTATCGGTGAGAGGGATCTCATTCCCGTATACATCGGTGGTTTTCAGGGGGGTTCTGACATATCTGAATGCCGTAAAGTTCTCCTGAAGCACACCTCTTAAAAGGGCATCGGAAATTTCATCCGTTCCGCCCTTATCGAAGAATGCAAGACGGAGCTTCTCAACAAAGGCATCGGAGGTCTTTATCTTTATATAAGTTTCCTTTGATACTCCGATTTTTTCATAATATGCGCCGAACATATTCCACAGCACATTGGCTTTTTCGGAAAGCTCGACCTTTTCGGCATCGGAAAGTGACAGCGAGTAGGCTGAAAAGGTGGAATTCACGGCAACATATCTTATGCATTTATAAGTAGCCTCGGTAATTCTGCCGTCACGGCTTCCCAGTGCCTCTTCACTGTCCCACACATCGTCAAGATAATAGCGGAATATCTCACCGTCTACGGGCGTGCCGTTTACGGTAATGGGATACTGCTCCCCTTTTACCGATGAGCAGGCAGAAAATGCGCACAGCAGAATATTTAAAACCAGAAAAACGGATATAAGCTTTTTCATTAATTCCTCCGTGGGGTATTTTAAGATATATATAATTATTATATTGTATATTATATTTAATTTCAATGATTTTTTGCAGTTCTTGACTAAAGCTTATCTTTGTGTTAATATTATAATGACAAAGAATGTGTCTGTTTTCCGACACTTTTTCTTGATATGTAAATAATTTTTCATTCCCGAGGTGCTACTGTGTTTGAAAAAGCTGTTATAACTACTCTGAAAAGCGGCGCCGCCGTTATATATGTCATCATTATGCTTGTGCTGTTTTCAGCCCCCGTGCTTTTTATCTGGCAGGCATTTGTTCCCCCTGTTTTTACATTTGAAAGCGTAAGTGCTCCCGAAACGGTTGAAAATGAGGAATTCATTTCCGACGGCACAGAAAAATGGTATAAAATCGATTATTCCGTTACGGCTTCAAGCGGAAAAATATCTCCCTACAGCTTTGAAATTGAGCAGTTTGAAGCGGTGGAAAATGAATATCTCGGAAGCTTTTCGGATCACAGAGTCGAAATTGACGAGCCTCTTAAGTTTTCAAACACAGAGGATGACAGCTTCATTCTCTCTCTTTATATAAAATCAGCCGAAGAGCCCGAGCTTGAGGAGATAACAAAAAATATTTCATTCAAGGCAGTAAACTACAAAAAATCCTTCGGTCAGTTTTATGTGACCTTTGAAAAAAGAGAAGAAGAAACAACCATGGCATCATAACAAAAAAACAAACGGATATCAAGGGACTGACCCTATGATATCCGTTTTTTAGTATATAATGCAAAATGCAAAGCTTCGCCTTGTTCCCCTCCCGCAACGAAAAGTCGGGCTGTGAGGAGCTTTGGCCACAGGCAAAAATTTAGCTGCGAAGCAATTTAGCTCACAACACAGTTGTGAATTTAGCTGCGAAGCAATTTAGCTCACAACGAAGTTGTGAATTTAGCTGACCGCAGGTCAATTTAGCTGACCGCAGGTCAATTCAGCTGCAAAGCTCCGCTTTGCTTCCCATTCAGTCTTTTCTCCCTGAGTATACCGGTATAAAGTCCGTCAACGCAGCTTCCCTTTTCTTTATAGCCCTTTTCGGTGTAGTAGGCTTCGAGCTTTTTGTTGTCATCGGCGGAATCGAGGCGGAAGCACTCTATGCCCTTTTCTTTTGCATATTCTTCAGCGAGGCGAAGAAAAATCTTCCCTGTCCCCTTTTTATCAAGGCGCACGGCAAAATTATGAAGATAGAGGGCACTTACCGTCTTATAATCGGGAACACTCTCCCAGCGGTCATCCTCTTTTTTCAGCACGGCGGCGGCGACTATTTCCCCGCTTTTCTTTTCGGTGAGAACGAACACCTCACCGTTTTTTCTGTGCTCTTCAAAATATCCGAGGGGATAGACCTCGGCATAGTTCGTTACATTCCACTGCTTTATTCCCACCTCGTCCATCCATTTCACTCTTGACTGAATGATGTCGAACATCATGGGAATTTCTTCCTTTTCTATAGGGCGGAAAATATATTCCTTGTTCTCTGTGAGCTCTTTTATCATTTTATTTATACTGTTAAGAACGCTCTTTTTATCGGCGCTCCAAAGAGGAGAAACAAGAGTTTTTTTGTTTCCGTCCCCCGTCAGGCGGTGGACCGCCGTATCCTCGGGGATAAGGGGGATAAGCTCTCTCAATAAAGCTATATATTCATCCTTTTCGAGTGTTCTTACATTTTCCTTGAGATATTCTTCATAAAGACGGCTGTCCTTTAATATATGAAGAAGCTGAAGCTTCACTCCGTCGGTCTTATTCTTAATCGCAAAGAGAAGCGTATTTTTCATATCCTCCCTGTTTTCTCCGGGAAGACCTAAAATTATATGGGTAATGACATATATACCCTTTTCGTGAAGCCTTTTTACGGCGCTTTCATATTCCTCATTTTCGTAGCATCGGTTTATATAATCGATGCTCTCTTTTTTTACGGTCTGAAGACCGAGCTCCACCCAGACGGGCTTGACGGTATTAAGCCTTCCCAAAAGCTCAACGGTATCGTCTGAAAGACAGTCGGGACGGGTGGCAACGGACAGCACATCGATATCGGGGTGATTTACGGCTTCAGAAAAAAGAGCCTCTAATTTTTCTGTCGGAGCATAAGTAGAGGTAAAGCTCTGAAAATAGGCTATAAAGCCGCCGTCCTTTATTTTGCCCGACACTCTCGCCTTTGCTTTTTCTATCTGAATATTTATATCGCTTCCCGCTTCCGCAAAATCTCCCGAGCCCGAGGCAGAACAGAAAATACAGCCGCCTGTTCCCTTTTTGCCGTCACGGTTGGGACAGGTGAAGCCTCCGTCAAGAGAGAGCTTATAAAGCTTTTTGCCGAATTTTTCACGGCAGTAATCATTCATAGTCTTCATATTTATTTATGATAAGACTCCCCTGCATTTATTTTACAGGCCCTAAAGATCTGTTCAAGGAGCATAATTCTTGCAAGGCGGTGGGGGAAGGTCATTTTTGACATTGAAAGCCTGATATCGGAGCGCTGTTTTACCTTTTCGCAGAGACCGTATGACCCGCCTATTATAAAAACAAGGTGGGAAATGCCCGAAAGGGCGGTCTTCTCAAAAAGCTGTGCAAGCTCCTCGGAGGAATACAGCTTCCCCTCAATGCAAAGACTTATGACCTTTGAAGAGGCGGGGATCTTTTTCAATATCTCCTCGCCCTCCTTTTCGAGAACGGCGTTTATCTCGCTGTCCTTGGGGTTTTCGGGGAGAACGCCCGCCTTTATCTCGATTATATTCATTTTTGTAAAGCCCTTGAGCCTTTTGAGATATTCCTCGGATGCATCATTGAAAAATGCGTCCTTTAATTTTCCCACTGAAATTATTGTTACACTCTGCATAGAACACCTAAAAAATTATGTATTTATCCATAGACTCCACGGGGGCTACCTCGAGCATATAGTCCCTGTTTCTTTCGGCTCCCGTTCTTTTGAGAACGGAATTTGTGCAGAAAAAGGCACGGTCGGGAGTATTGTTTTCACGGCTCAGGTGTCCGAGAACGAATCTTCTGACACCCGATTCATAAAGCTCTCTTACGGCATTAGCGCAGTCGGGGTTTGAAAGATGCCCCAATTCAGAGCGGATCCTTGCCTTAAGAGCGAGGGTATAGGAGCCGAAATCGAGAAGAGTTTCATCATAGTTTGATTCAATAAGAACGAGATCGCAGCCTTCGAGCTCTCTTAATATCTCTCCCGATATTTTTCCCGTATCGGTGCAGACTCCGACCGTTCTGTCGGGAAGCTCTATCTTATAGCCGCAGCTTTCCTTGCTGTCGTGAAAGGTAGAGAATTTCGTGATATACATATCCTCTATTCTCACACCCTCCTCGGGCATTTTTTCACACTGAAAGCTTCCGTCAATAACGCCCTTACCGAGCATTCCCGAAAGAGTTCCGCCCGTGGCATACACGGGGATATTTCTTTTTGAAGCGAATACACGGATTCCCGCAATATGGTCATCGTGCTCGTGGGTAATGAATAATGCCTTTATGCTGTCGGGGGAAAGTCCCACCTCGTCCAGTGCCTGTAAAAGCCTTTTATTACTCATTCCGCAGTCTATAAGAACTCCGTGCTCGGCTGTTCCCACATAGGTACAGTTTCCCGAGGATGAGGAGCATAAGGTACAAAATCTTGCCATAAAAATTAACCTATCTGTGATTTTTCTTTTGTTTCATAGAACCATATCTCGCCGCGGCCCTTGGGGTTATAGAAGGTAAAGCCTCCCTCAAGGCCTGTGCTGTCTCCCCTTTTCACATCACCGTTTACGGGGTTTCTGAATATATATTTTGTATCGGGCAGAATATGGGGGAAAACATTTATACTGTTTTCTTCGGCAATTTCCGTTCTTATTACCTGAATAAAGCCTGTGTTATCCTCTTCATTATGGAACTGTACGGCATACCATCCGCTTTCCCTGTCGGACAGCTCGTAATAATCGGAATTCAGCTCATATTCTGCCGCCTTTCTCCACACGGGCACCATTTTTCTTGCGGCGGCAAATGCCTTTTCGCTGTCATCGGGGTCAAGGCATACGGTAATTGCGGGAGCCATTGCGCAAAGATATGAATATTCGTCGAGATTTCTGTTTTTGGGCATTCTCTCGTCACGCCTTTTTGCATGGGCACGGAAATAGGGTATCCAGGAGAACATCTCATAATAATGGAACACTCTCTCGTGGGGGGAATCGATATGCATATCCGTGTACTGCAGAGGAACGCTTCTTCTCATCATATCCATTTCGTTTCTCGTTCCGCCCGCAGCGCAGTTATCTATCCATAAAGAGGGGTTACGGTGTCTTAATTCATCATAAAGGCGCAGAACCGCCTGCATATGAAGATTCTCAAGAGCGCCCGTTCTGTTTTCCTCTTCGTTTTCCTCAAAATATTTATCGGGGGTGAAATTGAAATCCTGTCTGTAGATATCAATTCCGCCGTGCTTTATGTGCTTATCGAGAAGCTCCAGCACGAAATTGAAGCAATCGGGGTCGGAATAGTTGAGAAGACGGCATTCGTCCTCTTCGCCCTCACTGTTATGCGCCTTCAGACACCATTCGGGATGAAGGAAATCGAGCTTTGAGCCCCTGAACACTCTTTCGGGCTCGAACCATACGAGAAGGTCGATATCCTTTTCGTGAAGATGCTCCGAAATTGGTCTGAAGCCGTCGGGGAGCTGTTCGGGGTTGGGCACCCAGTCTCCCACCTGCCACCATGTATGCTCACACGGATACCAGCCCGCATCTATCCACCAACCGTCGGGCTTAAGGCCTCTCGATAAAAAAGTGTCAACGGCATCAAGCTGATTTTCCGTTGTGATACCCTCAAATTCACCGTAGCCGCCTATCATATGGGTGTGAAGGAACATTTCGGGCTTTATCTTTTCTCCGTTTTTTGCAGTGGGGAGAATATGCTTTAAGAAAAATCTTCTCCAGAGATTAGTTCCCTTACTCTCATCCCCCGTAAAAACAAGGGCGGTGAGGTTGGGAGTTCTCATTGTTTCTCCCGCGTGAAGCACCGTATCAAAGCGCTTCTGAGTGAGGGTAAAGCGCACTCCGTTTTTCTCGGGAGTAAATACCATCTGCCATTTTCCCGGCCAGCCTATGCCGAATTTTACGGTATATTCCTCAAAAAAGAGGGTCATAAAGGGTGAAGCCCCGTCCGCACCCCGGCAAAATTCCGGAGAAATCGTAAGCTTTTCCGTTACGGGAGTTCTTTCGCTTCTTCTGAAAAGACCGTCATTTCTTGTGTCCCCCGTTCCGTATACTATTTCGGGAGAGCTTCCCTCAAGAACATGTGTCAGTCCGAAGTCCGACAGCCTTTCGGAATCGCCTCTTCCGAAATTGGTCATATCAAAGCCCCATTCAAATACGGGAAAATCCGTATAGGAGGTCTCACGGAAGGTGGCTATTATCCCCTTTGCGGCAACTGCGGTAATTTCGGTATTCTTAACGGCAGAATCCGTAAAACGGCTTCTGAAAGAGGGGCGCATATCGGAGGACAGTCCCTCATTCCGAAGACCGTCAAAGGAAAAGCACACAGGCGCATTTTCGGCACCCCCGAAGCCTGATATTTTATTTTTAAGCAACATATCTTTTGTCATATTTATCAGATCCCGATCCTAAAAAATTAAACATAGCAGTCTTTACATTTTACTGCCCTTTGTTCCTTTAGTACCCTTTGTTCCCTTTGTGCCCTTTGAAGAGAAGTTCTTTAATATGTCTGAGGAGAAGGAGAATTCAAGAGCTTCCTCCTCACGGCTTCTCCTGAGAGCCAGCTTTATCATTGAATCAAGGACTACGGAATAATTTACTCCGAGAGGTGCCCAGAGATAGAATGAAAGAGAGCCGGGAATTGTATTTATCTCATTGAGATAGACCTTATTTGTCGAGCGGTCTATCATAAAGTCGATTCTTGAAAGTCCGTTACAGCCGAGCACCGTATAAGCCTTTACGGCAAGAGAGCGTATATAGGCTCTTGTTTCCTCGGTCATATTGGGAGGGATAAGACGGGAAAGGCTTGCCATACCTGCGGCTGCCTTTGTAGGTCTTCCGGGGTTTACACGGGAGAGCTTTTCGGCTTCAAATTTTTTAAGGGAAACGCTCAGGTCATATGTTACGACACCCTCGCCCTTTCTGACAATTCTGCCGTCGGGGCTGACATAGATTGAAGCGTCATTTTTCAGCTCATTTTCTACATCGATGGGATTATTAATTATATCGTCAATGCCCTTTTTGAATTCGGTAAGCTCTTCCTTTGAAAGAGCGCCGCGCTGATATTTTGCACTGTAGTCAAGGAGCTTTCCGAAATTAAGGGGCTGTTCAAGCTCGGAGGCTTCTGCAGTTTCCGTATTTCCTATTACGGAGCAGTTTATTTCGGTAAGCTCGGTAATAGCCTTTTCAACGAGGACTACCGAAGCATAGCGGAAGGCATCGGAGAGAGAAAGGGAGAGCTCATCACGGTTAAAGGCAAGGCTTATTCCGACGGAGGAGCCGAGGTTTACGGGCTTTACTACAACGGGGTAGCCTATTTTTTCTTCCGTTCTGTCAAGACACATTTCGGGGTCTGCATAGTCGGAAGAGGAGAATCTCACACAGTCAAGAACGGGAATTCCGTTGTCCTTAAGAACTGTTTTCATAACATATTTATCCATACCGACGGCGGAAGCGGTGACATCGCAGCCCACATAGGGCACTCCTAAAAGACGAAGATACCCCTGAAGCGTTCCGTCCTCAACATTTGTGCCGTGGACTATGGGGAAGGCAACATCAATTTCACTTATGACATTATTTCCCGTTTTCTTAAAGGGATAGCGCATAAGCTTTACTCTTCCGTCCTCATTCATAAAGGTACAGCGGGTGCTTTTACTGATAAGCTTCTCTATATTACTGTATTCCTCAATGCACGAGCACTCGAAGCTTGTGTAAAACTGACTGTCCTTTGTGATATATACGGGGATGACCTCATATTTATCGGCGGGGATGGAGGCTATAGCCTGAAGCGCTGAAATAACGGAAACCTCGTGTTCAACACTCTTTCCGCCGAAAAGAACACATACTCTGATTTTCATATTTATCTCCTTTCTTTAGTAGTTGTCGGGAAGGTCGTTTTCAAGGAGAATAATTTTCTTCTTATCGGTCTTCATATTATAAAGCATTTCCATAGCATCGGTGAATTTTTCAAAAACAAAAAGGTTTTCCTTATCGAAGAGCTTACTTTCGATACCCTCTTTGATGGCAAGGGTCTGCTTTTCGCCGATAAGAACGATTTTATCACAGCATTCGGCTGCGAATTCACCGAATTCACGGTTAAGGCGGTATTCCTCTTTTCCGAGCTCTACCATACCGGGAGTTACGAGGATTCTCATTCCCTCCATCTGTGAAAGAGCCGAAAGGGCGGCACGGCAGCCTGCGGGGTTGGAATTGAAGGCATCGTCAATAATCGTGACGGGGCCTCTCGGTACTATCTGCATACGGTGAGGCACGGCTTCAATTCTTCTTACATATCTTCTCATTTCACTCATGGGCATTCCGAAGCCGTTTGCGGCGGCAACGGCACCCGTGATATTTACGACATTGTGATTTCCGAGAAGCTTTGTATCAAAATCATAGCTTTCACCCTCGGGGGTGTTTATCTTAAAGGCTGTGCCCGAGGAGGAAATTTTAATATCCGAGGCATAGTAGTCGCAGTCGGGAGTTGTGCCGTATGAAATATAGGGGCGGGACGGGAGATTCTTTCTTATGACCTCGTTATCGAAATTCACATAGAGTCTTCCGTCGGCGGGGAGAGCATCTGCCAATTCATATTTTGTCTTTATGATATTCTCCTTTGAGCCGAAGGATTCAAGGTGCTGTTCTCCGAGGGCGGTGATAATACCGTGCTTCGGGTGAACGATGTCACAGAGTTCCTTTATATCCCCTACCCATTTTGCTCCCATTTCGCAGAGGAAAATTTTATGAACTGCCTTTAAGGATTTTCTTACGGTGATGGTGATTCCCATAGGGGTATTGAAGCTTGAGGGGGTAACAAGGGTATCAGTCCACGCACGGAGAATTGTGTAGAGATAGAATTTTACGCTTGTTTTTCCGTATGATCCCGTGATTCCTATAGTCTCAAGCTCCGGCATCATTTTAAGCATTCTCTTTGCATCGTTAAGATAGTATCTGTTGACAGAAAGCTCAACGGGCTTATTGACGGCATTTGAGAGAACAATAATAAGAGGAGAAAGAGAAGCGGTAAGACCGATAACGAGGAAAGCGAGATTCTTCATTTCGGTTGAAAGAAGATAACAGGAAAAGCCGTATAAAAGGGCAATGATAATTCCCGTTGTCACGAACATTCTCTTTACTCTCGGGGTATAGACGAGAGGCTTTTTCTGGGGACGGTTTCTGTTTTCCACCGCCTGAGCAATAAGGGAGATAAAAAGTGCCGAAGCGGCAAAGGCAAAGAGCGGCTCATAGCTTATAAGCCCCGTAAAGGAAAGGGCGAAAATTATGTATTCCACCGCATATCTTCCCGCATTCTTTTTGAGCCAGCCCATATGGGTAGAAAAACGGTAGCCGTTGAGCTGGAACATATGCATATTGAATATGAGTGCCTTGAATACGGAGTAACAAGCCATAAGGCTTACCATTCCGAAAAGAATCTGTAAGTAGGGTGCCATAGTATTTCCTCCGTAAACCGTCAGATCTCAAGATAGGATTCCATAATGGAGTTGAAAAGAGGGGCATTTTCAAGGAATGAATAGTGTCCCGCGCCCTCAATACGGGCAAGACCCGCTTCGGGAATGAGCTCTTCCATTAATTCCCCGTCCATTATGGGGGTGGCTGTATCAAGAGTGCCCCAGACGAGAAGAGCTTCCTGCTTTATCGAGGGAAGAAGATGTGAGAGGTCTTCATTTACCACATTTACGAGAATTTCTCTCATAAGAGGTGAGGCTGCCTTATAGTCGGCAGAGCCTGTCATTGACTGTAAAAATGATAAGAGCTTCGGTGAAAAGGAAAGAAGCTTCTTGCCGATCTTCATCAGGTCTTCCTTTTTCTCCTGCTTTTTTGTTTTTTCGGGTCTGATTCCCGCTGAATCCACGAGAATAAGCCTTGTCACCTCAAAGGGAAGCCCCTTTCTGTTGACAAGCTTTATTATTACTCTTCCGCCGAAGGAATGTCCTAAAAGAATAACCTTTTTAAGACCGAGTTTTTTAATGAACTCTATAATAAAATCGGTGTATTCGTCAACATTCCAGGCTTTCGGGGGCTCGGGAGTTTCGCCGAAGCCCGGCATATCGGGAGCAAAGACACGGTATTTCAGGGCAATAAACTCTGCCGCCGCTTCAAAAAGGCTTATATTCGAGCCCCAGCCGTGAAGCATAACGACAGCCTCTTCCTGATCGTCCGTTCCCTTTTCAAAATAATTGACCCGCAGGCCGTTTATTACCATTTCCATAACATTACCTCTCAAAAAAATGTTCACTTATATTATATTCGGGTGAATAAAACAAGTGAGCGGCAGAGCCTTTCGGAGAATGCCCGAAAGGCAGTGATATTGCCCTGCGGGCTATTGCCCTGCGGGCAGTGATATTGCCCTGCGGGCAGTGATATTCGTTTCTGCGAAACGAGTGATATCTGTTCCGTCGGAACAGGTGATATATTTTCCTGCGGAAAATGT
>SVOV01000064.1 GCA_015066205.1 Oscillospiraceae bacterium
CGAGCGTTAGACCATTTCGCCCTTCTATTATAGCTTAGGAATAAGAACGAAACGAGTACACCTGGTTTGATGTACTCGTCCCGGCAAATATATAGTAACAGGAGCCGTGTTAAAATGAAAAAGTCATTTAAAACAGTCGTATCTTTTATGTTGATCACTCTTCTTGTGATCTCCTTTTCTTCCTGCTCAATTTTTGAGGCTATGAGAGAAAACGCTCTCAATGCAGGAAAGATAGAAATTCTTGACACCCCCGAAAAAGAAAAAATTATTGCTGAATACAACAGAATTCTTGAAGCTTCTCTCGATAAGGCAGTTGCCGTTAAGGAAAATATAAGCTATTCCGCAGGTTCTACCAATGTGCTTAAGGGCGAAGAGGAAGCCGGTCTTCTTGACACAGCTGCAAATCAGATAAAGAATTTTATAATGTCCGCTAATCCCGGCAGTGCTGAATATTGGGTAAAGGGTGCTCCCGAGGGCGACGGCGAATATAACACAAAGACTCTTGAAGAATCTCTCATAAGCAAATTTGACGAGGCTTCTCTTCTCGGCTTTGATTTCAACAGAAATATTGCAACAGAAAATGTTACCGATGACAAGGGTGAAAATGTTACAGACGAAGAAGGCAATGCCGTAACAGAGGATAAGATCAGCGACAATATTCTTCACCTTACAATAAATTACTTTGCTGACGAATTAACTGTTCTCGGCGAAGGCGTTGAAGCCGTAACAAATGAAAACGGCGAAGAGGTTGAACAGACAACGACCATCTATGCTGAACCTGCTACCATTGAAAGCGTTTTCGGTTCAAACAAGGATAAGGAAGCTGTTCTTAAGAACTTTGAATGTGTCAAGGATTACATCACAGTTTCAGATTATGAGATCGAATACAAGAACTGCTATGTTACAACAGATACAAATCTTGAAGCAGAAACAGTTTCTTTCATCAATTTCCAGAAAAATATGACAGTTACAGCTAAGGCTGAAGGCGTAGGCGAACTTGCTTCCTACGGTGAAATCACAGTTGTGTTTGATCTTACAATGACAACATATTATGAATTCACATATGCCGAGGAAGAAACAGATGCTTCTTCCGAAGACACAACTTCAGCAGCTGAAGATACTACTGCAGCTGAGGAAACAACCGTTGAGGAAACATCCGCTGAAGAAACAACCTTAACAGAAGAAGAAACTGAAGAAACAACAGCAGAAATCTCTGAAGAAACTTCAGCAGAAGAGTCCACAGCAGCCTGACAGGTCAAAGAACACTAATGCCGGAGTTTTCTCCGGCATTATTCTGTTTTTCGGAAAACTTATTTTTCAGGAGGCCACGCTATGACAAAGAAAGCTCTTTCAATTATCCTTGTTCTCTTGCTGTCGGTATCTGTTTTTACTGCCTGCTCGGTTTTTACGGATAAGGGTGAAGAAGCAACCCTCAGAAGCGATTCGGATTCAGTAAATATTGCAGAGGATTTTTCTCTTGCGGATGAACAGATATCAAAGGCAAAGGATGCCGTCAGCGTTGCAACAAATGATGCCTTTCAGAAGAATCTTCTCAACCCCGAAATAAATGTTGCTTCCTTTTACGGAGCAGCTGATATCGTAATTGAAAACGAGACAAAAATCGAAAAAACAGTATCACTCAGGACAACAGGCTCCGTCAGCATCAACTCCCCTGTTGAAAGTGTTGTTCTTCTTGAGGCTTCCGGCGGTTTTTCGGCAAATGCCGAGGTCGACTCAGTTGCTGTTGTCGGACAGTCTGTAGCCTGCAGCATCAACAGCTCCGTGGGAACTGTTTCCGTAACAGGAAAGGACTGCACGGTAAACATCAATAAAGGTACTGTTTCAAAAATAATTGTCCGCAATTCAACTGCAGTAATAAACAATTTTACAAACGATACCGTAGAGGTTACTCTTACAAACGGCACAAAGGTTTCCGTGGAGAAGAACAAGTCCTACATTGTAAAGGATAACCTTATAAAGGAGGCGGACTGATTTGGCGCAGGAATATTCGGTATCCCTTGCAAAGCTCGTAAAAAACAATTCTCTCAAGGCCTTATACACACCGAAGGAGCTTGAAGAAATTTTCATAAAATCAAAGGATGTAAACCGCCCCGGACTTATTCTTGCGGGATATCACGATTTCTTTGATCCCACCCGTATTCAGTTCTTCGGTCTTACGGAATTCGGTTTTATTGACAGTCTTACAAGAGAAAAAAGAGCGCAGTGCCTTGAGCATTTCTTCTCTTATAAGCCAAGCTGTATTATCAGCACAAGAAATATCGAGCCTGCCGACGATTTTATGGAGCTTGCAAAAAAATTTGAGGTTCCTGTTCTTCAAACGGCGGATTCAACATCAGGCTCAATGTCAACGCTTATCTCATTCCTCGGAGTTGAGCTTGCGGAAAGAATCACCCGTCACGGCGTTTTTGTCGAGGTCTACGGCGAGGGTGTTCTTATAGTAGGTAATTCCGGCGTCGGAAAGAGCGAGACTGCAATAGAGCTTATAAACCGCGGACACCGTCTTATTGCCGACGATGCCGTTGAGATAAGAAGAGTTTCATCAAAGAGTCTTGTCGGCACAGCACCCGAAAACATCCGCCATTTTATGGAGCTTCGCGGTGTCGGTGTTATCAATGCCCGAAACCTTTTCGGTATCGGTGCGGTCAAAATGACAGAAAAGATAGATATTATTATAAATCTTGAGCTGTGGGATGAAAACAAGGTTTACGACAGACTTGGCCTTGAAGAGGAATATATGGATATTCTCGGAATCAAGATCCCCGCCATTACAGTGCCCGTAAAGCCCGGTCGAAATCTTGCTATCATAATTGAATGTGCGGCTATGAATAACCGCCAGAAACGAATGGGATATAATGCTACAAAAGAGCTTCTGCAGAGCCTTGGAATGGTCGATGATGATGTACCGGGTTCCGCTCCCAATGTTCTTGAGGTTTGGCATTAATAAAAATCAGTAAATAAATACTCGGAGGTATTTTTATGTACAGAATAGGTGTAGATTTAGGTGGTACAAACATTGTTGTAGGTATCATCGACGAAAACAACAAGATCGTAGCAAAGGCTTCAAGAAAGACCAATGCTCCCAGAGCTGCTGAAGGTATTTTTGATGATATGGCAGATGCTGTCAAGGAAGCAATGAGTCAGATACATATCACAAATGACGATATTATCTCAGTCGGTGTCGGCACTCCCGGTTCAGTAAACAAGAGTGAAGAGCTTATAGAGTTTGCAAATAATCTCGGATTTGACAATGTTCCCGCTTATAAGCTTCTCAGAGAGCGTATCGGTATCACAAAGGTTTACTTTGATAACGATGCCAACTGTGCCGCACTCGGCGAGGCTGTAGCAGGCTGCGGCAAGGGTGTTAAGGATTTTATTATGATCACTCTCGGAACAGGTGTCGGCAGCGGTATCATCGTTAACGGCAAGCTTGTTACAGGCGTAAACTACGCTGCAGGCGAAATGGGACATACCGTTCTCGTATATGACGGTCTTCAGTGTAATTGCGGCAGACGCGGCTGTTGGGAGAAATATTCATCCGCAACTGCTCTTATCTCACAGACAAAGGAAGCTATGAGAAAGAACTACAATTCTCTTATGTGGGATATTGTCGGAAATGACATCACAAAGGTCAACGGCAGAACAGCATTTGACGCAATGAGAAAAGGCGATGCTGCAGCTCAGGCTGTTGTCAACAACTATGTTCATATGCTCTCCTGCGGAATCGGTAACATTATAAATATATTCCAGCCTGATATGGTTTGCGTCGGCGGCGGTGTAGGCAACGAAAAGGAAAACCTTCTCGGTCCCGTTCGTAAGCTTCTCAAATCAGAGGTTTATTCCATTCACGCTAAAAAGCAGACTCAGCTTGTTGCTGCTGAGCTCGGTAACGATGCAGGCATAATCGGTGCTGCTCTTCTTAACGAATAAGAGGAAAACACATATGACTTGTCTACAGAAATCCTTCTCAGAGAATTTCAAAAACGAGGAATGTAAAATACTTCTGGATGAGCCTCTTAAAAATCACTGTTCATTCAGAATCGGCGGACCGGCAGAGGTGCTTGTAATTCCGCTCAGTGAAAAGGTGCTTATAAAAGTACTGACCTATATTAAGGAAAGAGATCTTCCCTTTCATATACTCGGCAACGGCAGTAATGTCCTTATAAGCGATAAGGGCCTTCGCGGTGTTACGGTAAAGCTTATGGGAGGTCTTTCTGACCTTGTTTATCTCGGCGACGGAATAATCGCCTCAGGTGCGGGGGTTTCTCTCATTAATCTCTGCAATTTTGCATTGAAGCATTCTCTCACGGGGCTTGAATTCGCTTACGGAATTCCCGGAAGCGTGGGAGGTGCAGTATATATGAATGCGGGGGCTTACGGCGGAGAGATCAAAAATGTGCTTTATTCCGTCAGAAGCATCAATTCAGACGGAACGGATGTCACAGAAACACCTGCAGATGAGCTCAGCTTTTCATACCGCAATACGGATTATATGAAAAACGGCAGAATTATTACAGGCGCGGTCTTCTCCCTCAAAAAGGGAAACAGCGATGAAATAAAGGCAAAAATGGATGAGCTTATGGCAAAGAGAAAGGCTTCACAGCCCTATACCGATGCCAGTGCGGGAAGTACCTTCAAAAGACCTCCCGTCGGCTACGCCGCCGCCCATATAGATGAATGCGGACTTAAAGGAAGAGCTGTCGGCGATGCCTGTGTCAGCACAAAGCACGCGGGCTTTGTCATCAATAAAGAAAATGCCTCCTGCTGTGATGTGCTTGAGCTTATGGAAATAATCAAGAATACCGTAATGAATGAGCACGGTGTTCTGCTTGAGCCCGAAGTGGAGATATTAAAGGATTAAGTTTATGTCATTTTCAAGTGAAGTAAAAGCTGAATTATTGAATATTACAAATGACCCCTGCTGTGAGCTTGCCCAAAGCTACGGGCTTCTGCTTTTCGGCAGGGCTTTTTCCGCCAATGAGCTGTCCTTTCTTTCCGATAGCGTTATTCTTGCCGAAAGCTACAGCAAGGCGGCTGAATTTTTAGCGGACACTGAAATATCCCCTGTAAAAACAGAGGGCGGAAAGTATAAAGTTCTCATACAGGACAAAAAAATACTGGACCGCATTTTTACCAAGCTCGGTTTTTCCGCAGACAGCGTAAAGCGGAGAGTTA
The DNA here is from genome assembly GCA_015066205.1 of Oscillospiraceae bacterium. Lineage (GTDB taxonomy): Bacteria > Bacillota > Clostridia > Oscillospirales > Acutalibacteraceae > RUG806. Next base: position 5,194 of record SVOV01000064.1, read on the forward strand.
ATTTTGCAAACATTCAAAATCCCTGCTGCTTCAGTGCTTTTTTAAGAGGTGCTTTTCTTTCCTGCGCAACGGTAACCAATCCCGAAAAGGAATATCACCTTGAATTTGCGGTATCCTCAAAGGGCCTGTGTGATGATCTTTCCAAGCTCTTTGATGAATATGAGCCAACCCCTAAAATCACACAGCGAAGCGGCTCTTATACCGTATATTTCAAAAGCTCCTCGGATATCGAGGATGTTCTTGCAATAATCGGAGCAGGAAATCATTCAATGTCTTATATGAATGCAAAAATCGAAAAAGAAGTAATCAATAATGTCAACAGACTTGTCAACTGCGATAAGGCAAATGTTGAAAGAACGGTAAAAGCCGCAGGCAAACAGCTTTCTGCCATTAATAAAATAAAGGAAAAGAATAAATTCGATTCTCTCCCTCCTGAGCTTAAAGAAATTGCTCAGCTGAGATTGAAGTATCCCGAATCGAGCAATTCGGAGCTTGCCGCTCTCTTACCGCAGAAGCTTACGGTCTCGGGCATAAACCACCGTTTTCAGAAACTGATAAAGATAGCAGGGGACATAAAATAATGAATATTTCAGAGCTTTTTACGGGCGCTCCCGATAAAAACGGGAGACTCTCCAAAGAAATAAAGGTATATGAGTTTTTAAATTCTGCCGGAATCAGCTTTTCGGGGCTTGATCATGACAGTGCAGATACTATGGAAATATGCCGTGTTATAGAAGAAAAGCTTGAGGCTGACATCTGTAAAAACCTGTTTTTATGCAATGCTCAGGCGACCTCGTTTTATCTTCTTCTGATGCCCGGCAAAAAGGCATTCAAAACAAAATTTCTTTCAAAGCAGATAAATTCATCAAGGCTTTCCTTCGGTTCAGCCGAAAATATGGAAAAATATCTTGATATAACTCCGGGCTCTGTCAGCGTTATGGGGCTTCTTAATGACAGTGAAAACAAGGTAAAGCTTCTTATAGATAAAGACCTGCTGTCACTTCCCTATATCGGTGTTCATCCCTGTATCAACACATCAACAATAAAGATAGCAACAAAGGATCTGACAGATATACTTCTCCCCGCAATGGGAAGAGAATATACGGTAGTAGATCTTCCCGATCCTGAAAAACTCCTTCAGGAATAACATAATTTCATTGACTTTTTTGTATTTTTTTAGTATCATTTATTTATAAATATACAGGAGGAAGAACAAATGAAAATTTCCAAAAAGCTTATTTGTCTTGCATTATCCCTTTTACTGATCGTTCCCTTAGGGGCTTTCTCGGTTTTAGCCGTTGAAAACGATTACACTATCGTTTCTCCTTATGAAAATGTAATCTGGGAAGGCGACGGAGCATGGGGCGCTTATAAAGGCACTCTTCATTCTCATACAACCTATTCCGATGCTGATGTAGACCTTGCTACAATGGTTAAGGCATACTATGCTAAGGGCTTCGACTTTCTTGCTAACGCTGACCACGGCGTAACAGGTGTTGAATGGAACAAAGCCCCCAAGTATCCTTTCCTTTACAACTATCAGTACATCCTTGGAAACAAGCTGACAACACTTACCGATGAAGAATACGAAGGCATAATTACAGGCACATATAACAACCGCGGCAAGAAGATGACCTGCGTTGTAGGTGCTAACGAGCTTAACGATCTTACTCTCACAAAGTGCCATGTTAACGGCTATTTCCTTCCTGAAGGTGTAGGAACAGGCTTCCGCGGCGGTGAAAATGCTTATGAAGCAGCTATAAAGTTTACTCAGGATAACGGCGGTATTTCTCACATAAACCATCCCGGCGACTGGCTTGAATCAAATTCAAATCCCGAAGCTGTAAACACTCCCGAAAATGTTGCTTATTTTTCAAATCTTGTTCTTAAATATGACTCATGCTACGGCATCGAGATATTCAACGAGGACAACGGAACTACAGGCTATGACAGAATTCTCTGGGACAATATGCTTATGTATACTCTTCCCTACGGAAAAACTGTTATCGGCTATGCAAACACCGATGCACACGATGAAAACAATATCGACACCTCCTTTATGACATTTATGATGGAAGAAAACGATGTTGACCACATCAGAGAAACAATGGAAAACGGTGCTTTCTTCTCCACAACAAGATCCCTCAGAGCAAACGAATTCAACATCGGTCCCGCTAAAGCCATCGAAGCCGCTAACACAGAGCTCGCTTATCCTATGTTTACAAAGGTTGAGGTTGACGGTCACAAGATCACTGTTGAAGCAACTGACGCTGATACAATTCAGTGGATAGCAAACGGTGAGATTATCTGTTCAGATTCAATGGCTGACGGTGAATTCACACTCGATCTTGATACTATTGACGGTGCAGAGGATTTCCTTTATGTCCGTGCTGAAATCATCAGCGAAGGCGGTATGACCGCAACACAGGCTCTCATAATCGATAACGGCGAAGCTCCCATTGAATTCAACGAAGAAAACAGAAGTCTTGTTGAGAAGTTCATTGAAGCTTTCAGAAACTCATTACTTTATGTTATTATTCAGGAAATTATAAGAGCTATCTAAGCTGTTTACAAAACATTGCGACTGTAAACGAACTCCGTGTGTCACAGGACACACGGAGTTTTTTTATGCTTCGGAAAAATCAATAAATTCCGAAATATCACTTTCTTCAATTCTTGAAAAAAGTATTTTTATTTCCTCGGTGATTACAACAGCTTCGGGGATTATTTCATTAAAGCTTAAATCTATTTTTAGCCATTTCGCAATTTTTTCCGAGGAAAACGGCAAAAACGGGTATAAAAGCTGTGAAATATTCGCAATAAGATAAGTGCAGTCCGCTATAGCTTTTTTGCATTTATCAATATCCTCCGTTCTTGTTTTCCAAGGCTTTTGGGAATCATAATAGGAATTAGCGAATCTTATAAGCTCAAAAATTTCTTCAATTGCTTCTCTGAAGCAACCTTTTTCGATATACTCACCGACACTGTCAGAGGTATTTTGCACCTTGCTTCTGATACTGTCATCTGCGGATGCTTTTTCTATTTCGCCGTTGAGGTATTTTACGGCAAAGGCAAGCGTTCTGTTGACTAAATTCCCCCATGCACCCACAAGCTCAGAATTGATCTGCTGTCTGAATTCTCTGAAGGAAAAATCAGTATCTCTTTTTTCGGGACCGTTAACTATAAAGAAATACCTTACGGCATCAGGATCAAATTTCTCGGTAAGCTCTCTTGCCCATACAGCATAATTTCGGCTTGTCGAAATCTTTCTTCCCTCAAGCGTTACATATTCACTTGAAATGATTTCATCGGGAAGACGAAGCTTCTCACCGTGTGAAAGAAGAAGCGACGGCAGAATTATGGTATGAAACGGAATATTATCCTTGCCGTGAACATAATAATGACGGCTGTTTTCTCCGTAGATATCCCTGAAATCAAGTCCTTGTTCCTCACATAGTATTGATACTGCTGAAAGATATCCGAGCACATTTTCAGCCCAAATATAAATCTTTTTATCCTGAAAACCCTCTTTCGGAACATCTATCCCCCAATTAAGATCTCTTGTAACGGCTCTGTCGCGAAGTCCCTCGTCAATATATCTTTTTGTAAAGGCTTTTGCGTTTTTACGCCAGAATGGATGGGCGTCAAGATACTCAGTCAGTTCATCCGAAAGCTTTGATATAAGAAGATATATCTGCTTTGTTTCTCTGAAAGTAATTTCTGCACCGCATATGGCACATTGGGCATTTATAAGTGAATCCGCTTCAAATATCTCCCCGCAGAAATCACATTGGTCACCTCTTGCCCGATTCTTACAGACAGGACAGATACCTTTTATCATTCTGTCAGTAAGAGCTCTCTTACAAGCGGGACAATAGGGCTGTTTCACCGTTCTTTCTTCGGTATATTCGGAAGCATAAAGCTTTTTATGAAATTCTGTTACAAAGCATTTATGTCTTCCGTCTGTAGTTTTAAGATAAAGGTCATAAGAAAAGCCTAAAGCCGAGAAGACCTCGGAAAACTCCTTATGATATAACTCACTTATTTCTTCCGGTGTTTTATTTTCCCTTTCGGCTCTTTCGGTTATGGGGGTTCCGTGGCAGTCACTGCCTGAAACATAGAAGACCCTGTCCCCTTTCAGCCTGAAATAACGGGCAAGCACATCTCCCGGAAGAAGAGCCGCTATATGCCCGATATGAAGCGAGCCGTTAGCATACGGCCACGCTCCTCCTATAACAATATTTTTCATTTTAATTCCTCATTTCTTTAGCAGTAACCGTGATACGGTAAAAAAAATAACGCTCTCACCCCCATACAAAAAGTATCAAGGGACGAGAGCGTACAACTCACGTGTTACCACCCTAATTCACCTGCCTCTCACGACAGCAGGCCTTATCAAGTTCGGACAGGAAATGATCTGTCGAAACTCTATCGCTGTTACGGGCGAACCCGACGCAGCCTTGCCTTTCGGTTCGGTGCGCAGCTCCGAGACCATGTTCAATTCCTTCTCCTTTACCCGTTCACAGCACATCACACGGATGACGGGATTCTCTGAAAAGCTTCAGGAATCTACTCTTTCTCTTCACAGCCGTTAAAAGTAATATAGCAGATTACAAAAGAAAAATCAACACAAAAAATGACTCCGCAAATACAGCGGAGTCAGATTTTTATATAATTGCCATTTCGATGCCCGAGAGCACGAACAGGAAGCCGAAATTGAAGAGGGAGAATAAGCCTACATAATAAAGAGTCTTTTTCGGATTATGCTTGTGGTATTCACGGAAGGTTATAAGACTTGCAAGGGATGAAATAAGAGTTCCTACACCGCCGATATTTACACCGAGAAGAAGCTCGGGATAGTTTTCGGTAAACTGCGACAGTAAAATTGCCGAGGGAACATTACTTATGAACTGGCAGGAAATTACACTGAAGAGAAGCACGCTCTTATTGAGAAGAAATGAAAACAGCTCTCTTACGAGGTCAATTCTTGCCATATTTCCCGCAAAGATAAAGAAGAATACGAATGTCAAAAGAAGAGGATAGTCAACCTCTTTGAGGGCTTTTCGGTCAAATATGAGCAGTACTGCGGGGATAACAATAAGTCCGATAACATATGGAACAGTTCTGAAAACTATTGCTATTGAAAGAATAAAAAGTGCAAGATAAAGGCCGGCTTTTTTATAGTCAAGCTTTATTGGCTCCCCTGTTATTTCAAGCTTTTCGCTCTTTACAAAAACAAGACAGCATACCGTAATGATAACAACCGATATAATAAAGGGCGGAAGCATAATGCTGACAAATTCGCCGTTGGGTATATTGAATTTTGTATAGAGATATAAGTTCTGGGGATTTCCGAAGGGAGTCAGCATTCCGCCGAGATTTGCGGCTATATTCTGCATTATGAAAGTAAATGCCATATGTTTACGCTGATTAGTAGCATCTAAAATGAAATAGCCTAAAGGCAAAAATGTCAGAAGAGCCATATCATTTGCAATAAGCATTGAGCCGATAAATGTGATATATACAAGGGAGAGCACACAGTATTTTATATTCTTAAAGCTTTCAACTATCTTTCTTGCCAGCACATAAAAGAAATTGATATGCTTCAAGGCACATACAACTGCCAGCACACAGAAAAGACAGGCAAGAGTTTTGAAATCAAAATATCCGATATATTCCTTGTCAGGCTTTACAAAGAACATAGTTGCGACAGCTGCAACCAACGCAATTTCCATTACGGCATTCTTTTTTACAAATGAAAGTATATTTGTCATCATATTACTCCAAAAAAAACTCGGTACGAATAACCGCACCGAGATATAAGTATAATCCTATAATTATTAATTGTCAACATAAAATATGATCAATTTATGTAATTTTTCACAAAAAAACTCTCTTATCTTATCACAAATACGCTTCACCGTGATAAATAATTCAGGAAATGCATAAACCAATACCTGACATCACAATACCGCTTAAAGCTATAACTGTCAGACAAATAAGCAATATTTTATATATTAGAAGATTTTTCATCCTTTTTTCTTTTTCAAGACCGTATTCAAAGAGTAACAATGCTGCGATGTGTTCTATAAAAGGCAAAGTAATAAGAAGAATTATTACTGCGACTGCGAGATACAGATTATCTTTTTCAAGCGTCAAAAAAATGCTTAACGGGTTTTTAACACCCTGTTCTTGCCACACCTCATAAAAGGTAAGACAGAAAACACCGAATTCTCCGGCAATAATTCTTAAAACAGCGAAAACTTTTGAACACTTTCTGTATTTATTTATATTATTCTCTTTGACAAAAAGTCCTGCAATACACAACACTATTAAAACTATTGGTGAAATTATTACAAACCATGTGTTTTCTGCCACAATTTTATTGGCAACAGGATCAGGCGTTAACCCTCCGATCAAGAATAAAAGATAGGGGCAATTAATTATTGCTATCAATATTAGTCCGATTTTTGAAAGCTTTTTATTCATAATACTCTTCTCCCTTACTGAGTTTGTAATTACAGTTTACCCGTAAAAAATCCTATGGTCAATGATTTCGATTCAATCTTAATTAAAACTTAAATTGAACTAAAAAAATACGGAACACCTTTCGGTGTTCCGCGTTTTTATAAACTTTGCTTTTGGGAAATTCCTCAGATGAGTTCGATTATGCACATCTCAGCAGCGTCACCGCGACGGGGACCTGTCTTGATGATGCGGCAATAACCACCCTTAACTTCTGCATACTTAGGTGCAACTTCATCAAAGAGCTTCTTAACAACATCTTCCTTGGTAATGTAAGCCATTGCCTGTCTTCTATTGTGAAGGGAGTTTACCTTAGCGAGAGTAATCATTTTCTCGGTAATAGCACGAACTTCCTTTGCTCTTGTAACGGTGGTTTCAATTTTGCCATTTTCCAAAAGGTAAGTTACCATAGCTCTCATCATAGCTCTACGATGATCAGTAGGTCTGCCGAGCTTTCTGGTTCCGGGCATTTAAAATCACTCCT
>SVOV01000009.1 GCA_015066205.1 Oscillospiraceae bacterium
TTAAGGGTAGCAAGTAACAATCTTACGCGGTTGGCAGTCGTAATTACGCGTTGACGCGTTCGGCGAGGAATAGAGGGCTATGCCCGTATGTGAAAAACCACCCGCTTGGCGGGTGGATGTTTATTTCCTTTAAGCTTCGGTTAAGAAAGCTTCCTTATTATGTAGTTAAAAAACTATTGAATTCCCGTATAAAAAATGATAAAATATAATTTATAAAATTTTCGGAGGAATATTATGAACGACGAACTTAATAAGAATCTTTCCGGCGAAGGCTCAGATGAGAATACAAAGGCAGAGGAAAATGCTGAGATCTCTTCCGTAAGCGAAGAAAATACAGCTGCTTCCGAAGAGGATTCTTCGGATGCTGCTCTTAATGAGGAGCTTGAGGCTCTCAGAGAGACCTTTCAGGAAAAGTATGATGAAACGGTAGAGGAAGCCCAAAACGGCCCTGTTATTCAGGAGCTTGAGGAGGGCGAGCCCGAGGACGAAGAGGACTCCGATGAGGAAGCCGATGAAGTGACTCCCGTTCAGGAAAAGAAACCCAAGAAGAAAAGAAAGATCGGTAAGATAATCGCAATTACAATTCCCGTGCTTATTCTGGTTGTAATTATCGGAAGCCTCGGTGCTTATGTATTTGCTTCAATGACCAATCCCAATTTCAGCTCATTTATCAGCACATATGCTCAGGCTGCTGCCGCTTCGACCTATGATGAGAAGATTTCGTATCTCGAAAAGGCTCTCGAATACTGCTCTGATGAGGAATCCGTTTTCCAGAAGGCAATGGCAGCTACCATCAATGAGGAGATCGTTGTTGCAATGAGTAAGAATGAGGGCTACGGTGCAGCATATTCTTATATGATGTCAAATATGAGCGAGGATAATATCAAGAATCCCGTAAATGCCGAATTCAGAAAATTCGTGAATTCCGTAAGCGATATCAAAAAGCTTTCTCTTGAGGTGTTCAATAAGGTTTATGAAAACCTCGGCGATGCAAAAGAGGCTCCCGGCTATGAAACTCTTTCTGCAGGTCTTGATATCCCCGAAACAGTCGAGGATACAATGAAAGAGATCCTGAAGCTTGTTGCTGACGGCTTTATAAAGAACAGGGAGGCTGTTTCTCTCGATGAATCCGTTGTTGCGATGAACTATTATGCAAATGCCTATTCGGGACTTCTTTCTATCGGTGCAGATGAGACGGCTCTGGCAGAGAAAATAGTTATAGATCTTTACAACAAGGGCTTTGTTATTGAGGCCGCAACTCTTGCAAGTGTGGCTGTTGATCCCGAAAAAGAAACTGAAAACAAGGAATATGCCGAAGTTTACGAAAAAATCACCGCTGTTTCGGATACAGGCGTAAATGTGCTTGAACTCGGCAAGAAGGCAAAGGCTGAGGAGAAGACCTCATTTGAGGATATTCTCGCTTTTGTAAAGACAGAAGACGGCGTGAGTGAAGAAAATGCAAAGATATTTGCCGCCTTTACCGAATATGCCGTTAAGGCACTTATTGCCGAAGAGGAAAAGAATCTCACAGAGGCTTCTTCCGCATATGCTACTCTTACATCCGTTCTTGAGGCATTCACAATGGCTGATGCTTCAATTCACCTTAAGACCGCTCAGATAATCTTTGACAGCGGAAATCTCTCCGATGCAAGCACTCTTGTCACAACATACCTTAATGAAGATGCCGTAAAGGCACTTTCCGCAGAGGAAAAGGCTGTTTACGATAAGATGAGCTCCGTTTTTGATGCACTTGAGGCTACAAGTGAGATATTCTCTCCCTTCTATGCCGATTATTATCAGACAGGCGCAGCAATGGACTATGATAAGGTCAAGGCTGCCTTTGATGAAAAGTTTGACGAAACTGCTTCCGATTATGAAAAAGGCTTCGTTTATTACTGTCTCTATTTTGCGGCAACAAGCTCCGAGGATGAAGAAAAGACAGCAGACGCCATAGACGGAATGAGCAGATACCTTTCCGATCTTCCCCTTGTATACCTTTATTATTGTGTGGATTCTGCTGTTAAGGACAATGACATCAGGGAAGCAAAGGCATATGCCGAAAAGATACTTGAGGTAAATGTTGCAGACGGCTTTGCAAACAGCATTATCGCTATGGAGCTTCGTGCTTCGGGCGATCTCGACGGTGCTGTTGAAAAGGGACTTGAGGGAATTGAACTTGCAGGCACATCTCCCGACTGTGAATTGCAGCTTGCCATAGCATATCTTCTTAAGGGTGATATGGAAAAGGCCTTCGGTTATATAACAAGCGTATATAACGAAAGCCAGTCCCTTGATGCCTTTGACCTTGTTCTTATCTTTGATAAGCTTTATGAGGGCGATAATGAGGATATCAATACAGAGCTTGAAACTCTTGTTGCTACCGTAAATCAGACCTATGCTTATTACGGACTCAGCTCTCAGGAGGATACAAAGGCAATTCTTGACGGTACAAAGACACTTGAAGATGTGTTTATGTCAGGAAACTACAGCCTGTCATAAATTCTGTTACAGATCATCCGCATCCTGAACGGGGTGCGGATCTTCAGTATCAACAGGTATTCCGGTATAGCTTCCGTCCACATCGCTCCTGATTCTCATATCGGCAGCGGAGAAATGATCGGGAAGACGGTTTTTTCGGAAGCTGATTACCTTTTTTCTTGCTCTTTTTCCTGAATTTTCTTTATTTGCCATATGCTCTCTCCTTTATCGGAAGAAAATGTTTTTATTGCATAAATAATATTTACGAATTATTAAATTTTATGCATTTATTTAAAAATGATATTGACACGGAACTTGATTTGTAGTATATTTTCATATGTATAGTAATACAAATATTGCTTAATCAATGGAAAGGGTGGTTCTTTTATGAAAAAGATCATTGCTATTTCTGTAGCTCTTATTCTTGCTTTATCCGTAACTCTTACAGTTTCTGCTACTGTTGCTGATGAAACTGCAGACCTTGATATCGGCGCAATGCTCGGCGGTATGGATCTCGGTTCCATGGTAGGCGACCTCGGCGGTATGCTCGGCGATATGGATCTCGGCGGTATGTTCGAATCTCTCGGCGGCAGCCTTGACCTCGGCGGAATTATGGATATGGTTGGCGGTCTCGGCGATTCACTCGGCGGCGGAGATTCTCTCGGCGGTCTCGGTGATTCTCTCGGCAGCGGTGAAGATCCTACAGAACCTTCTGATGATGGTTGCGGTTGCGATGATGACTGTCCTTGCGACGGCAATTGTGATGAAGATTGCAACTGTGGCCCCGATTGCGATTGCACATATGATTGCGGTTGCGATAAGGATTGTCCCTGCGAAGGCGAATGTGACGACAACTGTGAAAATTGCGGCCCTGATTGTGATTGCAAGGATTCCTATGATTGCGGATGCGATTTAGATTGTCCCTGCAAGGGCGAATGCGATGACGATTGCACAGATTGCGGCCCCGACTGCACCTGCAAGGGTGAAGAGGACACAACTGTTGAAAATCCCAACACAGGCGATCTCTATTAATCAGAAAACAAATAAGGGCAGGTTATGAACCTGCCCCTTTTGTTTTTTTGTCCGAAAAGCGTTTGTCGTTTTTTTGAAAAAATTAATAAAAAAAGAAAAAGCCGGATTCCGCTAATTTACAGCGTCCGGCTTTATTTTTCAGGGAAAAATATATTGAACACGGAGAAACCATAAAGGAAAAATCTGCAGAAAAAATATCAGATCTCGATTCCAAGCTCCTTGATTTTGTCCTGAAGCTTGAGGAAATCCTCAAGACAGTCACCCTTTTTGCGAGGGTCTCTGAGAAGTGCCGCGGGATGGAAGGTGCCCATCATAAGAGTACCGTTTTTGTTGTAGAAGATGCCGTGATCCTTTGTGACACGGAAATCGGGGGAAATGAGCCTTTGAGCCGCAATTCTGCCGACGCAGACTATAATTTGAGGGCGCATAATGCGGACAAGCTCACGAAGCCAGTCTATACACATATCCATCTCCTCGGGCTTCGGGTCACGGTTTTTAGGAGGTCTGCATTTCAGCATATTTGCTATGTATATATTTTCCTTTCTGTCAAGACCGATTCCGCCGAGATACAGGTCTAAAAGCTTACCGCCTCTACCGACAAAGGGCTCGCCCTGAAGATCCTCGTTTTCACCGGGTGCTTCACCGATAAAAAGAATTTTTGCATCGGGTTTTCCGACTCCGAAAACAACATTAGTACGGGTTTCGTGAAGAGGGCATTTCTGACATTTAAGACACTCCTGTCTTAAGTCCTCCATTGTTGAAAACATTCGGTATTCCTCCTGTAAATCCGTTTTTTAGGTATCCGTCAGAGATTATTTTTATACAAATTATATAATTACGGGTGGTAATTCTAATGTAAAATTACATTTTTTACAATTGACTTTAAAACACCTATAATGTAAAATAAATAAGAAATAAATCTCCGTGTTTGGTTTATTTGATTATACACCGTAAGTTATTTTGTGTCAATAAATGAGTATTATTTGTTTAATTTTAAAGATTTTCTATTGACACAAAAAAAATACTGTAGTATAATACGCGTGTACTCTTATAAATAAGGGTTTGTTTGTGTATATTTTGAGTAGCAATGCTCATGATATAAAAATTTTATAAAGGAAGGTCCTTAAAAATGAAAATTGCAAAAAAAGTGCTTGCAGTTGCTATGGCAGTTGCTATGATCGCTTGCTTCGCAGCAATGGCTTTCGCTGCTGAAGACAAGGTAGTTCTCAAGGCCGGCGAAGTTGTAGACGGTAAGTTCAATCTTGAAGTTATCGGTACAGATTATGCTGATCTTAAGGCTGCTGACTGGGTTGTAACCTATGACGCTGCTGCTCTCAAGTGCACAGCTGCTGCAGCAGGTACAGGCGACTTCACAAAGATCGCTACTGACCCCGTTCTTATGGCTCAGGCTTCCTCTCTCCTTATCACTGCTTTCAACACTGATGTTGCTGGCGAAGTTAAGGCTGGTTTCGCATTCACCAATGAACTTGGTACAGCTGCTGAAACAGTTATCTTCACATTAACATTTGAAGTTGTTGATGCTGATGCTAAGAATGTAGAGATCAAGCTCACAGGTTCTGACGAAGCTGTTCTCGTTTTCAACGAAGAAGCTGAAGAGCCCTCAACAGAAGAACCCACAACTGAAGAGCCCACAACAGAAGAACCCACCACAGAAGAACCCACAACTGATGAAGCTCCCTCAACTCCCGTTGAAGATGAGAAGACAACAGCTGCAGGTGCTGATGACGGTGACAACAAGACCGGTGACACAGGCGTTCTCGCTCTCGCTGCTGGTGTAGTTGCTCTTGCTGGTGCTGCATTCGTAGTTTCCAAGAAGAGAAGATAATTAAACAATAAATAATTAAAGCATTATTTGCAGTTTTAATTAGGGTTTATAGGAGTTGTTCCCCGGAACAGCTCCTTTTTCCTTTTTGAAGCTGTATTTCTTGTATATTGAAAAAGCTTTTGTTTTTCTTATATAGAAAACTGCTTTATTGCTTCAATACAGAAAGAATTGCATTTTATCAACCTGCATATCCGTTCACGGTGGGGCAGGTATTTCTGATATTAAGAATATGGCTTACATCGAGAATGTCATTTAAATATGTAAAAACGGAAACAGCTTGTTCGAGTCGTACTCTAAAGGACAAAAAGAGTTAATGTAGCAAAAACTGCATTAACTCTTACATTTTTGCACTGTCACTAAAAGTGGTGAGTAAGTGCGTTTTTAACTTTAAGTGGTATTCTTTCCTTCGGAAAGAGTGATATTATGCACTTTTCGGCATAGTGATATTGAAATCTTCGATTTCAGTGTTATTTTTTTCGCATAAAACTGTCCGAAGGACAATATCACAATGCGTAGCATTATATAACTGCGAAGCAATATAACTCGCCGCAAGGCGAATAAAACTGCGTGAGTGTCCTGAGGACACCCACGCATTGCTGCTTCCGTTTTTTTTAGTTATCTGTCAGTATTGCGAAGCTTTCACCGCGGATTATAACACCGCTGCCGAATCTCACACCTCCGAGAATGGCTTTCATTTCCGTCATATCGTGATTCAGATAATAGGTTATTGTTTCGGGATTCTTATTTATTACAACGAAAATACGCTTTTCTCCCTCTTTGTAGCGCAGATATGCAACACAGCCGAGGGTCGCGGAAATGGGGTAAAAACCGCCGTTTTTGAGGACACTGTAATTACCTCGTAATTCTGCAAGTTCTTTTGTAAAGTTCAGAATTTCTGTGTTTTCCGAGCCCCAAGGGAAGCATCCGCGGTTAAAGGGATCCTTACAGCCTGTCATTCCTACCTCGTCACCGTAATATATACTCGGAACACCGGGAAGAGTAAAGCTCATAACAAGAGCTGATTTCAAGAGATTTACCCCTCTTTTGAGAGCGGAATCGGATATAACGGTTTCAGCCTGCGTTTCCCTGCTTTTGCCCTCACAGCTTACACCTGAAAGAAGAGTAAGTATTCTTTCGGTATCGTGAGTGCCGAGATGATTCATCATTGTATGAAGAGCCTCTTCGGGGTAGTTCTGAATAATACTGAAAACGCTGTTCATAAATCTTTCCGCATTTGAATTCAGGAGAAAATCAATTATTGCCTGACGGAAGGGATAGTTCATTACGGAATCAAGCTGTTTTCCCTGTAAAAACCGTCTTCTTCCGCCGTGGCTTATCTTATTTGTCGCATCCTCCCATACCTCACCGAGAAGATATTTATCGTCACCGTTTCTTTTTACGGCAGTCCTTATCTTATCCAAAAATGAATCGGGGAGCTCGTCGGCGACATCAAGTCTTATTCCGGAAGCCCCCGCCTTAAGCCAGAAATCGATTACACCGTTTTCTCCCGTAATAAATTCGGAAAAGCTTTCATCATCCTCTTTTGTTTCGGGCAGAGTGTCAATGCCCCACCAGCTTTCGTAGGCTTTTCCGTCTTTTTTAAATTTATACCATTTTCTGTAAGGGGAGGCGGGATCATTATAAGCTCCCGTTTCATTGTATCTTCCGTATTTATTGAAATATATGCTGTCGGCACCCGTGTGACTGAAAACACCGTCAATTATTATTCTGATTCCGAGCTTTTCAGCAGACTCACAAAGGGAAGAGAAATCCTCCATAGTGCCGAGAAGTGTATCGGGCTTTTTGTAATCTGCCGTATCATAGCGGTGGTTTGAATGGGCTTCGCAAACAGGATTAAGATATATGCAGTTTACTCCGAGCGATGCGATATAGGGGAGCTTGCTTTCAATTCCCTTAAAATCTCCGCAGAAATAATCGTTGTTTTTTATGATACCGTTTTTATCGGGTCTGAATTCGGGCATTTCTCCCCAGTCGGAACGAAGAATCCTGTCAGAGGGTACATTTTCTTTTTTTTCACCCGAAAAGCAGAAGCGGTCGGGAAAAATCTGATAAATTATTCCGCCCTTTATCCAGTCGGGAGTTTTGTATTCGGGAGAGTAGACCGTAAGCTGCCATTTTTCAGAGCTGCAGATTTCTCCGAGATGGGTCTCTTTACCTTTTCCGACAGTAGTTTTTCCCCAGGCATTTTCATACTGGAAATAGTAGAAAAGGAGCTTCGGCTCGGGAAGGTAAATTTCTGTCTGCCACCATTCCTCAATTCCGTCGGTATTATCCCAGGTCATCGGAATCCTGATATCGCTTTTTTTGTCCTCGCAGAGGATCAGAGTACAGGCAGTCACTCCGAAATCACGGGGCAAAACGACCCTGAGCCACAGGTGCTCTCCTGCGGCTACTGCTCCGTTTATTGATTTGTGCCAGACTTTTGACGGGTCAAAGGGAGTTTTCAAGGGCTTGCCTCCGAATATTTTATATAATAATATAATAAGCCAAAAATAACCAAAATGCAATACGGAAAGAATTCCGTATTGCATCGTGTCAGCTTTTATTTCTGTTCAGCCTTTACTGTATGCCAGATGTCACGGGCATAATCGTTGATGGAACGGTCAGCCGCGAATACACCGGCACCTGCAATATTATAAAGTGACATTCTGTTAAGTCTGTCCTTATCAAGGAATAATTCCTCTGCCTTTTTCTGTGCAAGAGCAAAATCAGCAAAGTCAGCAAGTGCCATATAGGGGTCGTGATGCTTGATGGTTTCACCGATTTCGGGGAAGGATTTGCCGTCAATAAGATGAGTGTTGATATAGTCGAGAGTCTTTCTGAGGGTGGGATTGTTCTGATAGAAATATGAGGGATTATATCCGCTCTTCTTGAGCTCGTTTACCTCGTTTGTCTTCATTCCGAAGATTATCATATTATCATCGCCCACTGCATCGTGGATCTCAACATTGGCACCGTCCATAGTTCCGAGAGTTACGGCACCGTTTATCATAAGCTTCATATTACCTGTGCCCGAGGCCTCTGTGCCGGCAAGAGAGATCTGCTCGCTGATGTCGGCTGCGGGCATAAGAAGCTCAGCCTTTGTTACATTGTAATCCTCAACATAAACTACCTTTAAGAAGCGGTTTACATCGGGATCGTTATTTATCATATTGGAAAGAGCAATAATGAAGCTGATTATCTTCTTTGCCATATAATATCCGGGAGCAGCCTTCGCACCGAAAATATATGTGTGGGGAACATAGCTTCCGTTGGGATTTTCCTTTATTTCAAGGTATTTACTGAGAATATGAAGAGCGTTCATTTCCTGACGCTTATACTCGTGGAGTCTTTTTACCTGAACATCAAAAAGGGAAGAGGTATCAAGCTTTACGCCTGTTGTTTTGTAAATGTAGTCGGCGAATCTCTTTTTGTTGTTCTCCTTTATTTTTCCGAGCTTGTCAAGAACCTCCTTGTCATCGGCAAAGGCCTTGAACTTTGTAAGCTCCTCACCGTTTACAATAAAGCCGCTTCCGATCTTCTTTGTAAGAAGCTCTGTAAGCTCGGGGTTTGCCTGACAAAGCCAGCGTCTGTGGGCAATACCGTTTGTAACATTGGTGAATTTCTCGGGAGTGAGTCTGTAGAAATCGTTGAAAACGGTTTCCTTGAGGATTTCGGAATGAAGAGCGGAAACGCCGTTGACACTGTGGCAGGCGGCAACACAGAGGTTTGCCATTCTGACAGCACCGCCTGAAATAACAGCAGTTCTTTCAACATAATCTGCATCGTGTGTGCATCCCCATACATAAGCGCGGAAACGGTTGTCTATCTCCTTGATTATCTGATATATTCTCGGGATAAGGCGCTTTACGAGGTCCTCGCTCCAGCATTCGAGTGCTTCCGCCATAACTGTATGGTTTGTGTAAGCAACTGTGGATTTTACGATATTCCATGCTTCGTCCCAGCCGTATCCGCATTCATCAAGAAGAATTCTCATAAGCTCGGGGATGACAAGGGTGGGATGGGTATCATTTACATGAATAGCCATTTTTTCGGGAATATTTTCCATGGTGTCGTGTTCTCTTACATGGCGGCGGACTATATCCTGAACGGAAGCGGAAACAAGGAAGTACTGCTGTCTTAAACGAAGGCTCTTTCCCTCGGGATGGTTGTCGGCAGGGTAGAGGATCTTGCAGATGGTCTGTGCCATGGCATCTCTTTCAATAGCCTTGAGGTGCTTTCCTTCGTTGAAAAGGGACATATCGATACCCGTTCCCTCGCTTGACCACAGACGCAGCACGCTTACGCCTCTGCCGTCCTTACCTGCAACAAACATATCATAGGGAACAGCCTTTATGGTATAAGGATCAATGATTTCGACCTGATGGTGTCCGTTATCCCAATAATCCTTTATCTCGCCCTCGAAATTGACATAAACTGCACTCTCTTCTCTTCTTGTAAGCCAGACATCTCCTCCGGGAAGCCATTCATCAGCAAGCTCTGTCTGCCAGCCGTCAATAAGCTTCTGCTTGAAAATACCGAACTGATATAAAAGAGAATAGCCTCTTGCAGGGTAGCCTGAGGTTGCAAGGCCGTCAAGATAGCAGGCTGCAAGTCTGCCGAGACCGCCGTTGCCGAGACCTGCATCGGGCTCACAGTCATAGAGCTTATCAAGCTTTATGTCGTAGTTTTTAAGAACTTTTTCAAAAACCTTTGTAAGATTAAGATTATAAAGGTTATTTTTGAGGGAACGGCCCATAAGGAATTCCATTGAGAGATAATAGATTCTCTTTGCGCCCGCCTTATCTCCTCTGATATTGAATTCAGCTCTCTCTTTTGCCATTATATCAACAAGGATAAGAGCAACGGCTCTGTAAAACTGTTCATATGTGGCATCCTCGGGAGAAACACCGAAAAAATGAAGAAGCTTATTTTCAAGAATTGTTTTTGCTTGAGCTTCAGAAAGTGTATTTTTCATACAAAACCTCCAAAAAAATTCAAAAAATAGGTTTTTTATTAACTCTTTTTGGTTATTTTACACTATTTTCAAGGGAATTTCAATAGGTAATGAAATAATTGTTCATTATTACATAATAAAAAACTCAAAACTGTCATTTTGACAATAAAAAGCTGCAGAGGGTAACATAATAAACAATAAAGCACAGCTGTATTTATCTGTTTTTAAGTATGTGCAGAAAGAAGACAGAATAATCATTATGCCGTATGTCACAAGGTGCTTAAAAGTATTTGCTGCAGTCGGATTTTTCTCGTATATTTCCATTTATGGTTTGACTTATTATTTCTTTTATTGTATTATTAATATATATTGCTCAAAGGAGGTGCGCCGATGAAAGAATTTCTCAGAAGAACCTGGGCTCAGATAAATCTTGATGCCATAGAAAATAATATTCTTCAGATAAAAAGTATTCTGAAGCCCGGCACACTGCTTTGTGCAACTGTAAAGGCTGACTGCTATGGCCACGGCTATGCATATACGGCAGCCGCAATGAGCGACGCGGGTGCAGACTGGTTTTCCGTTTCAAATCTTGCAGAGGCTCTGCAGCTGAGAAGATCGGGAATAAAGAAGCCTGTTCTGATTTTAGGCTATACACCTCCATCATATGTGAGAGAGCTTGTATATAACGACATATCTCAGGCCGTATATTCCTCCGACTATGCGAAGGCGTTATCCTTTGAAGCCGAAAGGGCGGATGTCACCGTCAATGCCCATATAAAGATAGATACGGGAATGTCAAGAATCGGCTTTGTGTATCACGACAGCGTCGAGGACAGTGCCGTTATTGATGAGATTGCTGAAATATGCTCTTTGCCGGGAATTTCTCCCGAGGGAATATTTACTCATTTTTCCTGTGCAGATAATGCTGACGGAGAGCTTTTTACAAGACTTCAGTATGAGCTTTTTTGTACGGCAACGGATTCTCTCAAGCAGCTGGGAATTGATTTTTGTGTGCGTCACTGCAGTAATTCCGCGGCAATTCTTAATTTCCCTGAAATGAATTTCGATATGGTAAGAGCAGGTATCATTCTTTACGGACATTACCCCTCTAAGGAGGTAAGACGACCCATCAAGCTTCTTCCCGTTATGGAGCTTAAAGCGGTGATCTCAATGGTAAAGGAGATTCCCGAGGGAACGCCCGTAAGCTACGGCGGAACCTATGTTTCATCAGAAAAAAGAACTGTTGCAACGGTTCCCATCGGATATGCCGACGGATATCCCAGACTTCTCTCGAATAAAATGTATATGCTTGTAAACGGAAGAAAAGCACCCGTTCTCGGAAATGTCTGTATGGATCAGACAGTTATTGATGTAACGGGAATCGAGGGAGTAAGCGAGGGAAAAACCATAACCGTTTTCGGACGGGACGGAACAGCCTTTCTTGATGTTTCCGAAATTGCCGAAAAGGCGGGGCTTCTCAATTATGAGATCCTTTGCTCTCTCAGCCGCCGAGTCCCGAGAGTTTATATAAGAGAAGATAAAATTATTGAAACTACAGACTATATGCTGTAAAGGAGAATTTCTATGATAAAAAGATATAAGGCGCTTCTGACGGCTCTTCTTGCCGTGCTTCTTGTTTTTGCCGTAATTACGGTTACGGGTGTAGTTGATATCAATAAGATAATAAGAGAGAATCAGGAGGGTGAAACCTCTATTGATGTGCCCTCAAATTCATTTGAGGATGTTTTCTCAACCTTTACGGCTGTTGGTCTGCCTCTTCTGAAAACCGATGTTGAGAATGTTTTTTACTCAATGTCAAAGGACGGCAAGGTTGATTTTTACAGAATCTCGGACGGTGTTGTCGAAAAGCTCACAGATGTAAAGGTTATCAATGCCACCGTAGTAATGAGCGGACAGAAGATTCCCGTAACATTATATACAACTGTTGCAGACGGCAGAAATATCGGCTACGGCCTTTTTACAAATGAAAACCATCCCGATATTTTCCTTTATGAATATGCCTTCTTCAAGGTGACCGATCAGTTTGATGCATACGATTCAAGAAGCGACCTGCTTCTTCTTGCAGATATTGAGAAGGAACGCTTCTATGATGAAAATAAGGTCTACAGCGAAAGCTTTTATCTTTATTCCGATTATACCTCCAAGGTATTCTTAAATGAGGATCAGAGAATTGTTGACCTCAATGCAAGACTCAGAACCGACTATAAGATGTTTACCGACAGTATTCTTCATCAGGATAATGATAAGATTCTTTTCTTCTCATCCCGTTTTTATAATGATTTCTCCTATTCCGATAAAACAGATATCTTTATAAGCGGCGGCTACGGTGAGAATGTTGATAACAACAGATATATCCTTGATGTGGCATCCCTCGATTTCTTCAGAACAGAAAAGGGCGTATATTATTTCACAGATAAAAAGGCAGAAGGTGCTTCCGATGAGGAGGAGTCTGTTTCGGGCTTCAGCATTATGCTTCATAACGGAAATGAAAGTGAAGAAATCATTTCCTTTGAGGGAAGTCTTGAAAATGACTTTATCTTGTCAGGAACAAAGCTTTTCAATAAGAAAACAGGTGAGATCTATGATGTTCTTACAGGTGACAGCGAAAAGCTTGATTATTCCGAATTTGAAACCAGCTTTTCTCCCGATATGTTCAAGGTAAGCGAAAACGGAAAATACTGTGTTGTCAGAGGTAAGAGCAATCTCGGCAAGCCCTCTCTCGGTATTATGGATTTTGATAATGATAAATTCCATACATTTACCGATAATGTTTTCGGTCACATTGCTTCTATTCAGATTCTTAATGACGGCTCCGTTGTTTTAAGCCTTGCAGCAGGCGAAACAGCAGCATCCTATTATCAGCTTATTGCAAATGTAAATACGGTAAGCGGCGACGAAAATACAGTCGGATAAATTAAAATTACAGGGCATCGGTTGACGATGCCCTGTGTTTTATGTGTAAGCTACTGTACTGCCTTTTCCGTGATACGGATATTGCCGGTATCATTGCCGTTATTGTATTCCCCGTTTTCAAAATACAGCTCACCGTTTATTTTTACTTCGGAGTGTTCCGGAATATACAAAACGGCTTTTATATTTTCGGGAATGAAAAGGTCTATAACGAAGCTGTCGGCTGTCTTTTTATAATTAAGTGTGATCAGACCTTTTACGCTCGGTACGGTACAGCTCATTTCCTCCGAAAGACCATACTGCGGGTCGATCTTGACCTCTTCGTAGCCTGCTTCAAGAGGGGATATGCCTGCAAAATGCTTGCTCATTATAACAAGAGGCCCTCCGCTCCAGGCGTGGTTCATAGTGCCTCTCCAGGAGTCCCAGAATTCCCAGAGTGTGGAGTAATCCTTATTTACCATATCCTTGTATCTGTCCCTGATTCTGGCCGCTGCACCTTCGTATTCACCCATTTTACAAAGAGCCTCAAGAACATAGTATTCCATATAAGGACTCGAATTTTTTGTATTTTCAAGTACATTTTTAATGGTTTCGTATTGTTCTTTTGTTGCAAGACCCGATAAAACGGCAAGGGCATTGGCTCTGTCATCGGGCTTCTTTACATCTGTGCTTTTGAAGCCTTCTTCTGTCCAAAGCTTTCCGAAGCCCTGTGAAAGGGTTTTCTTTCTTTCTGTGAAAAATTCAGAATCCTCTGTTTCTTCTAAAAGCTCTGCCATTTTATCGACTGTGCAAAGCGCATAATAATACCAGGCATTTTCTATTGCTGTCATATCAGCCTTATTGCCCCAGTCCGGCCAGTCCCATGAACCGCCTCTGTGGACTACAAGATCATTTTCTCCCATTTCCCAAAGCTTCAGATAATTGAGAGAGGCTTCATATACCTTTTCGATGAAAGCCATATCACCCGTGTATTCATAATATGTAAGAAAGCCTACGATTCCTGCAAGCTGCTGAACGGGAATCTCGAAATAGTCACCGTTTATGGGTACTACCGTCTGAAGCACAGCTGTATCATCAATGTGCGAAAGCATGGCTTCCACACCCTTTTGGTACAGCAGATAAGAGCCGGAGTCAAGTGAATACATCGTCATTATCATTTCACTTGTGACATCGCCCCACCACTGCGCTCTTTCTCTGTCGGGGCAGTCCATAAAATTATCTCTCATTGTGACATAAAGGGTACGAAGAGATTTCTGCCAGAGGGAATTCATAAATTCATCGTCACAGCTGAAATATCCGCTGAATGAGCTGTCATAGCCCGTTTCACGGTATTTCAGTGCGATAACTGTGACTCCCTTTGGTATCTTATAGGTTATATGCTCACCGTTGAACCAGCCCGGTGCTTCAAACTCCTGTTCACCCTCTTTGGTTATATAGGTGGTTGAAACTGCTCCTGACAGAGTGTTTTCCGTTGTAATTCTGATCTTTTTCCCTGCGGGGGCTATTACCTTAAGATAAGGCGTTACCTGAGCATTATAAGGGATATCTACAGTTATTTTTTCACCGAAAAGCTTCTTTACTGTGTAGTTCTCATATTTTTCGGAATTCTCATAGCTTTTAAGTCCGAAGTCCTTCAGCATCGGGATTCCTCTCGGATAAAGCTTTCCGTAAACGCCTTCTCCGCCTTTTGCATATTCTGTTGCATTTTCCCAAAGAGCACAGTCAAAGTCTTCGTTTGTCCAATCGGGAGTATCGTTTCGGGCATCAAAATAAATGCTGTATTCGGGAAGACGGTAGTTCGGAGGGTATAGGGGGCTGTCAATAAAGGCAGAGTGCCTTCTGACCTTCCAGCTGCTGTCGGAAATAAGGGTCACAGCTTCATTTTTTGCTTCAAAAATAAAGCCGCCCTGACCGCTTGAGCTGTAGGAATAGCTTGTTTCATTGTCCCAGTACCAGACAAGTGCAGATATTGTATTTTTACCCGCCTTAAGAAAAGGTGCAATTTCTATACTGTCATAATAGCCGCTGTTTTTCTCGGGGCCTCTTTTTACGCTTCCCTCAAAAACCACGGCTTCACCGTTTATATAAAGCCAGTACTTTGAATCGGCTGATATGTAAGCGGTAAGCTTATCGGGCTTTTTTTCGAGCTCAACTGTTTTATTGAAGCACATCCAGACATTTTTCTTCCCGAGATTTTCCTTGTCCCATATCCATTTTGCTGACCAATCGGTTTTTTCTTCAGTGGAAATAACGCTGTAGCCGGGAATATTTTCAGGAATTTCATAATCATTTGAAAAAGGAATCATTTCACTCTCTCCCCATGAAAAAAGCGAAGCAATAAAAGCACCCGCTATTGCAAGATAAGAAATAATAGTCTGTAAACTCTGCATAGTAACCTCTCTGACTGCATATTTGTGATTATTATTTTTTTGAAAATACGGACATTAGCATTTTATCATAAAAGGTATATAAATTCAACTTTTCTGTACTTATAAATAATGAAAAGAATGATGAAAAATAAACTAAAAATATACTTTGTTGACATAAAAAAACAATTGTGATAGTATTTATCCGTATTGTAATTCTTTATTAAGGAGGACATATTATGAAAAAAGCCTTATCAGTTATTCTTGCTGCGCTTTTACTGTTTTCTCTTTTTGTTCCGGTATTTGCCGCAGAGGATGCAACAACAAGAAGCACGGTTCCTACAATTCTTATTGCAGGTGACGGTGATCCCCTGTATGATGCAAATAACAAGCGTCTTTTCAGACCCTCTGAAATTCTCAATTATTTCGGAGATAAGGCAGAAGAGGATGACGGTGATTCTGAAATTATAGATTCCGTTGTCAATGTGCTCAAGCCCTTTTTGTTTGAAGGCATTCTTCTTGATCAATGGGATAATTATTATGAAAAGCTTCAGGAGGAGCTTACAGAGCTGTTCTCCGATATAGTTCTTGATAATAACGGCGAAGCTGTTAACGGGACAGGCATTTCAAATGCAAGAAAATCCTATATGGCAAAGGCTGTAAAAACAAATAAAGCCGATAAGAACGGTACTTACGGAATGTATGATTACCGCTTCTGGTATGACTGGCGACTTGACCCTGTAGCTGTTGCCGATGATTTCAACGATTATGTTGAAGCAGTTAAGAAGGTTACAGGTAAGGACAAGGTTGCTATCGTCGGAAGATGCCTCGGTACATCTGTTGTTCTCGCTTATGTTGCAAAATACGGCACTGACAGTATTCACGGTATTGCTTTTTACGGAAGTGTTGCCGCAGGTGCTGAAATTTTAAGTGAGCCCATCAGCGGAAAATTCGCGGTTGACGGAAATGCTATCAACAGAACTCTTGCAGATTTTTCTGATACACTTGATATTCATCCCTTTATCAATGCTACTATAGATCTTATCGAAAAAAGCGGTGTTATTGACGGCGCTACCGATATTGTAAAGAGAACAATATATTATAAGGTCGTCAAGGGTGTTACCTCCGCACTTGCTCTTTCAACATTTTATACCTGGCCCAACTATTGGGCAGCAGTAAGCCCCGAGGATTACGATAACGCAATGCTTTATGTTTTCGGTGATGAAGGCAGTGCGAAGAGAACAAAATATGCGGGACTCATTGAAAAGATAGAAGACTATGATACTCTCGTAAGAGATAATCTTACTGCTCTTATGAAGAGCTTCGGTGAAAAGGATATCAATGTTGCGATCCTTTCAAAATACGGTTATCAGCTTCTTCCCATCTGTAAATCCTCCGAGCTTGTTGCTGATGAATTTACATCCGTTACAAGATCATCCTTCGGTGCTACCGCATCAACTATTTATACCTTCCTCAGTGATGAATATATCTCTTCTCTCGGTGAGAACGCAAAGTATGTTTCTCCCGATAAGAGAGTTGATGCATCAACATGTCTTTATCCCGATTCCACCTGGTTTGTAAAGGGCTCAAGCCATACCTTATGGAACAAATATGAGGATGAGATCGTGCATACTGTTGCTACTGCAGACAGTCAGCTCACAGTAAACGATCTTCCTTATACTCAGTATATGGTATATGATGCTGAAAATGATACAATGGCTGTTATGACAGAAGAAAACTGCAACACCGAAAACTGGGTTGCCGATGAAAAGACAGATAAGCCCGATAACGGTATCGGCAAAGTTTCAGCCTTCTTCAAGTCCTTCTTCAACTGGATCATAAATTTCTTTAAGCTCATAACTGAAAAGCTTGTCTGAAAGTATTAAATAAGTTTAATTTACTAATGAAAAAAAGCACTTCGGAAGAAGTGCTTTTTTTGTGAGAAGCTTTGATTGTTTGTGTGAAATTTTTATTGCTGTACTGTAATATATCGTCCGTCTTCAGTTACAGTAACACAGAATTGCTCCGTTAACGGATAACCTTTATACTTTAAATAAAAATGGCAATTATCCCATGAATTTTCCGTAATGTAATTGTATAGCTCTTCTGTTAATTCCTGCACGGGAGCATTTTTCACGCAATCTGTAATTTTGTTGACTTTTATTTTATCTGTAATATTATCGCTGTCATAAGGATTTATAGACATCCAGACTTCTTCTATTTCATTATTATATATATCGGGAAATCGGAAGCCTTTTTTTACATGCAGTTGATTTAATGAGGTGTCATCAGGCTGATGGAATATAAAATCATCACTTTCTCCGCAAAATGAAAAATAGGAATACGGCGGGAAAAAATCATGTATTGAATTATCCGAAATGTATACCTTTTCCCGTAATACGCTGTCTATAAGATAATAAGGATGCATTCCTGATATATTATTCCCGATAATTCCTGTTTCCCGATAAGTATCTTCTATGTCACTCCAATCAACATAATATTGTTTTTATATAATATTCCGTTATGAAAGCCTTCATCATCATATAAAAAAGTTGCTTCATATATGGATGTGCTCATTAAATATATAGCTGTGGTCAGTGATGAAACTGATAAAATGAATACAGTTACGGTAACAATTAATAGCTTTTTTACGAAATTTCTTTGGGAAATAACCTTTTCAGTTTCTTGTACTGCATCGAGCAGATTATCTTCCGACTTCTGAACAAAGGTTTCTTCAGATATTTTTTCGCCTAAAAGCAATTCATTTACCGTTATACCAAATATATCAGATAGCGGAACTAAAAGAGAGGAGTCGGGCAGTCCTTTTCCTGTTTCCCATCGAGAAACGGCTTTATCCGTAACATTCAGCTTTTCTGCAAGCTGAGCTTGAGTCAATTCTATTTCTTTCCTGAGAGAGGAAATAAAAGCTCCTGTCTTGTTTTCATTCATTGAAATCGCCTCCTATGACAATAATTATACAATATTCATTATAATTTTGCACCCTATGAATCATAGAATCGGCATTTAGATGCAATATTCCACCCACTTGCAAGGATGGATTTGGTTGAGCAAAAAAAGAATCTCTCTTAATGAAATATTTTCCTTTAGGAAAATATGAAATAATCCTGACGGATTATGAAATTTTCTGCTACGCAGAAAGTGAAATTAAATTCGTTCCTTAACATTTGCGAAGCAAATATTTCATAGCGAAGCTATTTCATATTACGAAGTAATATTTCACTCGTTCCGCAGGAACGAATTTCATTGAAAAAGCGACTTGTATCATACAAGTCGCTTTTTCTGGTGCGGATGACGGGAGTCGAACCCACATGAACTTGCATTCACTAGGACCTGAACCTAGCGCGTCTGCCAATTCCGCCACATCCGCTTATTATGTCCTTAAATTTTACACGGCAGGACTTTCCGAGGCGGAGCGTATCGCTTTTTCCGCAGATGCACTTTTTAGTGCTCAATTATATTATCACACCCGTTAAAAAAAGTCAATCATTTTTAAGGATATATTAATTTGACAAGTTTATAAAAGTAATATAAAATAATAGCATAATATAAAAGGAGCTGCTGTGATGAAAAAGTCATTGAAGACAACACTCGGTATTGTCGGTGCTGTCGGTACTGCGGTTTTTGCCGCAGAAAATATATTTCTTACTAAAATTATAAGCGAAGCGAAAAAGGATTATTCCGGGGAGCTCGATTATCTTTTTGTTTTGGGCGGTCTTATTATAGGTGAAGAAACACCAAGCGAGCATCTTATGAAAAGAATCGAAAAAGCCGCTTCCTATCTGTCTTCTCATCCCGAAACCGTTGCAGTAACCTGCGGCGGATGCTTCAGAAAGGGGCAGAAAAAGAGCGAAGCCCTTATTATAAAAGAGCATCTTGTTTCAATGGGAATAGAGGAAGAGAGAATTCTTCTTGAGGATAAATCCACAACAACTAATGAGAATTTCCGATTCGGTAAGGCTATAGTTGAAAATCACAGTAAAAAGGAGTTTTATGAGCTTAATGTAGGCTTTCTTTCCAGTGATTATCATCTTTTCCGTGCGGGAATAATTGCAAAGATCAACGGTCTTCCGGGGCTTCGCAAAATAGGAGCCGAGAGCACTGTAAAGGATTTTACCAGGGGAGCTCTCAGAGAATTGATGGTAGCTCCCGATCTTATAAATAATTATCTGAAAAAATAAATCTCAAAAAAAGCGGAACTGCCTGAAACAGCTCCGCTTTTAATTATTCTGCTTTGTCCTTACAGGAGCTGCAGCTGCTGCAGTTGCCCGAACAGCTTTTTGAATCGGGACAGCCTATGCATTTTTTACCGCTTTTTTTAGCCTTATATATGTAAAGTCCTGCAAGTCCTACGATTAAGAGAATTATAAGAATTATGATGATATCTTCCATATTTTAAGCTTTAACCTTTTCTTTTTTCTTCTGCTTTTCAGCCTTGGCGATTTTGTCACCTCTGATGCAAAGAGCAGTGATAATAACAGCAAAGAGAACTACTGCAATAAGACCGGGGATGAAGCCTGCACCGACAGTGCCGGTTGTGATAAGAGTGCCTGCCTGATAAACGATAAATCCGATGGAGAAGCCTGTCATAAGCTGAAGACCAATTGCTCCCCAGAGCCATTTTGCACTCTTCATTTCGGAATTCATAGCACCGATAGCGGCGAAGCAGGGGGGAGTGAAGAGATTGAACATAAGATATGCGAGAGCCGCGGCCTTTGAAATTGCCATAACGCCCGCAACCTCTGTTCCTGCACCTTCCATAAGAGCAAGCTCTTCGGTATCTATAAGGTTTTCAAGCCCTACAAAGCATACAGCAAGAGTGCCTACAACATTTTCTTTTGCAATGAAGCCTGTAACCGCCGCTGCGGCAAGCTGCCAGGAGAGAACACCGACAACGGGAACGAGAAGATAAGAGAAGGGGCCTGCTATTGATGCGAGGATAGATTCATCAGCAGTTTCTGCTACCGTGAAGCGCCAGGTGAAGGACTGCATGACCTGAACAGCTGTATTACATACGAGGATAATTGTTGCGGCCTTTACTATATAAGCCCATCCGCGGGAGCACATTGACTTTATTGCTCTCATAAGAGAGGGAGCCTTATATTCGGGGAGCTCCATAATGAAGAAGGTTCTCTTGCCTGAATTTCCCGTGATCTTATTGATTATAAGAGCACCGAAGAAGATTACAACAATGCCGACGAAATACATAAGAGGGCCGACCCAGGATGCATCACCGAAGAATGCACCTGCAAAAAGAGCAATAACGGGAAGCTTTGCGCCGCAGGGCATAAAGGGTGCGAGCATTGCGGCAGCTCTTCGTTCTCTTTCGTTTCGGATGGTTCTGCAAGCCATAACACCGGGAATTGCACAGCCTGTTCCGATAACAAAGGGGATTACTGATTTTCCCGAAAGCCCTACCTTTTTGAAGATGGGGTCGAGTACAACGGAAACTCGTGCCATATAGCCGCAGTCCTCAAGAAGAGCTATGAGGAAATACATTACCATAACAAGAGGAAGGAAGCCTACAACTGCACCGACACCGCCGATAATACCGTCAACAAGAAGTGCAAGAAGAAGAGGATGAGCACCCTCAAGAAGTCCTGCTACCCATTCACCGAGCATTTCGATAAGAGTTACAAGACCGGGAACGGTTGTACCGTTGCTGAATTCATAGCCTTCGGCTATCCATACACCGGGGCCTGCCTGAGATATCCAGAACACGAGGAACATAACGACGGCAAAAATCGGAATGCCGAACCATTTATTTGTAAGAACAGCGTCAATTTTATCCTGACTGTTCTTGTTTCTTGTGAGCACCTTTCTGCTTTCAACCTCTTTTACGGTTTTGTTTACAAAGGCGAATCTTCTCTTATCGGCCTCCTTGACGGCTGCCTTGTCACTGTAATTGAGAATTCCCTCATTGTAGGGAGCGGTCTGTCCCTTGCCGATAACGGAAACTGCGGCAGATATGAGCTCTTTAAGACCGTCGCCCGAGGTAGAGGTTGTGCTGATAACGGGACAGCCCAGCTTTTCGCTTAAAAGCTTTTCGTCTATCTTTGTTTCCTTTTTCTTATTTATGTCAGCCTTGTTGAGTGCCACAACCACGGGGATACCCAATTCAAGCAGCTGAGTTGTGAAGAAAAGGCTTCTGCTTAAATTTGTAGCATCAACAATATTGATGATGGCATCGGGAGAGGCATTTTTTACATAGTCGCTTGTAATACTCTCTTCCGAGGTAAAAGGCGACATTGAATATGCACCGGGAAGGTCAACTGCAACAAGCTCTCTGCCGTCACAGTATATTTTCTTTACGGGAGCTTCCTTTTTGTCTACCGTAACACCTGCCCAGTTGCCGACCTTTTCATTTTTGCCGGTAAGGGCATTATACATTGTTGTTTTTCCGCTGTTGGGATTGCCTGCCAATGCAATTCTCATAAATTATCCTCCGATTTTTCTTTTATATACATATTGGTTAGCGGTTGCTAACTATCATCCGAAAAAAAAGCAATCAGTGATCGCTGATTTTTTTTAACCTACTATTATAGCGTCTGCAAGAGCATTATCTATATTGTATCTGCCGTCTTTTATTGAAACCACACAGGTGCCTCTGAGAAAAGAGATGACCGTTATAGGTTCACCTGCATAACAACCGAGAGAGAAGAGGAAATCATCAAGCTCTTCATCGTCTGTCACAATATCTTTAATTATATATTCCTTGCCCTCTTCACAAGAAAGTAATGTCATTTTTTACACCTGCTGTCAATTGATTAGCCAAAGCTAACTTGTAATTACAAAAAACCGATTAGCATATGCTAACCATAGAAATAATATCACCGACAAAGTAAAAAGTCAAGTCAAATTTTAATATTTTTTCAGTTAAAAACTATTTTTTTTGCTTATACTGTTTATTATGATTTTTTATGCGGCGGTATTCCGTTTTTCTTTACATTATGAATTAATTGTGATAAAATAAGTTATTAAGAGGTGATTCGACATAGAATTTTTTGAAAATAAAAGCTATGCGGAAAAAGTGCTTCTGATCTCTGTTGATACAGGCGAATTTGATGCCGAGGTTTCGGTCAATGAATTGAAGGAGCTTGTGAAAACTGCCGAGGGAGAAACTGTGGCAGTTATTATCCAGAAGCGACCGAAGCCGGACAGCGTGACCTTTATCGGTACGGGAAAGCTTGAAGAAGCAAAGGAGATCTGCGAAAACAGTGAAATAGATGTTGTTATCTGCGACGGTGAGCTTACTCCCACTCAGGGAAGAGTTCTTGAAAAGCTTCTTAAAACAAGAGTTATTGACAGAACCGTTCTTATTCTCGATATTTTTGCAAAAAACGCAAGAAGCGGAGAGGGTAAGCTTCAGGTTGAGCTTGCACAGCTGAAGTATTCTCTTCCGAGGCTCTCGGGGCAGGGTACTGCTTTGTCAAGACTCGGCGGCGGTATCGGAACAAGAGGCCCCGGCGAAACAAAGCTTGAAAGTGATAAGCGCCATATCAGAAGAAGGATACACACTCTTGAAGAGCAGCTGAAGGAGCTTTCCAAAAGAAGAAGGCTTCACAGGGAAAGAAGAAAAAAAGACGGAATTATCACGGCTGCAATAGTAGGCTATACTAATGCGGGAAAGTCCACTCTTCTGAATACCCTTGCAGATGCCGAGGTGCTTGCCGAAAACAAGCTTTTCGCAACCCTTGACCCCACGGCCCGTTCAATTAAGCTTCCCGACGGAAATGAGATCATGCTTATTGATACGGTAGGCTTTATCTCCCGTCTTCCGCACTTTCTTGTCGAAGCATTCAAGTCGACCCTTGAAGAGGCAACTAATGCGGATATTCTTATAATCCTTACGGATGCATCTGACCCCGAATGTGAGAATCAGCTTGAAGTAACAAAGGAGATACTGAAAGAATTATCCGAAGAAGAAAAGCCGATGATAACGGTTTATAATAAATGTGATATCGCGGATTCTTATCTTTTACCCGTCACAAAAAATACCGTTAAGATTTCTGCACTCAGGGGGATCGGAATAGACTCTCTTCTTGAATGTATAGCGGAGAATATGCCTCAGACTAAAAAGAGAGTTCTTCTTCTTATTCCCTTTTCAGAGGGAAGACTCGCCAATGAAATACGCACCTCTTCAAGAATACTTAAAGAGGAATACCGTGACAGCGGTGTATTTCTTGATGCTGTAGTCGATGTGAATATAATGTATAAAATATTAGATTATATTGTAAAGGAAGAATGAAAATGAAAAGATATCTTATTATCAATGCAGACGATTTCGGTATGTGCCGCAGTGCAAACCTTGCGGTTTATGACCTCTTCGAAAAGGGCGGAATTACCTCCGCTACCATTATGGCTCCCTGTCCCTGGGCAAAGGAAGCCGCCGTTTGGGCAGCAGCCCACCCCGAATATGCGGTAGGTCTTCATCTTACAACAACAGCCGAATGGGGAAATTACCGCTGGACACCCGTAGCCGAAAATGTTCCCTCTCTTCGTGATGAGGAGGGCTTTATGTGGCACGAATCCGATCAGTTTGAACAGCACGCAGAGCTTGAGGATGTAAGAAAGGAAATCTGCGCTCAGTATGACAGACTTGCTCAGTATGGCTTCAAGCCCTCTCATTTTGATAATCATATGGGCTCTCTCTACGGTGTTGCAACAGGAAGATTTGAGCTTCTTTCTCTTACTATTGAGGAATGTGCAAAGCACGGCGGTATGCCCTTCCGTTTTCCCTCAAAGTTTACGGATGAACAGTTCGGAAACAAGATGCTTGACATAAATGTTCCGAAAGAGGCAGTCACAGCTCTTATTGAGCCTATGGTTCAGGGTGCAAATGCTGCGGGAGTTGCAATTCTTGACTACCTTATGCCCGGTGACTGGAACGGACCGCAGAGCGAAAGCTATGAAAACTTCAGAGAATATATTTTTGAAAAATACCGTGCATTTCCCGAGGGAATCATTGAAACATATATTCATCCCGTTATTGAGACCGAAGAGATCAAAGGGATCTGCGGCTCCTGGCAGAGGAGAAACTGGGAATATAAGCTCTTCTCTGATCCCAAGACCCTTGAATTCATAAAGTCACAGAATATTGAGCTTATCAATTACCGTGATCTTAAGAAAATGAGATTCGGTTGATATGCAGATTCTGATGAGCCGTATGAGAGCGGCTATGGAAAAGTATAATATGATAGAAGACGGTGACAGAATTGCAGTCGGCGTTTCGGGCGGAAAGGATTCTCTTGCTCTTTTGTATGCACTTTCCGAAATGCGCCGTTTCTATCCGAAAAAATATGAGCTGACGGCTGTTACCGCCGATATGAAGTTTTTCGGGGAAAAAACAGACTTTTCGGAGATATCGGCTCTATGCGAAAGAATCGGAGTTTCTTATACCGTAAAGGAAACAGAGCTTTATCATATTATTTTTGAAACAAGAAAAGAAAAGAATCCCTGCTCTCTTTGTGCCAGAATGAGAAGAGGAATTCTTCACGATGTAACACGGGAGCTTGGCTGTAATAAGCTCGCTCTCGGTCATCATATGGATGATGCGGCAGAAACATTTATGATGAATCTTCTGTCGGGAGGAAGAATTGAGAGCTTCCGCCCCGTGACCTATCTTTCCCGCAAGGATATCACGATGATAAGACCTATGATATTTGCGACGGAAAAAGAGGTCTTATCCGCGGCAAGAAAAATGTCGCTTCCCACAGTTGAAAGTCCCTGTCCTATGGACAAAACAAGTAACCGTAATGAAATGAAAGAGCTGCTGAAGAGTCTTGAAAAGGATTTTCCCGCCCTTAAAGAAAAAATAATAGGCGGAATGCAGAAGGGCGAAATCAGCGGCTGGTAAGAAAAGAGGAAATATATAATGAAATACGCAGTTGTTCTTTATGACGGTATGGCAGACTATCCCGTTGATGCCCTTAACGGCAAAACACCTATGGAGGTTGCAAAAAAGCCTTTGTTTGACAAAATGGGTGCACGCGGTGAGGTAGGTCTTGTCAAAACCGTTGCCGATTCTCTCAAGCCCGGCTCTGATGTGGCAAATCTCAGCGTTTTAGGCTATGATCCCACAAAGAGCTATACGGGAAGAAGCCCTCTTGAGGCTGTAAGCATCGGCGTAAAGCTTCTTGACAGTGATGTAACTCTCAGATGTAACCTTGTAACTCTTTCGGATGAGGAGAATTATGAGGATAAAACAATGGTGGATTATTCGGCAGGCGATATCTCGACGGCTGATGCCGCTGTTCTTATAAAAGCGGTCGAAGAGCATTTCGGAAATGATATATTCACCTTCTATGCAGGTGTTGCGTACCGTCATTGTCTTACCTGGCACGGCGGCACGACAGATCTCGGAAATATGACTCCTCCCCACGATATTTCGGGAAAGGTCGTAGGTCCTTATCTTTCTGACAGTCCCAATGCCGAAAGGCTTATAGCTATGATGAAGGAAAGCTATGCTGTTCTTTCAGCTCATCCTCTTAATAAGGAAAGAGTCAGCAAGGGTCTTCGTCCCGCAAACTCAATATGGCTCTGGGGCGAGGGAACAAAGCCTATGCTTTCTGATTTCTATGAGAAGAACGGTCTTCGCGGCAGTATTATTTCTGCTGTTGATCTTCTCAAGGGTATCGGCATATGTGCGGGTATGAATACTCCCGAGGTTGAGGGCGCAACAGGTTATATCGATACTAATTTCAAGGGCAAGGCTGAATGTGCCGTTAAGGAATGGGAAAACGGTGCGGATTTCGTTTATCTTCATTTTGAAGCTCCCGATGAATGCGGACACAGAAACGAGCCTGAAAATAAAGTCCGTTCTATAGAGATCATCGATGAACAGGTTCTCCCCGTGCTTCTTGAGGCTCTCGAAAAATATGACGATTATAAGGTAATGATATTACCCGACCATCCCACTCCCATTAAAACAAATACTCATGCAAGAGATCCCGTTCCCTTTATGATCTATCATAAGAAAAAGGAAATTGAGGGTGTCAGCAATGTTAATGAGAATTCCGCCAAGAAAACGGGAATTTTCTATGAAAGCGGCACTCTTCTTATGGATCACTTTATAAAAGACTGATAAAAAAGCTTCCGTTCATAAGAAAACGGAAGCTTTTTTTCTAAAGCATAAATTTGTGTGATTCTTTGAGGTCAAGAAGAGTTATGATCCTCTCAAAGTTATCCTTTGCTCCGAGAAGTGCTGATGTCTTATGGGAATCACTTCCGAGATAGAATTTACAGCCTGAATCCTTTGCAATAAAATAGGGTCTTAAAAGAATTTCCTTTTCTTCCTCGGAGCTGAAGATCGTTTTTGTGTTAAGCTCGATTCCGAGGCCCTTTGAGGCGCAAAGGGAAAATATATCGTAAAGCTCATTATCCTTAAGAAGCTTTATTACGGCGGGGGTGTCTTCTTTTAAGATGTGCCCCGTTGTCATATGGGCAAGGCCCATTTTGTAAAAGGGGAGCTCCATGGAAAGAAGTCTTCTTATTTTTTCGAGCCATATGGCGGCAGCTTCCTCGGGCGAGCTGATCTTTTCTCTTACCGTATTTCCCGCAAGGTGCATATGAGTTGTTGCAACCGTTACAAAATCAAGCATATCCAGTCTTTCGGGGCTGATTCCGAGTACTCCGTTATAATCCATATCAAGTTCAGCACCGAAAAGAAAGCTGACAGTATCACTCTTCGGAAGCGGAAGTACTGATATAAGATATGAAAAACCGTGCTCATCTATCCACTGAGCCTCGCTTTTTACATTTTCGTCCCAGAAATGATTTGTAAGGCATATTTTATTAAAGCCGTTTTCCTCGGCATAGCGTAAGATCCTTGAGGGAGTCTGTTCGGGGTCCTTGCAGCAGCGTGAAACTGTTGAATGAATATGAAAATCGTGATCTGCAATATATCTCATTTTTCTGACCTCACAAAATAAGCCGGTATGGAAAAACACCATACCGGCACTGTAATTAAAGCTTTATCTTCTTTTCGTCAAGGGGCATACCGGGTCTGAAATTGGGAACCTCCATAGTCTTTCCGCCGTTTGTTACGGAAAGATTTGAAAGAAGACCAACAGCTGTCCATTCGCAAGCCTTATAAACATCGAGCTCGGGCTGAGTGTTAGTTTTTATTGCATCGATAAAGTCATCAACAATAAAGAAGTCACCGCCGCCGTGTCCGGCTGCGATCTGTTCGGGAGTTGCATTTCTGTATTTCTCGGGAAGAAGCTCCTTATAATTCATAAGTGCCTCCCAGTCCATTTCGCCCTTTTCATTTCGGTTCTTTGTAAGAGATACTCTGTCAATATCGCCTGCAAGATTTCCTTTTCCGTATTGTGCAGACTGATAAATACCCTCAGTGCCCTGTAAAAGATAATTTGTCATACAATGGGGACGGGGTGACATACAGTCAGTTCTTATTTCAAAAAGACTGCCCTTGTCGGTACGGCACATTGTTGTTGTACCGCTGTCCTGCTTTACGCCGTAGGCGTGGCGGGGACCTGCAGAGAAGCAGGATATCTCGGTGATCCTGTCATTGGGGAACCACTGCATAACGGGGCCGATGCTGTGAGTGGGGTAGAAATTACCTCTTGTTCCGCACTGCCAGAAGCTTCTCCATGAGGTTTTGCCGTCGGGGTAGGTGAGAAGGTCGCCTATGTTATGAAGATACATACCCTCTGCATAATAGGGAGTGCCGAAGATTCCCTTCTTTACCATCTCTTTGACAAGCTGTACCTCGGGTGTATAAATGTAGTTTTCTGCATACATATAGATCTTTTTATACTTTTCAACTGTTTCACAGAGCCAGAAAAGCTCATCCATTGAAACGCCTGCGGTAACCTCGCTCATAACATGCTTTCCCGCTTCCATAGCGGTTATTGCCTGAGGTACATGGCACTGCATGGGGGTTGAAATAATAACAGCGTCGATGTCGCTTTCGAGCATATCCTCATATACTCTGAAGGTTTTTACATCGCCGATTCGGTCTGCAGCTTTTTTGAGGTGCTCCTCATTTATGTCGCACATAGCTGAAATTTTTACATCTTCGGACATCTGAAGTCCCTTGAGAAATGAAAGACCTCTTGTTCCTACGATTCCTATTTTTATCATTTGATTCTGCTCCTTTCAGGGGATTTTTTTCAAACAGGATTTTATCATAAATGAAATCCGTATGCAATATATTTATCAGAATACGAAAAAAAATTGAGAATTGATATCAATTGTTATTGCTTTTCAATAATGATTTCGCTTTCCGGATACGGGGACATCTGGAGATTTTGTTCCTGTGATATTTTATTGTTTCCGAGATAACAGTTTCTGAAAACAATAGGGTCGGTTTTGGTTACAATATTCACTGCTTTTTTACAATCACTCAGTATCTGAATATTTTCAAATACTATATTGCTGACCTCCGGAACAGGATATCCTCTGTGATAGCTTCTCACATATTCGTCATAAGAGGAATAGATGAGCACCTGAGTGTTTCTCGGACGGCAAAGTACAGTATTTCTGATAATTATATTCCTGCAGGATGCAGTAAACGGCAGCTCGTCGCCCTTATAACCCTTGTGTGTTCTGACCCATCTTATTCCGTCAAGCTCACAGAATCCGTCTTCGTGTGTAGGCGGAGTGACAGATGTGTACGCTTCGTTATCGGGTCGCATTACTACTCTGTAAAGCCTGCCGTCGTGCACAACGGCATCGGAATGATATACGGTCATTCCCTTTGACCACTGAGTCCAGCCGCCGAGAAGGATCCTTATGAAGAAAGGCTCGGCATATTCGCCGTTCAGGTCAATGCAGTTTTCTATGATTCCGTCTTCAATATCACCGCAATTGGGGTTTGATACGGAATAATCAAAACAATTGAGAGCAATTGCATCGTCATCGGTTCTGAATGTACAGCCGCTGACCCTGAAGCCTCTTCCCGGACCGAAGTGTACTCCGTCCTTTTGTCCTTCAATATGGCAGTTTTCGACGACGGCATCGGTGAAATCGGAGATCTGTATTGCATAATCCTTAAGGGAAAGATCAAGTATTTTTATTTCTGAAAGCTTTACTTTATTTACATACTGTAAGGCTATGTGACCTCTCAGTCCGGTTATTGTCTTTTTACCGCCGATTTCAGCAGGGGTGCTCTGTACACCGTTTGTAATAAGATGAAGTCCCGATATGCAGATGTCATTGTCGTAGCTTCCCGTGAACGCGCCCTCATTTATAAACAGATTGCCGTTATCTCCGTCTTCTGCTTCTGTTCTTCTGAGAGTAACTCCTTCGGAGAAATGCAGATGTGTTCCGCTTTTAAGATATACGGTGTCGGCGACATCATAGATTCCGGGAACGGTTATGTTGATTATTTTTTCTTCCTGTATTGCTTTGTTCAGAGCAATTGCATTTTCTTTTCCGCTGCCTGCAGGTGAAAAACCGTAATTTTTTGCATCCATTTTTTAGTCTCTTTTCTGTTATTATTCAGTTTACTTAAATATAGCACTAAATACGGCACCCTGTAAAGGGAAAAGCTGTATTATGAAAAAAATAAGCAATGAATTTTTATTTTCCGAAAAAGAAACTTGAGAAAAGCATAAATATGTGCTATATTAACTGATGATCAAGTTATAAGGATGATGGCTTACGCAGGAAAACAGTGCAAAAAGCAGAATAACCGATGCCTTGGTATTTCTTTTGAGAAAAAAGCAGCTCGAGGATATTACCGTTTCGGAGCTTATAAAAATTGCTGATGTGGGAAAAAGCACATTTTACAGACACTATCACGATATCTATGATGTGTTTGATGAGATCACCGAAGGTTTTGCTTCAAGGGTTCTCGGAGTAATGCTCCGTCTCGTGTTTTCCGATTCTCCCTTTGAAAACAGCGGTGAGGAGAGTGTAATTCCGGGCGGAGAGGTAATGGAGCTTTTCGGTCTCGAACAGTCAGATATGGTGCTTGTAAATTACCTTTTCGATGTCAAAAGCATGAAGACCTTTCATCTTGTTGTTGAAAGATTCAGAGCCATTGTAAAGGAATATGCTCTTAAGATGAATATTGACGGAGAACAGGCAGATTATTATACCAAGTTTGTTATGAACGGGCTTTTATACAGTACTCTTAATGACTATAAGCATAACGGTACATTGAATCTGGAGCTTGTGAGGCTCCTGAAAAATTTCAGTATTGATGATTGGGTCAGAGGGGGAGAAAAAAATGGATAATCAGAGCAACAGTATTCTCCGTACCCAACGAAGACTGAGAAAGGCATATGCCGTTCTTCTTGAAACAAAGAATTATAAATCAATAAGCGTCAAAGAGCTTGCTGAGTATGCTGAGATGTCAAGAGCTGCCTTTTATCTGCATTTTGACAGTATTGATGATTTCAGCTTTGAATGCAGTCAGTATCTTATCAGGAAAATGTCTTCTCAGATGGTATTCTGGCTTTCCGACGGCAGAGAAAATATAGAAAAAAACTGCAAAAAAAAGAATCTTCTTATAGATGAAAATGACAGAAAGCTGTTCTGTCAGTATTTAAATCAGGAAATATATTTTACGGGAAAAAGCTCCTTTGATGTGGTCGCTCCCATATTTTATGATTTTGTTGCCGAGCGTTTCGGTGTATCCCGTGAAGAATGCCGCACCGACAGCAAGCTGAACTTTTTTATCAGAGCCTATGCTGCAAGCATTATGGATTCTGTCGCCAAATATGACAGCAAGAGAATGAGTAAGGAAATTTCTTATGTATATACGATATGGGAGAAGCTTTTTCCGGAATATAAGCTGTAAAAGATGGGACAAAAGCCTGTAAAGTGTCAAGTTTTTGACATTTTGCAGGCTTTGTTTCTTGCTTAAACAGTATTTTCCCCATAGAATAATTTATGAACATTCCGATAATTTATGTTGGATAAATTGTTAACAAAAGTTTAACAATTCCCTGTAAATCCGGAAACACAGCTTTTGCTGAAAATCAAAAGGAGGTAACTCAAATGAAAAAAACATTGGCAATCATCCTTTCGGCAATTATGATCTTCTGTCTTGTTCCTTTCTCTGCATTTGCCCAAGATGCGGCTTACGACAGAGCTTCAGTTGCTTCAGATGACAAAAGCTATATTGCTTCTCTTAAAGAAGAGCAGATGGCTGCAGTCATTCTTGATTGGGTTGACAGACAGATTGCTGCTGTAACAGAAGACTTTGAAAACTTTGAAATCGATGTTATGGGCACGACCATTGCATTGGAGATCCCCGAGATCAAGGGCGTTGACGATATTGTCAAATATGCAGATCATCTTGCAAAGCTTGAGGGTGATTTCGCAAATCTTGATGTGACAAATCTTAAGACTCTTACAAGAGAAAACGGAAATCTCGAATTCATTTACGGCGTGATTCAGTTTATGTCAGATAACTCCGAGGTTTTCGGTAAGGTTTTCCATTGGGAAGAGGGTAAGGTTTTTGACTACGGCAAGGTAGGAGAATATATTCTCGGCCTTGATACGACAGTTGAAGAGAATAAGAAGATCGTTGATTTCTATAATAACTATCTTATCGGAAACGACATTCAGGAAAAGTTTATTGCAGAAATCGCAAAGGAAATGAACTACACTGTTCCCACCGATGAAAACGGAGAAAGAGCTGAAACCTTTGATGAGATAATTTCAAACGGTATTCTCGAATGGTTCTCGGGTATTTGTGAAAAAGCAGGTATTCTTTCCGTGGATGGTATTGCCGCTCTTAAGGCATATGACCTTCGCACAACAGATATCTATACTCTCGTTGAAAACTTTGTAGGCCTTGTTCAGAGTGACAATCAGATCAAGATCGATACATATTATAACTATATTCTTGATACAGTTGTAAGAACAATGCTCAAGGCAATGCTCGGCTACACAGCTGAACTCGGTGAGGTTGCAGAGGTTCCCGCAGCTTTCACAGAGGTTTATAAGGATCTCACTCTTCTTGAAGAAATTTCAGGCGGCACCGTAAACTTCAAGGACGGCGACAATTACTATCAGATCACTGTAGCAGGCGGTGCTGTTACGGCAAAGACACTTACCTGGAAGAATACACTTGAAGTAAACTTTGAGCCTCCCGTTGTAGGCGTTTACACAGGTGCAACGGATGAAGCTGATGCTGTCATCGGCGGATATGACTGTGACCTTGTTCAGAACTATAATCCCAATCAGGATTATGCAATGACAATTTATTCTTCATATGCAGATCAGATAAACTCTCAGCTCGGCGAAATGCCCGAGGGACTTACAGCTACAGTAACAGCAGAAGCCATTCCCGAAGCAATCACTGCTCTTATGACAGCTGATAATGCCAAGGCAATGAAGGAGCTTTTTGCTGTTAAGGTCGATATGGGTGAAAAGAATCTTCTTTCACAGGTTATCACTTTCAGCCAGATAGCTGAGCTTGCAGAAAAGAAGGCCCTTGAAGAAGCTCAGAAAATGGGCAAAGCTATGATAGGCACACAGGTTTCCGGTATTACAGTCAAGGAGCTTCAGATAAATGGTATTTCTATAGACCTTGCTTATAACGGCTATGCAACAGAAGATGAATTTATCTGTCAGATAACATCAAAGGCTTCTGCCGATGTAAAGCTTGTAGGCTCTATGGAAGTTATGGGTACAATAATGGATGTTCCCGTAGATCTTCCCGGCTTTGATGTTTCATCTTATATCAATAATCCCGTTGCTACCATCGTTCTCGATAACCTCAGCGGCTTTGACGGCATTGAGATCGCAGCTCAGCTTCCCGATTTCCTCGATACGGATTTCGTTATTGATGAAGGCTTACTTGACATCGCAGGTAACTACGATGCATATAACGGTGCTGTAGGTCAGGTCAACAGAATCCTTGTTGCACTTACCGATATGCTTCTTTCGGATGCAGGCGAAGAAAAGCTCGCTCTTACAGAAGGCGGAAACGAATATCTTACAGACAATATGCAGAAGATCTGTGACACAGTCAATGAAATGATGGCTATGGCAGAAAAGGTTATGAACGATGCAGGTCTTCAGGAAATGCTCAAAAATGTGGGCGTTGATGCAGAAGCTCTTCTCAGCGGTATCGATCTCGGTATTCTCTATAAGATCGATTTCTCATCAGTTGAAGCTCTCTACACCTCAGCTATCAACCTCGTTCTCGATGTGATCGATAACGGTGAAAACGAAATCATCAAAGCTGTACACACTGCAGTTGACGGTCTCGGAACTCTTGACGCTATGGCAGTTGCTGTAACAGACTATGCACTCGGCGAATGTATCCCCGTTCTTAATGAAAAGCTCGGCTGTACTCTTACAGTTCCCGCAAAGACAGACGCAAAGGTTGTTTCTGACGGTGAGGCAAAGGATATTATAATGACAAAGCTTGTTGACACAGCTTATGAGGCTGTCACCTGGGGCGTTGACGAATTCCTTAACGATACCGTAAACGGACTTCTCGCAAAGGTTGAGCTTGAGCTTCCCGAGGTCAACTTCGTATTCGGTGTTGAAAAGGGCAATACATGGGCAGAAACTCTTACTGCTATGGTAAACCGTGTATACCAGCTTGCTGACGGTATCGTTATCGCCTGTGACAATGAATACACAGATACCTTCGACAAGATATCTGCTGTTGCAAATGCTCTTCTTCCTCTCGGCTCTCTCGCTTCAAACTGCAAGAGTGAAAGCTTTGCATTTGATGTAAATACAGTTCTCGGCTTTATGTTTGACGATGCCCTTGCAGGAGATTTCGAAGGCTTCCTTCGTCTTTTTGAAACAGCTGAAAAGACAGAAGATGTTGCAGCAGGCGTTCCCGTAACAAAGGCTCTTATCAATGCTTCCGAGCATATCGTTGATGCAATATTCCCCGGTACTGTTGTTGCCGATAATTATGAAGCTTCACTTACGGTAAAGGAAGACTTTACATCAGGCGACAATGATGTTGTTATCGCTTCCAATAATATGGACAGCATCAATGAAAGAAAGGCTGAGCTTGTTCCCGCCGCTCTCCGTCTTGTAAGAGAAGCAGGAATTCTTCCCTTCTTTGCAAAGTGTGATAAGGATCATACGGCTGCTGACCTTGAAACAGTTGTTATCTCCGGTACGGCAGCTACCTGTACCGAAGGCGGTAAGGAAGATGCATATGCTTGTGCTGACTGCGGTTATGTTGTTTCGGGCGGTGCAGAAACCGGTGCTCTCGGACATGACTATATAGTTGATATAGTTGAAGCTACCTGCTCAAAGACAGGAACTAAGACAACAACCTGCTCAAGATGTGATTATGAAGCAACAGAAACACTTCCTCTTAAGAATCATTCCTTCGGTTCATGGACAGTAGCTGTTGCAGCCGGCTGTGATTCGGACGGTATTGAAAAGCGTGTCTGCAGCTGCGGTGCTTCCGAAGAAAGAGCAATTCCCGCAACAGGTCATAAGGATGCTGACGGAAATTATGTATGCGATACCTGCGGTACTGAGCTTCCTCAGCCCGAAAAGAGCTTCTTCGATAAGATAATTGACTTCTTTATGAGCATTATTGAATGGTTTAAGAATCTTTTCTCATAAATCTACTTCCTATCGTATCCCATTAAGCATAAGACCGCTCCGAAAGGGGCGGCCTTATGCTTTTATACTCGTCTTGTGAGAGATTTCACTTATATCAAAAAAACACCGTTTTGCCCCAATACCCGGTGTCGGGGGGGGGAAAGCAGAATGCTTTTTTGCAAAAAAATCCGCTTCCCGATAAAAGGGAAGCGGAAAGCTATATGGGGCTATCCCATAAAATCAATTATTGCCTCGGCCTTGGAATAGCCGTTTTTGTATAGATTTTCTATTTTTTCGGTGTCCTTTGTGAGAGTCTTAAGACCTGAACAATCGTCGGGAGCTATTATAAGAGCCTTGCCCTCTTTTTCCATATGCTTTGCAATTTCAACTCCCACATTATATCTCTGATAACGGGTTTCAAGAGCAGAAGCAAGAAGAGGGTAGCGGTGTCTTAAAAGGGCGGCAGCCTTTTTATCCACCCCTGCTTCTCTTATTTCATCTGCGGGACGGGTGAGTATCAGTATGATTCTTTCACAGCCGTCAAAAAGCGCTTTTCTCACGGGAACGGGATCGGATGCACCGCCGTCAAAGCAGGGAATACCGTCCATATATACGGGCTTGCAAACTGCGGGAAGACAGGACGATGCCATAAGGACTGTATAATCATCCTTC
This sequence comes from Oscillospiraceae bacterium, assembly GCA_015066205.1. Lineage (GTDB taxonomy): Bacteria > Bacillota > Clostridia > Oscillospirales > Acutalibacteraceae > RUG806. Next base: position 35,807 of record SVOV01000009.1, read on the forward strand.
TTATAGGCTTCCTTCGGGAAATAAATAGGCTTTCCCGTTTCGGCATCCGTAGCAACCGTAAGAAATGTTCCGTCAAAGCTTTGCATTTTTTCAAAGTTCAGAGGGTTCTCACCGTCGGAATTTGATAAAACACCGTAAACATACCTGAGATCAAGATATGAGCCTCCGTGAAGCACATTTGAAAAGCTCATATATTCGGGACGAAGAGCATATTCGGTATAGAACAGAAGATTTCTGCCTTTCTGACCTCCGAGAAATGATGCGACATTTGCCGCGCCTGCCGAAACTCCGATTATATATCTGAAGCTTATTTTTTCATCAAGGAGTCTGTCAAAAACGCCTGTGCCGAAAGCACCGCGAAGTCCGCCTCCGATATCAATTATTCCGGTCATCTTTCAAAAGTGTATCTTTCTTTATCGGGTGTGATTATGGGAGAATACTGACCTATCCACATTTCGTCCCATTTCATTCCTGCGATTTTTTCAAGGCGCTTCTTGTTTTCTTCTGTTATTGTGACAGAGCCTTTTTCGTGCTTTTCCCTGATTACTCTCTGAATCTCCTCGTGGTCATTCTTTGTCATAGAGAAGCTCTTGATAAGAATGAGAGTGATAAGACCGAAAACTATAGGCATAATTGAGAAATTAAGACGGAGTCCGAAAATAGTTCTTGCTGTCTGCTCAAAGGGCTTTTTCTTGTTTACATCATAACCGAAGAACTTAAGCGAGAAGCCAAGTATTCCCGTCATAAAGGAGCTTATGGTCTTTGACACAAAGCTCTTGAAGGTGCCGATAACGCCCTCTCTTCGTCTTCCCGTGATAAGCTCGTCCACATCCGTTATGTCAGGCTGGATGGTCTCAAGCACGAAGCCGGGGCCCGAGAAGCCGAAATTATAGAGAATTGCGGCAAGATAAAGGAAGAATACGGGAGTCTTTTCCGTTATGAATGCATTGATTCCCAGTCCCAGAAGCATTATGGGAGTAAGCATAAGTCCCGATCTTCTCTTATCGAAGAAGCGGGTAAGGAAATAAATAAAGGGAGAGCCCGCAAATTCAGCCGCACCCGCAATGGTGGTAAGAAGATTGAAATGGCTGTATTTGTCTGCAATGCTTATGATAAAATACTGATCCGAATAGCTGTAGAAGCTTGCACGGAAAGAATTGAATATGCTTATGAGAAAATACTGTCTGAAGGAACGGTTCCTGAAAACCATATAATATTCATTGAAAAGATATTTCCAATTTATGGGTTCATTTTTAAGGTTGAGGGATGAGGGCTCCGGACAGGTGAAAAATGAGAGCACTGGCGACCATACGAACCATACCGCAAGAACGATACCGCAGATAAGATATTTTCCTCTGTCAGCGGGGGAGGGGTCAGGAAGATCAAAGCCGCCCAGAGACAGTCCCATAAATACGAATGAGATTATCTGGCCCACGCTGTTGAACATATATTCCACCATTTTATACTGAGTTCTTCTGAAATAATCGGGCTCTATGGTGGGAAGCATTGCAACATGGGGAACGCTCATCATTGTAAAGGATGTTGAATAAATGAATGAAGTTACAAGATAATATATGAAATTGAAGGTCATATTGCCCATTGATGAAATGCCGAATGAGCACCATTTCATTATATAAGCAAAGAAGAAGGGAATCGCACCGATAAGAACATAAAGTCTGTGCTTACCGTATTTTGAACGGGTGCGGTCGGTAATAAGCCCCATAGCAACATCGGATACGGCATCAATAATACCGTTTATCATGCTGATAGTACCGGTGATATGCGTCGGCATCTTTTCAACGAAGCTTAAATACTGCTGATGGTAAAGGTTGATGGGATACCACGCACCGCCGAGTGTGATATTGGCACAGGTATAGCTTGCCATAGGCTTTATATATTCTCCGAAATTACCCTCGATGCCCGCCGCATTTTTCAGCGAATCGATAACGGAGGACGGCTTTTTCTGCGGAATCTCCGTGTTAGCTTTTCTGCCCATAAATAATCTACCTCTTTTGTGCAAAATATTGTAACTTTCAAGAATTATACCATTATTATAGTAATAATGTCAAACAAATTATAATAATATTTGTTGAAAAATTCTGTTGAAAAAGACAAAAACCGTATTGCAATAATTGGGTGGTTATGATATAATTTCCCTTGTACTCTTTTGGGAATTTGTTGTTTTTCACCATATTCCTCACATTTTTAGGAGGTAACTACTTTGAAACTTTATAATGCTAACGACATCAGAAACGTCTGTATCGCCGGTCACGGCGGCAGAGGTAAGACCACTCTTGCAGAGGCTATGCTTTACATTGCAGGTGCATCAGACCGCTTCGGTAAGGTAGCCGACGGTAACACCGTAATGGACTTCGACGCTGAAGAAAAGCGCCGTCATAATTCAGTATCTTCCGCTGTCTGCCCTCTCGAGTGGCGCGACAGAAAAATCAATATAATTGACACTCCCGGTCTTTTTGACTTTGCAACAGGCGTTACAGAAGGTATAAGAGCTGCAGAAACAGTTCTTATCGTAACAAAATCAGGCTCAGGCGTAGGCGTAGGTGCTGAAAAGGCATATAAGGCTGCAACGCAGAGAAATATGTCCAAGTTCATAATCGTTTCCGGCTGTGATGCTGAAAACGCCAATTTCTACAAAACCGTAGATGCTTTCCAGGAAGCATTCGGAACTCAGGTTTGTCCTGTTGTTGTTCCTTATGTTGAGGGCGACAAGGTTGTAAGCTATGTGAATTTCCTTCAGAATAAGGCATTTGCATATAAGGACGGTAAGGCTACAGAGGTTGATATGCCTTCAACTGACAGAATTGAAGAGCTTCACGCTGCATTTACCGAATCAGTTGCATCCGCTGATGACGAGCTTATGATGAAATTCTTTGACGGCGAAGAATTTACTCATGATGAGATAGTTTTCGGTCTTTCAAAGGGTGTTCTTGACGGTACTGTAATGCCTATGTATGCTTGTTCTGCATATACACTTGAAGCTATAGACCTTGTTCTTAACGGTATTACCAAGATGGCTCCCGCTCCCACACAGTTCAAGGAAACAGCAACTGATGCTGACGGTAATGAAATCGAGCTTGAATGTGACGAGAACGGACCTCTTGCCGCAATGTGCTTTAAGACAGTTGCCGACCCCTTTGTAGGTAAGATGACATATGTTAAGGTTGCTTCCGGTAAGATAGACGGAAACACACCCTGCTATACTCCCAGAACAGCTGCTTCTCAGAGAATGGGTAAGCTTATTATCCCCAAGGGCGGTAAGACAGAGGACACATCTGTAATTACAGCCGGTGACATCGCTGTTATCACAAAGCTTGACGGTATCAAAACAGGTGATACTATCTGTTCGGAAAAGACTCCTCTTTCTCTTAAAGCTCCCGAATTCCCCGCTCCCTGTCTTTCAATGGCAGTTATTGTTAAGAAGAAGGGTGAAGAAGAGAAGGTTGCCGCAGGTCTTAAGAAGCTTTCTCACGAGGATCCCGCTATCAGATTCTATACAAATGAAGAAACAAGAGAGCAGATACTTGCAGGTCTCGGTGAACAGCATCTTGATCTTATCGTAACAAAGCTCAAGACAAAGTTCGGCGTTGAGGTCGATCTTCAGATTCCCAGAGTTGCTTACAGAGAAACAATTTCAAAGAAAGTTGAAATCCACGGAAGACATAAGAAGCAGTCCGGCGGCCACGGTCAGTTCGGTGATGTATGGATTCGTTTTGAACCCTGTGATGAGCTTGATCTCGTATTTGGTGAAGAGGTTGTCGGCGGCTCTGTTCCCAAGAACTTCTTCCCCGCAGTTGAAAAGGGTCTTCGTGAAAGTGTTAAGCGCGGTATCGTTGCAGGCTATCCCGTAGTTAACATCAAGGCCACACTTTATGACGGCTCTTACCATCCCGTTGACTCTTCCGAAATGGCATTCAAGACTGCTGCTTCTCTTGCATTCAAGCAGCTTAAGGATACAGCAGGTCCCGCAATTCTTGAGCCCATCGGTGCCCTCAAGGCTTATATGCCCGATGATAATCTCGGTGATATAATGGGTGACATCACAAAGCGTCGCGGCAGAGTGCTCGGTATGGGCCCCGCAGACGAACCCAAGATGCAGCTCCTTGAAGCAGAGGTTCCCATGGCTGAAATGGGCGATTTCTCAACAACTCTTCGTTCCGTAACAGCAGGCAGAGGCTATTTCTCACTTGAATTTGCAAGATATGAAAGAGCTCCTCAGGAAGTTGCTGCAAAGGTTATTTCAGAATCCACAATGGAAGACGACGACGAATAAGCTTTTTTACCCGTTCCTGCAAAAGGAACGGGTATTTTTGCTTTTTGCAACAAGGCTCATTAAAATGAAATACTGAGAAAACTGTTATATATAGATAATATTTCAGTTTTTTTGCGGTTTATTTTCTATATGTTGTGTTGTTGACTTGTGCGAAATTTTATTGTATAATACATATAGATTTTTACATGACTGACGGATTTCGCGGTGTACCGCGGTGGAGTGTAAAAATTTTATTGCCGACCGTCTGGGCACAATCAGCTTGTGAAATCTGATTGTGTCCCTTTTTTCTTTTTATGGAAAAAGGGATAACCGTAAAAAACGGTGAGAATTCGATCAAAAGGAGAGAGCAAAAATGAAACACGAAAACTGGCTCGGATTCAATGCGGGTAGCTGGCAGGATGAGATCAATGTCAGGAATTTTATTCAGGTTAATTATAAAGAATATAAAGGCGACGACAGCTTTCTTTCGGGAGCCACTAAGAGAACCGATGAGCTTATGGCAAAGGTTCAGGAGCTTTTCAAGAAAGAAAGAAAAAACGGAGGTGTGCTTGATGTTGATACGGAAAAGGTATCATCACTTCTGAGCTATCTTCCGGGATATATTGATAAGGATAAAGAGCTTATAGTCGGTATGCAGACAGACAGCCCGCTTAAAAGAGGGGTTAATCCCTTCGGCGGAATCAGAATGGCAAGACAGGCCTGCGCTGCTTACGGCTACAGGCTCAGTGACAGAGTTGAGGATGAATTCCGTTTCAGAACAACTCATAATGACGGTGTTTTCAGGGCTTATACCGATGAAATGCGTCTTGCGAGAAAAAGCCATATTATAACAGGTCTTCCCGATGCATACGGCAGAGGCAGAATTATAGGCGACTACAGAAGAGTTGCTCTTTACGGTATAAATAAGCTTATGGAAGAAAAGGTAAAGGACAAAAAAGCCCTTGCGAATAAGCCCTTTACTCCCGAAAACATCCGTTTATCCGAAGAGCTTTTCCGTCAGATAACCTTCCTCGGCTATCTTAAGGAAATGGCAGGTCTTTACGGCTTTGATATAAGTGAGCCCGCAAAGGATGCAAGGGAAGCAATTCAGTGGACATATTTTGCGTATCTCGGTGCCATCAAGGAGCAGAACGGAGCTGCAATGAGCCTCGGAAGAGTAAGCACCTTCTTTGATATCTATATTGAAAGAGATATGGAAAGAGGTATTCTTACGGAAGAGGGTGCACAGGAGCTTATGGACGATTTTGTTATGAAGCTCCGTATTGCAAGACATCTGAGAACTCCCGAATATAATGAGCTTTTCGGCGGAGATCCTATGTGGATAACCGAAAGCATCGGCGGAATGGGCTGTGACGGCAGAACTCTTGTCACAAAGAACTGCTTCAGAATGCTCAATACCCTTTATACCCTCGGAAGCTCCTCCGAGCCTAATCTTACAATTCTCTGGTCAAATGACCTCCCCGAGAATTTCAAGAAATTCTGTGCAAAGGTATCCTGTGATACAGATTCCATTCAGTATGAAAATGACGATATAATGCGTCCTCACCACGGTGATGACTATGCCATTGCCTGCTGTGTTTCCGCTATGGAGCTCGGCAAGGAAATGCAGTTCTTCGGAGCCCGCTGTAATCTTGCAAAGCTTCTTCTTGTTGCCATAAACGGCGGCTTTGATACCACCAGCGGAATTCATATCGGACCTCAGATGCCCGTTATGGACGCTGAGACCCTCGATTTCGACGAGGTAATGGAAAGATATAACATCTATATTGAATGGCTCAGTGCTCTTTATGTCAATACAATGAATGTCATTCATTACATGCACGATAAATATGCCTATGAAAAAACACAGATGGCTCTTCACGATACCGAGGTCACACGCTTTATGGCTTTCGGTGTTGCAGGCTTTTCTGTTGTTGCAGATTCTCTCAGTGCAATAAAATATGCAAAGGTTCATCCCGTTAAGGATGAATTGGGATATATCACCGATTTTACTACCGAGGGCAGCTTCCCGAAATACGGAAACGATGATGACAGAGTTGATCTCATTGCCCGTGATATGGCACATAAGGTAATCACTCAGCTTCGTAAGACTCCCACCTACCGTAATGCCGTTCATACTCTTTCCGTGCTTACAATAACATCGAATGTTATGTACGGAAAACACACAGGAGCTACTCCTGACGGAAGAAAGGCGGGCACACCCTTTGCTCCCGGTGCAAACCCCATGCACAACCGTGAGGAAAACGGTGCCCTTGCTTCTCTTAATTCAGTTGCAAAGATAAGCTATGAGGACTGCCGTGACGGTATTTCAAATACCTTCTCTATCACTCCCGATGCACTCGGACACGACAGTGAGGACAGAATAAATAATCTTGTAAATATTCTTGACGGATACTTCAAGAAAAAGGCACATCATATAAATGTAAATGTTCTTAACCGTGAAACTCTTATAAAGGCTTATGAGGATCCCGAAGCCTACCCGAATCTTACAATAAGAGTATCAGGCTATGCCGTAAACTTCAATAAGCTTTCCCGCGAACAGCAGAGAGAGGTTATCAGCCGTACCTTCCATCACAGCTTATGATAATGGGCAGAATTCATTCATTACAGAGCCTCGGCACGGTTGACGGCCCCGGTCTTCGCTTTGTGGTCTTTTTTCAGGGCTGCCCTCTCAGATGTAAATGCTGTCATAATCCCGACACCTGGAATATGTCGGGCGGAGAGGAATATTCGGCACAGGAAATTGTTCAAAAGGTCTTAAGATATAAGGATTATTTCGGAAAGGACGGAGGTATCACCCTTTCGGGCGGAGAACCTCTTATGCAGGCAGAATTTGCTCTTGAAATTTTTCGTCTTTGCCGTGAAAACGGAATTAACACCTGTCTTGATACCTCGGGCTGTGTCCTTGATGAAAAAGTAAAAGAGCTTCTGTCCTTTACTGACAGAGTGCTTCTTGATATCAAATACACCACTGAAGAGGAATACAGGGAAAATGTTGGCTGTTCAATGAAAAAGCCGATGGATTTTCTGGATTTTCTCGGAGAAAAGAATATCCCCGTAACTCTTCGGCAGGTTATCATCCCTACCGTCAATGACATTGCGGAAAATATTCAGAGATTAAGAGAAATTATAAGAAATAACCCCGTTATCGATAAGACGGAATTTCTCCCTTTCAGAAAAATATGTACGGTAAAATATGAGCAGATGGGAATTGAGTTTCCCTTTTCTCATATACCGGAAGCCGATATTGATGCGGTAAAAAAGCTTTATGAAATTATAGGAACAGCACCGTAAAGGGTGTTGTTCTCTTTTTCTGTTTACTTTTTTTTCTTGTTATATTATAATTGTTTTATCAAGAGAAAAAGGGGAGCCTCTATGACATTTGAAATTGTAAAAAATGAATTTATTAAGGACGGGAAGCCGGTAAAGCTTATTTCCGGTGCGGTGCATTATTTCAGAAATATGCCCGATACCTGGGAGGATATTTTCAGAAAGCTTCTTGCTATGGGCTGTAACTGTGTTGAGACCTACTGTGCGTGGAATATGCACGAGAAAAAGCAGGGGGAATTTGATTTTACGGGGATTCTTGATATAGCGCAGTTTATAAAGACAGCGGGAGAGCTCGGCCTTATGGCTATAGTCCGCCCCGGTCCTTATATCTGCTCTGAATGGGAATTCGGAGGTCTTCCCTGGTGGATTCAGACGGATGATGATATGGAGATCCGCTGTATGAATGAAAAATACATAGCCTGCTTTGACCGTTATCTCGACCGTCTTTGCGATGAAATAAGACCGCTTCTTTGTACAAACGGCGGCAATATAATAATGGTTCAGTGTGAAAATGAGTACGGCTACTACGGTGACGATAAGGAATATCTCTCTTATCTTAAAGAAGGCTTTATAAGAAGAGGAATCGATGTTCCGCTGTTTACCTCCGACGGAACAAGTGAAAGCGATATTCTTGACGGCTGTATTGACGGCTGTCTTGCGACTCTTAATTTCGGTTCCCGTGTTGAAGAAAATTTCAGAGCTCACGATAAGATTTTCCCTGATAGTCCCAAAATGTGTATGGAAATGTGGAACGGCTGGTTTGATGCATGGGGAGATGATAAGCACCACACAACCGTTGCCGAGGATTATGCCAAGGTAGTTGACGATATGCTCTCCCGCGGACATCTCAATATGTATATGTTTATCGGCGGTACAAATTTCGGCTTTACCTCGGGGGCTAACCACTATGAAAAATTCCTTCCCGATGTTACAAGCTATGATTATGATGCCTGTCTTTCCGAATGCGGTGATGTCACCCCGAAATATATGGCTGTAAGAGAGGTCATAAAGAAATATATTGACCATCCTCTTCCCGAGATACCCGCAGATCGCGAGAAAAAAGCCTACGGCAAGGTGGAGCTTACCGAAAAAACAGGCTTCTTCAGTTCTTTGGAGCGCCTTTCCTCTCCCGTTCATTCCGATGTCCCGAAATGTATGGAAAAATACGGCTTCGGCTTCGGCTATATTGCCTATAAGACAACTCTTCGCCGTGATTATGATAATGTTAAGCTCAGCTTTGAAACTCTCGGAGACAGAGCGCAGATATATATCAATGACAGACTTATTGATATTCTCTATATAAATGATTTCCTTGAAACTGAATTTTCCGCAAAGGCGGGGGATACCCTTACCGTTCTCTGCGAGAATATGGGCAGAACAAATTTCGGCCCCAAGATGATGAGAAAAAAGGGAATTGCGGGCAGATGTCTTATTGATGACAGGATTCATTTCCATTGGGATGTTTATCCGCTTCCTATGGATGACCTCGGAAAGCTTGATTTTTCTGACAGTGAATTCAATGAAAGATCTGCCTTTTACAGAGGTTATCTTGATGTTGACGAGTGTAAGGATACCTTCCTGAAGCTTGATAATTTTACCAAGGGCTTTGTTACCGTAAACGGCTTTAATCTTGGAAGATACTGGGAAATAGGACCGCAGAAAACTCTCTATGTCCCCGCATCCGTATTGAAGCAGGGCAGAAATGAGATAATAGTTTTTGAATCTGACGGAATCAAGGGTGAACAGGAAATAGAATTCCTTGATAAGCCCATTCTCGGATAAAATAAAGGCATTATGCATTTTTATATGCATAATGCCCTTGTTTTATCCTTTAGTGTCTTGCAATTAAGAGAATATATATGTATAATTATTCTATATATTTCAGAGGAGAGCTAATATGAGCGAGATAGAAAAGAAGAAATCCGACGGGCTTCATATTGATAAAAAGACTATAATCAGTATAACTGCAATTCTGCTTGCGGTCTATATCTTTGCTGGTGTGCTGACACAGATACTGCCGAGAGGTGAGTATAATACCTTTATCGATGAAGATACGGGTAAGGCCTCCATAACAACGGAGAGCACATACAGTCCTCTCGAGGATTATACTATGCCTTTGTGGAAAATTGCCGCCGCTCCCGTGATGGTCTTTATAGATGAGGGAACAAGAGATACGGGAATGACAGGTATTCTCATAATTGCATTTATTGTGCTTATGGGCGGAACTTTTCTTCTTTTGGACAGGTGCGGGGTGCTGAAATACCTCGTCGCTGTTGTTATAAAGAAATTTTCCGACAGAAAATATCTTCTTATGGCGGTGCTGATATTCTTCTGTATGGCTCTCGCATCAACAGCGGGAATACTTGAGGAAAGCGTGACCCTTGTGCCCTTTGCCGTGGCAATTTCTCTGGCTCTCGGCTGGGACTCAATGGTAGGGCTGGGAATGAGTCTTATTTCCGTAGCCTTCGGCTTTACTGCCGCAACCTTTAATCCCTTTAATGTTATGACCGTGCAGAAGCTTGCGGGGGATGTTGAGATATTTTCGGGGCTGTGGCTTCGTCTTATTGTTTTTGCTCTTGTTTTTATCGGACTTTATGCGTTTTTATTCCTTTATGCAAAAAGAATTGAAAAGAATCCCGAAAAGAGCCTTTCTTATGAAAGCGACAAGAGCTTAAGAGAAAAATATACGGTTTCGGATGTTGATGCCGTATTCAATGATAAAACCACATCAAAGGCGGGAAAAGCCTTCTGTATATGTCTGCTTTTTGCTCTTATCTGCATAATCACGGACTTTCTTACAGGTGCCGGCGGTGTTGTTTCAATGGGCGGAATTGCCGTGTTCTTTGTTGCGGGCGGAATTGCTGCCGCTATCATAAAGGGACTTCGCGGAAAAGAGCTTCTTTTCGGTTTTACTGAGGGAATCAAGACCGTCGCTCCCGCAATTCCTCTTATTCTTATAGTAATTTCCGTAGCATATATTCTCAATACGGGAAAAATTATGCACACGATTCTTTACTACATACATTCTCTTATTGAGGGAATGGATCCCTTTGCCGCAATTCTTCTTATTTTCCTCTTTATTGCGCTTCTTGAATTCTTTATAGGCTCGGGAACTGCAAAGGCTTTTCTTGTAATGCCCCTTGTGCTGCCTCTTGCACATCTTATCGGAATCAGCTCAAACAGTGTTGTGCTTTCCTTCTGTCTTGCTGACGGATTTACAAATCTTCTTTATCCCACAAGCGGAATTATGATAATTGCAATAGGACTTGTCGGTGTTTCATATACGAAATGGCTTAAATTCTCCTGGCCCCTTTTCGTAATTGAAGGCATAATTTCCGTTGCTGTTATGCTTTTCGCTGTAATGATAGGCTATAATTAAATTAATGAGAGCCGTAGCTTAATTGCGGCTCTCTTTTTCTTGACTTAATGTTAAGCTTTTGTTATTATTAAAATGATAACTCTTTAAGAGAAGGAGATTAATAAATGGCTAAAAAGTTTCTTATAATCAATGCCGATGACTTCGGACTCTGCCACAGTGCAAATGAAGCTGTTATGGATCTGTTTTTGTCGGGCAGTATTTTTTCTTCAACAATTATGACTCCCTGTCCCGGTGCAGATGAAGCAATTCAGTTTTCCATCGATCATCCTGAATTTGCCATAGGTGTTCATCTTACCCATACAAACGAGTGGCAGGAGAATTTCCCCTGGGGTGCTATGACAGGTCTTCCCTCGCTCCAGAATGAGCACGGCAGAATGTGGCCCGAAAGTGAGGATTTTGAAGCTCACTGCGATTATGATGAGGCAGTCAAAGAAACTGTCGCACAGATCGAATACTGCGAAAACAAGGGTATGAAGCCCTCTCATGTTGACAGCCATATGGGTGCTCTTTACGGAATGAACGGCAAGCTTCTTATGCTTCCGAAAACTCTTGCTGTCTGCGGTAAAAAAGGCTACCCCTTCAGAATGTTCTCAAAGCCTCTTAAGGAGCAGTGTCCCGAGGGCACTCCTGTATGGCTTTTCTCTGTTGCAAGTATTCTTTCGGGAATGTTCGGTAAGAGCAATAATGTTCCTATGCCCGATTATCTTATATTCCCCGAGAATATCGAAACGGGAAAGACCTATGAAGAATTCAAATATAACTTTATCGAATATCTTATAAAGATTCCCGACGGAATCTGCGAAACCTATGTTCATCCCGCAATGCCCACGGATGAAATGAAATCAATTACAGGTACTTGGCAGAGAAGATACTGGGAATACCTTGTTATGAAGGATCCCGAGACCCATGCTGCATTTAAGACTCACGGTATTAAGCTCATCAGCTACAGAGAACTTGCTGAAATGAGAAAGAATAAAAAATAAAAGGAGAAAGCACAATGGTTGAATTGATTTCGCGTACCCTCGGACTTGTTTTCAGAGAGCAGTGGGCTCTTCAGAACTTCTTTGACGGACTTATGGATCTTTTCCGCGGAGGCGGTGCAAGAGGAATTGCGGCTACCTTTGTTATGATGATGCAGATGTTCAATATGCTTGTAACAGGCGAGGCTGTTGATGCCTGGGGACCTGAACTTGACCTTACAGGCTATGAAATTGTTTTTGAGGATGAATTTGAAGGCGACAGCCTTAATATGGATTTATGGCAAACCCGCAGTGAAGGCCCCTCAAGAAGCGGTATAGGTTCTCTTGAACAGATAAGTGTTTCCGACGGCGCTCTTAAGATCACAGGTGAATACCGTGAAGAAGGTCCTTACGGTGCCGGCTGGTATGCAGGCGGTATAGGTCTTAAGGAGTGGTATACAAGAGGCTATTTTGAAATAAAAATGATATGTGCTCCCTCTAAGGCTTTCTGGTCAGCCTTCTGGCTTCAGGGAAACGGCTCATATAAACCCGAAACATCAAAGGGCGGTATAGGTGCGGTTGAAATTGATGTCTGCGAAGCCTTCTACGGAAGACCCGGACAGGATAATGCCTATACTCCCGCAATGCACCTTTCGGGACTTAACGGCTCCACAGAGGATACGATTTATTCAAGAAATCTCGGCTCTTTCAGAGGTAACAATATTTACAGCGAATATAATACCTACGGAATGATGTGGACAGAAGAAGAATACATCTTCTATGTAAACGGAGTTGAAACGGTAAGAACCGATTTCGGTGACGGTATCTGTGAAAATCCCGAAGAGGTTATTATTTCACTTGAGATTCCTCACGCTGTAAATCTTGAAGGTGTAAGCAAGGATGAAGTCGTCGATATGTATGTTGACTATGTAAGGATCTATCAGCTCGCAGAATAATACAATAATACACAAAAAAATCCCCCGCTCAGTGAGCGGGGGATAATTCTGTTGATCGATGAATGAGAATCAGGAAGCCTTTTCCTCGAGCTTCATTTCGGGGGGATGGTGTTTTTCTTTTCTCTCTGAAAGCTTTTGAATTACGATTACAAGTGCAACTAATGCTACGCCTACAATGTCTGTAATTGTTTCAGGAACTATAAGCATAAGTCCGCCTGCAAGAGTGAGAATTCTCTGCCACCAGGGAAGCTTTAAGAACATATGGCCTTCCATACCTGCCGAGACCGCATAAATGCCGATAAATGAGGTTATTATGATTGAAATAATATCAAAGACGCCCGCATCAATAAAGAGCATTTTGGGGTTATATGCGAACATATAAGGAATGATGAATGCCGCAATGGCAAGTCTTGTCGCCGTAACGCCTGTTTTAAGGGGATTCGATTTTGCGATAGCTGAACCCGCATATGCAGCAAGAGCAACGGGAGGAGTGATATCTGCAACGATTCCGAAATAGAAAACAAACATATGAGCAGCGAGAGCGGGAATGCCCATCTTGATAAGAATGGGAGCCGTGATTGTTGCCATGATAACATAGTTTGCTGTTGTGGGAACGCCCATTCCGAGAACAATACAGCATACCATTGTAAGGAAGAGTGCCAAGAACATACTGTTCTGTGCAACGGGAACAAGAGTATTGAGGAGAAGCTGACCGAGAGCGGTCATTGTAACAACACCTGAGATAAGTCCTGCCATACCGCAGGCAACTGCAACACCTATTGTATTCTTTGCACCGTTATGAAGAGAATCAATAATAACAGCGGGGCTCAGTGTAGAGTCCTTCTTTGTTATGAATGAAAGTGCAAAGCAGCTTACCATACCTGTAAAAACAGCCTTTGTCATCATAGATGTTCCGAAGGGAAGCCATAATGCAAGTGTGATAACAACGGGAACAAAGGAGAGAAGAATTCTTCCGATGTCCTTACCGCTTGCCTGTCTTTTGATGAGCTTTATTATGAGCTCCTTGGGGAAAAGGCTTACGATGAGGGAAGCAAGTATTGCAAAGCAAGCGGAAACACCTGCACTGAAGTAGTTCATGCATATAACAAGAATAACTATAGGCAGAAGGAGATAGCCGTTGCCTAAAACAAGCTTGAAGAAATTGGGAATTGCATCCTTGGGAAGTCCCTTGAGTCCCAGCTTCTTTGCTTCAAAGTGGATCATAAGGAAGATTCCCGTGAAATAAAGAGCAGCGGGGAGAATTGCGGTTACTGCAATTGTAGCATAGGGAACACCGGTGATCTCAGCCATAAGGAAGGCTGCTGCACCCATGATAGGAGGCATTATCTGTCCGCCGGTCGATGCGGCTGCTTCAACTGCGGCTGCAAAGTGAGGCTTATAGCCTGTCCTTTTCATAAGAGGAATGGTAATTGAACCGCTTCCTACGGTGTTTGCAACAGATGAGCCTGAATACATACCCTCAAGTGCACTTGAAATAACAGCAACCTTTGCGGGACCGCCGACTGAACCGCCGGCAATGGAGTTTGCAAGGTCAACAAAGAATGTTCCGATGCCTGTTTTTTCAAGAAGAGCGCCGAGAATAATAAAGAGAACTATAAAGGTTGTGCATACATAAACGGGAGTTGAGAAAAGTCCGTTTGCAACATCATAAAAAAGACCGTAGGCGAGGTTTCTCAATGCCTTGTCAGGGTTTTCCGTAAATGCCTTTATTGCCGCATATACTATGAATGCGCCCGCAACAAAGATAATAGGAAGACCTACTGCTCGCCGAACAAGCTCTACAAGAAGAATTATTGCAATAAATGCAATTGCTATCTGAAGAGTTCCGATTCTTCTTGACATCATTACGATGTCTTCCTGCATTATTGTGTAATAGAGGAAAGCTGCCGCACCCGCAAGTCCGAGGAAGATGTCATAAAAAGGAACATAGTTGATCTTTTTAGTCTGAGCCTTATAAGCAGGGAAAATAAGATAACCCATAAAAAGAATAAATGCCATAAAGGTTGTAAGCTTTGTATACTTTGTGGCATTCGGAAAAAGCAGCGCCATTGATATCATATAAACGCTGAAGGAACAAAGAAGCCCTGTGATAACATGCTTTCTCCAGCCTGTGAAGATTCGCGTATTGCTTTCACGGTCAAATTCCTGCATTATCTTGTCGGAATCAACAACTTCTTCATTAATGTTGATACTTGCAGTATTGTCGTTCACTGTTTTTTCCCCTTTCTTTGTGTATTTTATGTTAAAAGAATGTGCCGCAATTAAAAAACTGCGGCACGGATATCAGAGATCAATATCTTGTGGAATCAAGCAGCTGTTGTTTCTTCAAGAACTGTTGTTTCTTCAGCAGCTTCTGTTGTTTCGTCAGCTGCTGCTGTTGTATCCTCAACAGCCTCTGTTGTTTCTTCAACGGGAGCTTCAACGATACCTTTTTCTACATAATACTTAAGTGCACCGGGATGAAGGGGTACATCGCCGATACCGTTAACTGTTGTGTTGATATCCATCTGAGCAGCCTTAGCGTGGCAGGTAGCTACATCAGCATCTTCCCAGAGGTTCTTTGTGATCTCATAAACCTGATCTTCGCTCATTTCGTTTGTTACAACATAAGTTGCCATGATAGCAACAGTGTTAACAGTTTCTGTGATGAAGCCGTAGTCTGCGCTTGTCATTTCATACTTTGTGTAGAAGGGGAAGTCGTTCATAAGCTTTGCGATAACATCTTCGCCGAGGTCAACAGCAACAACATTTGTTGATGTTGCAAGCTCAGTGATAGCAGTTGTGGGAGTGCCTGCTGTGATGAAAGCAGCGTCGATAGCGCCGTCCTTAAGCTGAGTAGCACTGTCACCGAAGGATGCGAATGTTGCATTGATGTCCTTTTCGTAGTCAATGCCTGCAGCAGCAAGGATCTGAGTTGCGTTGTAGAAAACGCCTGAACCTGCATCGCCGATAGCTACATTCTTGCCCTTAAGGTCAGCAACTGTCTTGATTCCTGATGCTTCTGTAGCGATAAGCTGGCAAACTTCGGGATAGATACAAGCAACAGCAGAGAAAGTCTTGATGGGAGCAGCGAAACCGTTTGTTCCGTTGTAAGCATAGTTCATAACGTCGTTCTGAACTGTAGCCATGTGATAGTCGCCGTCATCAATGCCTTCGATGTTAGCCTGAGAACCGCCTGTGGATACAACCTCAAAGCCGTAGCCGTCAACAGTGATAGCCTGTGTTGAAGCACCTGCAAATGCATAGTAAGTACCGGTTGTTCCGCCTGTACCGACTTTGATTGTTTCGAAAGTCTTGTCGCCGTAAACTACATCTACGGGAGCAGCAGTTGTCTCTTCACCGCCGAGGGTTGTTTCTGTTGTGTCATTATCGCCGCAAGCAGCAAAGCAGCAAACACAGAGAGTGAGTGTGAGAAGAATTGCAATTAATTTCTTCATTTTCTTTACCTCTTTCTTATTTTTTTACTAAAATATTAGTCCCGTACATAATACCATAACAGCAACATTGTAGCAAATACAAATAATTGTATAGCTCCTATAAATAAAATTTATAGTAAACAGAAAGTTATAATTTTTTTCACATAACAGTTTATCTGTGTTTTATTAACCTCTTGTTTTTTTTTGCTTGAACCTTTATAATAAAGTCAGCTATACGGAAATGAGGTGCAGCGTATGTTTGACGGAATGGATTATGTATATGAGGTATATCTTGAAAGAAGCTTTTCGGGAGCTGCCAAAAAGCTTTTTGTTTCTCAGCCTGCACTGTCAGCTTCTGTAAAAAAAGTGGAAAAGCAGTTAGGAATAACTATTTTTGACAGAAGCACAAATCCTATTTCTCTTACTCAGGCGGGAAGAGTTTATATTGAATCCATCGAACAGATGAGAGCACTTCAGCATAATATGCTGAATCAGCTCAACGACCTTTCCGATATGAAAAGCGGCAGTGTTATAGTCAGCGCCGAAAACTTTATATCATCATTTATACTTCCAGATATTATAATTGAATTTATGAATACCTACAGCGGTATTACGGTCGAGCTTGTTGAATCCCATTCTCACGATCTGAAGAATCAGCTTCTTGAGGAAAAAGTGGATATTCTTGTGGCTCACGATTTTGACCCCGAGCTTTTTATTTCCTATCCTCTTGCAGACGAGACCCTGCTTCTTGCTGTTCCCGCGGCTTTTCCTATAAATGAAAAATTTTCAGAGAAAAGGCTTACGGATGAGGATGTTAAAAATAAAAAATATCTTGACAGGGATTGTCCCACGGTTGAGCTCAGCGAGTTTTCGGATGAAGATTTTCTCGTTCTCAAAAAGGGAAACGATATGTATACGAGAACTATGCAGCTGTGTGAGAATGCGGGTTTTTCTCCGAAGGTAAAAATTTATCCCGATCAGCTTCTTACTGCATATAATATGACAAGAGCAGGACTCGGTATCACTATTGTGACCGATAATCTCTTAAGAGCAGAAAGAGGTGCTTCAAAATGTGTATTCTACAAGCTCTCGGGCGACAATACCCGAAGAAAGCTTGCTATGGGATATAAAAAGAAAAGATACCCTTCAAGGGCTATGGAGGCCTTTGTTCAGTGCGCAAGACAAGTCTATAACAGAAAGTGAGTGTGCTTTATGGTAAAAAAAAGACATTGGCTAAAAGGTGACTGTCACCTTCACACCTGTAATTCCGACGGACAGTATAAGCCTGAGGAGCTTTACGATATGCTGTATGAGCTGGGAATGGATTTTGCATTTATAACAGATCATAATGTAAATACCCCCGGAATGAAGGCATTTAATCACCGCGGTGTTGCAATTTTCCCCGGAATGGAGATCTCGGGCGGCTTGGGACATGTAAACATCTGGGGTGAGGGACTGCCCTTTGAAAGAATCAGCCGTCCCAATACTCAGGAGGAATATGCCGGACTTGTTGAAAAGGCAAGAGAAAGCGGTGCTCATATAAGTGTGAATCATCCTCTTGACAGGAAGCTTCCATGGAGAATTGACCTCGATAATTATAAGATGGATTCCGTTGAGCTTTGGAATTCTCCGATGCATACGGATAATGTATATTGTATGGACTGGTGGACTAAAAAGCTTCTTAAGGGGGAATTTATCCCTGCGGTAGGCGGAAGTGACTATCACAGAGATTATGTCGTAACAAGACTTCTTTGTGTTCCCACCACCTATGTTTATGCCGAATCCAATTCCATAGAGGATATTCTTGCCGCAATAAAAAGAGGTAATATTTTTGTTACCAATTCTCCCAAGGCTCCGAGGATATTCCTTACGGTAGGAGATGCAGTGCCCGGCGACAGGGTAAAATTTGCGGAAGCTGCCGTTGCCGTTATTTCTCTTGATAAACTCAAAAAAGGACAGACTCTGAGAGTATATAACAATGAAAAGGTGATTTATGAAATAAAAGCAAAAAAGGATATCAAGGATTTTTCTGTTGATGTGCCTGTTCCCGAAAAAGGCTATGTCCGTGCGGATGTGCGTTTCTCATATCCCGCTCCCGCAAAGCTCGTTTATGTGAAGATAGCAGGTGAAATGATGGGTATGCACAGTAAGGGAGAAGAGATTCCGGA
The DNA here is from genome assembly GCA_015066205.1 of Oscillospiraceae bacterium. GTDB lineage: Bacteria > Bacillota > Clostridia > Oscillospirales > Acutalibacteraceae > RUG806. The sequence continues at coordinate 54,327 of SVOV01000009.1, forward strand.
TATGATCTACAGCTACACAAATCCTGTTTTTCTTGATTGATACAAAGGGCGGTGCCGCAGCACCGCCTTTTTGCTTTGATATATGAAGAGAATTTCTCGTGCCGTGAACAGCTTCATAATATAATAAAAAAAGCTGCCGTATTGTGCGGCAGCTTTCAGCGTTTTTTATCTTGCAAGGTCAAAAAGCATATTGAGATATGTTGCTATCATTTCAATGATAGCTCCGAGAATTGCAAAGGGCTGAGTAAAGATGGTGGAGATGATAGAATCCTCAAGATCTGATTCTTCAGCCGTATTGCCGACAGTCTTCTTTATAGCATAAGTATCAACGAGCTCAATTTCCTGAGTTTCATCGTCAACTGTATAAGCCTTATAAACGAGCTTTCCGCCGTCAATTTCCGTAACACAGAAAGTGCCGCCAAGATCACTTGTTGAGAAAGCCTTGTCTGCTACATCAAGGATAGGCTTCATTGCATCCTCATTCACGCCGTATCTCTTTGTGCCTGCTGTTGAGGGAAGAGTATAAACAGTTCCTTCGGGATCAAGGGCAAATGTGAGCTCTTCGCCTTTGAATGTTTCGGTGATGTACTCAACATTTTCAACAGCCTTGTCGCCGTAGACCTGAGTTGTTCTGAGATACATATGGTCATGACCGGCATATACCATATCGATTCCGAGCTCATCAATGATGGGGAGAAGCATATTTCTCATAATTACAGTGTCGGGCTTATTGATATTCTTACCTGCAGAGTAAAGAGAACGGTGCATCATAAGGATCTTCCACATCGCATCGGACTGCTTCATATCGTTTACGAGCCAGTTTCTCTGTGCCTGTGACATAGGATACATATCATTTGTGTTGAGAACAGCGATATGAGCGTTGCCGTAATCAAATGAATAGTAAACGCCTTCAACGGACTGATTGTCGCTTTCGTCAAGAGCAAATGTGTTGCTGAAGCAGAAAGTGTTGAGCTTGTTTGTGATGTTACCGTCGTGGTTTCCTGCTACGGGAACATGGGTGTAATGATTATTCGCAAAAGCAAAGTTCTTGAAATACCAATCCCATTCATCGTTGGTGTTATCGTTTACATAGTCACCGAGATTTGCAATGAAATCAGCCTCGGGAGCAGTTTCAAGAGCACCCTTGAGGGTAAGAGCTGCGTGTGCAAAGTTCTCGTCGCTGCTTGCCTGAACATCTGCTATTGCAATAAAGGAGAACTTATCGTCACCGTTGTCGGTCCTGACGGTACATGCTTCACTCCAAAGCTTCTTTTCGGCATCGCCGACTCTGTATGTATAGGATGTGCCTGCCTCAAGATCATTTACATAAACCTTGTGAATATACTGATCTCTGTATTTTGCCACAGAGCCTGTGTATAAAGCGGCATTATCGAAATCACCGTCAAATTCAGAGGTTTTTACTATCTGAAGATCGGAATTTCCGTTTTCGTATGTATACCAGCTGAAGCCTCTTGCATTTTCGCCGTTTTCTACCATAGTACAGGAAATTCTCTTTACTTCATCCGCAGATGCACCGAAAGCAAAAGTGCCGAAAAGCATCATAACAGCAAGGATCAAAGACAATGTTTTTTTGATATGTGTGTTCATAATATCCTCCCGCGTTTCTTTTTTATAAAAGTATAACACCGCAGTCCGAAAAAGTCAATTTTTAATTTTTCTTGATGTAAAAAATATCCGTTTGGTTAAACTGCACAAAAATGCAAAAAATATTGTAACAGGGCTTCTAACAAAATAGTCAAATTTTTGCTTGAAATTCCCATATTTATTTGTTAAAATTACATTTGGGGGTGTATAACCTTGACTAAGAAAAAAGAAAACATATCCGATATCCCGGTATATCTTTTCAGACAGGGCAGAAACTGCCGTGCCTATGAATTCTTCGGTTCGCACATTACTGAAAACGGTGCCGTGTTCAGAGTATGGGCACCTGAGGCTGTAAGCGTGGCTGTTGTCGGTGAGTTCAATTCCTGGGACGGCGAAGCCCATAAAATGGAAAAAATAGCCGACGGAATATGGGAAGCTGAAATTGCAGGAATAAAACAGTTTGATTCCTATAAGTACAGCATTACCGGTAAGGACGGCAAGGTCAGAATGAAAGCAGACCCTTATGCCTTCCACAGTGAAACAAGACCCGCAAATGCTTCCAAGGTGTATGATCTCGGAGGCTATGAATGGGGTGACGGCGATTATCTTCAGGGAGTTTACGGAAGAGATATATATGCTTCTCCCGTAAATATCTATGAGCTTCACGCAGGCTCGTGGAAAACATATCCTGACGGAGAGCCTTATTCCTACCGTAAGCTTGCCGATGAGCTTGTTCCGTATCTTAAGGAGATGTCCTATACTCATATTGAGCTTATGCCGGTGCTTGAGCATCCCTTTGACGGCTCATGGGGATATCAGGTTACGGGGTATTTTGCTGTTACCTCCCGATACGGCACACCTCACGATTTTATGTATTTTGTGGATACTCTCCATAAGGCGGGAATAGGTGTCATCCTTGACTGGGTCCCCGCTCATTTCCCGAAGGATGCCCACGGGCTTTATGAGTTTGACGGTTCATGCTGCTATGAATATGCTGATCCTCTTAAGAGAGAGCACGCTGACTGGGGAACAAGGATCTTTGACTTCGGGAAAAATGAAGTAATAAGCTTCCTCACATCAAGTGCCGCCTTTTTCTTCGATAAATACCATATAGACGGTCTTCGTGTTGATGCTGTAGCCTCAATGCTTTACCTTGATTACGGAAGACAGGACGGTCAGTGGCGTCCCAACAGCTTCGGCGGCAGAGAAAATCTTGAAGCAGTGGCATTTTTAAGATATCTGAACGAGAGTATTTTCAGAGATTATCCCCACGCGCTTATGATAGCAGAGGAAAGCACAGCCTGGCCTCTTGTAACAAAGCCTGTTTCCGTTGACGGACTCGGCTTCAATTTCAAGTGGAATATGGGCTGGATGAACGATATCTTAAGATATTCCGCTCTTGACGGTCTGTCAAGAAAATATAATCACGACCTTATAACATTTTCTATGTTCTATGCCTTTTCCGAGAACTTTGTCCTTCCCATTTCTCACGATGAGGTGGTGCACGGAAAGAAATCGCTTCTCGATAAGATGCCCGGAACCTATGAAGAAAAATTTGCGGGAATGAAAGCGTTTCTCGGATATATGTATTCCCATCCCGGAAAAAAGCTTCTTTTTATGGGACAGGAGTTCGGTCAGTTTATAGAATGGGACGAAAAGAAGCAGCTTGACTGGTTCCTTCTTGATTACGATGCCCATAAGGCTCTTCATTCTTATGTGAAGAAGCTCAATAAGACCTACCGCGACAATGCACCGCTCTGGGAAATTGATTATTCCTGGGAAGGCTTCAGCTGGCTTGTAAGCGACGATAACTCCAATTCCGTGGCGGCATTTGAAAGGCGTGATAAAAACGGCGAAAGGGTAATTGCCGTATGCAATTTCACTCCCGTCACAAGAGAGAATTACCGTATAGGACTCGAAAGCCGCGGCAGTCTTACTTATATGCTCAATTCCGATGACATTCAGTTCGGAGGCAGCGGAGTATCGGAGAACAAGAGAATTTATACAAAGAAGATCCCGTGGCACGGCAAGGATCATTCCTTTGAAATAACCTTACCCGGATTTTCATGTATTTATCTGAAATATAGACCCTATAAAAGCAATAAAAATTAAAGTATCAGGAAAGGAAGAAAAACAGATGGCAAGAAAAACAGAATGTATTGCTATGCTGCTCGCAGGCGGACAGGGCAGCAGACTCGGTATTCTTACAAAGAATATAGCAAAGCCCGCCGTACCTTATGGCGGAAAGTACAGAATTATCGACTTTCCTCTTTCAAACTGCGTAAACTCAGGTATTTATACCGTAGGTGTTCTTACACAGTATCAGCCGCTTGAGCTTAATGACTATATAGGAAACGGTCAGGCATGGGATCTTGACAGAAACGAAGGCGGCGTGCATATTCTTTCTCCCTATCAGCAGATAAAGGGAACAGAATGGTATAAGGGTACTGCCAATGCCATTTATCAGAACATAAATTTCATAGACCGTTATGATCCCGAATATGTAGCAATTCTTTCCGGTGACCATATCTATAAGATGGACTATGCAAAGATGCTCGATTTCCACAAGGAAAAGGAAGCTGCCTGTACAATAGCAATGCTTGAGGTACCGTGGGAAGAGGCATCCCGCTTCGGACTTATGTTCGTAAACGATGACGGTGCCATCACAGCCTTTGAGGAAAAGCCCAAGGTACCGAAATCAAACAAGGCTTCGATGGGCGTTTATATCTTCACATGGAAAAAACTCAGAGAATATCTTATTGCTGACGAAAACACACCCGGCTCATCCAATGACTTCGGTAAGAATGTTATCCCCGCAATGCATGAGGCAGGGGAGAGAATGTTTGCCTATCAGTTTGACGGCTACTGGAAGGATGTAGGAACAATAGACAGCCTCTGGGAGGCAAATCTTGACCTTCTCAATCCCAAGGTAAATATTGACCTCAGCGATACCTCATGGCCCATCTACTGCAAGAACTCCTCTCTTGCTCCCCATTACTCCTCAAAGACCTCCGAAATTCAGAATTCTCTGGTATCAGGCGGCTGTATAATCGACGGTAAGGTCGATTATTCCGTACTCTTCTCCAATGTTACGGTTGAAAAGGGTGCCAATGTTGAATATTCAATAGTTATGCCCGGCGCTACCATAAAATCAGGCGCTACGGTTAAATATGCAATGATAGCCGAAAATGCGGTTATAGAAAAGGATGCCGTTGTAGGCGAAGATCCCGAGCAGGTAAAGGACCTCGAAAAATGGGGCGTTACCGTTATCGGTGCTGATGTCACTATCGGCAAAAAGGCAAAGGTTTCGGCAAATCTTATGATAGACGAAGATGTTAAGGAGGGCGAAAACAAATGAACGGAAAAGATGTTCTCGGTATAGTATTTGCAAACACCGATGATGATGTTATAAGTGAAGTTACGGGCGTGCGTTCAATGGCTTCCGTTCCTTTCGGCGGCGCATACCGTCTTGTCGATTTCACTCTTTCCAATATGGTGAATGCAGGTGTAACAAAGGTAGGTATTGTTACAAATAACAATTATCAGTCCCTTATGGACCATATAGGCTCAGGCAAGCACTGGGACCTTGCAAGAAAGAGCGAGGGTATTTATCTTCTTCCTCCCTTCAATGCTGAGGCAGTTGAAAACTATAATGCTTCAAGAATCGGTGCTCTTAAGAATATTCTTCATTTCCTTGAGAAATCTCACGAGGAATATGTATTTATGACAGACTGTACTTATGTTGCAAATCTCGATCTTGAAGAGATATTTGATTACCACGAAAAAAGCGGCAACGATATGACTCAGCTTTATATGCACGGCAAAACTCCCGCCATAAAGGATAATCCCGTTATTGAAAAGATCGAAGACGGCAGGATCACAAAGCTTTCTCTCGGAACGGGAGAGGGAAAGGTCACCGATTTTGCACTCAAGGCTGTTGTGATTAAAAAGTCTCTTCTTGAAAGCCTCGTTTCCGTTTCCTATGCAAAGGGGCTTGTTTCCTTTGAAAAGGATATCATCCTCAAGAATCTCAAAAAGCTTAAGGTAGGTGCTTTTGAGGTCAAGGGCTTCTGCAAGGTCATCGATTCTCTCGGCGGATATTTCGATGCAAACTTTGCTCTTCTTGATACAAAGAACTACAGAGAGCTTTTCTCACAGGAAAGACCCGTATATACAAAGGTTTATGACGATATGCCCACAGTTTACGGACTCGGCTGCGATGTTGAAAATTCTCTTATTGCAGACGGCTGTATTATTGAGGGTGAGGTTGAAAACTGCATAATTTTCAGGGATTGCAGAGTTGAAAAGGATGCCGTTGTCAAAAATTCAATTCTTATGCCCCACGGCTTTATTGCTCAGGGGGCTGCCGTGAATTACTGTATTGCCGATAAAGCAGTTACAGTCAGAAGCGGAAAAACTCTTTCGGGTGCAGATTCTTATCCTGTTTATATAGGAAAGAATATTCACATCTGATAACAGGGAGGAAAATATGAAAGTATTATATGCTGTAAGCGAAGCTAAGCCTTTTATTGCTTCAGGCGGTCTCGGAGATGTTGCGGGAAGTCTTCCCGCCGCTCTCAGAAAAAGACTTATCGGCTGCAGAGTTGTAATGCCCTTATATGAGGGTATTCCCGAAAAATTCAAGGCTGATATGAAATTCATAACCCACATTACCGTTCCCGTTGCATGGAGAAGACAGTACTGCGGTATTTTTGAAGCAAAATACAACGGAGTTATTTATTATTTCCTTGATAACCAGTATTATTTCAAGCGTCAGGGTATATACGGACATTATGACGATGCCGAGAGATTTGCTTTCTTCTCCCGTGCAGTGCTTGAAATGATTCCTTATATCGATTTTAAGCCTGATGTTATTAACTGTAATGACTGGCAGACAGCTCTTGTTCCCGTATATTATTCACTTTTCTACGGCACAAGACCGGGCTTTGAAAACATCAAAACCGCATTCACTATTCATAACATTCAGTATCAGGGACAGTTCGGTGAAGAAATCCTTGAGGATGTTCTCGGAATTCCGAGAGAATATACCTCTCTTCTTCATAACGATGACTGTATAAACCTTATGAAGGGCGCAATAGAATGTGCCAATGCGGTAACCACCGTCAGCCCCTCATATGCAAAGGAGATTCTCGATCCCTATTATTCTCACGGACTTGATAATATTCTCCGTATGAGAAGCTGGAAGATACACGGAATCCTCAACGGTATCGATACCGTTTCCAACGACCCCGGGGCAGACCCTAATCTTATAAAGAATTTCTCCGCAGAGGATGTCAGCGGTAAGGCTCTTTGTAAGGAAGACCTTCAGAAAACTATGGGACTTCCCGTAAGAGCTGATGTGCCTCTTATCGGTATGGTGACCCGCCTTGTGTCCCATAAGGGACTTGACCTCGTTGAATGTGTTCTTGAGGAACTGCTTGCAACAAGCGATGTTCAGGTTGTTGTTCTGGGCTCCGGAGACTGGCAGTACGAAACTTTCTTTAATGAGCTCTCCTCAAAATATCCCGATAAGCTTGCTGTTAAGATAGCATTTGTGCCCTCGCTTGCAAGTAAGATCTACGGCGGAAGCGATATTTTCCTTATGCCCTCCCAGAGTGAGCCCTGCGGACTTTCGCAGATGTTTGCATTGAGATACGGATCAATTCCCGTTGTCCGTGCAACAGGCGGTCTTCGTGACTCCGTCAAGGATTCGGGCGACAATGAAGGAAACGGCTTCGTATTTGAGGACTATAACGCTCATGCAATGCTTCACACTATAAGACGCGCCCTTGAAGGCTTCAAGGACCGTGAGGGCTGGTCTATTCTCAGAAAGAGAGCTATGGAATGTGACTACAGCTGGGGCAGAAGTGCAAACGAATACATCAAGCTCTATAAAGCTCTTATCAAAGGAGAATAATAATGGCAGAATTTATTTTTTCCGCCTTTGCGGATGAAGCAGGCGGAGGTCTGTTAGCACAGATAGATGCCCTCAAGGCCAACGGAATAACTCATATTGAACCCAGAGGTCTTGATGAGGGTAATATCTCAAATTTTACGGCGTCACAGGTAAAAGAGGTAAAAAGAATACTTGATGAGCACGGTATAGGTGTTTCATCCGTAGGCTCACATTTCGGTAAAATAAATATCCGCGACCCGTTTGATGCACATTTTGATTCCTTTAAGCAGTGTGTTGAAAATGCCGCAATTCTCGGAACAGAAAATATCAGAATGTTCAGCTTCTATATTGATGAAAAAGAAGATTATGATTCTTTCCGTGACGAGGTCTTTGAACGCCTTGAAAAAATGGCGGACTATGCAAGAAGCGGAAATATCTGGTGCTGTCACGAAAACGAAAAGGGAATTTTCGGTGATAACGATGTAAGATGTCTTGACATTCTTACAACCTTTAAGGGAAAGATCAAGGGTATTTTTGACCCCGCAAACTTTATTCAGTGTAAGGTAGAGATCCTTCCCGCCTTTGAAAAGCTTAAGGAATATATCGAATATATGCACATCAAGGACTGCAGAATGAGTGACGGCTTCGTTGTCCCCTGCGGTAAGGGCGACGGTAATATTGAAGAGCTCATCAGACGCTTTAACAAGGCTGACGGAAAGCATTTTCTTACCCTCGAGCCCCATCTCAAGGTCTTTGAGGGCCTTAAGGATCTTGAGCTTACGGGCGGTGCCGAATCCGTTAAGGAAGAATATGAATATCCCTCAAACCGCGCAGCCTTCGATGCAGCCTGTAAGGCATTCAGAGAAGTATATGACCGCGCAATGAAATAAGAGGGATATTGCAATGAAAAAAACAGTTTCTCTTATTCTTTCTCTGTTGATGATAATGTCGATGTTTTCAGCTGAAGCAGCTGCTCAGGACAGCGATCATATCAAAGATGAAACAATGCTTATTATTCCCGTTACCGGTACACGCAGTCCCACAGATGAGGAAATAACGGACATTTTTGAAAAAATGGGTGTTTCAACCTGGGGCAGCGGATATTTCGGCTGTCATATGATGAATCCCGAGGGTGATCCCGCTCCCGAAGGTGTTATTCATCAGTATATCCAGACAGCAGGTCTTCTTGACGGCTACGAAGTCCAATGGGAAGAAACAAACGAATGGGGCACATTCCCTGTGTACGGATATGAGCTTCCTTATGAAAAATACATTGAGATCATCGACTCAGTCTTCGTTAACCACAGTGATATGAAATCATTTCTCAATAATGAGTGGTCTCATATGTATGATGAAAGCACAGGTATGGTAAAATGGGCTACAGGTGGCTTCGGCGGCCCTACGGCCTGGGTGGTAAATGAGATTTACCGTCAGACAGACAGCCTTATTTATGCGACGGGCCTTATGGTTGAATACGGCTATGAGGACAGTGAATTCGACGGTCTTGAGGAAAACACAGACTATGTGTACATAACAAAGTACGGTGATACCTTTAAGGCGATGATAGCTCAACCGATTCTTCTGACCCTGAAGAAAGAGGACGGGAAGTGGAAGATCCTTGAATACCGTGAGAATATGTATCATATCGCAGATGATAAGCTTTATGATCTTCTTGAGGGTACGGTCTTTAACCGCCTTACCGTTGAAAAGACGGGTGCAAATGTCTATGAGGACGAAAGCAGTAAGGATTTCACAACAGGCTTTTATGCCAACGGCTCAAAATGGTATCTTGACGGACAGCGAATATCCTTTGTCATAACCGAAAAGGCAGGCTATGAAATATTAAAAGTTGTTCTTGAGGATAAAAACGGCAAAAAGGAAGTAGACGGCAAGGACGGTATTTATACTGTTTCTCCCGAGGGTACTGCGGTGCTTACCGTGGAAACCGAAAAGATTCCTGTTGAAATTGAAATTGTAAAGCCCGAGGACAACGAAGAAATCAAGGTTTCGGAAGATAATACGGATATTTTTACAGTTGCCGGCAAAACCGTAGAGGAGCTGAATTCTGCTATCTCCGAGAATACAGAGATTCTTAATGCGGACGGCTCAAAGGCAGAGGCAGAGGATAAAATTGCCAGCGGTATGAAGTTAGTCATCAAGGATGAAGACGGTGAAATAATCGATACAAAGACAGTTGTTGTTCCCGGTGATGTTGACGGCGATGCTTCCATTACCGCGTCTGATGCAAGAAGCGCACTGCGTGCTTCCGTCGGACTTGATAAGCTGAGTGACTGGGCACAGTCTGCAAGTGATGTTGACGGCGGAAATAAGCTTGAAGCAAATGATGCAAGAAGCATTCTCCGTGCCTCGGTCGGTCTTGACGATTCAAAAGAATGGCTCGCAAAGCTTGTATAAAAAAAGCGGAAGGCTCAGCCTTCCGTTTTTTTATTGCCGAAAAACGGATATATCGGATAAATTTTACAGTATTTTTATTAAATTTGACATCTGCAGTTCTCCGCACTTGTATTTATTGATTATTTGTAGTATAATTGCCGTGACTTTAGTGAAGGAAGAGGAAAAGATATGATTCTTGCTTTTTGTTTCGGTATAGCTCTTCTGATAGCAATTGCCGATGTATTATTTATTCTCAGAACTAAGAAGGCAGGTACAGTAATCCATACTCTGCTTCGTGATACGATTCTTGTATTCCTGCTTCATTTCGGAGTAATGAGATACTGCTTCAGTATTGAAAATGTGTATTCAGCTTCAGTGCACGAGGGGGCTTATACCTTTAATACCATAAGCATTTGTTTTCTTGTGGGAGCTGTGTATTTTCTTCTTTATGCCGTAATATCCAAGCTTTCAATAGGAGATGCTTCACCCGTCAGGCGCCCTCACGGCAACCGTGCTGTCAAGGTGATTGCCTCTGTGCTTTTCGGTATAGGTACAGCTGCACTTACGGCAACGATATGGGGTAAGGAATTCTTCGGTGATCTCACTCCCGATCAGATACTTATAAACCTCAATTCGCCGACAGAGGGAACGGATGCCAGTGTTTATATTTCGGGAATAGAGTCTGTTGTTCTTACAACCGCGCTTTTTACCGCAATATTCACGATCTGTACCTTTACGGATAAGAAGCTTGTACTGACTCTCAAGGAAAAGGCTGTAACCGTATTTCCCCGCCTTGCTATGAGAATAACCGCAATGATAATAGCTGTTGCAATTTTTGTGGGCGGCTGTGCATACGGAATTGAGGAATTTCAGCTTGTTGACCTTTATCATTCATATATTACCGCTTCGACCTTTATTGAGGATAATTTTGCCGATCCCGATACCGTAAAAATGACCTTCCCCGAAAAGAAGAGAAATCTTATTCATATCTATCTTGAAAGTATGGAAAATACCTTCCTTTCAAAGGAGCTCGGGGGATTTTGTGAGGATAACCTGATTCCCCATCTTTATGACCTTGCAAAGGAAGGCGTCAGCTTTTCGCATCTTGAGGAGGGACTCGGAGGCTTTCAGGAGTCTACGGGAGCGGGCTGGTCTGTTGCTTCTATGGTAAATATGGGAACAGGTCTTCCCATGAAGGTGCCCGATAAGCAGAATCAGTACGGCGATGCCGATAATTTCCTTCCCGGTGCTACTGCAATAGGAGATATTCTTAAGGAGCAGGGATATGAGCAGACAGTAATGTTCGGTGCAAATGCCGATTTCGGCGGTCTTACATATTATTTCAAGTCCCACGGCGATTTTACCATAATCGACCATAAGGAAGTTAAAAAGAGAGGCTATGTTCCCAATAATTATAAGGTGTTCTGGGGTTATGAGGACGATAAGCTTTATGAATATGCAAAGGATGAGCTTACCCGTCTTTATGAAACAGGAAAGCCCTTCCATCTTATGATGGAAACAGCTGATACTCACACTCCCGAGGGCTATCTCAGTCCCAAGGCTCCAAAGCCCTATGACAGTAAATATGCAAATGCAGTCCGTTATTCTCAGGAGGAAACCGTGAAATTTGTCCGCTGGATTCAGGAACAGCCCTTCTATGAAAACACAACAATTATTCTTATCGGCGATCATCTGAGTATGGCAAAGAAATTCTTTGAGGGGCTTGACGGAATCAAAAAGTATCACCGCTCCTGCTACAATCTTATTATAAATCCAGCAGGGGATCTCGGAGATATACCCGAAGAGAGAAGATTCAGCCGTGACTGGGCGGTATTTGATATGTTCCCCACAATTTTAGCTTCAATAGGCGTTGAAATAGAGGGTGACAGACTCGGAATCGGAACAAATCTTTTCTCTGACAGAGATACTGTTTTTGAAGAGTTCGGTGTTGACTATGTCAATGATGAGCTTGTAAAACGAAGCAATTTCTATAATTTTAATATTCTTATATAAAAAAGCATTATGCTTCAACCCCCCGGCCCCCAATCTTGGGGGCGAAAAGGTGTTTTTTGATATAAGCAAAATTGCTCACAACGCGAGCAATTT
>SVOV01000010.1 GCA_015066205.1 Oscillospiraceae bacterium
GTGTCTTTTTTATCTGCTTAAATTTTTTTGATTTTTTACTTGACTTTTATTAGCAGGTCTTTCTGATATAATAAAGTCTTTCGTTAAAATACTGTCGGTTAACTCTGCCGGTGATGGTGATATAACCCATATTGCTCAACTCCTCATTGAGCATTCTTACGATTCTGTAAGCGTAGGATATTGAGATGTCCAGTTCTTCTGCAACATCGCTCGCTTTCATAAAGCCTTTTTCCATTCTGAATATTTCTCCTTTCAATTTATTTTTTTATTTAGAATGGTTGTTTGCCGTTCTACCCGAAGTTCGAGTTCCGACAGGCACTCCTCATATTTCTACGGGCGCTGTGCCGTCAGCCTTTCGGCTGCGCTCGCTCTCTTTTTTGAGAGGTCTTGGCGGTTTGTTCTCGTCGGACGGTCATTCTATTGTAGTTAGAATACTAAACTAAATTGTTTAGGTTATCTGTATTATACTAAACAAATCTGTTTATGTCAAGCTTTTGTGTTAACAAGCTTAAACAAAACTGTTAAGTTTTTGTAAAAGCATATTGACATTACTAAACATATTTGCTATACTACAGTCAAACCCGACGAAAAGGAGTGCTTAATATGGCAATCGGTGAAAGAATAAACTACTTACGCAACTATCTCGGAATGACACAGAAATATCTCGGATTGGAAATCGGATTTCCCGTTGCATCTGCCGATGTTCGTATTGCACAGTATGAAACGGGTTCAAGAACACCCAAGGCTGAAATAACGGCAGCTATTGCAGATGCACTTGGAGTTGCGCCTGAAGCATTGAATGTTCCCGATATTGACAGCTATATCGGACTGATGCACACTCTTTTTGCATTGGAAGATATTTACGGACTGACAATAGATGAGTCCGACGGTGAAATTTGCATTAAATTAAATAAAGAAAATAAAGATACATCTAATATTCTTCCTATGCTCTCTGCCTGGAAAGAGCAGGCGGATATGCTCAGGGCAGGAAAGATAGATATTCACGATTACAACAAATGGAGATATAATTTCCCGAAGTACGACAACACTCAGAAATGGGTGAAAATTCCTATCGACCTTTCAGACGAACTTAAATAAGAACAAAAAAATAACGACAAAAAACCCTTAACCGTGATAATCCACAGTTAAGGGTTTAGTCGTTTATTGCAGAAATTTTATGAGCTTGATAACCTGCATGCCAACGGGAAATCGGAATAATAACTCCCGAGTCGTGTTATCAAAGTGTTATCAAATGGATTTTCCGAACCCTGAAAGCCTTGATTTTACTGGGGTTTGGCTCTTTAGGAAATTATTCCCACTCTATTGTTCCTGTGGGCTTGGGGGTTATGTCGTAGAGGACGCGGTTGATGCCGTTTACTTCTGCTGTGATTCTTGCTGTTACCTTATGAAGAACCGAATAGGGGATCTCTTCTATCGTTGCTGTCATAGCGTCTGTTGTGTTGACTGCACGGATAATTGCGGGCCAGCCTTCATAACGGCTGTCATCTTTAACTCCGACGCTCTTCATATCGGGCACAACAACGAAATACTGCCATACCTTTTCAGCCAGTCCGTTGATGTCAAATTCTTCACGAAGAATAGCATCTGCTTCTCTTAATGCTTCAAGTCTGTCGCGGGTAATAGCACCAAGGCATCTTACGCCGAGTCCGGGGCCGGGGAAAGGCTGACGGTAAACCATAGCGTGGGGAAGGCCGAGAGCTTCACCGACAACTCTTACTTCATCCTTGAAGAGGAGCTTGATAGGTTCTACAAGCTGCATTTCCATTTCATCGGGAAGACCGCCTACATTATGATGTGATTTTACGGCTTTCTTGCCTTCAGCCTGCTTGATGCTTTCAAGAATATCGGGATAGATAGTACCCTGAGCGAGGAATGAGATTCCGTCAAGCTTTGCTGCTTCTTCATCAAAAACATTTATAAATTCAGCACCGATGATCTTGCGCTTGCTTTCGGGATCAGAAACATTTTCAAGTTTTCCGAGGAAGCGGTCAGTAGCATCGACATAAACGAGATTAGCGTCAAGTCCGTTTCTGAAAACCTCAATAACATTTTCGCTTTCGCCTTTTCTCATAAGACCGTGGTTTACATGAACGCAGACAAGCTGCTTGCCGATAGCTTTAATAAGAAGTGCTGCAACAACGGAAGAATCAACTCCGCCTGAAAGAGCGAGAAGAACCTTTTTATCACCGACCTGTTCGCGGATCGCATTTATCTGCTCTTCAATAAATGCATCAGCAAGTTCTTTTGTGGTGATACGGACCATATTATCGGGTCTTTTGTTTGAATCCATATTTAAATCCTCCCTACATTTTTTATATTGTCAATTTGTATAATTATCGAAATATCCCTGAACGAGAACTACGGGTGTACCCTTGTCACCGGAGCCGCTTGTAAGGTCACAAAGTGAACCGATAAGGTCAGTAAGCTGTCTGGGAGTTGTTCCCTGAGATGCCATATTGCCTACAAGGTTATCACCTTTAGCCTTGATAGATGCGGAAATAGCAGCCTTAAGCTCTTCGCCTGAAAGGTCTTTGAAGTCGTTATCTGCAAGATACTTGAGCTTGAGCTCATTGGGGGTACCGATAAGACCGTCTGTGAAAGCGGGGGATACAACGGGGTCAGCAAGCTCCCAGATCTTGCCCTGAGGATCCTTGAATGCACCGTCGCCGTAAACCATAACCTCAACATTCTTACCTGTTGCTTCAAGAATTCTTTTCTGGATATCAAGAACAAGAGGTTTACATTCTCTGGGGAAGAGCTTGATTGAATCCTCTGTTGACTTGTTGGAGCCGAGCAGACCGTATTTTTCGTTAAAACCGCCTCTTTCACCGGGGGTAGTGAGAATATCATCAAGACCGACAACTACCTTTGCGCCTGCTGCCTTGAGAATTCTCTTTGTGCGTGCTCTTGTGTGGATATCGCAGGTAAGAACACAGTCTGTATAATCAAGAATAGCCTTTGCCTGATTTGCAAAGATTATTTCAACCTCAGCACCGCTTTCTCTGATGATGTCGCCGTAATATTCAACATAATCAACACCTGTAAAGGGGTGAAGATTCTTGCCGAAAAGCTCTCTGTATTTTTCAAGAGAAAGTATATCTGAATACGGATTTATGCCTGCTTCGTCAATTTTATCAAGACTTACAAGTTCATTTCCTACCTCGTCAGAGGGGTAGGAGAGCATAAGAACAACCTTTTTTGCACCCTTTGCGATACCTCTGAGGCAGATAGCAAAGCGGTTTCTTGAGAGAATGGGGAAGATAACACCTATGGTTTCGCCGCCGAGCTTTGCTCTTACATCATTTGCAATGTCATCAACGGAAGCGTAGTTACCTTGAGCACGAGCCACAATAGATTCTGTGAGTGAAATAACATCACGGTCGCAAAGACTGAAGCCTTCATTGTTAGCTGCTGCAATAACGCTGTCTGCAACAATAGAAGCGAGGTCATCGCCTTCTCTGATGATAGGGCAACGGATTCCGCGTGAAACAGTACCGACTAATCTGATCTTTTCCATAATTTGTTGTTCCTTTCGTACCCTTAAAAAGGGAAAGTATATTTGGGAAAATTAAAATACAAAATATTATAACGCAATATTGTAATAAAATCAATAATTTACGCCCAAATAACTTAAAAAAATAAATAATTCAATTGAACACACAAGCAAATAAGTGTTCAATTGAATACAAAAAAAGAATAAAACTTTTAGATGTTTTTGTCAATGTCAAATTGACAAAAAGTGAGAAAAAATTTTAAAAAATTTTTGTGCGAGAAAAACAAAAAACACAATATATAGTACAGATGTGTTTTTCCTGTCTTGTTCATTGTATAAAAAAATACTTTATTTGTATTTCATTCAGGATTTGTTGACATAGAATCAGACGGATGTTATACTTAAGAAAAATCAAAGGAGAATAGTTATGTTTACTTTCATAAATTCAGATAAAGCGCCCGCTGCAATAGGTCCGTATTCACAGGCTGTAAGGCTCGGTAATGTTCTTTTTACCTCGGGTCAGATTCCAATTGATCCTGCAACAGGTGAAATAAGCGGCAGTGACATAAAAGAACAGACAAGAAGAATATGCGAGAATCTCGCTGCTGTTCTTAAGGAGGCAGGTGCTGATTTCTCAAGGGTTGTCAAAACTACCTGCTTTTTATCGGATATGGCAGATTTTGCGGCATTTAACGAGGTTTATGCCGAATATTTTATTTCAAAGCCCGCAAGAAGCTGTGTTGCAGTAAAAACTCTTCCAAAAAATGTTCTTGCCGAAATTGAACTGATAGCAGATCTTTCATAAAAATGATCCCTTATGCAGTGTTTTGCATAAGGGATATTTCTTTATTCAGTTTCTGTTTCCGATACTGTGGGGAAGGACAGGGTAACCTTGAAAAGATCGCCGTCAATGATTATCGAAAGCTTTCCGCCCATAATTTCAGTAAGGGAATTTGCTATTGAAAGCCCGAGTCCCGAGCCTTCGGTGTTTCTTGATGTGTCACCTCTTACAAATCTTTCCGTGAGTTCATCAGGACTGATATTGAGCTTGGTTTTGGAGATGTTGCGGAAAGAAATAAATGCTCTTCCCGCGTGCTCCCACAATGACAGATAAACTCTGGTGCCGGGCATTGAGTATTTACAGATGTTATTCATAAGATTATCAATAACTCTCCATAAGAGTCTTCCGTCTGTGGAAACTGTTATCTCGCTGTCGGGAATATCCTGTACAAGCGTAAGTGATTTTTCTTCAAGTCTTTCAATGTATTCACCGTTGGTCTGAAGAAGAATAACATTGAGAACAGTATCCTCGTAATTGACCTCAATATTTCCCGTAGCCGCTTTTGAAGCTTCAACGATATCGACGGTAAGTTTTTTAAGCCTTTGGGACTGTCTGTCTATGACGCTGATATATTCGAGAGCCTTCGGATCCTTTATGTCGGTCTTTTTCAGAAGATCAACATAATTCACGATAGAGGTGAGGGGAGTTTTTAGATCGTGGGACACATTTGTGATAAGCTCAGTTTTAAGACTTTCGCTTTTCAGTCTTTCTTCAACCGCATTATTCACGGCATCGTTTATACTGTTGAGGTATTCGGCGTGGCGCTTGAGCGGACCGGAAAGGAAGGAATGTCTGATCCTGTAGCCCACATCTCCCTGTGAAATTTTTTTAGCTCCGTTATGAAGAGCAACAAGCGCTACCAGAAGAAATGCAAGAACAGGTGTTTCAAGAAGTCTTAAAGCTGTGAGTATTGCACCCGTTTGAAGACCGCTGTCTATCATCGCAAAAAATAAAACCTCAATGGCCGAAATGATGAGAAATGCGGATAGGTAAATAAATATTTTAAGGCGTGAGCCTGTTCTTTCGTCAAGAACCTCGGATGAGCTCTTTATTGCAGAATAGACCTTATAAAAAAGATTATTAGTTTTTATCTTTTTTGCACGGAGCCTTACGGGGATGGTATAGATAAGACTCAGCAGAATAAATGCCAAACCTATAAAACCGAGTAAGGTCCATAATTCATCATAAGAATCGATAAGGATACAGCAGCCTATGGCAGCCGCAGCCGAAATAAACAGATATATGTCAAAGGGTATTGCGTGTAAGCCTCTTGCAACAGGCTCTTCTTTTCCGGGAATATATCCTGCAGACCAAAATAAATATATCAGTGCCGCAATGAGAAGAAGCATATCGGCGGCGGTTATCGTAACAATATTGTCTCTGTAAACGATTGCTATGTCAACAAGCTCTTCCGCTAAATTATATACATCCGATGCATAACAGGAGTGCGGAACCTCAACCGAAACGGTAAGAAGGATCTGTCCTTTCTGGGTATAGTTGAAGGTCAGCTGTTCCTGCTCGATGTTTTTTACAATAAGAGAAAGATAAGAAAGCCTTGTTTCAAATTCATTGATATAGAAAGAGCCGTTATATGTGTAATTTATCGTTATTTCCTTTGAATCGCTTATGAACTTGGTCGAAAATGTTTTTGCGGGCACGGAAATATCATTTGCTGAGTAGCTTCTTACAATATCATTTTCGCTGTAGGTGAAATCATCCTGATAATAAGTAATGCTTGTAATATCATAATTGAGATTTCGGACCTCCTGCTGACAGTAGAAGAAAATCTTCTCATCAAGCTCACCGCTGTAGTAATAGATCATCTCGGTTTCGGTGCCTGAAAATTTATTGTCAATATATATGCTTTCCGTATTCATGGAGGCAGTATCTATAGGTGCACTCGGTACACCGGGCTTGATTCCTGTTGAGGTTTCGCTTTCTGTTCCGAGGGTAGTTGGAACCTCTGAAAAAGCATTTTCTTCAGCCGAAGTGTAATCCTCTTCGGGGATGCCGTTTTCATCCTGTGAAAATGCGGTGGTCTCGGCATAGCTTACATTGACCTCGGTTATGGCAGGCGTTACATATTCTTCTTTCATAGAGCCGCCCTGCTCATACCATCCGTCATAGTACATGGTATCGGTTGTGTAAACCGATGAAAAGCTGAAAGTGTTGCCGTTTTTGCGGTTATCGTTATTAAGAAGAATATTTCCGTATTCATCCTTGATCTCAAAATGTATGTTTGAGTTTTCCGGAAGATATTTTGAACGGAATAATTCAAGCTCGGAACTGTGATAATTTTTATAATTATCATTATTTGAATACATATTCTCGGCTATATTCAGATATCTCATAAGATCGCCTGCGGTGTAATCATACAGATAGGAATATACTTTCTGCTGAATCTGTTGACGGTTGGCATAATAAAGGTTTTCGTCCATTATTATAAAAGTACCGACAATATTCCCGACAACGGCAGCTGCAAGAATAATTATCATTACACCTGCTATGAATTTCATTAAACGGGAACGGCGCAGTTTCAGCATTTTTTTCACCTCTTGTTATCATCAATTTTGTAGCCCTGCCCCCATACCACCTTGATATAACGGGGCTGGTTTGGGTTGATTTCAATTTTTTCACGAAGATGCCTTATATGAACGGCAACTGTGGCATCTGCCCCGTAAGGCTCATCCTTCCATATGTGACGGTAGATATCTGTAGGAGAGAAAACCTTACCGGGGGTTGAAGCAAGAAGCTTCAGTATTTCATATTCTTTAGGTGTGAGATTTACTTCTTTCCCGTCAACGGTAACCGTTTTTCCGTTATCGTCTATAATTATTCCCGCAACGGAGATCGTTGATGAAGAGAAATTGCCGCCTCCGAGAGTAGTGTATCTTCTCAGCTGTGAGCGGACACGGGCGAGAAGCTCAACGGGATTAAAGGGCTTTGTAATATAGTCATCAGCACCGAGATTAAGCCCTAAAATTATATCATTGTCCTCGCTCTTTGCTGTTGTGAAAATAACGGGAGTGTTGTATTTTTCCCGAATCCTGATAAGCGCAGTCAGACCGTCTGTTTCAGGCATCATTATATCCATTAAGATCAGATGGACCTCGTTATTTTCTATAATATCAATGGCTTCCTTGCCGTTATAGGCTTCAAGCACATTATAACCGTCGGAGGTAAGATATATTTTGAGTGCGGAAACTATATCCTTTTCGTCATCGCAAATGAGTACAGTATACATAATAAGCCTCGCTTTCTTTTTCCTTACAGCATAATTATCGCATAAAGATTATTAATAAACAACTGTACTATTCTTTAAGAATTTCTTAAGTTCAGCTTTTTATGATTTTTCCCTTGACTGAAACGAATGAAACATTGATTTCGTCATCAAAGAGAATTATATCCTCGTCATAGCCTTTTTCGATCTTTCCCTTTTCCTTATCACAGCCTATGACGGACAGGGGAGTGAGGCTTGCCATTTTAACTGCATCGGTAAGAGGAATACCCGCAGTTTTTACCATATTTCTTACAAGAATATTACTTGTTGCAACGCTTCCCGCAAGGCAGGAGCGGTCGCTGAGCTTCATAACGGAATCCTCATATATTACTTCAAGGCCGTTTTCCTGTAATATGACGGTGCCCTCTTCCATATCAAGAGCTGAATATTCAAGACCGTCGCTTATTGCATATGCCTTGTCTGCTCCCTTTGCCTTGTGAATGAGCTTCAGCACACCGTAGGGAAGATGTCTTAAGTCTGCAATGAACTGTGTCGTATAGCCGTCAAGAGAAAGACCGGCTTCAACAACGCCCGCGTGACGGAAGATTCCTATTTTTCTCATTCCGGAGCAAGCGGAATATATGTGAGTAACATCACTGAAGCCGTGGGAAAGTGCTTCTTCTGTGTTTGAATAGTCGCCGTCAGAGTGGGCAACGGAAGCAACAATGCCTCTCTTTTTAGCTTCCTCTCCGACAATGAAGCCGTTTTCTATTTCGGGGGCAGCACCGATAATTTTAATAATATCGGATGAATCAAGAAGCTCGGAAATATTCTCTCTTGTCGGTACAAGAATATTTTCGGGGCTCTGCGCGCCTTTCATTTTCATGGAAATGAAAGGGCCTTCAAGATGTACGCCTAATATGTTTGAATCGGTGCATATCTTCTGCGCTTCTTCAATGTTTTTTATAACTCTTTTGAGCTGTTCAATAGGAGCGGCAAGAGTCGTCGGAAGAATTGATGTCGTTCCGCGAAGAGCGTGAGCGGTACACATTTTTACAATGTCCGAAGGTGAGCCCATTGCGGAATAGCCGCCTCCTCCGTGAACATGGATGTCGGCAAAGCCGGGGGAGAGGTATCTGCCTTCGCAGTCTATAATTTCACAGTCTGCCGTTTTTGGAACAACCGGAGTGATATCGACAATTTTTCCGTTTTCCGTTGCAACGGCCTGTCCTTCAATTATTTCATCGGGAGTAATTATTTTTGCATTGATATAGTATCTCACATAAAAAACCTCGCTTTCACTAAAATATTTTAGCAAAATAATTATTAAAGTTCAATAAAAATATAAATTTCCTATGGAAATATCTTTTTCTTTGTGCTAAAATGCTTTTGTACTATGCGCAAAGGAAGGTATTATTTATGAACACAGAGAAAAAAATCAGAATAGGCGCTGTGGGAATCAGCGGAAGAGGATCGGGAATGCTTGAGCTTTTACTCGCAGTTCCCGGTGTTGTCTGCCCCGCAGTCTGTGATAAATATGAAGACAGAGCCGCTCACGGTGTTGAGATCGTCAAGAATTCTGAAAGCTATGACGGATATGAGGTAAATTCATATCTTGATTATGAAGAGATGCTCAGCAAGGAAAAGCTTGATGCGCTTGTTGTATTTACTACTTGGATCACTCATTCAAAAATAGCAATAGCCGGTATGAACGCAGGTCTTAATGTTGCTATGGAGGTCGGCGGTGCCGCTTCAATAGAAGAGTGCTGGGAATTAGTCAGAACGAGCGAAAGAACAGGAAAGTTCTGTATGCTTCTTGAAAACTGCTGCTATGACAGAAATGAAATGGCAATTTTCAATATGGTAAAGCAGGGTCTTTTCGGTGAAATAGTTCACTGTGAAGGCGGCTACAGACACGATCTCCGTGACGAAATATGCCTCGGCAGAGAAAACCGCCACGGAAGACTCTTCAATTTCCAGAACAGAAACGGTGAGCTTTATCCCACCCATCAGTTAGGCCCCATCTCAAAGGTTCTCGGAATCAACCGCGGAAACCGCTTCCTTTCTCTCGTGTCAATGGCAAGTAAATCAAAGGGTCTTAACCAGTGGATCAAGGAAAACAAAGGTGAGGATTACGATATCTACGGCTATGATTTTGCCTGCGGCGATGTTGTTACAACAATTATCAAGTGCGCTCACGGTGAAACAATTACTCTTACTCACGACTGCTGTCTTCCCCGTCCTTACACAAGAAACTACCTTGTTCAGGGTACAAAGGGTATTTTCTCCGATATTGACGATGCTGCTGCCTGTGCTATCACAGGAGTTACGGAAAGCACTCACGACTGGACAAAGTTTGATACCATCAGAGAAAAGTATGACCATCCTCTCTGGTCAAAATATGAAAAAGCCGGCGTAAAGGCAGGCCACGGCGGTATGGACTATCTTGTTCTTTCCGCTTTCGTTGAAGCCGCAATGCACGGCAGTCAGCCCCCCATTGATGTTTATGACACAGCAGCCTGGATGGCAATTACCTGCCTTTCTGAGCAGAGCGTTGCAATGGGCGGTCTTCCCGTTGCAGTTCCCGATTTTACAAACGGTATGTGGATAGACCGTGAACCCTACAGACGCGGTGTTTACTGTCTTGAAGAGGTTTGTAACGATTTCTTTGAGGGTGAGGATGAATAATATGAGCTTTTATATAGGTATAGACGGCGGCGGTACAAAAACACAGTACGCGCTTTTCAATGAAAAAAAGGAAATGCTTTCAACCGTTAAAACAACTGGAAGCAATCACGAAAACCTTGAAGGAGCAATTCCCGAGGCAGCAGGAATAATAATGGGCGGTATCAATGAGCTTCTTAATGAGAATAAGCTTGCTCTTTCCGATATTACTCATATCCTTATGGCTCTTGCGGGAATTGACCATCAGTATCAGTGTGATGAAATGACCGAAGAGCTTAAAAAGCTCGGTCTCAGTGTACCTTTTTCAATTTACAATGACGGCTTTATCGTTGTAAAAGCAGGTCTTACCGGAAAAGCCGGTATCGGCTACAACTGCGGAACGGGAACCTGCTGCAACTCCGTAGGCTCCGACGGACGCCTTTTACAGGTCGGCGGCTTCGGAGAGCTTTCGGGAGATGTCGGCGGAGGTCACTGGATAGCAAGACAGACCTTCGGCAAGCTTTATGACGATATCTGCCTTAAGATCAAGCATACCGTGATGACAGATAAAATAGTTGAAAAGTTCGGTATCACACCTGACCGTGACGGCGTTCTTTCCCTTATCGCTCCGATGGAGGAAGAGGGGGACGATATTGTAAGAGATATGCTTGATATCTTCTTTGAGGCTCTTAATGCAGGCGATGAGGCTGCCACGGAAATAGCTGATGTTATGGCAGAGCGCGGTGCTCAGTTTATCTGTGCTCATATAAGAAATCAGGTATTTGACGGCGATACCATTCAGGTTGTTCTTTCAGGCTCAATGCACTGTAAGCTTCCTTCCGAGGTTTATGTGAATAAGCTTATAAAGAGAACCGAGGAAATAAGCGGAAAGAAGTTTCAGTTTATAAAATTACAGGTAGCTCCGGTTATGGGCTGTATCAACTGGATGCTTGAAGACTGATAAGAAAGAAGGAATATATAATGAAAGAAATCAATGTAACCGTAATCGGTTCAGGCAGTACCTATTGTCCCGAGCTTGTTGACGGATTTTTACAGCGTCAGGATTCGCTTAAGCTCAAAAGACTTGTGCTTATGGATATTGATGACAGAAAGAGAAACATTGTAGGTTCTCTCTGCGAAAGAATGATAAAGGCAGCAGGAATGGACACCGAGGTCGTTATGACTGACAATCTCGACGATGCTCTTCCCGGTGCTGATTTCGTTGTGACACAGATCCGTGTAGGTAAGCTTCCTTGCCGCTATCTTGACGAATCGATTCCCGTAAAGTACGGACTTATCGGTCAGGAAACAACGGGTATCGGCGGCTTCTTCAAGGCTCTTCGTACAATTCCCGTTATCGGCAATATCTGTAAAAAGATAGAGGAGCTTTGTCCCGATGCATGGCTTATAAACTTTACAAATCCCTCGGGTATTATTACCGATTTCGTTCTTAACAATACAAATGTAAAATGTATCGGTCTTTGCAATGTTCCCATTGATATGATCGACGATGTCAAGGAAGCGGTAGGCGAGGATGCCGATGTCACATATCTCGGACTTAACCACTTAAGCTGGATAACATCCGTTGTAAAGGATGGCGAAGAGATGCTTTATAAGCTCTTCGACGAAGGCTTTGCTCCCAAGGTCATGGCAAACATCGTTGATGACGGCTTTGATACAGATTGTCTTCGTGCCTGCGGCGGCTGGCCCTCCTCGTATCTTCAGTATTACTATAACCGTGAGGATAAGCTGAAGCACCTCAGAGAGGACAAGAAGAGCCGTGCACAGGTTTGTATGGACATTGAAGAACAGCTTCTTAAAATGTATCAGGATGAGGAGCTTTGCATAAAGCCCGCTCTTCTTGATAAGCGCGGCGGTCACAAGTATTCTCTTGCAGCCTGCTCTCTTATCGATTCAATAGCAAATGACAAGAACGATGTTCATGTTGTAAATGTTCTCAATAACGGAACTCTTCCCTTTATGAAGGATGATGATGTTGTTGAGGTTGCGGCAAGAATCGGTGCTGACGGTGCAAAGCCCGTTCCCGTAAAGCCTACCTGGAACCGCCATATCGAAGGTCTTATGACAGTTGTTAAGACCTATGAAAAATATACTGTTGAGGCAGGTATGAACGGTGATGACCGAGCTGCCTACAATGCTATGATGGTTCATCCTCTTATAGGAGATTTCAAGAAAGCAAGAGATTGCTATGAGGAAATGAAGGATGCTCACAGAGAATTCCTTCCCCAGTTTTTAGGCAAATAAACTGAATATTTTGCACCTATCCGTCGGTTTTCCTGACGGACAGGTGTTTTTTTGAACATAAAGGAGAAGAGATATGAACTATTACTCACTCAGAACCAAAAAAACTCCCCAGAAGATAAGAACTCTTTTTACAACAGAGAATTCTCTGCCCTCTGACAGTATAACTGCACTGTGCTTTGATAAAAACGGTACGCTTTTTGCGGGAACGGATAACGGACTTGTATACTTCAGCGGGGAAGCCTTTGAAAGCGTTGACGGCATTTCAGGGGTTGTCGGTGCGGTGTTCTGCGCAGATGACGGAGCAGTTTTTGTCGGTGCCGCAGAAAATGTTTTCATTCTTAATGATAAAAAGGTTATATATAAGCAGGCCTTTGATTCTGCCGTTGTTGCAATTACAAAGGACGGTACGGGAAGGGTATGGCTTGCAACGGTAACAACCTGTTATTTTTACGATAACGGAAAGTTCGTAAGACTTCAGGGCTTTGATTTTGAAAATACACATTGTATGACCGCATTCGGTGACAGACAGGTGTTTGCCGCCTGCGACAAGGCTCTTCTTGTGCTTCACGGCAAGCGTCCCCGCTGGAGCACTCTTATGCCTGAGATCAGTAATGCCCCTGAAAATATCAGAACTCTTTCGAGCGATTCTCTCGGTTATGTATGGGTAGGTACTGATAAGGGCATATATCTTTATGACGGCAAGGGCGAATGGATCAAGCCCGCTGAAATCGGATTTTTCCCCGTGTGCCCAATAAATAAAATAGTTTTCGGAACAGACGGAACCGTATATCTTGCAACAGAGATAGGTGTTTATGTAATTTCGGGCGGAAAGACAAGATTCCTCGGAAAGGGCAGATATATCCCCTCCGACAGGGCTCTTGATATTGCCGTTAAGGAGGATAATTCCGAATACTGGATAGCTACCGATAAGGGACTTGCAAGAATTGAGCTGAAGCCGATGTCTCTTTCCGAAAAAGAAGCATATTTTGACGGTCTTATGAAATATTATAACCGTGAGAATTTCTATACAGATATCCATGTGGGAGAATATATGGCTCCCATTGAAAGCGGAACACCCTGTATTACGGATAATGACGGCTTATGGTCCGCTTTATATGTCGGGGCTTTATGCTTCAAATATGCAGTAACAAAGGATGAAGAGATAAAAGAACGCGCTAAAAAGGCAATGAAGGCTCTTATCAAGCTTCAGACTATGACGGGAATCAGCGGCTTCCCCGCAAGAGCATACCGCCGACCCGGTGAAGACGGCTTCGGAAACGGCGATCCCGAATGGCATCTTACAAAGGATGAAAAGGGTGAGCTTGAATGGAAGGGCGAAACCTCATCGGATGAGCTTGTAGGCCATTATTTCGCAGCTGCATATTTCTATGATCTTGTTGCTGATGAAGAGGATAAGCCTGAGCTTGTTGCCGCAATAAAGAGTGTTACCGATCATCTTATTGAGCATAATTTCACCCTTTGCGATGTTGACGGTCTGCCCACGACCTGGGCTCATTTCGGTCCCGAGGCTCTTAATGATAATGAAATGTGGTGTTGGGAAAAGGGTATAAATTCACTTGAGCTTATGGCATTTGTGAGAATCACCGAGCATCTCACGGGCGAAAAGAAGTATACCGAGCTTGCCGACGAATTACTTCGCAAGCATCACTACGGAATGAATCTTCTCACATATAAGAGATATGACAGCTATGCCAATCATATAGATGACCTTTTAGGTATTCTGAGTGTTCTTCCCTTATGGGATTATGAAAAGAACGAAGATATGAAGAAATATCTTCTTCTTGCCTTAAGACGCCAGTTTGAATATGAAAAGATAGAAGCCAATCCCATTTATAACTTTATTTTCTCTTATTTCACAGGTGCACACGCCGATATTGAGAGTGCAATTGAAACTCTTGAGGATCATCCTCTTGATATGTTTGAATACAGAACAGATAATTCGATCCGTCCCGATGTTGAAATAAACTACGGACCCGTCGAATACGGCGACAGACCTCAGGCATTAAAGGCGCTTCCCGCAGATGAAAGAGGACTCGGCAGACTTTCATATGAAGCCTTTAATATCAATAAAGGCAACGACAGAAGCTACACTCTTCCCTCTGAATGGCTTCTCGGCTATTGGCTCGGAAGATACTACGGTCTTATTGAAGAATAAGAAAAAATCTTACGATCTGCCAACCCTCTGCCCCGATTTGGGGGTAGAGGGTGTTTCTTGTTATATGTATATTGCTCATTTTTGCGAGCGATTTCCTATATAATAAAAAACCTACCCGGATATCTCAGACGGATATCCGGGTAAAGCTTTTTTTGTGAGTTATTTTACTTTGATTTCGCCCGTTACATTAACAGCAGTTTTTCTGTTACCGTTTTCATCGGTTGTAATTTCAACCGTTATGTCGCCCCATAATGTTTTCATAGAGCCTTTAACATTCTGAAGTGAGGGTATTTCGGCAGGGGATACGGTGATTTCACTGTAGCCTGCCTTATCTTCGGCTCTCTTTATGCCTAAAATTTCCGAGAAGAAATATTCTATGACGGCACCGAACATAGGATGGCATCGGGAGTCACAGCCCTCCCAGTTTTCCCAGAGGGTTGTTGCACCGTGCTTTTTCATATTATAGAAGGAGGATTCCTCTTCATTTGTAAGAAGCGTGAATGCAATATCGGGTCTTCCGAGGCGGAATAATTCTCTTATAACAAGATCAGTTCCGAATATACCCGTATCGAATGTGCCGAGCTTCTCATATTTTTCAATGAGATTTCTTTCGGTTCTTTCGTTTCCGAGTCCGATATCAAGAGCGAAAGCATCCGCTCCCTGAGTACCGTCACAGAAGCTTGCTGTTTCTTCATTGTAATAATGCTTTATTATTGCATTTTTGCTGTCTTCTGCAAGCTTTTTGTAAACAGCAGCTTCTTCATTAAAACCTAAAATACCGGCTGTTTCTGCCGTCATTTCGGCACATTTTGCAAGATAATATGTGTTTACATAGGCTTCGGGGATGAGAACCTTGTTTTTCGGCGGACACCAGTCGCCAAGACACCAGCCGCCCTTTTCTTCGCTTGTTACAATTCCGTCCTCTGTGTGATTTACCATATATTTAAGGTAAGCCTTCATTGATTCATAGGATTCCTCAAGAACCGTAATATCGTTATAGAATTTATAATATCTGTAGGGAACTATAACCGCGGCACCGCCCCAGCCTCCGGGACCGCCGCCTCCGCCGTAGAAGGGAGCCGTGTGCTGAACATGACCGCCTTTTTTGTCCTGACAGTCCCTTATATCAGCCATCCATTTCTTATACATCTCTCTTGCATCAAATACAGACATTACAGCACCGCAGGTAAGCTGTCCGTCACCCGTATATCCCAGTCTTTCTCTGTGGGGACAGTCCGAGGGGATACAGCCGTGAACATTTGCGCTTTGTGTTTTTACATAAGCGTCAAATATCCACTGAAGAGTTTCATTATCGCAGAAGAAGTCTGATACTTGTGTAAGATCGGTCTGAATGACTCTGAATTCAGTCAGATGGCAGATGCCCGTAACCTCAATATATCTTGCGGCGTGCCAGGTAAAATGAGGATGGAAATCCTGTCCCTTGGCTTTCATATCATAAATAAACTGATCTCTCTGCATTCTTGATGTTCCGCCCGTATAGTGGAACTGCAGACTGCCGTCGGAATTCAGCTCATCCGCATAGCGAAGAACTGCTCTCTCGTTATCTCTTGCGTGGTCTTCAAACTGAAGGACTCCGTAGCCTGCGGCAAGCTCTCCGATGTCATATATCTTCATATCACCGAATTCATAAATGACCTTCGGGGTTATTGTTCTTAAGACTTTGTCAGACGGGAAAAAGCATTCAAGAAGCTGTGTTTCAGGAGCTTCTCTCACTGCGGAAGCTTTCCATTCGGAATCATCAAAAGCAGCGGTCTTCCATCCCTCGGGATAAAGCCTTGCATCGTGATATTCACCGTAATAAAGGCTCGTTTCAAGAATATAGCTCTTTCTGAATCTTGTGTTATCCGAGGATGAATTAATAATTTTAGTTTCACCTTTATTATCCGTGATGACCAAGGTGAAGACAAGAGTGTTATCTCCCCAATAAGGCATACCCTCATTAGGGCTTTCGTGCTGACCGTACCAGCCTGCCCCTATATGGGTCGAAAGAACATTTTTACCCTCACAAAGATATGCTGATATATCATACTTGTAATAGTATATTCTGTGAGAAAATGTGTCAAAAATAGGCATATGTATTTTTGACAGATCTCTCTTTTCATAGTCAGTCATTGCAGGGATAAACTGCTCATCGGAAACTCTTGTTCCGTTTATAAAAGCCTCAAAATAACCGAGTGCGGTAATATAAAGCTCGGCGCTTCTGATATTTTCGCAGGTGAATGCTGTTCTCGTAAGAACAGCATCCATCCCGGGATAGGTAAGCCATTTGCTGTTTGTGAAAATTTCTGAATTCATAATATCAGCCTTTCGTAGGGATAATTGTAAAGCTGAATTCCATCACCTTATCAGCATTGAGTCTGAATTCCTCTCTCGTATCAGGTCCGCAGCTTGATGAACCGATACCTCTTGTGAAGCCGTCTATTGAAAGGTAGGTGGTATTCATATCCTTTAAGTCTTCCTGATGCTGTGCCTTATCAATGGCAGACTGTGTCTGATGATGAACGCTGAAATTAAAGGGAGCGTCACCAAAGAATGCAACAGTGTTTTCTCCGTCGGATAGCTTCAGCCATCTTGTATCACAGTGCATACCGTTTTCCTGCGGATATACATAAGGCTCATACATATCCTCTACCTTTGCTTCATAAATGCCGACAGGTGACTGAGCCTTGAAATCAGGCATATTTTCTGCTTCGCCTCTGCCGAAATACTTTGCTTTATCGAAGCTTCTGTCTATTTCAAGTGTTACTCCGAAGCGGGGAATATCAGTAACTGCATCGGCTGAAACCTTTCTCAGTACGGTTTTTATTTCCATAGCACCGAGAGATGAGATAACATACTTGATAAACCAGTTATACATTGCCTTTCTCTTGTGCTTCATTGTATAAAGAACATCAATTTCGATTTCGCCGTCTTCAATGGATGCGGAGAAATGCTCAAGATTCTTTTTGAGCTTATTAAGACCGCCCTCTGCCCATTTATCGCGCATTCTTGCATCATTATCAATAAGAGCTCTGTAGAGATTAAGATTTATACCCTTTCCTTCAGCGGGAGAGGTGTTGAGTATTTCTTTGCCGTTTACGATATAAGAGGTAAGTTCACCCGTTGTTCCGTCGAAGGTTGCTTTTCCGTTATCATATACAACTGTCAGAATTCCGTTTTCTGATTCGGCAGAGATTTTAGAGCCGATCTCAATATCATATTCACAGTCGGATACGGCAAGCTCAAGCTGTTCAACAGCAATTTCCTTACCGGTTTCCTTATCCGTATAAATGAAATTGATGTAGCAGTCAGCACCCTCTTTGATAATGACATCGGAAAGCTTTACAGCCTCAGTATTCATTGCATCAATATCAAGAGTTATATCTCCGGTCTTTTCGGAAATGCCGTTTACCTGATAGTCATACTTTATAGCGATATATGAGGAATTACGGAAACGGTTTGTATTTGTAAATGCAAAAACTCCGTCGCCTTTATATTCGGCTCTTACGGGTCTGTAGACAACCTTCATTTCCTTTGCACCTGTATGAAGGCGTCTGTCTGCATACATAAGACCGTCAACACAGAAATGTCCGTCGTGCTGTTTTTCTCCGTGGTCTCCGCCGTAGGTATAGGTGTATTTATACTTGTCGCTTCCGTCGTGGTAAACTGCATGGTCTGCCCATTCCCAGATACAGCCGCCCATAGAATTATCCCACTTATAGAAGAGATCCCAGTATTCCTCAAGATTTCCGGGGCCTACACCCATTGCGTGAGCATATTCACAGAGATAGAAGGGGTATTTTGAATATTCCTTGCAGAGATATTTCTTGTCGTCATATTCACGGATTCTTTTGTTTGCCATCATTCTTTCGATATCCTCTGTACAGGTATACATTTCGGAGATCACATCATAATGGAAGCGCTTTGTTCTTACTACACCCTCATAGTGAACGGGAACAGGTGTTCCTGTGGATTTTAAGAACTGGTAGCACTTATCGTGGCACTTGTAACCGCCTGCTTCATTTCCGAGTGACCACATAAGAATCGAGGGATGATTTCTGTCTCGGAAATACATTCTCTTTACTCTGTCAACATAGTGCTTTGCCCACTTCAAGTCGTGGCTGATTCTGCTTACATCATCAAACATTTCTCCGCAGCCGTGAGTTTCGATATCAGCTTCATCGATAACATAAAGACCGTTGATGTCGCAGAGAGTGATGAAAAACGGGTCGGGGGGATAGTGGGATGTTCTGACACCGTTGCAGTTAAGCTCCTTCATAAGCCTTACATCTCTTTCCATATCCTCAAGCGACATGGAATAGCCCTTATAAAGATCTGTGTCGTGATGGTTTACACCCTTTACCTTAATGGGCTTATCGTTGACATAGAAAATACCGTTTTCAATTTTTATTGTTCTGAAGCCGATAAACTGTCTTACTGTCATAGCTTCCTTACCGTCCTTTATAACGGTAAGATAAAGAGCATAGCAGACGGGAATTTCAGCATTCCATTCCTTTACATCAAGGTCCTTGAATATGATCTCTTCTTCGCCGTCAGCTTCCTTTTCGGCTAAGAGCTTCTTTTCTCTGTCATAAAGCTCTGCCCTGATAACACAGCTCTTGTCTTCACCGAGAACGGTCTTTACCGTAAGATCATAGCCTTTTTTTGACTTTTCCGTGACAGCTTCAAAATCATAAATATAGCTTTCGGGGTAATTATAAAGAAGCACATCGCGGAAAATGCCGTTTTCTCTGAACATATCCTGACATTCGAGGAAGGTACCGTTACACCACTTGAACATAACAACAATGATCTCATTGACGCCCTCTGTGAGAAGAGCGGTTATGTCAAATTCTGCCGTGTTGTGACTGCCCTCGGAATAGCCTGCAAATTTTCCGTTTACATAAAGAGAAAGGTTATTTGAAACACCGAGGAAGGAAATAATATGCTTTGCTGAAAGCTTTTCGATCGTTACGGCCTTTCTGTAAATACCTACAGGCATATCCTCGGGAATTGCGGGTGCTATTGTCTTTATTTCATAGGGGCAGTTAAGATAAACGGGCTCCTGATAGCCGGTTCTCTGCCAGTCGGAGGGAACAGTTACCGTGTCAAACTTTGTTTTTATAGTATCAAGTCTGTCGGGAACATCATTTATTGATTTGTAAAACTTAAAGTTCCATTCTCCCGAGAGAACGGTAACCATATCTGAATTGTATCTTTCTTTTTTATAACACATTCCTTTTAATAAATCGCTGTCTGCGAAGGCTATCGCATAAGCTCTCGGAACGAGTTTGTTTTTTTCAAAAACCGAGAAATTGTTATGAATATTCTTGATTATCTGATATTTCAATGCGGACATCCTTTCATTTTTTTATTGATTATATGCTATCACATATTTTTATTAATAACAACAGTTTTTTTATTTATGTTTGACAAACACATATTTTTGTATAATAATATGTTGTAAGAATTAACCATTGGAGGCAATTATGGATTTCAAGCGTTTTATTGCAGCTTTTCTTGCTGTTGCTGTGCTTTTTTCTGCTGCTTTTTTAGTATCCTGTGACAAGGAGCCCGATATCACGGAAAGTCAGACTGATTATGAATATACCCCCTCAGGCTCACATACTGACGGTACGACCTCAGAAAACGGAGAGAATGAACTGCAGAAGAGTATAAATATAGATAATTCCTGGCAGAAGAATTTTTCCGTAAGCTATGAGTATTATAATCCCGAGCAGAGCATTTCCACTATGAAGATCAATGAAAAGAAAGCTGAAAAGGCTTTTACCGTTGAATATGTTGATGCTTCATCAGTGCTTTATTATAAAGAAAACGGAAAGAATACCGACTACTATGTTCTTATTGACAATGAAACCGAGCAGGCTCATTCAGTTCTTGAAAACAAGAGCATTTCCGATCTTTCAAGTATGTTTATGAAGCTGACAGTGCTTAGTCCCGAGCTTCCCTCACAGAGCAATGTCCTTTATATGTACGATGAAGAGGTTGCGGGAAGAAACTGCCATAAGTATATCCAGCGCGCATACTCGGGAGGAAGCCTTACTCAGTCTGTTTATGTATGGGTGGATGCTCAGTACGGCTTTGCCATGAAATGCGAAGCCTATGACTCCGATAATACATTATCTGTAATGTGGAAGGTGCTTTCTTTTGAAACGGGAACACTCAAGAATGAGGATGTTTATATTGATATTTCGGAATACACCTTCAAGGAGAATGTGGGATGAATGTATACGACTTTGACAATACCATCTACCGCGGTGAAAGCGTTCTTCATTTCTTCTTTTTCTATATAAAGAAAACACCGTATCTCATAAAATATATTCCTAAAGTTTTTTATGCTCTTTTTAAGTATAAGGCAGGAAAAATAACCGTTGAAAAAGCACTTGAGGAGTACGCTCCCTTTGTTGAGGATTATTTCAGAAATATTACCGATATAAAAGCCGATTCCGTTGAATTCTGGGATAAGCATATGAAAAATATAAAGCCATTTTATAAGGAAATACAAAGGGAAGATGATGTTATTGTCACCGCTTCTCCCGAAAGTACAATGGAAGAGATATGTAAAAGGCTTGGCATAAAGCATTGTGTCGGAAGTATTATTGATGAAAAAAGCGGGAAAATAAAAAGACTTTGTATGCGTTCAAGAAAGGTTCCGGCTTTCCTTGAGGCCTTTCCCGATGCGGAAATTGAAAATTTTTATACCGATTCTCCGAAAAACGATGCCCCTCTGATAGAGCTTGCAAAAAGCGCATATCAGGTAAAGGGCGATAAAATCATAAAGATCAAATAAGAGGTAACAAGAATGGAAAAATTCAGACCTGTTCCTTTTTCAGATGTTGAACTGACTGACGGCTTCTGGAAAAAAAGAGCCCTTATCAATGAAGAGGTTACAATATATTCTGTCCGCGACCGTTTCCGTGACACGGGAAGATTTGAAGCCTTTAAGTTTAACTGGACTGAGGGCAGTGATATCCCGAAGCCCCATATCTTCTGGGATTCGGATGTTGCAAAGTGGATGGAAAGCGTAGCCTTTATTCTTGCAAAAAAGGATGTTCCCGAGCTTCGGGGGACGGTAGAAGAGCTTATCTCCCTTATGGAAAAGAATCAGAAGGATGACGGCTATTTCAATATTGCCCATACTGTTGTCTTTCCCGAAATGCGTTTTAAGAACAGAGATAATCACGAGCTTTATTGTCTCGGACATTTTATTGAGGCTGCAGTTGCCTGGAAAAATGCGACGGGTTGTGACAGGCTTATCAAAATAGTCGATAAATATATCGATCTTGTTATCCGTGTTTTCTGCGAAGAAAAGTCCGCAGAGTTTACTACTCCCGGTCACGAGGAAATTGAACTTGCTCTTATTAAGCTTTTCAGACTGACGGGAGAGGAAAAATATTTAAGACTTGCAATGTTTTTCCTTGATGAAAGAGGAAAAAAACAGGAGTATATGCCTGACTGGTGCAATGCATCATATAATCAGAGCCATCTGCCCGTAAGACAGCAGACAGAGGCCTTCGGTCACGCAGTCAGAGCCTGTTATTTATACTCTGCCATGGCGGATGCGGCAAAGGAAACAGGAGATGAGGAGCTTCTTTCAGCCTGTAAGGCCATATTGAGTGACATCGTCAATAAAAAAATGTATATTACGGGAGGCATCGGTTCAAGCCGTCACGGAGAGGCTTTTACCGTGCCCTATGACCTTCAGTCTGATACCGCATATGCCGAAACCTGTGCTTCAATAGCTCTTATGATGTTCGCTGACAGAATGAAGGATATTGAGCTTAATTCGGAATATGCAGATATCGTCGAAAGGGAGATATATAACGGAATCCTCTCCGGTGTTTCTCTTGACGGCAAGGCGTTCTTTTATGAAAATCCCCTTGAAATAAACCTTTCTGACAGAACAAGGCATACATCAATGTCAAGAGAACCCGAGAATCTGCCGATTACGAGAAGACAGGAGGTTTTCGGATGCTCCTGCTGTCCTCCCAATATAACAAGATTTTTCGCTTCCATAGGTGATAAGATTTTCTCAACAGGAGAGAATTCTCTGATAGTCCATCAGTTTGTTCCCTGTGAGGCAAAAGTCGGTGATATAAGAATAAAGCTTGATACGGCTTATCCCTCTGACGGAAGAATCAGAATAAATATCAGAAATGCAAAGGGTGAGATGCTCTTTGTCCGTATTCCCGGTTGGTGCAGAGAATACACCTGTTCGGAAGCCTTTGTGGTATCCGGCGGTTATATAAAAGTTTCCGTAACCTCTGATGATTTTGATTTGACCGTGGATCTTGATATGACGCCTTCATATTATATTTCCTCGGCTTCAGTGAGAGCTACAGCCGGAAAGGCTGCCGTTATGGCAGGCCCCGTTGTATATTGCTTTGAAAGTGTATATAATAAAGAGCTTCGCCATTATTCTCTCCGTTTGGATATGAAGAATATCCCGACGGCGGAATATGATGAGAGATTCGGATGTAATATTCTTAAGGTAAAGGCATATAAGATAAAGGAAAACGGTTCTCTTTATTTAACTCCCGATAAACTGCAGGAAGAGGAAACGGGAATTACTCTTATTCCTTATTTCGGCTTCGCAAACGGCGAGGAGTCCGATATGGCAGTCTGGCTCAATATCAGATAAAAAATAACCTGTATTCCCACTCGGAGAATACAGGTTATTTTTAATTATAGGAAATTAACCGCGTTGTGAGAAATTTCCTGTATATCAAAAACACCTTTTCGTACCCAAAATTTGGGTACGGGGGGTGAAGTATAATGTTTTTATAAGACGAAAAAAACGAGGCACCCTCCTTACGGACGGTGCCTTATCGGATTTCATATTGTTTAGATGATACCCTGCTCGAGCATAGCCTGTGCAACTCTCTTGAAGCCTGCAATGTTTGCACCGGCAACAAGGTCATAGCCGAGTCCGTATTCCTCTGCACATTCAGCGGAAACATCGTGGATATGCTTCATAATTTCGTGAAGCTTCTTATCAACCTTTTCTGCGGACCACATATATCTTGCAGAGTTCTGGCTCATTTCAAGAGCTGAAACAGCAACACCGCCGGCGTTTACTGCCTTTGAGGGAGCAACTGCTTTACATTTCATCTGAAGATATTTAAGCGCATCATTTGTTGTGGGCATATTTGAAACTTCAATATAATACTGAACACCGTTTGCAACGATCTTCTTTGCCTGATGAATATCGACCTCATTCTGTGTAGCGCAGGGCATAATAATGTCTGCCTTTACGCCCCAGGGCTTTTTGCCGGGGAAGAATTCAACACCGAATTTCTTTGCATATTCATCAACAGTGAGGTTTTCAGCTCTCATTTTAAGCATAAAATCAAGCTTTTCCTTTGTGGAAACACCGTCGGGATCGTAAATATAGCCTGTGGGATCGGAAAGAGTGAGAACCTTTGCTCCGAGCTGAGCCATTTTTGTTGCAACGCCCCACGCAACATTACCGAAGCCTGAAATTGCAACGGTCTTACCCTCAAGGCTGTCCTCATAATGCTTGAGGACCTCTTCAAGATAATATACTGCACCGAAGCCTGTTGCCTCGGGACGGATAAGAGAGCCTCCGTAGGAAAGTCCCTTACCTGTAAGAACGCCGTTTTCAAAAGTTGCCTTGATTCTCTTATACTGACCGAAAAGATAACCGATCTCTTTTCCGCCTACACCGATATCACCGGCAGGAACATCCACATCGGGGCCTACATATCTGTAAAGCTCTGTCATAAATGCCTGACAGAATCTCATAATTTCAGCATCGCTTTTTCCTATGGGGTCAAAGTTTGAGCCGCCCTTTGCACCGCCGATGGGAAGACCTGTCAGAGAATTCTTGAAGGTCTGTTCAAAGCCGAGGAATTTGATAATACCCGAATATACACTGGGATGGAAACGAAGACCGCCCTTATAAGGTCCTATAGCGGAATTGAACTGATAACGGTAGCCGCGGTTTACCTGAACCTTGCCGTTGTCATCGACCCAGCAGACTCTGAATGAAATTGCTCTGTCGGGTTCGGTCATTCGCATAAGAATATCATATTTCTCATACTCGGGATGAGCATTAACAAGAGGCTCAATGGAAGAGAAGACTTCCTCAACGGTCTGAATGAATTCAGGCTCGTGAGCATTTCTTGTCTTTACGCTTTCGATTACTCTTTCAATGTAAGAATTCATAAAAATACCTCCGTGATAGCCTATAAAAAATTTTTATAGGGTGGTAAATTGGTCATAAATATTATTTATCGATTTCTGAATATTAATGCCAAAAAATAATTTAGTTAATACAATACTACTATATTCATAGAATGTCAAGGGCAAAATTTGAATATTTTCTGTTGATTTTGATTAAAAAATTTAATTTGCGCGATTTGAAATTATGTGTGATTAATCAGGGTTATTATGGGTATAAGTAAATGTTTATACTGTATCAAAAAATGCGTACACATTGAATAAAAATTCGTTATAAACATAAGAATTTATGGTTATTTTATCTTTTTCCCGACAATACTGAATTTCGAGTATTATGAAAGGAAAAATTTTTGATGCAATACAGAAAAGTTGAAATAACCTCCGTGAATACGGCAAAGCTTAAGGTATTAACGGAAGCGGAGAACAAGGAGCTTCTCAAAAAAGCAAAGGAGGGAGATAAGGCTGCCCGTGATAAGCTTATAAGCGGAAATCTCCGCCTTGTACTGTCGATAGTGCAGAGATTCAGAAACCGTGATGAAAACCCCGATGACCTTTTTCAGATAGGCTGTGTGGGGCTTATCAAGGCGTGCGATAATTTTGATCTTTCACAACCCGTAAAATTCAGTACCTATGCGGTGCCTATGATAATCGGTGAGATCAAAAGGCATCTGAGGGATAATACCTATCTCCGTGTGTCGCGCTCAATGAGAGATACTGCATATCATTCAATGGGAGCAAAGGAAAAGCTTCAGAAGCTTTATAACAGAGAACCCACCACCGATGAAATTGCAGCGGAGCTGGGAATTCCCGTGCGACAGGTCGTTCTGGCGTTGGAATCAATAGTATCGCCGATGTCACTTTATGAACCTGTTTATAATGATAACGGCGATGAGCTTTATGTTGTCGATCAGCTCGGCGATTCTCATTCCGAGGATAACTGGATAGGGGAGATAAGCATAAAAGAAGCCATACGGAATCTTGATGACAGGGAAAAGCTTATTCTGAAAAAACGGTTTTCTGAGGGCAAAACACAGACAGAGGTCGCACAGGAGCTTTCAATTTCTCAGGCGCAGGTATCCCGTATTGAAAAGAATGCAAGGAAAAAAATAAAAGAATAATGTATCGGACAGCATCTGCCGGAATATACTTTTCTGAGGTGTTTTGTATGAACTGCTGTATTGATGAGATCTGTAATAAGACTGTTATCAATATCGAAAACGGATGCAAGGTCGGATATGTTTATGATGTTGAGGCGGATATGTGCTCGGGACAGATATCCGCCTTGCTCGTTGCGGGAAATGAAAAGGGACTGATGCTCCGAAGGCCCGAGTGCTTCAGGATCAGTTGGTGTGATATTGCAGTTATCGGAGAGGAAACGATTCTTGTAAAAAATATTCCGTTGCAGGAAAATAATCATAAAAGCGGGAAAAGTATTTTTGGCTTATTTTCTAAGTAATACTTGAAATAGTTACATTTTTAAGGTAAAATATATAAAAATTTCCTTAACGGAGGATTCAATATGCTTAATGACAAACAGATTGAACGCTTTCTCGGAAAAATGGGAGCTTTCATTGAAAGAATGGAGCCTCATATTTTCGTAAAAGTCGGTGAACTTGAAAATGTGGAAAAATGCCATGTCAATGAGAGATATCATAAGGAACCCGATCTGCCTTTTACAAAGGCTGAAAAAGGTGAATATTGGGAAGGCGAGGGTACATATTGCTGGTTCAGAGGAGAATTCAATGTTCCCGAAGAGCTTGCCGGAAAGACTCTTTTTATAAAACCCCATATCGGCGGCTATGAAGCTCTTCTTTTTGTAAACGGAAAGCCTTTCGGTACATTTGCTTCTAAAATCGTTGTAACCGCTCACGGTAATCACTATTGCGATATGGTAAAATTCGATCCCGCTGCGGGTGAAAAGCTCAATATCGCACTTGAATATTATGCAGGTCATTTTGTGCCCGGCTGTATGCCTTTTGAAAACACAGGAAGAACAGAGTTTAAGTTCCGCTATGACGGAGCAGATATCTGCGTAAAGGATTATGAGGTTCAGGAATTCTATTTTGACCTTAAGACACTTTATCAGATGACCGAAGCCCTGCCCGAAAACAGCTTCGGCAGAGCCAAGGCTGTAAATGCTCTTCTTAAAGTTTATGAAAATATTCCCACAGCAACCGACGATGTGCCTTTCAGTGAGGTGGTTGAGGCTCTTCGCACCGTAAAGAGCGTTATTAAGGAAGCTCTTTCGGCAAAGAACGGTGACAATGCTCCCGAGGCCGCTATTATCGGTCATTCACATATGGATACTGCATGGCTCTGGCATGTAGGCGAAACAGTAAAGAAATGCGCAAGAACCTATGCAAATCAGATAAGTCTTATGCAGCAGTATCCCGAATATAAGTTTATTCAGTCCTCTGCCTGTCACGGTGATATGATAAGAAAGTATTATCCCGAGCTTTTTGAGGATATCAAAAAGGCGGTTGCCGAGGGCAGATATGAGCCTAACGGCGGTGTATGGGTTGAATGTGACTGTAATATCACTTCCGGCGAATCAATGATAAGACAGTTCTTATGGGGACAGAGATTTACCCGTAAGCATTTCGGCTATACCTCAAACTGCTTCTGGCTTCCCGATACCTTCGGCTATTCCGCAGCAATTCCTCAGATAATGAAGGGCTGTGCCGTTGATTATTTCCTTACAACAAAGATCAGCTGGAACGATACCAACGAATTCCCCTATGATACATTCTATTGGCAGGGAATTGACGGAACAAAGGTATTCACACATTTCAATACAACTCACCACCACCCCAATGTATGTGATGTTTCCGCAAATATCAACGGCGGTATCAAGCAGAAGGGCGTAACAGACAAGCGTATGCTTACCTTCGGCTTCGGTGACGGCGGCGGCGGACCTCAGTTTGAAATGATCGAAATGGCAAGACGAATCGAAGATCTCGACGGCGTTCCCAAGACCCGCTATTCCCGTGTAGGCGACTTTATGCAGGAGCTTGAAAAGGACTGTGTAAATCCCAATACTTACCGCGGTGAGCTCTATCTTGAGCTTCACAGAGGTACTCTTACAAATCAGCATACCATCAAGAGAAATAACCGTAAGTCGGAAAATGCTCTCCGTGATCTTGAAATTATGACAGTAAACGATGCTGTAAGGAACGATAAGGTCGCTGACAGCTCCGATATAGCTCCTCTTTACGAAACTCTTCTTATTAATCAGTTCCATGATATTCTTCCCGGAACCTGTATCAATAAGGCTCATCTTGAGAGCCGTGCTCAGACCACTGCTCTTATTAAGGAAGCAAAAGAAAAGACTGCAATGCTCATTAAGGGTAATGACGATAATACCGTTACCGTTATCAATACTCTTTCATTTGAAAGAAACGATGTTCTTTTCCTTGATATTCCCGAGGGACTTGTTGTTGAGGGAAGATATAATCAGCAGAGATACACCGATCTTGACGGAAAGAATATTCTTCTTGTCAGCGGTGTTAAGATTCCCGCTTTCTCAAGCGTTACTCTGAATCTTGTAGAGAATACCGAAAACAGATTCAACTGCAACTTTATAAGAGAAGGCAATAAGCTTTCGGCTCCTTTTTATGAGGTTACTCTTGCTGAAAACGGAACAATTTCCGAATACTTTGACAAGAGAGCAGGAAGACAGATAGTCTGCGGTGAAAACTTCAACACTCTTCTTGTTGCAGAGGATGTTCCCGCTTCCTGGGATAACTGGGATGTTGACTCTGACTACGAGCTTAAGTTCAAAAATGCTTCAAAGCTTGTTTCATCCGAAATCGTTTCTGTCGGCAGAGTGGCTTATATTATCAGAAATAAGTATCAGATCACTGCAAATTCAACCGTAACTCAGGATATGATGTTCTTCGCACATTCTGCCGAGATCCGCTTTGATACCGTAATTGACTGGAATGATAACCATAAGTTCCTTAAGGCTGCCTTTGACACCGATATCTTTGACGATTTCGCACGCCACGAAATACAGTTCGGTTATGCAAAGCGCCCCACAACAAGAAACACTTCCGTTGAGCAGGCAAAGTTTGAGGTTCTCAATCACAAGTATTCCGATATTTCCGAAGCCCGTTACGGCTTTGCAGTTCTTAACGACTGCAAGTACGGTATCAGTGCAAAGGACGGCAGTCTTCGTCTTTCTCTTCATAAGGGCGGAAACCGTCCCGACCACGAGGGCGACAGAGACGGACTTCACCGCTGTGTATATTCCGTTCTTCCTCACGAGGGCTCATTCGGTACGGAAAATGTAATCAAGCCCGCATATATGCTTAATATCCCCGTTATCCAGACTAAGGGCACAACAGAGGTTGCTCCTCTTATCAGGCTTGCTGCCGATAACTGTATCGTTGAAGCCATAAAGCCCTGTGAAGATGCTGAAAAGGCATTTATCGTCCGTGTTTATGAAGCAGAAGGTGCATATACCAAGACTGCTGTTGAATTCTTCGACGGAATGAAGAAAGCAGCTCTTACAAATATGCTCGAAGAAGAAATTGCAGAGATCGGTACAAATAAGAAGACCGAGCTCGTTTTCAAGCCCTTTGAGATAAAAACCGTCAAGGTTTACTATTAATTATAATTTTTGGAGGAAACAATGATGATCGAACAGAAAAAATTCAGCATAAAACCGGGACTTGTCGGTTGCTTTATGTCTGTCCTTCTTATTGTTTCCTTTTTATTGCCGAGAATATGGGATAAAAATGCAACAGTTGAATCCTTTAATACGATACTTATTGTTATAATAATGTGTCTTGCCATTCATCTTGTCAGAGGTACATCGTCCTTGTTCTTTGACCATGTATGGAACAATATCGGTTTTACTGTTCTGTGGCTGATTCCTGTTTCAAATCTTGTTATTACGGCTTGTCAGTTTGTATGGGATGACCTTGCTTTTATGCAAGGCTCTCTGTTCACTGCATTTCTTATTCTTTTTTCTCTTCCCGCATTCTGCTGTTATTATTTTACCGTCCTCTGGCTTTTCTGCATAAGAGATAAGCTTCTTATGATAACATCGACCGCACTTGATATAATAGGCTTTATTTATATTCTTGTGCGTCTTGCAGACAGAGTTCTTCTTCCTCTTCTTGAAAACGCAGGAACCGAAATTACGGGCTTTGTGGATTCTATGGTATCGTTAAGTCCGCTGTTTTCTTTTGCAGTATATGTCCTTTCTTTTATCAACTTTATTATATGTGCAAGACTTTTCAGCAGTTCCCGATAAAAACGGCAGGAAAAAAGAGAAAACATAATTTGTTTGAAAAAAATTCAAAAAAGTCCTTGACAAACAGTATTATGTGATGTATAATTCAAAACGTTCCGAATAAAGAGGTATAGTGTAACGGTAACACTCCGGACTCTGACTCCGTCATTTAAGGTTCGAATCCTTATACCTCTGCCAAAAATCGACAATCTTCGATAGAAGGTTGTCGATTTTTTACTTATTACTTCTTCACTATCCACTCTTCACGAACCTTCGGGTCGATTTTTGGAAAGTAATAAGTAAGAAGTAAGAGTGGCGGGATACCCGCACCCGATTATAAGAGCATAATTTTTAAATTGTTGCTAATTTGAGCTTTAACCACAACCGACAAGTTTCAACTTGTCGGTTGTTCATAAGTAAATATTAGAATAACAAGAAAAATATATGTTTTTTTCAAAAAGTTGTTGACAATTACCTTGGGTAAGAATGTATCATAAGCTTGTAAAGGAGGCAGAATAATGAAAATTAAAGAAGTTTCTCAAAAAACAAATCTTACGGAAAGAGCAATCAGACTGTATATTGAAAACGGTCTTGTTGCCCCTTCGTGCAGTGAATCTTATCAAGGCAGGCGAAATATTGATTTCTCCGGAGAGGATGTGGATATTCTGAAAAACATCTGCACTTTGAGAAAAGCAGGTTTTTCAATTGCAGAAATAAAGCAAATTCAACAAGATCCCACCTGCAGTATAGAAATATTGAAAAACATTATTGATAAAATCAATGTGAGAATCGTTTCCGACACAGAAATTCTTGCCTGCCTCACTCCTTTGCTTTGCGAGGAAAAGCTTGATATTGAAGGTATTTGCCGGGTACTTAATAATCCTGCAATTGACGATAAAGCATTGCCGACGGAAGACAGCGAAATTTCGCTTCCTTTGAAAATAATGCGTAAAGCCTTTTTGACTTTTGGAATATGCTCGTTTATATTCTCGGTTATTTGCTGTGTTCCGATTTTGATTGTTGAAATCAAAGATTTTATATCATACCTTTATCCTGTCTATCCTGTAGATGCTATACATTTTATTGCTGCTTTTGTTGCTTCACTTGTAATTCCTTTGATATTGATTATTATTTTTAACAAGAAACACTTTGAAGCTAAAAAAGCAATCAAAAACAGGGTGGTTGTTTCTGCCGTTTTACTTGTTTTGTTTGTTCCCTCAATAGTTTTTACTGCGGCTTGGGGTTTTGTCTCCGGTATGAGTCATCCTGAAAGCTTGCTGATTTCACAAACGCATAACATCGATAATTATATGAAATTTGATGCTGAAGATGCAAAAAAAGCAATGTGCGAATTTTTGCCGGAAAATCTTCCTGATATCAAAGGTATAAAATATGAATATTATTACAAAAATTACGGAGTTTTTTATGAGCCGCCGTTAACAGAGATCTTTCTTGAACTGCCGCTGA
This sequence comes from Oscillospiraceae bacterium, assembly GCA_015066205.1. Lineage (GTDB taxonomy): Bacteria > Bacillota > Clostridia > Oscillospirales > Acutalibacteraceae > RUG806. Next base: position 31,611 of record SVOV01000010.1, read on the forward strand.
ATGCCGAGTCTTTTGAAGAAACTGTGAATTATTATAAGTCATTCAGACCTTCTGACAGTGTTTGTGATGCTGAAGAAGAAACGAACGGAAACTGGAAAATTATATTTTACAGGCAAGAACATGAACATGCTCCTTCAAACTATTCACCTCTTTTTGCATATAATGAAACAACCAAAACAGTCAGATTTATCTGCGAATACGGGCGTGTTTCAATGAAAGGCGCCTTAAAACCGCATGCCTTGATGAGCGGATATGTTTGGTAAAATCAATAATCTGATTTTTTCAGATTTTGTATGTCAATTGTATATATCTGAATCTATCATAACTCACAAAAACGACAGGTTTCTGAACTTGTCGTTTTTTGTTATTCATTAAAAACGAAAGGAATCGTAATATTCGGTTATTTTATTTGTTTATTTCCCAAAAATATGTTATAATTTATAGTAATATCTATTATTATGGGAGCGTAAAAATGAGCCGCTTTGTTGAACTTGAATTATTAACGGAAAATGTGAAGACAGAACTGAAAAAGCTGTTTTCCGAAGATGTTTCGGGGCATGATTTTCTTCATACATTGAGAGTGCTGGACAACGCCTGCAGCATTCAGAAAAGCGTGGGTGGGGACAGATACATTATTGTTTTAGCCGCACTTTTACATGATGCCGATGACAAGAAACTGTTTCCTGATTCTGCAAAGGATAATGCCAATGCAAGAAGAATACTGAAAAAATATGAGGTTTCAGAAGATGACACGGAAAAAATTATAGAAATCATCCGTTGTGTTTCTTTTTCTTCCGGAGCTGAAGCTGAAAGCACCGAGGCGAAAATCGTTCAGGATGCAGACCGCCTTGATGCACTCGGGGCCATTGGAATTGCCAGATGCTTTGCTTACGGAGCAAGTCACGGGCGGTCAATTTATAATGAAGATGATTTTATAGGTAATAATATGCTCGGAAGTGAATCGGGAATTGCGCATTTTTATCAGAAGCTGTTAAGGCTGGAAGCTCTTATGAAAACAGAATACGGTAAAAAAGAAGCCGAAAAAAGGACAGCTTTTCTGAAAGAATATCTGAAGCACTTTTCGGAGGAAACAGGCTGTGATGCTGTTTCTTTTATATAAATATTATAAACTTGACTTATAATGTTAAAATAGTGTATTATATTATGTTGAAATAATGTATTTGGAGGAAAATATGGCTAAAAAAGCAGAATACGGAAACGAAAGTATTGTTTCCCTTAAGGGTGCCGACAGAGTCAGAAAAAGACCCGCTGTTATTTTCGGTGATGACGGTCTTGAGGGATGTCAGCATTCGGTTTTTGAAATCATATCCAACTCAATAGATGAAGCAAGAGAAGGCTTCGGCAATAAGATCTTTGTAACCCGTTTTCTTGACGGCTCAATAGAGGTTCAGGACTTCGGACGCGGTATGCCCGTTGATTTCAATGTGAAAGAAAACAGATATAACTGGGAGCTTTTGTTTTGCGAAATGTATTCGGGAAGCAAATACAATAACAATGACGGCGGCAGCTATGAATTTGCCCTCGGTCTTAACGGTCTCGGTCTTTGTGCAACTCAGTATTCATCCGAATATATGGATGCGGAGATCCACAACGGAGGCTTCTGCTATACACTTCACTTTGAAAAGGGTGAAAATGTAGGTGGCCTTAAGAAAGAGCCTTATGAAAAACGGGATACGGGAACAAGAATACGCTGGAAGCCCGACCTTGATGTTTTTACCGATATTGCAATACCTCTTGAATATTTTCAGACGGTAATGAAAAAACAGGCTGTTGTCAATAACGGTGTACGCTTTGTTCTTAAAAATCAGCTTACAGAAAGCCGTTTTGAAACCTATGAATACAGATATGAAAACGGCATTGTTGATTATCTCGGCGAGGTCGTTGACAATAAGGCGATAACTCCCGTTCAGTATTGGTCCTGTGAAAAAAGCGGTAAGGACCGTGAGGACAAGCCCGAATATAAGGTCAAGATTTTTGCCGCCATGGCATTTTCCGATAAAATGTCAATGAAGGAGTATTACCATAATTCAAGCTATCTTGAGCACGGCGGTGCTCCCGATAAGGCTGTAAAAAGTGCTTTTGTATCGCAGATAGATGCATATATGAAGCAGAACGGAAAATACAACAAGACCGACTCGAAAATCACATTTCAGGATATCGATGACTGTCTTGTGCTCGTTATATCTTCATTTTCCACACAGACCTCTTATGAAAATCAGACCAAAAAGGCAATTACAAATAAATTTATTCAGGAGGCAATGACCTCTTTCTTAAAGCATCAGCTTGAGATATATTTTATTGAAAATAAGCTCGATGCAGATAAGATATGCGAAAGAATACTTATCAATATGCGCTCCCGTGTCAGAGCAGAAGCAACAAGAGTAAATGTGCAGAAGGCTCTTTCAGGCGGTAATGATATGCTCAACCGTATTGAAAAGTTTGTTGACTGCCGCAGTAAGGATGTAAACGAAAGAGAGATATTCATAGTGGAGGGTGACTCTGCTCTCGGCGCCTGTAAGCAGGCGAGAGATTCTGCATTTCAGGCTGTCATTCCCGTCAGAGGTAAGATACTCAACTGTCTGAAAGCAGACCTGGCAAAGGTTTTTAAGAGCGAAATAATAACCGACCTCATTAAGATTCTCGGCTGCGGTGTAGAGGTTTCGGGAAAAGCCGTCAAGGGTGTACCCGAATTCAATCTTGATAATCTCAGATGGAATAAGGTCATAATCTGTACCGATGCCGATTATGACGGCTTCCAGATAAGAACACTGATACTTACAATGATCTATACTCTTATGCCGTCAATAATAAAGGCGGGAAAGGTGTATATTGCAGAATCTCCCTTGTACGAAATAACATCAGGAAAGCATACCTGGTTTGCTTATACTGAAAAGGAAAAGCAGGATGCCCTTGAAGAAATAGGAGATGCAAAATATACCGTTCAGCGTTCAAAGGGTCTTGGTGAAAACGATGCGGATATGATGTGGCTTACAACAATGAATCCCAAAACCCGCCGACTCATAAAAATTGAACCCGATTTTGACCCTGTGGCAATAGCTGACAAGTTTGATCTTCTTTTAGGAGATAATCTTCAGGGCAGAAAAGACTACATTGCTCAGAACGGTCACTTATATATTGATATGGCTGATTTAAGCTGAAAGGAATTGCTATGGCAAGAAAAAAGAAAACTCCCGATGAAGAGAATAAAGCGGCAGCCCCCATTGATCCCAATGCCCATATAGCGGGTGCGGGTGAGGTTGCAAATCAGTTTATTACGGATACTCTCGAGGTAAACTATATGCCTTACGCCATGAGTGTTATTATGTCGAGAGCGATTCCCGAAATAGACGGTTTCAAGCCCTCTCACAGAAAGCTTCTTTACACTATGTATAAAATGGGTCTTCTCACAGGAGCCCGTTCAAAATCCGCAAATATTGTCGGAGCTACGATGAAGCTTAATCCCCACGGCGATATGGCGATTTATGAAACAATGGTTCGTCTTACAAAGGGCAACGAGGCACTTTTACACCCTTATGTGGATTCAAAGGGTAATTTCGGTAAGGCGTATTCTAAAAATATGCAGTTTGCCGCCTCCCGTTATACGGAAGCAAAGCTCGCTGCCATCTGCGGAGAGTTATTCGCAGATATCGATAAGGATGCCATTGATTTTGTGCCGAACTACGATAATACAATGCCTGAGCCTGTACTGTTTCCCGTAACCTTTCCCAGTGTTCTTGTAAATTCCAACTCAGGTATTGCCGTCGGTATGGCAAGTAACATATGCTCCTTTAATTTAAGAGAGGTGTGCGAAACCACCATCGCTCTTATAAAAAATCCCGACCACGACTGCACCGAAACCCTTAAGGCTCCCGATTTCAGCGGGGGAGGCTCGTGTATATATGACCCCGTCAAGATAAGAGAGGTCTATGCTACGGGTCGAGGCTCGATAAAGGTAAGAGGAAAGTGTGCTTACGATAAGAAGAATAACTGTATTGATATAACAGAGATTCCGCCCACGACCACCTGTGAAGCAATTATCGATAAGATAATTGAGCTTGTCAAAGGCGGAAAGCTCAGAGAAATAAGCGATGTCAGAGATGAAACTGACCGTTCAGGTCTTAAGATCACTGTTGATCTTAAAAGAGGTGCCGATGCCGATAAGGTAATTTCCGTTCTTTTTAAGAAGACTCCTCTTGAGGACCCGTTCCCCTGTAATTTCAATGTGCTTATCGGCGGAACTCCTATGACTCTCGGTGTCGCTGATCTTCTCAGCGAATGGATCGCTTTCAGAACCGAATGTGTCAGAAGAAGGACCTATTTTGAACTCAAGAAGGCAAAGGACCGTCTTCACCTTCTTAAGGCTTTGCAGAAGATACTTCTTGATATTGATAAGGCAATTAAGATTATCCGTCAGACAGAAGAGGAATCCGATGTTGTTCCAAATCTTATGATAGGCTTCGGAATTGACGAGATCCAGGCTGAATATGTAGCAGAAATAAAACTGCGCCACCTTAACCGCGAATATATTCTCAGAAGACTTGAGGATATCGAAAAGCTTGAAGCACAGATCGAAGACCTTGAGGATGTGCTGAACAGCAAAAACAGAATAAAGAAAATCATCATCGAAGAGCTCAAAAAGGTTGCGGATAAATACGGCATGGAAAGAAAAACCGATATTATTTACGAATCCGAGCTTGAAGATACGGAAGAAGAGGAAGAAATTCCCGATTATTCAGTTATGGCTTTCTTTACAAAAGAGGGATATTTCAAAAAGATATCCCATCAGTCATGGCGAATGGGTAATAACCATAAGCTTAAAGACGGCGACGAAATTATATTCTCTTCAGAGGTTTCAAACAATGCCGAGCTTCTTTTCTTCACGAATAAGAATCAGTGCTATAAATCAAGAGTAGCTGATTTTGAAGAGTGTAAAGCAAGTGTTCTCGGTGATTTCGTTGCGGCAAAGCTTCAGATGGATGATGGTGAAACAGCAATATTTATGGCAGTTGTCAGTGAGTACAAGGGATATATCCTTGTATTCTTTGAAAACGGCAAGGTCGCAAAAATTGATGCTTCCTCCTATGAAACAAAAACAAACCGTAAAAAGCTTATAAAAGCTTATTCCGATAAATCAGAGCCTGTTGCATTCAGATATATTACTGTGGATGCAGAGTTTATTATGTCTACAACAGCCGGCAGATATCTTTGCTTCAATTCAGGAGCAATTTCCTCTAAATCTGCCAAAGACACACAGGGCGTTGCTGTAATGACTCTTAAAAAAGGTCATAAGGTTATCTCGGTTGAGGATTTCTCCGAAGACAGATTTAAAAAGCCCGCAAGATACAGAACAAAAACATTACCCTCAGCGGGGGCTGTTCTTTCAGCTGATGATCAGGGTGAACAGCTTTCAATGACAGACGCTGAATAAAAAACTATTCTTCGAAAGGAAGATTTGTATGAGTCCCTTACTTAAAAGGAAAAACGGCATTCAGGATGATAAGTATCTTCTGAAAAAGTACTGTTTTTTGTCCGCCGCATTCGCTTGCGGAATAATGATGGTAATTTTCTTTTTCCATCAGAACACTCTGACCTTCGGCCCGAGAACCGTTCTCAGAATGGACCTTTACCATCAGTACGGCCCCTTGTATGCAGAGGTTTATGACAGACTTACGGGAGGTGACAGCCTCATTTATTCCTGGACATCAGGTCTTGGCGCATCGTTCCTCGGTAATCTCTTTAATTACTGCAGCAGTCCATTTGCTCTTATTATGCTTATCCTCGGTCATAAGAATATGCCCGAAGCTATTGCTCTTATGATAATGCTCAAGGCTATGTTTGCCGCAACAGCGTTTACTTATTATATCAATAAGTCAAATAACTGCGTTAAAAAAGAGAGCATTGTATTCGGCCTTCTTTACGCCTTTTCGGGATATTTTGTGGCATTTTCCTGGAATATAATGTGGTTTGATGCCGTTGCTGTATTTCCCCTTGTAATTCTCGGTATAGAAAGAATAATTCAGTATAATAAGCCTGCTATGTATATTGCCGCCATGACATATACAATGATAACCAACTATTATATGGCTTATATGGTATGTATTCTTTCCGTAATGTACTTTATTTACTATTATTTCGGAAGATATGAATTATCCTCAAAGATATTTAAGCCCGTTAAAACAACGGAAATTGAGGATAAAAATTCAGAATCTGAAATCGTTGAGGAAGAACCAACAGCGACCGTCGAAGCGGCGATTACCGAAACGGAGCTTCCTGTTGCTACGGAAGCTGACACAGAGGCAGTATCGGAAGAGGCTGTTTATACAGAAAGTGTAGCGGCTTCCGAAGTGCCTGTAATTAAAAAGAAAGAAAAGAAGAAAAAGCCCTCACGCTTCAAGGATAACCGCTTCTGGGTTACAGGCTGGAGCTTTGCCCTTTCATCCTTCTTATGCTTCTGCCTTGCGGCTTTTGCTCTTCTTCCCGTTGCGTACTGCCTCGGTACATCCTCTGCAACCGCAGGCACCTTCCCCGAGGAGGCAAAGCAGTATTTTGATATTTTCAGATTTATCGCAAACCATCTTCCCGGTGTGGAAGCGACAATAAGAAGCAGTGGCGACAATGTTATCCCCAATGTTTACTGCGGTCTTATTGCAGTAATGCTTTTACCCGTATATTTCCTGTCGGATAAGATCAAAGGTAAGCAGAAGGTTGCCTCTGCGATTCTTCTGATGGCTTGCTTTGTCGGCTTTGTTATCAATTATTTCAACTTTATCTGGCATGGTCTTCATATGCCCAATGACCTTCCTTACAGATGGTCCTTTGCATATTCCTTCTTCCTTTTGATGATAGCCTTCAAGGGCTTCGAAAATATCAAGGAGTTTTCAAAGAAGGCATATATCGGAATCGGCTTTGCTGTAATGTTCTTTGCCGTTCTCGTTGAGAAGATAGAGGTTCCCAACTGTGACGAATTGACAATTCTTCTTACGGTAGTATTTACTGTTCTTTATGTTGTGATCTTCGGAATGATGAAGTCTGAAAGATACAAAAAGAACGCCATTGTAACACTTCTTTTCTTTACTGTAATTCTTGAAATTGTTGTTGCCGATGCTCCCAAAATGACAATGGCGCAGCCCAAGGATGCATATACCTCAGACTACTATAATTATAAAGAGCTTCAGGAAGAAACCGAAGCTGACGATAAGGAGCTTTTCTTCAGAACAGAGCTTACAAAGCTTCGTGCAAGAATGGATCCCGCCTGGTATGGCTATAACGGTGTTTCAATTTTCTCCTCAATGGCATATGAACACACTGCAAAGGCTATGGAAAAGCTCGGTCTTTTCGGAAACAATATCAACAGCTACACCTATTATCCTCAGACTGCAATTTTCAATTCGATGTTCAATATCAGATATCTTTATGATAATATGGACTTTATTCAGAACGAAAAAATGTTCACAAAGGTTACGGAGAACGAGGATTTTGAAGCCTTCAGATATAATTATTATCTGCCGCTTCTTTTCAGTGTAAGTGACAGTATAACAGAATGGGATACCTCATCATCAAATCCCTTCACCGTTCAGAATAACCTTATTGCTTCTGCTACAGGCGTGGAGGATGTGCTTATTCCCGTTGACGCAACGGATATCAGCACCGAAAACATCAATGATATATCACTTGAATCCTTGAGCGGCTCAACCGCATTTTCCGTTTCCAAAAAATCAAACGGCTCAGAGGGTAAGGTAACTCTTAAAATAAAGCCCGAGGAAGCAGGAAACTATTATATTTATGCGGGTTCAACCAAGCTTTCTTCTCTTGTTGTTGATGCGGGTGACCTTCATTATAATTATGTCAGCTCCTCAATTCAGCCCTTTACTCTTGATCTCGGTAATCTTGATGTAAATGACGAGGCTGTCATTACCTTTAATGTTGCTTCGGGAAATAATTCCGGCTCGCTTTCATTCTGTGCCGCAAAGCTTGATGAAGCAAAGTTTGAAGAGGCTTATGAAAAAATACTTTCAAACGGTACTTTTGAAATGACGGCTTTTGACGAAACCTCCTTTGACGGTAAGATAAATGTAACAAATGATGATGCATTCATTTGGACATCGATTCCCTATGATGAAAGCTGGGAAATTACCGTTGACGGAAATGTAATGACATATACCGCATTCGATGAGGAAACAGGTGAAGTAACAGCTGACGGCGATATCGTAAAGATCGGCGGAGGCTTCATCGGTATCAAGACCGAACCCGGCGAGCATACGGTTTCTTTCAATTATAAGGCAAAGGGACTTTCAACAGGTATAATGCTTACCTTACTCGGAATCGGTACTCTCGCTCTCGTTATTCTTTATAAATTATGGTTAGAGAAATTTTTTGAAAAGAAAGGCATAGTTCCCGTATTCTTCCGTAAGCCTGACTATCAGAACAACTGATAAATGAGGAAAGCATAATGAAATTTTCAGATATTAAAAATAATGCATCCTTAAGCACAGTTTACAGATGCGGAAACAAAAACCTGATGTATCTTCTGAATGATCAGGATAAGAACAGCTTTGATGAGCTTATTTCGGATATCCGTGCAAACGGATATTCCGATGCTCAAAGCTCCGAAATCGATTATTTTCATAGCTTTACTTTTGAAAAGGATAATATCTTCGTAGTTGCAAACTATGACGAAAAAGCAGCCGAAATAAGGCTTTTTGAGGACAGCTTTTCTGAGAGACTTAATGTGACTGAAAAAAGGGCAGGGAAGTGCCCTGTAAGAATGTGGCAGTTTGAGGTCGATCATACTCTTATTGACTGCGGGATGTGCTACATCTTTCAGTGCACGGATTTTTCCTTTATAATTATCGACAGCGCACATTTCTATTCTCTGAACGATGATCAGAGGCTTTATGATTTCTTGAGAAAAGAAACACCGTCCGGAATGCCCGTCGTTATATCAGGCTGGTATCTTTCCCACGGTCATGCCGATCATATATGTAAATGCCTCGATTTTATTATGTATAAGTCTGATGTAAAGGTAAAAGGACTCTATTATAATTTTGTTCCCAATGATCATTTTTCGGCAGATAACTGGCTCGTGGCAGATATTAAGCATACAGACCTTTTTAACAGCGAAATTGAAAAAAGAACTGACATTCCTAAATTCAAGCTTCACGCGGGACAGTATTTTTATATAGACTGTATAAGATTTGATATTCTTTGCTGTCACGAGGATGTTTTTCCGCAGTCGATGGAGGATTATAACAACTCCTCTCTTATGGCAATGGTAACTGTAGACGGTGATAAGATCAGCTTCCCCGGGGATGCAAGTGCAAAATCAAGTGTTATTGCAGAAAGAAGATTCCCGGATTTCCTTAAATGCGATATTGTTCAGGTTGCCCATCACGGACACCACGGAACAAGTGTTGATTTCTATAAGAGATCAGATGCAAGGGTAGCTCTTTTTCCCGTGACTCAGATAAAGTTTGATGAAGAATACCCGAGAATAGAAGCAAACCGAGTTGCTTGTGAGATCGCAGAGCATATTTACATTGCATCAAACGGCACTGTTATGTTTACACTGCCTCTTAAGGATTCAAAAATTCTCATATACCCCGATGAAACCAACGAAAGCTTTGAGGGTGTTTTTAATCTGTGGAGCTATGATTATACAGATGAATTCAAGCAAAAGCATATTGAGAATTTCCGAAACAACAATAAATTCAGAGAAGATCTGTACTGAAAACCAAAAGGGCAGCCGTAAAAAACGGCTGCCTTACTATTTAATAATAAATTTAAAAAATATAAAAAAAGGTATTGACAATCATAAAACAAAGTGTTATAATTCCAAATGTTCCGAACGGACAAGCGAGAGTGGCGGAATCGGCAGACGCGCACGTTTGAGGGGCGTGTGGTAATCCCGTACGGGTTCAAGTCCCGTCTCTCGCACCAAAAATCGACAGGTTTCGACCTGTCGATTTTTTATCCATTGCGAAAGCAATGGTATATCATCACGCGCAAGCGTGCATCTCATCACCGAAGGTGTATATCATCAGCCGTAGGCTGTATTTTGCTTTCGCAATGATGATATACAATTCCTGCGGAATTGATGATATGCAAAACTTCGTTTTGATGATATACACGGCTTTCGCCGTGATTTATGCAAGGGTTCGAATTCATATGCAAAACCAGCAAAAATATCTTTTTTGTAGCCCATAGACATATTGAGTATTCATAAGGGATTCTCTTGTGAATACTCAATTTTTTTGCTTAAAATAGAGTTTTGTTTTTAATTTATTAGTTTTTATGTATCGTCGCATTCCTTTCGGAGTGCGACTTTTATTTGTCTTTATACGGGTTTTAGGGCTGTCCCTAACAAATAGAATTTGTATGCACAAATTCAATGCTTGCTAAGACTTATTCCTACTTTCAATTATAAAGTGTTCGTTTAGCTTTTTCAAAGATGTTGTAATAGGCAGTCTATTGTGATATAATGATACTACATTATTATAAAGGATGTGAAATGTCTTGTTTAAATTCAGAAAAGGTTGTACAGTTCCGTATCCTGAAAGAATTAACGAAGAATATGAAATAAATGACAACTGTATAGTTGCAAATATAGGTGCTGATAAAATTGAAATCCTATTGTTTGATTTCATAAAGATTCACAATGAACCATTATTTTTTATTTTGGAAACCCCTGCAATGAAAAATGACGAAACCGAAATAAAATCAGGTGTAGTGGAAAAATTCCATAAAGATGTCTATTATATTGACGGTTGCACTCAGGAAGAAACCTTTGCGATTTTAAACAGAGTCGGCGAACTTCTCATTAATGATGGCTTATCTTCTTTCGGCTTTGGTTGTCATGTTTCACACGATGAAATTATGATTGGCAAATACAATGTTGTTACTATTTATTCTCAAGATATCGAAAAATATAATACACTTTTAGAAAAGCACAAAATAAAGCGTGTTGATAAGATTGTAACTGCTTGGGATACTTTTACTCAAAACAATCCGGGCAAATCAGAAAAAGTTGAAACGGACGGAAAAGATATTTTTGATATACCAAAAATGTTTGAAGATTGGGGAATATATCTTGCTGAACAAAGAGAGGATTAATTTTTTAATCCCTAATGAACACTCGGACCAACAAAAAAACACACTTTTGTCTACCGACAAAGGTGCGTTTTTTGAATGAGGCGCGCCTGCGGCGCATGAAGACACTTCGCTAATGAAGTAGCCTTCGGCTATGAAGCGTGGCTTTGTCACATGAGGATGCGCGCTTCGCTTCATGTTCCGCTTGCGGAATGCTTCATGCGAGCGTAGCGAGTGCTTCATATCGCCGTAAGGCGATGCATCATTAAGATACACAAGTCTTCGCCTTGATTTATATTTAAAGGTGTGGTATAAAGAAATCAAGAAGGGCGGTGAGCATATGCAATACAATGAACTATCCAACAAAAAGTTTCATTTCATCGTTACCCCCAACGAACTTCGGGAAATTTTACAAGGATTTCACCATGTTGTTATAAACACGGGTGTGCGAAAAAATTACACAGAAAGCAATCCGAACAATTTTCTATTTACTTATGATGCCCTATACGAAAAATTAAAAAAAGGCGTTAAATTGATTTGGAAGACAGATTATGAGCTTGCGGATTTTTCCACAGGTATAACCGCCCACCTTAAAAATTGCATTTATCAGCCGTCTACCAAACTAAGCGTACCAAACTTCGAAGAACCTTGTCCATTTATTGAAACATTTTGCTTCCTACCATGGAAAGATCAACTTTCAACATCTTTTTCTGTCACGCAATTTCCCGAAAACATATGCGGATTGTGTTTGTATTTTCCCACAAAAATTGAATATGAAAACGATACAAAAAAGCATTCAGCCGGCATCGTGGAATGTTCGAGCTTGGATGATTTTGAAACCTACGAAACGCTGGTTGAAAGGATTAAATCAATTACTCAACTATTGAAATTAGACTTTAACGGAAAGGTACGTCGCACTTCTGTAAGAATAAGCGACGAGGCAAAAAAAGATTTTTGTAATTTCTATTTTGTAACCTCAAATGATGTAACAATTCTTTAATTTTCAATGGTAACAGTTGACCTTTTGTTCGGTTTTACCTTGATTTTTGACCTTTTATCACGTTTAAGGCAGAAAAAGCGACTTGTTTCAACAAGTCGCTTTTTCAACTAAATCCACCCTTACGGGTGGGTGAAATATTGCTTCGCAATGTGAAATACGCCTGCGGCGTGTGAAATTCGCCTCGAGGGCGAGTGGTGGATTTAATTTCAGTTGATGCGTAAACATCAAATTTCACAATTCACAAAGTGAATTATTTCACCGTGTGCGCAAGCGAACGATTTCACTAAATAAAGTGAGAGTTCGAATTCATACGCAAAACTGCCGAAAATATCTTTTTTGTAGCCTCTATACATATTGAGTATTCATAAGGAAGCAAGCCTGTGAATACTCTTTTTTTTATGGTAAATCATTTAACCAATGTTGACATCTTTACTGTAAAGATTCCAATATTGGTTTTTTTTACTTTTGAGTACCTTGATTTTAGTTAAGGGCAAATGTATAATATTTTAGGAGGTAATATTATGGTTGAAAAGTATATTAAATTATTTATTAAAAGAAATATTCTTACTGCCTTAATTTGTGCTTTTCTTATTTTTGTTCCTATTTTTATTGTAGCGCTGATTTTTGATGTATTGTCATACGATTTATTTGTTGCTTTTATACCTTTGCCTATTGCTCTCGTTTGTGTTTTGATCAGTTTACTGCCAATTATTCGTTTTAAAAAAATGATCATTCAACAGGAAGTTTTATATAATGTAGAGTTTTGTGATACTGATTCAATTAATCTTGAAACAACATTATTCTTGAATAAAAAATGGTTAATTTGTGCAGGAAGTTGTGCAATCTATAAGAAGCATATCCATTCTGTTAATTATAAAAAAGTAACCGGAAGAGTCGGGGCATCGTACAAAGTAACGATTCAAACCAATGACAATAAACACTATTCTGTTTGGTGTCTTAGTTTATCAAGTATTAAAAAAATTAAGGAATGGATTAATGATTAAATTATATTTTCGTTATAGATAAATGATTTGATATAATTTATAATTAATTCCTGCTAATTTTATAATGAAATTCGGAGGTCATAATGAGCAAGGAAAACAGAAAATACACGGTACCGACTTTTGTTGCTGTTGCATTTATGTTTGTGTGGATTATTCTTACAGTATTTCTTACAGGTGGGCGTGAAATTTCAGATTTTACAGAACAGGATAAAACAATATTTTCAGTTTTTATAATACTTGAGGTTTTAACTCTTGCCTTTATTATAATTTGCCTTATCAAAGCACAAAAGCTTTCTGATACAAAGAGTAATAATATAATTAATAATATCAATAAGACTGTTGATAAACGCCACCTTGTAATTAATGTATCATCCTTTGCAGCACTGACTGTAACTTTGATTTTGGGTATTTTTACTGAAAAGTACATAGATGATGATTACTTAAGCAATATTTCTGGAATTATCTGTGCTATTGCTTTATGTTTGCCTATCTTATTTTTAATATTAAATGTAATTATTAAGCTTATTTATAAAAAACGACTCGGCAAAAGATCTTTTGCCGAAAATCAGCAGTTCTTGTTTTCACACCGAGATGACAGCAAAGAAAGATCAAAGAAAAAGCTGTATATATTGAAAATACTTATTATAATCAATGATATTTACAGCATATTCCTTTCTGTTTGTGCCTTTGTTTCGGCCTTTTTCTCCGGTATTGTCAGTGATGGCAGATATACCTGCGGTCTGTTGTTAGTTTGTTATATGGTTCTGACTGCTGCCACATTAAGAATTCGACTTGAGCCCTCTGACGGGATATTTGAGGATGATAAGACTTATGTTAATGAAAATGATTATCCTGCTCTTTATAATTTAGCAAAAAAAGCGGCAACAGTAACGGGATGCGACGGGGCAATTAAAATAGCTATACTTGATGATTTTAACGCAGGTGCAGCTATATTTAATAATACAATTTCAATTCAGCTTGGTGCACTGTTATTAAATGTTTTATCTGAAGACGAGGTCTATTGTGTTTTATTACACGAATTTTTCCATATAAAAGACGAGTTGAATCATAGAAGAATTAGTAAATTCAATCGGTATGTTATTGACTTCCAAAACAATGAAATTTCAAATTTCTATTCAAATATTACCAAGCACCTTTTCTCTTTTCTTGATATTTATTATAATTTGCAGTACAATCTGTACTTATATTCTGTTTCATTGTCTCGTGAATTTGCTGCAGACAAAAATATGGCAATTTACGGCGACAGCAAAACTGCCGCTTCTTCGTTAATAAAAATAAAATATTATGAACTTTATGATTGGGAAAAAGGTACTTATGACACAACCTGTAATTTTGAGACAGCGGAATACGATACCGATTCTTTGAATACAGAGCTTCAAAGGTTTAAAGAAGCTGTCAGTCTTAATGCAGAGAAATGGAACGGGCTTATCAACAATGAAATCCTTTCTCGCAGTGCATCACACCCTACATTAAAAATGAGACTTGAAAACCTGGGAATCGATGAAATCATAACATTGAAGATTGAAAGCTCGGCGGAATATATTGCAGATTGTGAAAAAGCGATTATATATGTAAGCTCGTTAATTGCTGAACAGAGTAAAGATTCATACGAAGAATACCGTAAATATTATTATATTGAATCAAAAGAATTAGTTGAAAAATGGGAACAGAACGGAAGAACTGTAATTGCTGAGGAATACAGAGATATCTGCGATGCGCTTCGCCGTTTAGGAAGAAATTCCGAAGCTCTTGAATTATGCGAAAATGCTATCAAGCTGCTTGATGATGTTGGCTCGTGCTATGCGTACTTCGTAAAAGGATGCTTTTTGCTTCATTCCTTTAATGAAGCTGGTATTGAATATATTTATAAGGCTATTGAGAACAACCATAACTATGTTGATGAAGGTCTTTCGGAAATCGGCAGTTTTTGCTGTCTTACAGGACAAGAGGATCAATTGGAAATATATCGTGAAAGAGCAATTGCTTTAACCGAGGAAAATAAAACTCATTCCGAAGCTTCCGTTCTTAATAAAAAAGACAGGCTTTCAACAGAGTCGCTTCCTGACGGAATGTTAGATGATATACTTTCCCACATTACATCGTCATATTGTGAAAATATCGAAAAGATCTATCTGGTAAGAAAAACCATAACTGATGATTTCTTTTCAAGTGTATTTGTCATAAAAATATCTTCTGACACTGATGATGATATCAGGTATAAAATTTTACAAAAAGCTTTTAACTATCTTGATACTTGCAGTGAGTGGCAGTTTTCTTTGTTTGATTATGACGATGTTAAGGATGTTAAAATAGAGCTAATACCCGATAGTTGTGTTTATTCAAAATAGACTTATGTATTATTTTAATTTCTAATAATAAAAATATGAGAGCCGTACTTTTTGTACGACTCTCATATTTATATCAGAACTTTGTTATTGTACCGGCATCATATGAGAAGGGAACAAAGCCTGTTTTGAGCGCGGGGCTGTTTTCGGCGAGAGTAAAATCTCTGTTTGCCGCATCCTTAAAGAGGGGATCTTCAAATACTGCGTTATTGTAATAGCCTCTTGTTGTCATAATAACAAGGTTGCATCTTTCAATAAGCTTCATTGATTCACCGGAGAATACATTGCCGCCGTTTTTGTAGTCCCAGTAGAGGTTACTGTCATCAATAAACCAATCTTTTTTATAGGAATGATTATACATTACTGTATTATCGCCAACGAGAATGTTATTCTTAAGAGTGAGAGAATTGTGATCTTCGTTTCTTGTTATGATAAATTGTCCCTCACCGCCGAAAGCAAAGATATTGTTTCGGATGATATTTTCCTTACCGTAATGCTGATGGAAGGTCTGCGATGAGCAGTCATATACGAGGTTGTTTTCTACTGTCATATAGCTTGAGCCTTCATCGAGATAAATGCCCCATCCGCCGTAGCCGTATGCGCCTTCATCACATCCGACATTATAAATAACATTACCTGATATTACAGTTTTGGGCTGAACTCCGAGTGTATAAATACCGCCCATATCAGAAAGCCAGCCATTACCGATATTATATATAAGGTTATCTGCAATTTTGATGTTATCTGTTGAATTATCGGCATAGCCCCAGCTCCAACCGACGGATACACCTGTATACCAACCGTCATGTATTTCATTGTTTGAAAGTTCACAGTTGATGGCGTGGGTGAGAAGAATACCTATTGCATTATTGAATATTCTTCCGTAATAGCCGATATGGCAGTCCTTAACATTGATATTTTCAGTAGAGGCAGGAACAACAAATTCACCGTCAATGAAAATTGCATTTGCTCCGATATCGTTAAACAAGGAGCTTTCTATATTGCAGTTCTTTGATGCTTTTTCAAATTTAACTGCTGAATATCCGATATTTTCAAAACGACAGTCTGTAAAATTGATGCCGTCTGATGCCGAAACAAGAATTGCGGCAGGAACCTCATATGCAGCCTGAGGATGATCTGTGCCGTATTCAATATTGTTATAGAGAGGATGCGATTCGGGGAATGGTACACCTGTATGCTTTCCGTCAATATGATCCCAGTCTGTATTTATAAAATTTATACCTTGGAATGAGATATTTTTTGCATTTATAAAAGTAATAAGCTGTTCAGTCACGGCAGCGTAAAGTGTTGTGTTTTCGGTGGTATCTCCGTCTTCAGGAATGTAATAAAGCTTATCCTCTGTTCTGTCAAGATACCATTCTCCCGGAAGTGAAAGAGCCTCTTTTACATTTTCAAAAATATAATTATCATCAACTCTTACTGTCATTGCTGAAGCCTTGTTTGTTTCAACTCTTCCGCTGTTTTTATCAATTGAGTGAACGGGAAGAAGATCGTCACACCAGAAATGCATTATCTTGATATCAATATCAGACGGATTTGAAAAATCAAGAAGATCGGAGGAATTAACCTTGAAGGCAACTGAATGAGTGAAGAAGTTTGGTTCATATTCAGGAACAATCGCTTCGTCCGTGAGAGGATCTGCTATTTTGAAAGTGCCTTCCTTAGGGTAAATTGATCGGCTCAGTCTCTTATTGTCCTTATACAAGGAACGGAAATAGTCGCTGTCATTATCAACTGTTACATCTGCTGAGAAGGCTTTAATGCCGTTTATCTGAGTTTCTTTCCATTCTGTAATTGCTTTTGATCCGGTGAAAGATACATTTTCGCCGGGATAAGAACGGTAAAGTACATTATTTTTATCCCTCTCAGTGAATTCTAAAGTTTTTTCTATGAAATATGTGCCCTCTCTGAACCATACAGTTATAAGTTCATCAGTTTCTGATTCCTTAACAAGCTCTTTTGCTTTATTTATAGTCGCAATTGGAGCTGAAAGAGAACCGTCATTGCTGTCGCTTCCGTCAGGCGAAACTACAATATCATATTTTCCCATTGAAAATTCTCCTTCATCGAAAGCTACTTTTTCTGTTACTTCCGGCTCATTATAGATACCCTCGACAGGAGCTGCAGGGCAGAAAATCATTGTGAACCATGTAATAACAGCCGTGAAAAATGCAGTAATTTTTGCCATAAGAATACCTCACTTTTTTGATCGTATAATGATTATAACCGAATGATTTATTAATTGCAATAGTATTTAAATAGCGACAGTCGGTTAAAGACTGTCGCAAATTCTGTCACTTTACAAGCTTAAAGAACATTTCAAGAATTCTTTTTACACAAAGCTCAAGGTCAGCTCTGGTAAGCTCATTATTATTAACAGCTTCTATGAGCTCATCAGGATAACCGCAATGCATTTTCATATCATTTCCTGCTTTCACCTCAATGACAGGTCTGTTTTTAACACCCCAGTCCGTAACGACCATACCGTTAAAGCCCCATTCATTTCTTAAAATTCCAGTCAGAAGCTCATAGCTTTCGCTTGTGTGAAGACCGTTAATGAGATTATATGAAGACATAATAGTCCAAGGGTCAGCCTCTTTAACTGTAATTTCAAAGGGCTTAAGATAAATTTCTCTTAATGCTCGTTCTGAAAGTCTGGAATCGCTTGCAAATCTGTTAGCTTCTTTGTTGTTACAGGCGAAATGCTTGACAGAAACAGCAGCCTTCTGTGATTGTACGCCTCTTACCGTTGCAGCACCGCATTTTCCTGCAAGGACAGGGTCTTCAGAATAGTATTCAAAGTTTCTGCCGCAAAGAGGATCACGGTGAATATTAACAGCAGGGGAGAGCCATACTCCGATATTGTTTTCGCGAAGCTCTGCTCCGCCGCCTGCACCGACTTTTTCTATAAGCTCGGTATTCCATGTACAGGCAAGAAGAGTAGCGCAAGGCCAGGCTGTTGTAGGAATGCCTGTTTCGGGTTCAAGGCGAAGACCTGCAGGTCCGTCTGCAGTGGGGATTGCAGGAATTGAAAGTCGATTAAGACCGCCGAAGCATCCTGTATTGGCAACGCCCGTCGGAGGCTGTCCGCCGACAAGAAAAGCAAGTTCATCAAGTGTCAGCTGACGGATAAAAGAGTTGATATCAAGCCCGTTTAATACTTCGTCGAACTTCTTTGGTTCTTCAGGCTCTTTAGTATCTGTTAAAGTATTCTCGGCATATAAGTATTCTCTATCGCAAGAGGGTATGTTCTCATAAGTTCCGTCAGAAATCATTCTTTTGCTGAGTTTTCTGGGACAGCAGTAAGATGTAAGCTTTTCACATATGATATTTTCATTGATTTCATAAGTAAATTCTGCTTTTTCACAGCTTCTTACACTGTTTCCCAAATAGAATGAATAAGATCCTTTTTCGAGAATATAGCAGGATTTTGAAATCTTTCCGAGATCATCAAAGCTTGCCATTGAATTGATATCAAAGGAAAGATGCACGGTCTGAGATTCACCGGGGTTCAGAAGCTTTGTTTTTTTGAATGCAATCAGGCATTTTGAGGGTTTTCCGAGAAGTCCCTCAGGGGCACTGAAATATACCTGAACAACCTCTTTTCCTTTGACTTTACCGATATTTTTAACATTAACAACGCAATGGATCTTACCGCCGTGTGAAAAAGCGAGAATATCGCTGAATTCGAATGATGTATAAGAAAGACCGAAGCCGAACGGATAACGGACATATTCCTTTGCACCCGGAATGGTTTCATAATATCTGTAGCCGACATATATGTCATCTGAATAATCTACATATTCAAAACATTTCCAGAAATCATCCTTTGTAGGACTATAATCATACGATTTAATTATTGTATCTGCAAGCTTACCGGAGGGCGTTACATCACCTGTAAGAACATCAGCTATTGCAGAACCGCCTTCGATGCCTCCTTGCCATACAAAAACAACTGCAGAAATCCTGTCATTTTCAGCAAAATACTCGCAATCGATCACTGCGCCCGAATTAATGAGAATTATAACCTTATTGAATTTATCGCAAAGGCGGTCAATTATGCTTTTTTCGAGTTCGGATAAATAGTAATCACCGGGAATGGGTCTTCTGTCTACACCTTCAGCAGAAAATCTGCTGACAGTGAAAATTGCAGTATCTGCAAATTCTGCAGCAGACGCTATCATTTCATTCGGTACATCCGGCTCTCTTACATGCATTGCTGCAAAGGTGTCATAGGTCATATCATCCCTTTCCTGACAGAAGGGCATATTATTGACTATATCCCAACGGGCGTTTATCTGTTCCTGAGTAAGTACATTAATGCTTTCCTTTTTTACATATGCCTTATAAAATTCAGCTAAAGGCCTATAAACTTCAACCTTATTTTCATCTTCCTTTTCAATAAAGCCTTCATATATATTTCTGATATAGGGACAGTGTACATCACCGCTTCCGCCGCCGCCCTTTATATATTCAATTGTTGCTTTGCCGAATAATGCAACCTTTTCATTAAGTGAGAGGGGGAGAGCGTTGTTTAAGTTTTTCAGCAGAACTATTCCTTCGCCTGCGGCTTCTCTTGAAAGTGAAATATGTTCTTTTGATGCTGTAACTCTTCTTCCGTCTTTTCCCAAGGGAAGACAAGGCTGGAATCTGAATCTTGCAAATTTATCCATCATATAATTACCTCCTTATTTAATCAGATATTTTAATATTAATTTTAACATAAGTCAAGATAAAGGGGACAGCTTTGTCAGCTGTCCCCTGAAAATTATTTGATCTTTTCAAGAATGAGCTTCGCGCAATCGATCTGATTGGGAATTGTACCGTCAGTGTCCTTTACTCTCCAGATGTCAGGAGTTATCTCGTCTGCGACAAAAATCTTTCCTGTTTCGTCATATCCGACCTCTATCTTAAAATCGATAAGAGTAAGGCTCATGGTTGCAAGCTCTTTTTTAAGAACCTCACCGACCTTTACAACTACATCAAGAGCTTCATTGTACTGGCCTTCCTTAAGAATACCTTTCATAAGGCAGATTCTTTCGCTGATGAGGGGATCGCCCTGTTCATCATCCTTAAGAGTTACTTCTGCGTAAGGAGGCTCAAAGGGAATTCCTTCTTCAAGTGAAAATCTGCGGCACATACTGCCTGCAGTGAAATAACGAACAATGAATTCAAGTCTTGGAACTGTAAGATTACGGACTTTCATAAGTCCCTGTTCAATATCTGCTCCGAGATAGTGTGTGGGAATTCCGTTTTCTTCCATAAGCTCGAAGAAGTATTTTGAGACCTCGAGGCCAACCTTACCTTTACCTTCAACACTTCCGCCGACAGTGTTTGAACCGGGATCGAATACGCCGTTTTCACCGGTAGCACTGTCTTTGAAGAAAAGATGAACTATGCCTGTCTCTTCATCAAGCATAACATTTTTTGTTTTACCTTCGTAAAGCTTTTTCATAAATCTAACACCCCTATTATGTGCCGAAAATCTCGTTCGGCTTTTTTTAGATTATATCACAGCGAGTTTTTATGTTCAATAAAAAAAGAGTGTAGATCATTTTAATAATTTAATGAGAATGATTAAAAATTCTGCTGAATTTTAATTATCAAGTGTTGACAGCATCTGTGCAAAAAGAGAATTTGCCCAAGCAAACCAGGTTCTTGTAAAATCAGAAGGATCATCCTTATTGAATGATTCGTGCATAAAATTAGTTTCGGCATGAGTTTCAGAGAGCATTTTCAGGCAAGCTGCTATTTCATCTTTGTCGGTTGATGTAAGTATTTGCATTGTAAGCGAAATATGCCATATTTTATCTTTTCCTGTGTGAGGACTGCCGATACCCTTGGCTGCTGTGCCTTTGAAATAGTAAGGATTTTCTTCCGATAAAATGAATCTTCTTGTGTTTTGATATATTTCGTCATTTACATTGCAATATCCGAGATATGGAGCAGAGAGAAGGCTCGGAGAATTTGCATCATCCATTAAAAGGAAATTTCCGAGTCCGTCTGTTTCGTAAGCATAGATCTTTCCGAATACAGGATGATTATATGTACCGTAGTCGTTTATGCCTTTATTGACCTCTGATGCAAGAATGCTGCATTTTTCGGCATTTACGGAGTCATTAAAAACCTCTTCAAGAATGTGAGACGCCTTATTCATAGCGACAACACACATCATATTTGCTGGAATAAGATAATTGTATTTGCACCTGTCATCTGACGGTCTGAAGCCTGACCATGTCATTCCTGTAACAGCAACAGGATTACCTTTACCGTTACAGGGCATTGTATCAGTTTCGGGGCAATCCGTTCTTCTGAAATAATAAGACGAATTTTTTTCGTGATCCTGTTCTTTTATAAAAGTATCTGTAATTGTTATGAGCATTTTATGAACATCATCGGTAAAAACCGATAAATCTCCTGATGCTTCAAAATAATCTGAAAGAAGAAAGATCGACGCACACAAGGAATCGACCTCATATTTTCTCTCCCATATATACGGTGATGAAAAATCCGTGTCATCCTGATGCGATTCATCATGCATAACTTCATTAAAAGCGTTTGAATAAGGATCAAGATTTACATAAAAGGCATGTCTTCTTATAACTCCGCGGAAAATGTCACATAATTCCTCACTGTTTTTGCAGTGCTTTGCATAAGGACGAAGCTGTGCAGAACTGTCTCTGAGCCATAAAGCGGGTATATCTCCGGTGATTACAAAATAATCTCCGTTATCACATTTTTTTACGGTGGTTTCGATGGTATTAAGATAGCATTGTTTTGCAAGAGGAGCCAAGTCCGGATAGTTTGCTTTAGTTCTCTCTTCAAGCTTGTCGGCGTAGTCTAAAAGAATCTGCGGAATTTTCATATGTTTGTCCTCTCTTTCTGATATGCAAGTCTTTCATCTCCGTTGAGCAGATGAATGATACCGCAATATGTAAATCCGTATTTATTCAATGAATTCTGCATAGGGATATTGTCCCGGTGCGTGTCGATTCTGACAGTATTTGCTTTACTCAGGCAATAATCATATACAAAACCTGCAACACCTTTTCTGTGAGTGCTGACTGCAATTCTGTGAATGACATAATAATCATTATCATTCGGCCAGTTGCCGTGATATATCTCAGCGTAGGTTATATCCGGTCCCTTGATGAAGGCGAATACGCAGATTATTTCATCATTATCGTCGCATACTACGAAAGAAACACGGTTTTCAATATCCTGCCTGATAAGTTCTTCAGACGGGTAACCGTCATTCCATTGCAGCATATTTCCGTTCTTTCTCATATAAGCCCGTCCCTCTGAATATATCTGCATAATTCGCTCAATATCATTTGGCGTTGATTCTCTGATATACATAAAAGTTTCCTTATCTTGTTTTTTTTGCAATTATACTATAAAATTTCATTTTCATCAATATTATTTTAAATTTAATTAAAATATTGAAAAAATTAAGCTATTATATTATAATTAAAAAATAAATGATTTTCAGGTGAAAAATATGTATTATGTTATAATGGACCTTGAGTGGAATAATTCATACAGTAAGATAAAAAAGAGCTTTGTAAATGAAGTTCTTGAGATCGGTGCTGTAATGGTTGATGAAGAGCTTGAGGTAATTGATACTTTTTCTGTTATCATCCGCTCACAGCTTATCAAAAAGCTCAGCGGCAGAGTCAAGAATCTTACACATATTTCAAATGAAGATATGAGTTCCGGTGTTTCTTTTCAGCGCGCCATTTCTGATTTTATAAAATGGATAGGAAAGCGAAACTGCATTTTTATGTCCTGGGGCAATTCCGACATAAGGGTTCTTGTAGATAATTTTTCAATGTTCTGCGGTTCCGCTACGATACCGTTTCTGACTCAGTATGTAGATCTTCAGAAATACTGTCAGGGATTTATCGTCGGAGCGGGAAATCAACAGATCGGTCTTGTTAATGCTGCCGTTCAGATGGGAATAGATGTTTCTCAGTGCAGCTTTCACAGAGCGCTTGAGGATTCTCTTCTCGGACTCAGATGTCTTAAAAAATGCTTTAACAGAGAGCTTATTCTTAATACTGCTGTAATTTGCGATGCTGCTTTTTATCAGAAGCTGCTTTTTAAGTCAAGTGTAATTACAAATATTAACAGTCCGAAGGTCGATAAATCTAAAATGCGGTGTGATTGCCCCGTATGTAAGAAGCCTATGAAGAGAATGAGCGACTGGAAGGTTGTTAATCAGTCCTTTTCTGCATTGTTTTTTTGCAGTGCCTGTGAAAAGCTACTTAATTTTTCAATTCGTTTTAAAGAATACTATGATAGAATTGATGTAAGAACAAACATAGTCGATATGAAAAAGAAATCAGAAAATGAAGACTGATTAGGGGAAAGAGAGAAAACTTTAATGAAGAAGGCTAAATTCATTATTATTCCTATTGTTTTTGTTACAGTTTCTCTGATTGTTGTTGCTTTCGGATTTGGTGAACTTAATATTCTTCCCGATTTTGATCTGAAAGAACTTATCGGAGTTTCTGCAGATGTTCCCGTTGATATAAAGAGCAATTCAGAGATAATTGAAGAGCTTGAAGCAGAGTATCTTTCAGGACTTAAAAAGAATTTAACGCCGGAAAATATTAAATCATTGTGGATCGACATTGAAAATGATATTTCAGCTTCTGCCGAAGACGGTATCGATGCGGTTAAATATGCAATTTATTCAGATTGCGATCTCTACAGAAATTTTATTCCTGATACAATATTTATCGAGCCCGATCATATAAAAAAATATTCATCGTTAAAGGAATCTGACGGGTCGGCTTTCGATGTGCTCGGATACCTTTTATATTATGTCAAGCATATCGGGTGTTCTGCGATTCTTGTTGTTGACGACGGATTTATAACATCAGACGGAATTGATGCTGAGCTTATCGCTTTTTATCTTGAAAACTATGATTTTAATGGTGTTTTACTTTCTGTCGACGGTTTTTACGGTAAAAATGAATATGTTACTTTTGCTGAGAGTGTCAGTTCTTTTATCCGAAAAAATTATTATGACAGATATTTCGGAATTGAGATTCACTCTGATTTTGAAAAGAAATTTGCTGATAACTTTGTATCTGAGGTCTTTGAAAAAAAACTGGTCGATTTCGGTTATGTTGATGTCGGTTCATCAACCTCAAATGAGGAGTTCCCCTTTGAAAGTGTTGCCTTATGGTGGAACTATTTCGCCGAGTATTATAATGTACCTTTATATTGTGAGCACCGCCTTGATCTTATATTTTCAGATGATACATACTGGAGTCTCAGCACAGAAATTAATTCTCAGCTAAAAGCGCTCTATAATTGTAATTATATTAAAGGCAATTCTTTTTACGGTGTAAAATCTCTTAAAACAAAGAAGGCTCTTGCAAGAGATCTTGCGATTTTTCTTAATGATGTAAGCGGTACTGCACAGGATGCTTTTTTTGTCGGCTCCTTGGAGTTTCGCGGGGATAAAGCATTGTTTACAGGCGAAACGGCGAATGAAAATACCAGTGTGTTTTGCAACGGTGAATATATAAAATCAGAAAAAAATAGCTTTTCCAAAGCATTTATGATGAAGCCGGGATTAAATTCTTTTGAATTTACTGCAAACTCCGCTTCATATGTTTATGATATTATTTATAACAACTCCGTTTTTCATACATATTATCCTGAAAAAGATGTTTATGTAGGCTCCGATCTTGTATTTTCGCCATATGCGGTTTGTCCCGAAGACTCTGTTTTATATGCAGTTATTAACGGCTCGGCTTTTTCTATGGTGAAGACAGACAGTTTAAGTAATGTTGATATACCTGACGGATATTCAGCATTTTCGTGCGACATATCCTTCTACGGAAAGGATGTTTATTCGGATGAGCTTTCTCTCGTGTGTTTTGTTGAAGGTGAAACCGAAATTATTGAAGCAGGGTGTGTTTCAACAACATTAACACATAATCACAATTCAGAAAAAGATGTAATTTCCGAAAAAGGTATAATCAGCCCCTATGAAGATAACGGACTCGGTAAAAGTCTTATGTGTTATCTTAAAGAGGATAATACCGAGATTATCAGTACTGCAGAGGATTATGACACCTATCATCCATATAATTCTTCTTTGCCCGACGGAACACTTGATTATGTCGAAAGGATCAATGTTTCAAAAGAAGGTTATTTAAGATATGAGCTGAAAAGCGGAATCAATGTTTACGGTGTAGATTCTGTTCTGATTTATGATGCTTTTACATTGCCGGAAAACCGCTTCAGATTTGCAAATTCTGATTTCAGCGGTATCAACAGTGAGGACTTTATTTTTGCTTATGACTGGCTGTCACCTGTCACAGTTGTTCAGGGCAATCTGGATTATAAAAAAGGATATGAAGGCTTTTCATTCAATATAGTCGAATACAATGCATCATATATTGATGTGAATTTCTATTATGCATCTACACTTGATGCCTCTGATAAAATAAGTTTGAACGACAGCG
This sequence comes from Oscillospiraceae bacterium, assembly GCA_015066205.1. Lineage (GTDB taxonomy): Bacteria > Bacillota > Clostridia > Oscillospirales > Acutalibacteraceae > RUG806. The sequence goes on from SVOV01000010.1 coordinate 57,595, forward strand.
TACTGTTTTCAAGTTACGAGATCATTTCTGATACTCCATCGGAGAGAGCAGTTCTTCGTTTATACCTTCGTGAAAGCGGAAGATTTTACGGTTTTGATATTATTAAGGAAAATGATAATCATCTGAGGATTTCCTTTAAGAAAATTTCTGATAAGTCCATAGTCGGAAAAACTGTTATGCTTGATGCAGGACACGGTGGTATATCAATGGTCGGTACTGCAACACAGGATAACAGTGTCAGTGAAGCTTATGTTACTTTGGCTATTGCAAAGCGGGCTAAGGCTTATCTTGAGTCCTACGGCGCTAAGGTTATTATGACTCGCGTGCTTGATTCGAGTATGACTCTCGGGGAACGAACAGATATGATTGAAGACCTGAACCCTGATGTTTTTGTCAGCATACACTGTGACGGTTCGGCTGATCTGTCTGAAAGCGGCACTCATACTTTTTATTATACCCCTTATTCCCAGCCTCTTGCCTCGAATATTCACAGTAAGATGGTCGAAATGTATTGCAATATGATTTATAGCCCTGCAGATTCTAATTTTGAATTAACAGACAGAAAGATCAAGTATTACCCATTCTATGTAACAAGAGTTGATAACTGTCCCGCTGTTCTTGTTGAAACCGGTTTTCTTACTAATACTGTTGAGGGCAGTGTCTTGTCGGATCCTGTAAATCAGGATTATCTCGGCAGAGCTATTGCTGATGGAATTTATTATTATTTTTTAGATATGTAGTCGGAGAGATATATTTATGGCTGAATTAAATAAAGATTTAACAAAAAAGCGTAATGCAGATTTACACAAGAATCATCGTAATCGTGTAAAGACAAAGTTTAATGAAACAGGATTAAAAGGATTTCACGATCATAATGTTCTTGAGATGATGTTGTTTTATTCAATTCCGAGAATTGATACTAATGAAATCGCACATAAGTTAATTAATGAATTCGGATCCTTCCAAGGAGTTTTTGAAGCTTCTTTTGAAGCTTTAACCAGTGTTGAAGGAATTGGTTATGAATCTGCAACTTTAATTAAATTCTTTTCGGAGTTTATTTCATATTATGAAGCATCAAAGACTAAGGATATGAAGAGCATAAAAGATTCTGATGATGCTTATAAATATCTGAAAAAATTCTATTCCACACCGGGTCCCGAGAAATTTGTTGTTGTTTATCTTGACGGTAAAGGTGACATTTTAAGTACTTATGAAACAACTCAGGATTCAAAGTTTATGGTCAAAACCGATTTTAATGTTATACTAAAGAAGGCTTTGCTTCTTGATGCTCAAGCATTAGTAATTTCTCATAATCATGACGGCGGCTTTTCAACTCCGTCGGTTGAAGATAAGATACTTACGGAAAAGCTTTCTGTTTTGTGCGGCACTCTCGGAATTATGCTGTGTGAACATATAATTTTTGCTCACGGTCAAAAGCCTACATATCTTTCTAAAATCAAACAGATAAAAAAGGGAACACTAGCATTCTGAAAAAAACCGTATCAGTGTGATTTTACGCTGATACGGTTTTCTCTTATATAAACTTAACTGTTTCTGATTTAGGCTTTCTTTTCTTTACTCTGTGCGGATAGTTTTCTTCGGCATATCCGAGAGTAATAACTAATCTTACAGGAGAGTCAAGTGAGCATATTTTTCTTATCTTCATATCATCAAGCCAACCGAGAATACAGGTGTCAAGTCCCAGACTTGCAGCTGCAAGAGTAATATGTGCTGCTAAAATGCCTATGTCTATTGATCGGTAATCGTTACCTTTTACCTTTGAACCGAGAGCAGCTGTTGAATTATAGCTGCCTTCGGATATGACTATTATAACAGGCGCATCTGCTGCAAACTTGTTCATCCCCATTCCCTGAACCTCTTGCGCTACTCTTTTGGCTGTTTCACTTTTACAGACAGTGATCTTATATGGCTGAGCATTACAGGCAGATGGTGCGAGCAATGAAGAATCAATAATAAGATCCAATTTTTCTTTTTCAACCTGCTTTTCAGGGTTATATTTTCTGCACGATTGACGCATTTCAGCCAAATTATAAAAATCCATATTGATCATTCCTTATAAAATTATTTCAATTTCTTTTGGCGCTTCATATGTTATGTAAAAGTTTCCGTTATTATTTTTTAAGACGGATACTTTTATTACACCGTAGGGAGTGGGATAAGTTCCTTTTGCAAATTCAAGATTTCCCAGATCAGGCGAAATTCTGATTTTCTTACATCCCGCAGCCATCGGCTTGATTCCGAGTACATCCTCTGCTAAAAATGCTACAGGTCCCGATGACCAGCCGTGGCAAAGACTGTGCCTTAATCCTTTATAGCAGAATGCTCCGAAATCACCGTGAATATCTTTTTTTCCGTCAACAGGGAGCTTGTCTATTCCGAAAGCATTCTCTGCCCATTCAATGTCGAAATCCTCCCAGAATGAGGTTGCGCCCATTTTAAGCATTGTACCGTAATATTCTTCGAGTGCTTCGAGTGTTTTTGACATATCGTATTTTGATGCACTTTTAAGAAGGTAATAGCTCATAAATGTTGAAAAGCCTTTGCTTCCGTTGTTCAGAATAAATTCACCGGCTTCTTTTTCATTTTTCCAACCTGAAATTGAAAAAAATGCTTCTACTTGCTTTGCACCGTAGTTTTTAGCCGGGGTTGAAATCAGAATCTTTTTCTTTGACATGCAGATTTCAGATAATTGGGTATCGTTGAAATAATTGCAAAGCTCAGCTGATTTTTCAAGACACCAGGCAAGTAGAGCTCTTGAACCGCTGATTCCCGCTTTTTTTCCGTTGCAGGGCCAGTCGAGGAAATAAGACGGTAAGTTATCGCTGCCGTCGTCATTTATAAGTTCGGTTACAGTTTTTATAAGCTTAAGTGCATAATCTTTATTCTCGTTGATAAAATTCTCGTTTCCTGTATAAAAGTACCAGTCCCACAGAATTATCAGCCACCATAGAGAATATGTAGGCATACCGTTCATCCAATTCGGCAGGGGAGTGGTTTCTCTCATAAAATTAAGACTTTCATCAATTATCTTATTGTTGCCGAAAACAGTTTTTACGGCAAGCATTTCAGGATGCATATCGCCGACCCACACAAGCCGGTCGCGTTTTATTCCGTCCCATATAAACTGCTGCATACACATATGACAGGTGTAGGCTGCGGTATTATATATCCTGTTTAGCTCTTCGCTGCTTGATTCAAATGAGCCGAGATATTCAATATCTCTCATTTTTGATTCAGCTATAATAGCTTTGATATTGATTGAAGTATTCTTTGATAACAATTCGAGTTTAACAAACCGGAATCCTGATTCATTCAGACTCATATCGCTGAAATCGGGAAAGCGGAAAATGGTATCTCTTACAGAATGATCGTTTGTCGCACCTTGGTGACCAATGTTACTCAAGGCTTCAGATACCGACTCACCGTATGTTATGCGCATTTCAGGTGGACAAGCGGCATTACCGGTGCATGTCAGTATTCTTACTCTGCCGTGGATCTCTCTTCCGAAATCAAGCAATATGTAAGAATTTCTGCGTGAATTATTGTTTGTAATTGTCACAAAATCGGTTTCGTTTGTTGTGATCTGTAGAATCTTTTTATTAAGTAATGATTCTTCATTTTCTATTTTTCCGTATTTGCTGACAACAGAAACGGGGAAAATGTTTTCAAATTTCCAGGAATCATTCATTCAGTTCACCTCTCTGCTTTTTTTATCAGCATATCACAAAATCGTTGGTATGAAAAGATATTTTTATATTTCTATTGTAAAAACAGTTTTTTTAATGTAAAATTCAATTAAATAGTTACAAAGGAGCAATATTATGAAACTAAGACCGCCTTCAGTCCCGCTTATAACAGTTGATCCGTATTTTTCCGTATGGTCTGCTGCTGACAAGCTTTACGATAAAGATACCGAGCATTGGACGGGCTCACCTAATACAATAAAAGGTTCAGTCATTTTCGACGGAAAAGAATACCGTTTTATGGGAAATGGCAATTGTGAAAATGTTGAACAGATATTTGTTGATGTAAATGCTTTGTGTACAAGATATCTTTTTAAGAATGAGTTGTTTCTTCTTTCAGTAAATTTCTTTACGCCTTTGTTTGCCGATGATTTGTACAGGTTATCAAGACCTGTTTCATATGTGCAGGCAAAATGTACACCCTTTGATTCCGAAAATCATGAAATGTTTGTCAGATTTGAGATTTCAGAGGAGCTTTGTGTTGATAAAAAAGGCGACAAAAAAGTAACAGCCGAGATTTTTGAAAACGGAAAGCTTAAGATCGGAAAGATGGGATGTGTTGAACAGGATATACTTTCCCGTTCGGGTGATGATCTCAGAATCGATTGGGGATATTTTTATGCTGCCTCTGATTCGGATGCGACCGATATGGATGTAAATATCGATGAATTCTGCTCACTTACGGTAAAAACTAAGCTTACGGAAAATGTACCGTCTTATGTGCTGTTTGCTTACGATGATATATATTCTATAAATTATTTCGGCGATTTTATTGAATCCTATTGGAAAAAAGTTAACAGTAATATTCTTGATGTCCTGTGTGAGTCATTTGATGAAGCTGATGAAATGTTTGAGCTATGTATGAAAAGATCCCGTGAAATCGAATATGATGCTCTGATTTACGGTGGTGAAGAGTATTCAGATATTCTTTCTCTCGCATACAGGCAGACTATTGCCGCTCATAAAATTGCTGTTGATACTGACGGTGAGATTGTATTTATATCAAAGGAATGCTTCAGTAACGGCTGTGCGGCTACTGTTGATGTAACATATCCTTCATCTCCGTTCTTCATACATTACAATACAGAGCTTCTTAAGGGTATGCTTCGTCCTATATATAAATTTGCGGCTACTGATGATTGGAAATTTGATTTTGCACCTCATGATGCTGGTCAGTATCCTCTTGTTCTCGGACAGGTTTACGGCACTAATCATATCGAAGACGGAAGATATCTTGAATTTCAGATGCCTGTTGAGGAATGCGGTAATATGCTTATAATGATGACAAACATCGCTCTCAAGGACGGTAATACTAAATTTTTCGATAAGTATTCGGATATTCTTGCTGAATGGGTCAGGTATCTTATCGAATACGGTATGGATCCTGAAAATCAGCTCTGCACCGATGATTTTGCCGGTCATCTTGCTCATAATTGCAATCTTTCACTGAAAGCAATTATGGGTATTGCAGGTTATTCAATACTTCTTAGAATGAAGAGAAAGAATAAGGAAGCAGATAAATTTTATAAGATAGCTAAGAATATGGCAGACAACTGGGTTAAAACTGCGGCTAATGACGACGGAAGCTTCCGTCTTACATTTGACAAGGAAGACACATTCAGTATGAAGTATAACATTATCTGGGATAAAATATGGCAAACGGGACTTTTTGCTCCGAGTGTTTACTATTCTGAATTCTGTTCATATAAGAAGCATATAAATGCTTACGGTCTTCCTCTTGACAACAGAAAAACTTATACAAAAGCCGACTGGCTTATGTGGGTTGCGGTTCTTTCTCCTACTAAAGAAGAATTTATCGAATTCATAAAGCCTTTATGGAGTTGTTATAATTCATCTCCGTCAAGAGTTCCTCTCACAGACTGGTATGACACTGTTACCTCTGAGGTCGTCGGCTTCAGACACAGATCAGTTGTCGGCGGATTCTTTATAAAATTCCTTGAAGATACACTTATATGAATGAAAGGGGAGTCAAAAATGCTTCTTACGGTTGATATCGGAAACACGAATATTCTGTTCGGTATTTTTGATAGTGAAAATATTGTGTTTCAGGCGAGGCTCTCAACTGACTCATCGAGAACATCTGAACAATATGCACTTGAAATAAAGGGCATCTGTGAGCTCAAAGGTATCGGTCTTGATAAAATTGAAGGCGCAATAATAAGCTCTGTTGTACCTGATGTTACTAATCTTATTAAAAATGCAGTTAAGTTTCTTACAGGTGTTGATTCTCTTCTCGTAGGACCCGGCGTAAAAAACGGACTTAAGATTCTTATTGATAATCCTGCTCAGCTCGGTGCTGACTTCGTTGCCTGTGCTGTAGGTGCATTGGAAAAGTTTCAGTATCCCTGTCTTATTATGGACCTTGGTACTGCAACTAAAATCAGCATTATTGATTCAAACGGTGCTTTCACGGGGTGTATCATTACAGCGGGTGTAGGCATTTCTTTAAGGGCTTTGTCAGGTTCTGCTTCGCTTTTACCTAAAATCAATATCGATCTTGAAAACTGTCCTGTTTACGGAACCAACACCGTGAGCAGTATGCAGGCTGGTATTATTCACGGCACGGCATCAATGCTCGACGGAATGTGTGACCGAATTGAAGAAGCTCTCGGAAAAAAGGTAAATAATATTATTGTAACAGGCGGTCTTTCTAAAAATATTTCAAATTATTGCAAGCGTGATGTGATTTATGAGCCTAACCTGATTTTATACGGACTTAAAGCCATTTATGATAAAAACTAAAAAAAGAGAGCCCCGAGGCTCTCTTTTTTTAGTTTATTTGTCATTAAGAAGCAGGTTGAGTTCATTCATAAAAGACTGGATATCCTTAAAGTCACGGTAAACCGAAGCAAATCTTACATATGCTATCTCATCAATACCTTTAAGCTTTTCAAGTGCCATTTCTCCTATCATAACGGATGAAAATTCCTTTTCAAGAGAATTCTGAAGCTGGCTTTCAATTTCATCAATGGCATTTTCGAGAGTTTCAAGTGAAACGGGTCTTTTTTCGCAGGCGCGAAGCATACCGCTTAAAAGCTTGGTTCTGTCAAATACCTGTCGCGATTTATCTCTTTTGATGATTATTACGGGCTGACCTTCGATAGCTTCATATGTAGTAAATCTTTTTGTGCATTTAATACATTCTCTTCTTCTTCTGATTCTCTGACCGTCATCAGCAGGTCTTGAATCGATAACTTTGCTTTCGGGATAAAGACAATAAGGACATTTCATAATAAAAACCGACCAATCTCTAATTTATAGTTGTATTCTAACATAATAGTTATTAATAATCAATGAGTAATTTTTCAATTTTTTTATATGATTCAGTTATCTGAGATTCCTGCTTATAGGAATAATTATACAGTTCAATAATGAACTTACCTCTGTAGTCTTTTTCTTTGAGCCTTTCAAAAAATTCAGTAAAATTAAAAAGACCTTCGCAGGGCGGTATACAGCTGTTTTCATTATTGTAGTCACTGATATGAATATGAACAATACTGTCAGAAAGCTTATCAATAAAGCTGTAAGGGGAGCGTTCGGCTCTTCTTGCCTGTTTAATATCAAGAACAAGATGAAAATCGTCTTTTAAGTATTTTTTCATTTCAGTAAGAAAGCTTACGCTTTCGGAACGGTAATGCACAACATTTTCCTGACATACGCGAACACCGAACTGTTTTCCGATTTCAGAAAGCTTACCGAATCGCTCAAAATATAATTCATTATCTATAGAACCGGGAATTTTTGCTCCGTGGATTATAAAAATATCTGATTCAAGCTTGTTCATAACCTCGAAAAATCTTTTATAAAGATCGAGAATATCATAAAAGCGGCGCTCATATGAGCTGAAGAGATAAAAGGATTCAGCGAAGGACATAAACGGATGAACAGACGGAATTGTCACTCCGTATTCATTTTTCATCATAATTATATCTTTTATGAACTTTTCAGATAATTCTGACGGTGAATTGAAAAAAAGTTCGATATTTCCGAACCCTTCTTTACAGCACTTAAGAAAGGATTCTTCAGTAGTTTCGGGATAATAGCACGCAGACGACACGCCTAATCTGTTCATAAAATATACCTCTGTTGCATAGATTTACAGGTTGAAAATGCATTATTGAAAACTTATAATAGTTTTGGTGGTTAAATGAAATACAATATCAAAAATATAGAAAACAGTTATAAAAATCTTTTTATGATTTCGTATGTTATTTTTGTCTTACATATATTTATTGCTTTGCTTTTGACATCTGTGTTTAATGAAAGCATATCAGATTATAATACGCTCATAATTATTCTTGAAGAAATAATGCTGTCAGCAAATAATACTTTTTCTGTCGGAATCATTGGGACAATAATCTTAAAAATATTGATTTAAAAAGAAAAAAGCACTTCGTGAGAAGTGCTTTTTCTTGGTGATCCAGCGGAGATTCGAACTCCGGACACCCTGCTTAAAAGGCAGGTGCTCTGCCGACTGAGCTACT